>NZ_JAOTOA010000013.1:0-193531 GCF_036346535.1 Pseudomonas sp. Z18(2022)
CGAGGGAGCTTGCTCCCGCTGGGGCGCGAAGCGGCCCCAAAACCTTCCACAGAGTTCTACCTGAAAAAATGCGGCGCTCTTATTGGGGCTGCTGCGCAGCCCAACGGGAGCAAGCTCCCTCGCCACAATGTTGTCAGGCGCCGGTTACGGCTTCGCGGCCACTGACCAACCGCTCCAGCGCCTCACCCAAGCCTGACGCCTTGTCACCAATCAACAAGTGCCAAACGCCGCTCTCAAGCTGGCTCACACCCTGGCAACCCAGTGCAGTAAGTTGGGACTCGGACAACGCCGAACCATCCCCCAACTCCACCCGCAGCCGCGTCATCGCCACCGCGTCCAGTTGCAGCACATTGCCCCGACCGCCCAGCGCACTCAGCCATTTCTCGGCCTCGTGCACATTCACCGGCGTGCTCTTCTCAACCGGCGCAGCAACGATCGGCGTTACCCCAACGTACGAAGGCATGGCCAACCGAATCTCATCGGCAATGCTGTCCGCCATCGGCCCGACCACCACCTGCAAACTCCCGCCATTCCCCGGCCGAACCACCGCCATGGCACCCAGCGCTTTCAGCTCGGCATCCACCGCCTTGTTGCGATCCACCATGTCCAACCGCAGGCGCGTCGTGCAAGCCCCCACACTCAGCAAATTCTCCGCACCACCCAGCGCACGAATGTAAGCCCCGGCCCGTTGGTTATCAGTCATGGCCTCAGCCTGCACCACCTGAATATCCTCACGCCCCGGCGTCTTCAAGTTGAACCGGCGAATGCAGTAATTGAACACGCTGTAGTAGATCACCGCATACGCCAGCCCAACCGGGAATACCAGCCAGCCGTTGGTGGACTTGCCCCAACCCAGCACCATGTCGATAAACCCGCCGGAGAAGGTAAAGCCCAGGTGGATGTTGAGCATGTTGGTGATCGCCATCGACAACCCGGTGAGCAGCGCATGCACCAGGTACAGGAACGGCGCGAGGAACATGAAGGCGAATTCGATCGGCTCGGTCACCCCGGTCAGGAACGAGGTCAGCGCCATGGACAGGAAAATCCCGCCCATGATCTTGCGCCGTTCCGGCAGGGCATTGCGGTACATCGCCAGGCACGCCGCCGGCAGGCCGAACAGCATCACCGGGAACATCCCGGTCATGAACTGGCCGCCTTTCGGGTCGCCGGCAAAGTAGCGGGTCAGGTCGCCCGTCACCACCGCGCCCGTGGTCGGGTCGGTAAAGGTGCCGAACACAAACCACGCCATGTTGTTGAGGATATGGTGCAAGCCAGTGACGATCAGCAGGCGGTTGAACACCCCAAACACGAACGCACCAAAGCTGCCACTTTCCATCAGCAACACACCGAAGCTGTTGATGCCTTGCTGCACGGGTGGCCAGATCAAACCAAAGATCACCCCCAGCGCCACCGCCGAAAACCCGGTGACGATCGGCACAAACCGTCGCCCGCCAAAGAATGCGAGGTACTCCGGCAGCTTGATGTCCTTGAAGCGGTTATACAGCGCACCCGCCATCAAGCCGCTGGCGATGCCCGCGAGCATGCCCATGTTGATGCTGGCGTCCATCACCTTGAGGGTGGAGACCATCACCAGGTAACCAATGGCCCCCGCCAGGCCCGCCGTGCCGTTGTTGTCGCGGGCAAAACCCACGGCAATCCCGATGGCGAAGATCAGCGCCAGGTTGGCGAAGATCGCCTGCCCGGCGTCGTGCATCACCGCGATGTTCAGCAGGTCGGTGTCGCCCAGTCGCAGCAGCAGGCCGGCGATCGGCAAAATCGCGATCGGCAGCATCAGCGCACGGCCCAGGCGTTGCAGCCCTTCGATAAAATATTGGTACACGGCGTGTCTCCCTATTCTTGTTGTTTTCAGCTCAGCGGCCAGTGGTGTTGACAGGCTTGGCGAACGGCTTTGGCGCTGCTCAGGTTAAGCAGGCCTTGGCTCAGTTGCCGGCATTGGGCTGCGTCCAGGTGGCGGACACGGTCCTTGATTTCTCCGATTTGCGGCGGGCTCACGGACAGCTCGCTGATGCCCAGGCCGATCAGCACCGGCGTGGCCAGCGGGTCGGACGCCAGCGCACCGCACACACCCACCCAGCGCCCATGTTTGGCGGCGCCGCTGCAGGTCTGGGCGATCAGCCGCAGCAGCGCCGGGTGCAGGGCGTCGACCCGGGCGGCGAGGCCGGCGTGGTCGCGGTCCATGGCCAGGGTGTACTGGGACAGGTCGTTGGTGCCGATGGACAAGAAGTCCGCGTGCTCGGCCAGTTGTTCGGCCATCAGCGCGGCGGCGGGCACTTCGATCATCACGCCCAGCTCGGGGCGTTGGGTCAGTTCCAGCTCGGTGCACAACTCATCGAGGCGCTGGCGGATCTGTAGCAGTTCGTCGACTTCGCTGACCATCGGCAGCAGGATCCGGCAGCGTTCCAGCGGCGAGACTTGCAGCAGGGCACGCAGTTGCTGGTCCAGCAGTTCCGGGCGCACCTGGGCCATGCGAATGCCCCGCAGGCCCAGCACCGGATTGGTCTCGAACGGCAGCGGCAGGTAGTCCAGTTGCTTGTCGCCGCCGACGTCGATGGTGCGGATGATCACGGACTTGTCGCCCATGGCATCCAGCACGGCTTGATAGGCCTGGCGCTGCTCCTGTTCATCGGGCGCGGTGCGGCGGTCGACGAAGAGAAACTCGGTGCGCAGCAGGCCGACGCCGTCGGCGCCGTTCTCAAAGGCCAACTGGGCTTCGGTGCTGGAGGCGACATTCGCCGCCACTTCTATACGCACGCCATCTTGAGTACTGGCTGAACCTTGAGCCTCGGTGTGTTGCTGCTGGCGCCGCAGTTTTTGTGCGTCGCGCAATTGGTGAACCTGGGTGTGGCGCGCATCATCCGGCGTCAGCTCCAACCGACCGTTGGCGGCATCCAGCACCACCCGCTGGCCTTGGGGCACGTCGAGCAATTCAGTGCCCAGCGCAACCACACACGGCAAGCCTTTACCCCGCGCCAGAATCGCCACATGGGAGGTCGCGCCGCCCTCGGCCATACAGATGCCGACGGCGTGTTGTTTGCTCAGTTGCAGCAGATCCGACGGGGTCAACTCATGGGCGGACACGATCGCGCCGGCCGGCAAATCAAAATTCCAGGCCTCGCCCAACAGCGCCCGCAGCACACGTTGCTGCAAGTCCCGCAGGTCGTTGGCACGCTCGGCGAACAGCGGTTTGCCCAGGGCCAGCAGCACCGCGCACTGGGCCTGGATCGCATCGCGCCAGGCGTGAGTGGCAGCACTGCCGTGTTCGATAGCAGTGGTGGCGGCTTCCAGCAGTGTCGGGTCTTCCAGCAGGGCGAGGTGGGCGGCGAAGATCTCTTCTTCCTCCACATCCTTGCGCTGGCGGGCCTGGTCCAGGGTGTGGCGGATTTCGCCGCGCACCTGTTCCAGGGCACTGTCCAGGTGCTGCAGTTGTTCATCCGGGACGTTGCTGCCCGGGTCTGCCGGCAGCTCGATTCCGTTCAGGCGGAACAGCGGGCCACAGACCAGGCCGGGCGCGGCGCACACGCCTTGCAGTACACCGGCTTCGGTATTTGCAAGGCGCGGGGCAATGACCACTGGCGCGTGATGTTCTTCGCCAACTGCCACCGACAGCGCGGCAATCAGGGCTTGCAGCGCCGCTTCACAATCCTTGCCGCGACAGGTGACCTGCACCTCGTCCTGCTCGCCAATCCCGAGGCCCATCAAGCCGATCAAGCTGTCGCACGACGCTGTCTTGCCGGCGAAATGCACCTGTGACTGGCTGCTGAATGCCTGCGCCGTCTTGCGCACCAAGGCTGCAGGGCGTGCATGCAGGCCGCCGCGATGGGTGATGCGCAGGGTCGCGCTGGCTTCAGTGACAGACTCATCAAGCACTTTCGCGGCCCCGGCCAGCCGCGCAACCACGTGCAGCAGCGGCTCGCCGACCTTCACCGACTTCAGGGTGATCGGCCGTAACTCAAATAACTCGCTGTTGGTCAGGATGATCAGGCTGACCAGGCTTTTGCACCGGCGCGCGATCAGGTCCAGGTCAAACTGCACCAGCGCCTGGCCCTTGCTGACCCGCGCGCCTTGCTTGACCAGCAGCGCAAAACCTTCGCCATTCAGTTCCACCGTGTCGATGCCCAGATGCATCAGCAATTCGGCACCGTTGTCGGCGCGAATGGTCAGCGCATGCCCGGTGCGGGCGACATGGATGATCACACCATCGCACGGCGCGTGCAGGCAATCATTGAGCGGGTCGATGGCAATGCCGTCGCCCATGGCGCCACTGGCGAACACTTCGTCGGGAACGTTGCCCAGGGTCAGCACCGGCCCGCTGAGGGGAGCGCTGAGGGTGAGGTCTTTATTGTTGTTGGACATGGGCACGGTACTCATCAGGAAAACGCTGCAATCGACTCAGTGGGTGCGGGTCACTTTGCTCAAGTGACGTGGCTGGTCGGGGTCCATGCCCCGGGCCTCGGCCAAACCTGCGGCCATCACGTAGAAGCTCTGGATCGCCAGGATCGGGTCCAGGGCCGGGTGTTCGGCGCGGCTCAGGGTCAGGTCGCGTTCGGCGATGTCGTCGGGAGCGGCCAGCAGCACGCGGGCGCCACGCTGGCGCATGTCGGCGGCCAGGCTCAGCAGGCCGGCTTGTTCGGCGCCACGGGGGGCGAAGACCAGCAGCGGGTAGTTGTCGTCGATCAGGGCCATCGGGCCGTGGCGCACTTCGGCACTGCTGAAGGCTTCGGCCTGGATCGCCGAGGTTTCCTTGAGCTTGAGCGCGGCTTCCTGGGCGATGGCAAAACCGGCGCCACGGCCGATCACCATGAGTTGTTGGCAATCGCGCAGGGCGTCAATGGCCACGCTCCAGTCTTGCTTGGCGGCTACCCGCAAACCGTCGGGCAATGCCTTACAGGCTTGCAGCAACTCGTCTTCCTGATTCCAGTGGCCAATCAATTGAGCGCTGGCGCTCAGGGTGGCGATAAAGCTTTTGGTGGCGGCGACGCTGCGTTCCGGCCCGGCGCACAGCGGCACGTGGAATTCGCAGGCGGCTTCCAGCGGTGAGTCTTCGGCATTGACCATCGAGATGCTCAAGGCGCCGCGTTTGCGCAACAGGCGCAGGCTGTTGACCAGGTCCGGGCTTTGCCCCGACTGGGAGAAACCGAACGCCACTTGCCCGCTGACCTTGAGTGGCGATTGCAGCATGGTCACCACCGACATCGGCAACGACGCCACCGGAATCCCCAGGTGCTGCATGGTCAGGTAGGCGAAGTAGCTGGCGGCGTGGTCCGAACTGCCGCGGGCGATGGTCATCGCCACTTGTGGCGGCTGGCGGCGCAGGCGGCCGGCGACTTCCTCCAGCAGCGGGTCCAGGCGTTGCAGTTGAGCCTCGACGGCCTCGCAGGAGGTCAGGGCCTCTTCAAGCATTTTTGAAGTCAATGGTTTCTCCTTCGACCATTACGTCGGTGAGGTGCAGGGAGCGGTCCAGGCGCACGCAGTCGGCAAAGCTGCCGGGATGCAGGCGGCCGCGCTCTTCCAGGCCCAGGTAGTCCGCAGGAAATTGCGACAACCGTTGTGAGGCTTCGCTGATGGGCAGGCCGATCTTCACCAGGTTGCGCAGCGCCTGGTCCATGGTCAGGGTGCTGCCGGCCAGGGTTCCATCGGCCAGGCGTACGCCGCCCAGGCATTTGGTCACGGTGTGGCTGCCCAGCTTGTATTCGCCGTCGGGCATGCCGGCGGCGGCGGTGGAATCGGTGACGCAGTACAGGCACGGGATCGAGCGCAGCGCCACGCGCATGGCGCCGGGGTGCACGTGCAGCAGGTCGGGAATCAGTTCGGCGTATTTCGCATGGGCCAGGGCCGCGCCGACGATGCCGGGCTCGCGGTGATGCAGCGGGCTCATGGCGTTGTACAAGTGGGTAAAGCTGGTGGCACCGGCGGCGAGGGCGGCGACGCCTTCTTCATAGCTGCCCAGGGTGTGGCCGATCTGCATGCGCACGCCGCGTTCGCTGAGGGCGCGGATCAGGCCGTCGTGGCCGGCGATTTCCGGGGCAATGGTGATCACCCGGATCGGCGCCAGGCGCAGGTATTCCTCGACTTCGGCCATCAACGCCGTGTGAGCGAAGTTCGGTTGCGCGCCGAGTTTTCCGGGGTTGATGTAGGGGCCTTCCAGGTGCACGCCGAGCACTCGGGCGGTGCCGGTGGGGCGGCTTTCGCAATAGGTGCCGATCTCGCCGAGCACGCGGGAAATTTCGTCCACCGGCGCGGTCATGGTGGTGGCCAGCAGCGAGGTGGTACCGAATCGTACGTGGGTGCGGGTGATGGTCTGAAAGGCGTCGCTGCCTTCCATGATGTCTTTGCCGCCACCGCCGTGTACGTGCAGGTCGATAAAGCCTGGCAGCAGGTAGGGCAGGTCGTTGTCAGCCGGGTCGCACGGGCTGCCTTCAACGGCAGTCACCTTGCCGTGCTGGTGCACCAGGCGGCCGCGAATCCAGCCGTGGGGCGTGAGGATGTTGTCTTCGGACATGGGCAGTTCTCTAAATTCGCAGTTCAGCGGAATAGTCGTGGCGGCGCAGTTCTGCGACAAAGTCGTAGTAGTCGTTGCGGCAGTAGGTGTCGGTGATTTCAATCGGGGTGTTGTCGGCGGTGTAGCCCACCCGCGTCATCAGCAGCATGGCGGTGCCGGGGGCGATGCCCACCAGGGCCGCGAACTCGTCCGAGGCGTTGATTGCCTGGATGTGTTGCAGGGCGCGCACGATGGGTTTGCCGATGCTTTCCAGGTATTCGTAGAGCGAATTGCCGATGGCCTGCGGGTGCGGGAGGACAGAGGCGGGCATGGCAGTCATTTCAATCGCCATCACCGTGTCGTCGGCCTTACGTAAACGCTTGAGGCGCGCGACCTTGTCGCTGGGCGACAGGCCCAGGCGGATCAATTCTTCATGGGTGGGCTGGGTGATGTCGCGCTCCAGCCATTGGGATGTCGGCACAAACCCTTTGAGCCGGAGCATTTCGCTGAAGCCCGAGAGGCGCGACAACGGCTGTTCCAGGCGCGGCGTGATGAAGGTTCCGGAGCCTTGGCTGCGACGGATCAGGCCTTGTTCGAACAGCACTTCCAGCGCCTTGCGGGCAGTCACCCGGGAAATGCTCAGTTGCTCGCTGAGGGCGCGCTCCGAGGGCAATGCCTGCTCGGATTTCCACTGGCCGGCATGAATCGCGGCTTCCAGGTTGCGGGCCAGTTGCAGGTACAGCGGCGTCGATTGTTTATCGTCGGGGCGCAGGGCCAGGATGGGGTTCATTGTGTCGGTTTCCGATGCGGTTATTGGAGTGTTGTCGCCCGGTAGTGATCGCAAGCTAATACCACTTAAATACCATGTCAATGCAGCGAAAACGGTGCAGACGAGCGTTTGCGGGCGCCTTAATAGTGCGCCAGATCAAGTGGTATTAGAGAGGTCTTTATCGCGAGCAGAAGCGCGCAGCTTGCCGGGGTGAACTGGTATTCACCGGCAAGCGCTGCGCGGGGCAGGATTTTTTTTCGAATTATTTTACGGGAGGCGGGAATTTACGGACGAATCTCGATCATGGTGCCGTCTTTGACCAGGTTCCAGACTTCGCGCATGTCGACATTGCGCATGCCGATGCAGCCGTCGGTCCAGTCCAGGGTGTGGAACAGCTCTTCGGGGTAGTCCTCGGCGTCGGGGGTGCCGTGGATCATGATCATGCTGCCGGGCTTGACCCCTTCGCGGCGGGCGCGGGCGGAGTCGCTGATGTTGGGGTAGGAGATGTGCATGGCCAGGTTGAAGCGGTCGCTGGTCTTGCGCCAGTCGATCCAGTAGAAGCCTTCCGGGGTTCGACGGTCGCCTTCCATCAGCTTGGTGCCCTTGGGGTTTTTGCCCAGGGAGATGCGATAGGTTCTGATCGGCTTGCCGTCGTTGATCAGTTGCAACTGATGGGCGGACTTGAGCACCAGGATTTTCTCGACGGGTTTGCCGCCCAGGATCACTTGGGTGGAGGCTGGCGACAGCGTGGCAAACGACAGACAGATCAGAGCAAGCAACCAACGCATTAAAACGGTATCCCCTGAGAAGACTACGTGCCGCCTGGAGTTGTTATTTGGCCAGTTGGGTCAGTGGCGGCACCGACTCGCTGCGCACCGGATACGACTGTTGGCGGCGGTCAGCAAAAAAGCATTCTAAGGTACGCCCGACCGTGCGGAAAGCCAGCTCTGACCAAGGGATGTCGGCTTCATCGAATAAGCGCACTTCGAGGCTTTCGGGGCCTGCGGCAAAGTCCAGGTCGATCAGCTCGGCGCGGTAGAAGATGTGCACCTGGCTGATGTGCGGCACGTCGATCAGGGTATAGATGCTCAAGTTGCGCACCCGGGCGCAGGCTTCTTCCATGGTTTCGCGTATGGCGGCTTGCTCGACGGTCTCGCCGTTTTCCATGAAGCCGGCGGGCAGGGTCCAGAAACCCAGGCGCGGCTCGATCGCGCGGCGGCACAGCAACACCTGATCGCCCCACACCGGCACGGTGCCCGCGACGATATTGGGATTCTGGTAGTGAATGGTCTGACAGTGATCGCAGACATAGCGCAGGCGTGCGTCGCCTTCGGGAATGCGCTGGGTGACCGGTTTACCGCACTGGCTGCAGAAGTTCATGCTGGGGTTCCTGGAGAGTGCGCCTATCTTGGCGTGACCGGGTATGGGCTGCAAGTTGTCGTTTAGCGACATGACCAGGGTTTTGGGGTTGGGCGTGCGCAAGGTTTGGTGCATGATGCAAGGTAGCCAACAGACCGAGATGACTCATGCTGGACGAGCTACTTCGCCGGGTAAGCAATCATACGCCCCACACGCTGGAGACCGACGGTCGTTTCCCGGAAGCGGCGGTACTGGTGCCGATCACCCGCAGTGACGAACCCGAGCTGATCCTGACCTTGCGCGCCAGTGGGTTATCCACCCATGGCGGCGAAGTGGCGTTCCCTGGCGGGCGCCGCGACCCCGACGATCCCGACCTGATATTCACCGCGCTGCGCGAAGCGCAAGAAGAGATCGGCCTGCCGCCGGGCCTGGTGGAAGTTATCGGCCCGTTGAGCCCGCTGATTTCCCTGCACGGTATCCGTGTCACGCCTTATGTAGGCGTTATCCCCGATTACGTTGAATACCTGGCGAATGACGCCGAGATCGCCGCTGTTTTCAGCGTGCCCCTGGAGTTTTTTCGCCAGGACCCGCGCGAACATACCCACCGTATCGATTACCAGGGCCGCAGTTGGTACGTGCCCAGTTACCGGTTTGGCGAGTACAAGATCTGGGGCCTGACGGCGATCATGATTGTAGAGCTGATCAATCTGCTCTATGACGATGCCGACATCAGCCTGCATCGACCACCGAAAAGCTTCATCAATACCTAAGAGCCAGATGGCCATCGTTTCCGCCGTGAGGAACAACCTATGAAATACCGCCTGGGCGACGCCCGAGTCGAAACCCATCCCGACAGCTGGGTGGCCCCGAATGCCACGCTGGTGGGCAAGGTCAAGCTGGAGGAGGGCGCCAACGTCTGGTTCAACGCGGTGTTGCGTGGCGACAACGAACTGATCCTGATCGGCAAGAATAGCAACGTGCAAGACGGCAGCGTGATGCACACCGACATGGGCTACCCGCTGACCCTCGGCACCGGCGTGACCATTGGCCATAACGCCATGCTGCATGGCTGCACCGTCGACGATTACAGCCTGATCGGCATCAATGCGGTGATCCTCAACGGGGCGAAGATCGGCAAGCACTGCATCATCGGCGCCAATTCGCTGATTGGCGAGGGCAAGGAAATTCCGGATGGCTCGCTGGTGATGGGGTCGCCGGGCAAGGTGGTTCGGGAGCTGACCGATGTGCAGAAGAAAATGCTCGAGGCCAGTGCCGCGCACTATGTGCATAACTCGCAGCGTTATGCCCGTGACCTGGTTGAGCAGGAAGAATGACCTTATCTGAACGGCCGGTAGCGTCGCCGTGCGTGAGCATTTGTGCGCTGGATGACGATGATATCTGCACGGGCTGCCAGCGGACGGTGGATGAAATCACCCGCTGGAGTCGCATGGACAACACCGAGCGCCGGGTGGTGCTGGGGTTGTGTCATGAGCGGGCGAAGGCGAGTGGGTTGATGTGGATGATTCCGGGAAAGTCCGGCGCCTGATCTGTAGGTGGACTGCTTTTCTGTGGCGAGGGAGCTTGCTCCCGCTGGGCTGCGAAGCAGCCCCAAATCAGACGACTGCCTTCCTTCAAATACACCAGGCTCGCCCATTTCAGGGCCGCTTCGCGCCCCAGCGGGAGCAAGCTCCCTCGCCACCAAGCGCCCTCGCCACATTGATGGGTTGTGCAGTACCCTGTGCCCCTTGTTCACAGGTCCCTCGCCCCATGTTCTTCCTGATTGCCTACATCAGCAGCGTCGTGCTGATCAACTTTGCCTTTTCCACCGCCCCGCACCTGGACGTCATCTGGTCTGCCTGGGGTGGTTTGGTGTTTGTCCTGCGGGACATGGTGCAAACCCGCTTCGGCCATGGCGCGATCATCGCGATGCTGGCGGCGCTGGTGCTCTCCTATATCACCTCCGATCCTTCCATCGCCCTGGCCAGCGCCACGGCGTTTGCGGTGTCCGAGTGCATCGACTGGCTGGTGTTCAGCATCACCAAGCGTCCGCTCCATGATCGCCTGTGGATAAGTTCGGCGCTGAGCATCCCCCTCGATACCTTCATCTTTTTCGGCCTGATCGGCGCGCTCACGCCTGCCGTGGCCGGCACTGCGCTGGTCTCGAAATTCGCCGGCGTCACCGTGGTGTGGCTGGCCATGGCCTGGCGTTTGCGCCGGCAGCGCGTCGCCAACTGAAGCCAATCTTTACAGTTCATGTAAAATGCCGGCCTTTCTCCACCATGATCCGCTCCCCTGAGGACCTGAGATGACCCGAATCGGAACTCCATTGTCGCCAACCGCGACCCGCGTAATGCTGTGTGGCTGCGGTGAGCTGGGCAAGGAAGTGGTAATCGAACTGCAACGCCTGGGCGTTGAAGTGATTGCCGTGGATCGCTACGCCAACGCGCCGGCCATGCAGGTCGCGCACCGCAGTCACGTGATCAACATGCTCGATGGCGCCGCCCTGCGTGCCGTGATCGAAGCCGAAAAGCCGCACTTCATCGTGCCGGAAATCGAAGCGATCGCCACCGCGACCCTGGTTGAGCTGGAAGCCGAAGGCTTCACCGTGATCCCGACCGCCCGCGCAACCTTGCTGACCATGAACCGCGAAGGCATCCGTCGCCTGGCCGCTGAAGAGCTGGACCTGCCGACCTCGCCGTACCACTTCGCCGACACCTTCGAGGACTACAGCAAGGCCGTCACCGATTTGGGTTTCCCATGTGTGGTCAAGCCGGTAATGAGTTCTTCGGGCAAGGGCCAGAGCCTGCTGCGCAGCGCGGATGACGTGCAGAAAGCCTGGGATTACGCCCAGGAAGGCGGGCGAGCCGGCAAGGGCCGGGTGATCATCGAAGGCTTTATCGACTTCGATTACGAAATCACCCTGCTGACCGTGCGCCACATCGGCGGCACCACCTTCTGCGCGCCTGTCGGCCACCGTCAGGAGAAGGGCGACTACCAGGAATCCTGGCAGCCACAGGCCATGAGCCCGATTGCCCTGGCCGAATCCGAGCGCGTTGCCAAAGCGGTAACCGAGGCCTTGGGTGGTCGTGGCCTGTTTGGTGTCGAGCTGTTCATCAAAGGCGATCAAGTGTGGTTCAGCGAAGTCTCGCCACGCCCCCATGACACTGGTCTGGTGACCCTGATTTCCCAGGACTTGTCGCAGTTTGCCCTGCATGCACGGGCGATTCTTGGCCTGCCGATCCCGTTGATCCGTCAGTTCGGGCCTTCGGCTTCGGCGGTGATTCTGGTGGAAGGGCAGTCGACCCAGACTGCGTTTGCCAACCTGGGCGCAGCCTTGAGCGAGCCGGATACGGCGTTGCGCCTGTTTGGCAAACCGGAAGTGAACGGTCAGCGCCGCATGGGCGTGGCGTTGGCGCGGGATGAGTCGATTGAGGCTGCCCGGGCTAAGGCCACTCGTGCTTCGAAGGCGGTTGTTGTAGAGCTGTAACCGAGTCGCGCCCATCGCGGGCAAGCCCGGCTCCCACATTTTGATTTGTGAATACATTCAAATGTGGGAGTCGGGCTTGCCCGCGATGGCGGTCTATCAGCTAACGCGATTCAAATCGTTATTGCGCGTCTCTTTCAGGCACAACACAGCAATCAAGCTGATCACCGCTGCCGCCGACACATACCCGCCGACATAACTCAAACCGCCCATCGCCACCAGCTTGGTCGCGAAGAAGGGCGCCGCCGACGCACCCACGATCCCACCCAGGTTATACGCCGCCGAAGCGCCGGTATAACGCACGCGGGTCGGAAACAGTTCCGGCAACATCGCGCCCATCGGGGCAAACGTCACGCCCATCAAAAACAGCTCCAGCGCCAGGAACAGTGCCACGGCCCAGGTTGAACCGTGGGTCAGCAACGGTTCCATGGTGAAGCCGGAAAGGATGGTCAGGATCGCCCCCACAATCAGCACCGGCTTACGCCCGTAACGGTCGCTTGCCCACGCCGCCAGCGGGGTCGCCGCGCCCATGAACAGCACCGCGAAGCACAGCAACCCGAGGAAGGTTTCACGGCTGTAGCCCAGGGTGGACACGCCATAGCTCAGGGAAAACGCCGTGGTGATATAGAACAGCGCATAACACACCACCATCGACGCCGCGCCCAGCAGCACCGGCAGCCAATGCTGGCTGAACAGCTCCACCAGCGGCACCTTCACCGGCGCTTCTTTGGCCACCGCATTCGCGAACACCGGGGTTTCATGCAGTTTGAGCCGCGCATACAGGCCGACCATCACCAGCGCCGCGCTGAGGATGAATGGAATGCGCCAACCCCAGCTGCGGAACTGCTCGTCATTCAGGTTCATGGCCAGGATCAGGAACAACCCGTTGGCCGCCAGAAAGCCAATCGATGGCCCCAGTTGCGGAAACATGCCGAACCAGGCGCGCTTGCCCTTCGGCGCGTTCTCGGTGGCCAGCAACGCCGCGCCGCCCCATTCGCCGCCAAGCCCGAGGCCCTGGCCGAAACGCAGCACGCAGAGCAGGATCGGCGCCCAGGCCCCGATGCTGTCATAGCCGGGGAGCAAGCCGATCAGCGTGGTGCACACGCCCATCAGCAGCAAGGAGGCGACCAGCGTCGATTTACGGCCGATCCGGTCACCAAAGTGCCCGAACAGCGCCGAACCCAACGGCCGGGCGATAAACGCAATGCCGAAGGTCAGGAACGAGGCAAGCATCTGCGCCGTGCCGGAGGTTTGCGGGAAGAACACCGGGCCGATCACCAGTGCTGCGGCGGTCGCGTAGATATAGAAGTCGTAGAACTCGATGGCGGTGCCGATGATGCTCGCGGTGGCGACCCGGGCCGTCGAGTTGGTCGGGGCGGCGGTCGCTGCCTCGTTATAGGTGGTGCTCATGAAGGTATCCCTGACGGTCATTGCGCGTTTGGACGCGGATTATTATTGGTCGAACACCCATGGATCAGGGTTGTGCGCGGGGCGGCTCGGGATGGGAGCAAACACCGTTCAGACACGATAAGGCGGTGCCTGGACGCGCTCAGTGCGGGTAGCACGCGGTCGGGCGGGGCTTGGGTAAGCCGCCCCGATTATAGGAAGGGGTTTGTGGATCCAACAAGGGGCTTAAGCGGCGACCGGCACCGTGCTGGTGTGCCAGATCAGCACCTTGGCCACGCGGTTGTCCTCGGTCTCGAGGATTTCCAGGCGATAGCGGCCGATTTTCAGGCACACGGCGCAGTCCGGGATGGTTTCCAGCGCTTCGGTCACCAGGCCGTTGAGGGTCTTGGGGCCGTCGCTGGGCAGGTGCCAGCCGAGGGTTTTGTTCAAATCACGGATCGAGGCGGCGCCGTCGATCACGTAGCGGCCATCCAGTTGCGGCTGGATGTGGGGGTTGTCGAGGTGCTGCTCGCTTTCGAACTCACCGACGATTTCTTCAAGAATGTCTTCCAGGGTCACGATGCCCAGCACTTCGCCGTATTCGTCCACCACCATGCCCAGGCGACGCTGTTGCTTGTGGAAGTTCAGCAATTGCAGCTGCAGCGGCGTGCTTTCCGGGACGAAGTAGGGCTCGTGGCAGGCCGCCAGCAGCGCTTCCTTGGTCAGGCTGGCGTCCGGCAGCAGGTGGCGGATCTGCCGGGTATTGAGCACGGCTTCGACCTGGTTGATATCGCTGTGGAACACCGGCAACCGGGTGCGGGTAGAAACCCGCAGTTGCTCGATGATTTCCTCGATCGGGTCATCCAGGTTGATGCCGTCCACTTCACTGCGGGGCACCAGGATGTCATTCACGGTGATGTTGTCCAGGGCGTGGATGCCTGGCATGCCCGGCGCGCGGGTGTTGGGGATTTCGGCTTCCGGTTCGTCGTCCTGGTCCGGCTGTGGTTCGTCGCTCTTCTTGACCACGCCGGCCTTGCGGGCGAACGGGCGCAGCAGCACAAGGCTGATGCCGTTGAGCAGCCAGGCCAGCGGGTACAGAATTTTCAACGGCACGCTCAGCAGGGTGTTGCCAAACCCAAGGATGGTTTGCGGGTGGCGAGTGGCCAGGGCGCGCGGCAGATAGTCCGCCAGCACCAGTAGGACGGCACTGGAGATCACCCAGCCGAGCCACGGGCCGTTTTCTGCCCAGGCGTAGATCGCCAGCAACGTGCAGAGAATCACCACCACGGCACGGCACAGGGTGTTGCAAAGGATCAGGCTGTTGCGCGGGAAATTCAGGCGGGCGGCGGCTTTGTCACCCTGGCGGGTGCCGGGGCGCAGGGCCAGCAAATGTTGCTGGGCGGCTTCGATGGCGGTAAACAGCGCCGACCATAAAACCAGCAAGGCTACTACCGCAAGCATCGGCCCCAAGGGCAAGTTGTCCATGTCGGCTGCCCGTCAGATATGCAGGATGTATTCGCGAACCAGCTTGCTGCCGAAATAGGCCAGCATCAGCAGGCAGAAACCGGCCAGGGTCCAGCGGATCGCCTTGTGCCCGCGCCAGCCGAGGCGGTTGCGGCCCCACAGCAGCACGCTGAACACTACCCAGGCCAGGCACGCCAGCAGGGTTTTGTGCACCAGGTGCTGGGCGAACAGGTTCTCGACGAACAGCCAGCCGGAGATCAGAGACAGCGACAGCAGCGTCCAGCCGGCCCAGAGGAAGCCGAACAGCAGGCTTTCCATGGTTTGCAGCGGCGGGAAGTTCTTGATCAGCCCGGACGGGTGCTTGTGCTTGAGCTGGTGGTCTTGCAACAGCAGCAGCAAGGCCTGGAACACCGCGATGGTGAACATGCCGTAGGCGAGGATCGACAGCAGGATGTGGGCGAGGATGCCCGGCTCTTCGTCAATGACCTGCACGGTGCCGGTCGGGGTGAATTGCGCCAGCAGCACTGTCAGCACCCCAAGCGGGAACAACAGCACCAGCAGGTTCTCCACCGGGATCCGGTAGCAGGCCATCAGGGTCAGTGCGATCACGGCGGCGGCAATCAGGCTGGCGGCGCTGAAGAAATCCAGGCCCAGGCCCACCGGCGTCATCAAATGCGTGAACAGGCTGGCGGCGTGAGCCAGCAGGGCGAGAACGCCAAGGCCTACCAACAGGCGTTTGTCGGCCTTGGCGCCTTGGGCCAGACGAGTGCCCTGATAGAGGGTCGCAGCGGCATACAAGATGGCGGCGGCGAGGCTGGGTAGCAAACTGGGTGACAAAGGGAGCATAAATCCTGTTAAGCAGGCCCGAAAGGCGCTGAGTTTGGCATACACCCGCGTAACACGAAAGACTCTCAGGCCAGACAGCGGGTGTGCATGGCGACAGTCTTCGCTATAATCCGCGACCTGCCCACGCCGCAGGCTCGCCGAGCGCTGTTTTTAATAGCGATTTACCACAGCCTGGGCCGCCATTACCTCGGTCTAACATAGGGCCTGAAAGGATCGCGCATGTTTGAAAATCTGACTGACCGTCTCTCGCAGACGCTGCGCCATGTCACCGGCAAGGCCAAGCTGACCGAGGACAATATTAAAGACACCCTGCGTGAAGTGCGCATGGCGTTGCTGGAAGCCGACGTCGCCTTGCCGGTGGTGAAGGACTTCGTCAACTCGGTCAAAGAGCGCGCGGTGGGCACCGAAGTGTCCCGCAGCCTGACGCCGGGCCAGGCGTTTGTGAAGATCGTCCAGGCCGAACTCGAAAGCCTGATGGGCGCGGCCAACGAAGACCTGAACCTCAGCGCCGTACCGCCGGCCGTGGTGCTGATGGCCGGTCTGCAAGGTGCGGGTAAAACCACCACCGCAGGCAAACTGGCGCGCTTCCTTAAAGAGCGCAAGAAGAAGTCGGTGATGGTGGTGTCTGCGGACGTTTACCGTCCGGCCGCCATCAAGCAGCTGGAAATGCTCGCGGGTGAAGTGGGCGTGACCTTCTTCCCGTCCGACCTGAGCCAGAAGCCGGTCGACATTGCCCAGGCCGCTATTAAAGAAGCCAAGCTGAAATTCATCGACGTGGTCATCGTCGATACCGCCGGTCGCCTGCACATCGATGAAGAGATGATGGGCGAGATCAAGGCGCTGCATGCCGCGATCAACCCGGTAGAAACCCTGTTCGTGGTCGACGCCATGACCGGCCAGGATGCGGCCAACACCGCCAAGGCCTTTGGTGATGCGCTGCCGCTGACCGGTGTGATCCTGACCAAGGTCGACGGCGACGCCCGTGGCGGTGCCGCGCTGTCGGTGCGTGCGATTACCGGCAAGCCGATCAAGTTCATCGGTATGGGCGAGAAGAGCGAAGCGCTCGAGCCGTTCCACCCTGAGCGGATCGCCTCGCGTATCCTCGGCATGGGCGACGTGCTCAGCCTGATCGAGCAAGCGGAAGCGACCCTCGACAAGGACAAGGCCGACAAGCTGGCCAAAAAGCTGAAGAAGGGCAAGGGCTTCGACCTCGAAGACTTCCGCGACCAGCTGCAACAGATGAAGAACATGGGCGGCCTTGGCGGCCTGATGGACAAGCTGCCGAACATGGGTGGCGTGAACCTGGCGCAAATGGGCAATGCCCAGGGTGCGGCAGAGAAGCAATTCAAGCAGATGGAAGCCATCATCAATTCCATGACCCCGGCCGAGCGCCGCGACCCTGAGCTGATCAGCGGTTCGCGCAAGCGTCGGATCGCCATGGGTTCCGGCACCCAGGTGCAGGACATCGGTCGCTTGATCAAGCAGCACAAGCAGATGCAGAAGATGATGAAGAAATTCTCCGCAAAAGGCGGAATGGCCAAGATGATGCGCGGCATGGGCGGTATGTTGCCCGGCGGCGGCATGCCGAAAATGTAAAGAATTCGAGCGGGAGCTTTGCTCCTGCTCCGACCCGCAGGGATGCGGGATCTCCAGCAAACCCGCCATTGGCGGGAGCTGACTTGCCGTTTTAACCGACGGCTCTATAGCAGATCTGAATGGCACGCTGATAGGCGCCAGAAAAAGACATTTGCAAAAGTCCGGATATTCCTTAGAATATGCGGCCTTTCGGGCACCTATGCCCGCTGTGCATTTAGATTTGCAGCACCGACTACAGGAACGATGTTCACATGCTAACAATCCGTCTTGCCCTTGGCGGCTCCAAAAAGCGCCCGTTTTACCACTTGACCGTAACTGACAGCCGCAACCCACGTGACGGCTCTCACAAGGAACAAGTAGGCTTCTTCAACCCGATCGCTCGTGGTCAAGAAGTCCGTCTGTCCGTGAACCAAGAGCGCGTAGCCTACTGGCTGAGCGTTGGTGCACAACCTTCTGAGCGCGTTGCTCAGTTGTTGAAGGATGCATCTAAGGCTGCGGCCTGAGCAATATGAACGCGACGCCAGCGGTTGCTGATGATTTGATCGTTATCGGCAAGATTTACTCTGTTCATGGCGTTCGCGGCGAAGTGAAGGTGTATTCCTTTACTGATCCGACTGAAAACCTGTTGCAGTACAAGACCTGGACGCTCAAGCGCGAAGGTAGTGTGAAACAGGTAGAGCTGGTCAGTGGACGCGGGAGCGACAAGTTCCTGGTCGCAAAGCTCAAGGGTCTTGATGATCGTGAAGAAGCTCGTCTTCTGGCCGGTTATGAGATCTGCGTGCCACGCAACCTGTTCCCTGAATTGACCGACGGCGAGTACTACTGGTACCAGCTGGAAGGTCTGAAGGTTATTGATCAACTCGGGCAATTGCTCGGGAAAATCGATCATCTTCTGGAAACCGGCGCCAATGATGTAATGGTGGTCAAGCCTTGCGCTGGCAGCCTGGATGATCGCGAACGCCTGTTGCCCTATACCGAGCAATGCGTGTTGGCCGTCGACCTGGCAGCGGGCGAGATGAAGGTGGAATGGGACGCGGACTTCTAACGTGGCTAACCTGCGCGTTGAAGTGATCAGTTTGTTTCCCGAGATGTTTTCCGCCATCAGCGAGTACGGCATCACCAGTCGGGCGGTGAAACAGGGGCTCTTGCAGCTCACCTGTTGGAACCCGCGAGACTACACGACGGATCGACATCACACTGTGGACGATCGCCCATTTGGCGGTGGCCCGGGCATGGTGATGAAGATCAAGCCCCTGGAAGACGCGTTGGTTCAGGCCAAGGCAGCCGCCGGGGAGAAGGCGAAGGTAATTTACCTGTCCCCTCAAGGCCGTCAGCTGAATCAGTCGGCGGTACGCGAGTTGGCGAATCTGGAAGCATTAATCCTGATTGCCGGTCGCTATGAAGGCATTGACGAGCGTTTTATTGATGCTCATGTCGATGAAGAGTGGTCGATTGGGGACTATGTCCTGTCTGGCGGCGAGCTGCCGGCGATGGTCCTGATAGATGCGGTTACACGACTGCTGCCTGGAGCTTTAGGGCATGCGGACTCCGCGGAGGAAGATTCCTTCACGGATGGTTTGCTGGATTGCCCGCACTACACCCGACCGGAGGTGTATGCGGATCAGCGTGTTCCCGACGTATTGCTAAGTGGCAATCACGCACACATCCGGCGTTGGCGTTTACAGCAGTCCCTCGGGCGGACCTATGAACGACGCGCCGATCTTCTGGAAAGCCGCTCGCTTTCTGGAGAAGAGAAGAAGCTGCTCGAGGAATACATCCTCGCGCGGGACGATAGTTAACAACGTATCGATGGTAGGTCCGACGACTTACCTTAGGAGCACAGCATGACTAACAAAATCATCCTTGCACTCGAAGCAGAGCAGATGACCAAAGAGATCCCTACCTTTGCCCCGGGCGACACCATTGTCGTTCAGGTGAAAGTGAAGGAAGGCGACCGTTCGCGTCTGCAAGCGTTCGAAGGCGTGGTAATTGCCAAGCGTAACCGTGGTGTGAACAGTGCTTTCACTGTTCGTAAAATCTCCAACGGTGTTGGCGTAGAGCGTACTTTCCAGACCTACAGCCCGCAAATCGACAGCATGGCCGTTAAACGTCGCGGTGACGTACGTAAAGCCAAGCTGTACTACCTGCGTGACCTGTCCGGTAAAGCAGCTCGCATCAAGGAAAAACTGGCTTAAGTCCAGCTTCCCGATGCAGAAAAAAGCAGCCTACGGGCTGCTTTTTTGTTGCCTGAAATTTGTCTATTTCCCTGGTACCTGTTCATGACCACCCGCCTCGAAGAAATCCAGCGCCGTGCCGACCTGTCCGAGAAAAGGCCATCCAGGGTTTGCCGACTGATCCTGAATCGAGTCGCTTTTGTGGCGAGGGAGCTTGCTCCCGTTGGGCTGCGCAGCAGTCCTGAAACCTGCAATAGAAGTCTTTCTGTTGGACTTCAATGGTCAATCAGGGCCGCTTCGCGCCCCAGCGGGAGCAAGCTCCCTCGCCATAGATTATTTGCCCGCCTTCATTGATGTGTAGATGCCTGTGCTGCGATAGGATCTACCCGACATCGCCACCTTCCCAGCTTGAGCCCCCATGCCCGCCATCGATCACCCCCAGATAGACCGCTTCCTCGACGCTCTCTGGCTGGAAAAAGGCCTGTCGGACAACACCCGTCAGGCCTACCGCAGCGACCTGGCGTTGTTCAATGGCTGGCTGCAGGAGAAAAACCTGGAGCTGCTCAACGCCGGTCGTGAGCTGATCCTTGACCATTTGTCCTGGCGCCTGGAGCAGAACTACAAACCTCGCTCCACTGCGCGGTTTCTCTCGGGTGTACGTGGCTTTTATCGCTACCTGCTGCGGGAAAAGCTGATTGCCATCGACCCAACCCTGCAAATCGACATGCCGCAGCTGGGCCGGCCATTGCCCAAATCCCTGTCGGAAGCCGACGTCGAAGCCCTGTTGGCAGCACCCGACCTGAGCGAAGCCATCGGCCAGCGCGACCGCGCCATGCTGGAAGTGCTGTATGCCTGCGGCCTGCGCGTCACCGAGCTGATCAGCCTGACCCTGGAGCAGGTCAACCTGCGCCAGGGTGTGTTGCGGGTGATGGGCAAGGGCAGCAAGGAGCGCCTGGTGCCCATGGGGGAGGAGGCGATCGTGTGGATCGAGCGCTACATGCGTGACGCCCGCAGCGAGTTGCTCAACGGTCGCCCCAGCGATGTGCTGTTTCCCAGCCAGCGTGGCGAGCAGATGACCCGCCAGACCTTCTGGCATCGCATCAAGCACCAGGCCAAGGTTGCCGGCATCGGCAAGTCGCTGTCGCCCCACACCCTGCGCCATGCCTTCGCCACGCATTTGCTCAACCACGGTGCGGATTTGCGCGTGGTTCAAATGCTGCTGGGGCACAGCGACTTGTCCACCACCCAGATCTACACCCACGTCGCGCGCGCACGTTTGCAGGACATGCACGCCAAGCACCATCCCCGTGGATGAAAAACCCATCGGAAAAAGCCCAATTTCCCCGCGACTGGCTGCCCTGCGGCCCAACTGTGGTAGGCTTTGCCGGTTCGCAAAGGGGACGGCCCAAACCCGTGTTTGAAGATCGGTGTTCCTGCTCCCGTCCCTGCATCTGCCTTCAGGAGTTCCCATGCGCTTGACCCAGATTTTTGCCATCGCAGCCATTGCGTTGGTCTCAACCTTTGCCGTCGCCGACGACGCCGCCGAGAAGACTATCCGCAAGAGCCTGGAAGCCCTCCAGCTCGACACCCCGATAGAAAGCATCAATGCCAGCCCGATGGCCGGCCTTTATGAAGTCAAACTCAAGGGCAGCCGCGTGCTGTACGCCAGCGCCGATGGCCAGTACATCGTCCAGGGCTACCTGTTCCAGTTGAAAGATGGCAAGCCGGTGAACCTCACCGAGAAAGCCGAGCGCCTGGGCGTGTCCAAGCTGATCAACGGCATCCCGGTGGCTGAAACCGTGGTGTACCCGGCCATCGGCGAAACCAAGACCCACATCACCGTCTTCACCGACACCACCTGCCCGTACTGCCACAAGCTGCATGCCGAAGTGCCTGAGCTGAACAAGCTCGGTGTTGAGGTGCGCTACGTAGCGTTCCCGCGCCAGGGCCTGGGTTCTCCGGGTGACGAGCAGTTGCAGGCCGTCTGGTGTTCGGCCGACAAGAAAGCCGCCATGGACAAGATGGTCGATGGCAAGGAAATCAAGGCCGCCAAGTGCGCCAACCCGGTTTCCAAGCAGTTCGCCCTCGGCCAGTCGATTGGCGTGAACGGTACGCCGGCCATCGTTTTGGCTGATGGTCAGGTGATTCCGGGCTACCAGCCTGCGCCGCAAGTTGCCAAACTGGCACTGAACGCAAAGTAAGCACTATCGTCGAGCCTTGACGATCATGATTCGCCGACCATTCGGTGGGTCATTAATAGAGAGCCGCAGTTGTGCGGCTGTTTTCACGGCCGACCTTGAGTCGGCCGTTTCATGGGGAGTTCTTCAGTGAAACCGGTCAAAGTAGGCATCTGTGGGTTAGGGACCGTCGGTGGCGGCACCTTCAACGTACTTCAGCGTAACGCTGAAGAAATTTCCCGCCGTGCAGGGCGTGGGATTGAAGTGGCACAAATTGCCACGCGTACGCCAAAGCCTCAGTTCCAAACGACCGGTATTGCGATTACCAACGATGTCTTCGAAGTCGCCACCAACCCTGAAATCGATATCGTCATCGAACTGGTTGGCGGCTACACCGTGGCCCGCGAGCTGGTGCTCAAGGCCATCGAAAACGGCAAGCATGTGGTTACCGCCAACAAGGCGCTGATCGCCGTGCACGGTAACGAAATCTTCGCCAAGGCCCGCGAGAAGGGCGTGATCGTGGCGTTCGAAGCGGCCGTGGCCGGTGGCATCCCGGTGATCAAGGCGATCCGTGAAGGCCTGTCCGCCAACCGTATCAACTGGGTGGCCGGCATCATCAACGGCACCGGTAACTTCATCCTCACCGAAATGCGCGAGAAGGGTCGTACCTTCGAAGACGTGCTGGCCGAAGCCCAGGCACTGGGTTACGCCGAAGCTGATCCGACCTTCGACGTGGAAGGCATCGACGCGGCCCACAAGCTGACCATCCTGGCGTCCATCGCCTTTGGCATCCCGCTGCAGTTCGACAAGGCCTACACCGAAGGCATCACCAAACTGACCACGGCCGACGTGAACTACGCTGAGGCCCTGGGCTACCGCATCAAGCACCTCGGTGTGGCGCGCAGCACCCCGGCCGGCATCGAGCTGCGTGTGCACCCGACACTGATCCCGGCTGACCGCCTGATCGCCAACGTCAATGGCGTGATGAACGCCGTGATGGTCAATGGTGATGCTGCCGGTTCGACCCTGTTCTACGGCGCCGGCGCCGGCATGGAGCCTACGGCTTCGTCGGTGATCGCCGACCTGGTGGACGTGGTTCGCGCCATGACCAGCGACCCGGAAAACCGCGTACCGCACCTGGCCTTCCAGCCGGACTCGCTGTCGGCCCACCCGATCCTGCCGATCGAAGCCTGCGAAAGCGCCTACTACCTGCGCATCCAGGCCAAGGATCATCCGGGCGTGTTGGCCCAGGTGGCCAGCATCCTGTCGGAGCGCGGCATCAACATTGAATCGATCATGCAGAAGGAAGTCGAAGAACAAGACGGCCTGGTGCCCATGATCCTGCTGACCCACCGCGTGCTGGAACAGCACATCAACGATGCCATTGCCGCGCTTGAAGCGTTGCAGGGTGTGGTTGGGCCGGTGGTGCGGATTCGCGTCGAACACCTGAACTAATCGTTTTGCGGCAAGGGCCCCACACGTTCGGCGGCCCTTGTTCAAGCATGCTCTAGAGGAGCCAGTCATGCGTTATATCAGCACCCGCGGCCAGGCACCGGCCCTGAATTTCGAAGACGTTTTGCTGGCCGGTCTGGCCACTGACGGCGGCCTGTATGTGCCGGAAAACCTGCCACGCTTCACCCAGGAAGAAATCGCCTCCTGGGCCGGCCTGCCGTATCACGAGCTGGCATTCCGGGTCATGCGCCCGTTCGTCACTGGCAGCATCCCGGATGCCGACTTCAAGAAGATCCTGGAAGAAACCTACGGAGTGTTTTCCCACAGCGCCATCGCGCCGTTGCGCCAGCTGAACGGTAACGAATGGGTGCTGGAGCTGTTCCACGGCCCGACCCTGGCGTTCAAGGATTTCGCCCTGCAACTGCTGGGTCGCCTGCTCGATTACGTGCTGGAAAAGCGCGGCGAGCGCGTGGTGATCATCGGCGCCACCTCCGGTGATACCGGCTCGGCGGCGATCGAAGGTTGCAAGCACTGCGAAAACGTCGACATCTTCATCCTGCACCCGCATAACCGTGTGTCGGAAGTGCAGCGCCGGCAGATGACCACCATCTTCGGCGAGAACATCCACAACATCGCCATCGAAGGCAACTTCGATGACTGCCAGGAAATGGTCAAGGCCAGCTTCGCCGACCAGAGCTTCCTCAAGGGCACGCGCCTGGTAGCGGTGAACTCGATCAACTGGGCGCGGATCATGGCCCAGATCGTCTACTACTTCCACGCAGCCCTGCAGCTGGGCGGCCCGGCGCGTTCGGTGTCGTTCTCGGTGCCAACCGGCAACTTCGGCGACATCTTCGCCGGTTACCTGGCGCGCAACATGGGCCTGCCGATCAACCAGTTGATCGTCGCCACCAACCGCAACGACATCCTGCACCGCTTCATGAGCGGCAACCAGTACGTCAAGGAAACCCTGCACGCCACGCTGTCGCCGTCGATGGACATCATGGTCTCGTCGAACTTCGAACGCCTGCTGTTCGACATGCACGGTCGCAATGGCGCGGCACTGGCCGGCCTGATGGACAGTTTCAAGCAAGGTGGCGGCTTCAGCGTCGAGCAAGAGCGCTGGACCGAAACCCGCAAGCTGTTTGATTCCCTGGCCGTGGACGACGCAGAAACCTGCGAGACCATCGCCGAAGTCTACGCCCAGACCGGCGAGCTGCTGGACCCGCACACCGCCATTGGCGTCAAGGCCGCGCGCGAATGCCGTCGCAGCCTGGACATCCCAATGGTGATTCTCGGCACTGCGCACCCGGTCAAATTCCCGGAAGCGGTGGAGAAGGCCGGTGTTGGCAAGGCGCTGGAATTGCCACCGCACCTCACCGACCTGTTTGAGCGTGAAGAGCGTTGCACAGTGTTGGCCAATGACCTGAAAGCTGTGCAGGCGTTTGTCAGCCAGCACGGGAATCGTGGCAAGCCGTTGTAAAGAACGCGCTGCGCTTCGGCGCACACAAAAACGCCGCTTTCCTATCCTTGGGTCAGCGGCGTTTTTCGTTTCTTGAAGGCCTGGCGGTTATAGGAACAGTTTGATTGCCATTGCTGTGATCGAGGAAATTGTCGCAACAACAGCCATTGCGACGCCCATGGGGTACCAGAAGTTTTCACGGGTTATCTTATGGGTTTCCGCGTTCAGCTTGCGTTGTTCGGCGTAGATCCGTGATATTTCAGCATAGATGCGTGATACATCAGCGTGCATTTTCTCTATCGTTGCCTGTTGTTCGTTCTGTTCCAACATCGTCTTTATCCTTCGCAATAAGGGCCCTTCGACATGCACTTTTGCCTGCAGGGCAAAGTGGTCAGCGCTCATCGAGTATAGGATTCACCTCTCGCAGCAGCGCCAAAACAGCGACCCATTGAGTAAGCAGTTATGTGCCGCCGTTTTCTGGTTGTCATGTTGCAAGCGCATGCTGGTCACGTCATCCCCGGCAACCCTTGAAAGACGAAAAAGCGAACTTTCCTACGACGCAAATAGTCACTTAGGATAGATGCAGCTCCCGTTTACACGATTGTTCCCGAACTATTGAGTGGTGATCGAGATGGAAAGTATCAGCCTATTGCTCGGTGAAGCACTGAGCCCTTACCAGGTCACGCTGACCACCTCGGGTGTGCAGGGCGAATGCCTGGTAACCGTAAAGAATCCTGCGGGTGCCATCGTGGTCGAGCGTGAAGTCGACCAGGCGCAATTGACCGACAAGCGTGCGTTAGTGGATGTGGTGGACTGTCTGCACCGCGACCTGATGATTGCCGAAGGACGCCTGGAGCCCTCGGTCATGGCGGCTCTGCGCAACGCGGCCCTGACCCGGCCGATTGCCTGCGCATGAAGATTTATTTTTGTTGGGAACCTTCCTACGGCAAGGCGAGTCAGATTTTGTAACAGCGAGATCAAGCATTGTGCTCCGGTGCTTGTGGCTCGTTGTTACTGGTCTTTTTAGGCCCTTATTAACCCCGAGTTGTCTCCCCACTGCTCGGGGTTTCTTTTTGCCCGCGATTTGTCAGGGGAGAGGGGCATCCTGGAAAAACGTCGGGTTGTCTTTCAGGTACTGCTCACGCATGACCGGGTCGAGCCAGGAGGCGTAGGACTGTCGCAGTTGCTCCTGTGGTATCTCGTGCAGCACATGATTGATCCGCTCGATGGCCTTGCGGCCCGCTGCGTTGTCGGTGCACGCAATGCGGGTCAGTTGATAGGGCGCGGTGCCTTTGATGGGGTAGAAGATCAGGTCCTGGGGATCAATGCCCTGTTGCAGCGCCTGATAGCGAACTTCTGTCCCGTAACCCAGCACCGCTTCCAGTCGTCCCTTGCGTTGCATTTGCAGCAGGCTGCCGAGGGCGTCATTGCCGTAGTGCGGTGCCAGCTTGTGAGTGCTGGCGTGCTTCAGCGCTTCATCGATGATGGGGCCATAGCTGCGTTCGGCGATGATGCCAAGGCGGGCATCCCGGGCATTCAAAAACGCCTCCAGGTCAAACAGGCCATCCACTACAAACGGCGCCAGCAGAGCCCGCTGACTCTGGCGGATCGTTACCCCATTGCTCGCTGACGCAAAGGCCTGGGTGGAAAAAACGATGGTTTTCGCGCGCTCTGCCGTCCACAGCAGGGACGGGTCGCACGTCAGCGTGCCGGGGTCGCGGAGCATTTGCATGCCCCGCGCACGGTTCACGTGGAGAATCTGGTGCTTATATTCCGGCATATGGTCGGCGAGTATCGGCAGCAGTTGGTCGAGCACGCCCTGGCCTTTTTGCGGGCCTTCGAAAATCGTCACCGGCGGCAGGTCACGCAACAGCCAGATCAGGGTTTCCTGGGCCTGGCTCGACAGCGGCCACCCCCCGAGCAGCGAGCCCAGGAGGCAGAGTCGAATGATGAAGCGCCGGGCCATCAGATTGCGCCATCCTCGCGCAGGCGCGTAATGGCCGCAGCGTCGTAGCCCAATTCATTGAGCACCACGGCGTTGTGCTCGCCCAACTGCGGCCCGACCCATTCACAGCTGCCCGGGGTGTCTGAAAGTTTGGGCACGATGCCCGGCATCTTGAAGTCCTTGCCGCCGGGGAGCTGCGCCTTGAGGAACATCTCGCGGGCGAGAAACTGCGGGTCGCCCAGCATGTCTTCAGCACTGTAGATGCGGCTGGCGGGTACTTCGGCCTTGTTCAGTTGCTCGACCACTTGCTCCAGCGGCAGCGAATTGACCCAGCGATCAATCACCCCGTACAACTCATCGCGACGGCTGTCGCGGCCATCGTTGCTGGCCAGGGCCGGGTCATTGGCCAGGTCCTCCCGGCCAATGGCCGACATGAACCGCTTGAAGATCGCGTCACCATTGGCGCCGATCTGTACATGCTTGCCGTCCTGGCTGGTGTGGATCGAGGAGGGCGTAATGCCCGGCATGATGTTGCCGGTGCGCTCGCGGATAAAGCCGAAGACGTCGAACTCCGGGATCATGCTCTCCATCATCGCGAAGATCGCTTCATAAAGCGCCACATCCACCACCTGCCCCACGCCACCGTTGACCTCGCGATGCCGCAGGGCCATCAGCGCCCCAATCACCGCCCACAACGCCGCGATTGAATCGCCGATGGAGATCCCGGTGCGCACCGGCGGGCGATCCTCAAAGCCTGTGATATAGCGCAGGCCGCCCATGGACTCACCCACCGCGCCAAACCCGGGTTGATCCTTCATCGGCCCGGTCTGACCGAAGCCCGAGAGGCGCACCATCACCAGTTTCGGGTTCAGGGCGTGCAAGGTTTCCCAGCTCAGGCCGAGCTTTTCCAGCACGCCAGGGCGAAAATTCTCGATCAGGATGTCGGCATCCGCCAGCAACTGCTTGAGGATCGCCAGGCCGTCCGGGTGTTTCAGGTTCAGGGTCAGGGATTTCTTGTTGCGCGCCTGCACAAACCACCACAACGAAGTACCTTCATACAGCTTGCGCCACTTGCGCAACGGGTCGCCGCCGTCGGGGGATTCGACCTTGATCACCTCGGCGCCGAACTCGGCGCAGATGCGGGACGCGAACGGGCCGGCAATCAGGGTGCCGAGTTCGATGACTTTCAGGCCGGCAAGCGGTTTGGCGGTAAACGACATGAGGATCCTTCAAGCGCGGTACGGGGATGTGATGCCTTTTAACATAGGCGAGTGGCGCAGTGATAAGGATGATGCAGCGCAGGATTCGTTGAATCACCTCGCCATCGGTTAGACTTGCCGCCTTTCCCTGTCTCTAGAAGTCCGTTCATGGCCCAGCCGTCCACGACCTACAAGTTTGAACTCAACCTCACCGACCTCGATCGTTCGGTGTACGAGAGCGTCAAGCAGACCATTGCCCGCCATCCTTCGGAAACCGAAGAGCGCATGACCGTGCGTTTGCTGGCCTACGCCCTTTTCTACAACGAGCAGTTGTCTTTTGGTCGTGGCCTGTCAGATGTAGACGAGCCGGCATTGTGGGAAAAAAGCCTGGATGATCGCGTCCTGCACTGGATCGAAGTCGGCCAGCCGGATGCCGACCGCCTGACCTGGTGTTCGCGCCGTACCGAACGCACCACGTTGCTGGCCTACGGCAGCTTGCGCGTCTGGGAAGGCAAAGTGGTGCCGGTGGCGAAAAACCTGAAAAACGTGAGCATCGCCGCCGTCCCCCAGGAAATCCTGGAAGTCCTGGCCAAGGACATGCCACGGGTGATCAAGTGGGACGTGATGATCAGCGAGGGCACTATCTTCGTGACCGACGACCGTGGCCAGCACGAAGTCCAGCTGGAATGGCTGGTCGGCGAGCGCGACTGAAACGTCGATAACTGATTGGACGCTGGTCGAGTGTGGGAGCTGTCGAGCTTTAGCGAGGCTGCGATGCAGGCGCTGCGGTCTGACAGGTACACCGAGGTGACCCTATCGCAGCCTCGCCGGGGCTCGACAGCTCCCACAAGGGACCACCGCTGTTTTCAGCATTAATTTTCAACGCTGTATTAAAGAGAAGCTTCCGTCACCCCATGCGTATCGATCCTCGCCCGTTGCCCGCCGTCCTGCCATTCCTCGGTGAATTGCCACCGTTGTTGACCCGTCTCTACGCCGCACGCGGGGTGCAATCGGAAGCCGAGCTGGATAAAAGCCTGGCGCGGCTGATCCCGTATCAGCAGCTCAAGGGTATCGATGCCGCCGTGGACCTGCTGGTGACGGCCTTGGAGCAGCGCCAGCGGATCCTGATCGTGGGTGACTTCGACGCCGACGGCGCCACCGCGAGCACCGTGGGCACCCTGGGCCTGCGCTTGCTGGGTGCCGCGCATGTCGACTACCTGGTGCCCAACCGCTTCGAATACGGCTACGGCCTGACCCCGGAAATCGTCGCCGTGGCCCTGCAGCGCCAGCCACAGCTGCTGATCACCGTGGACAACGGCATCTCCAGCGTCGAAGGCGTGGCGGCGGCGAAAGCGGCGGGGCTCAAGGTGCTGGTCACCGACCACCACTTGCCGGGCGATGAATTGCCGGCGGCCGACGCCATCGTCAACCCGAACCAGCCGGGCTGTGAATTTCCCAGCAAGGTCCTGGCCGGTGTCGGCGTGATCTTCTACGTACTGATGGCCCTGCGCGCGCGTTTGCGCAGCCTGGGCTGGTACGAGAACAAGCCGCAGCCGAACATCGGCGAACTGCTGGATCTGGTTGCCCTGGGCAGCGTGGCCGACGTGGTCCCGCTGGACGCCAACAACCGCATCCTCGTCTACCAGGGCCTGGAACGCATTCGCGCCGGTCGCGCACGGCCCGGGATCAAGGCGATCCTCGAAGTGGCCAAGCGCGATCACGCCCGCATCACCTCTACCGACCTCGGGTTTATCCTCGGCCCACGCCTGAACGCTGCCGGTCGCCTGGATGACATGAGCCTGGGCATCGAATGCCTGCTCACCACGGATTTCGCCGCTGCCCGGGAAATGGCCGCGCAACTGGATGGCATGAACCAGGACCGTAAATCCATCGAGCAAGGCATGCAGCGCGAGGCCCTGGCCCAGCTCAAGGACTTGCCGGTGGAGTCGATGCCGTATGGCTTGTGCCTGTTCGACCCGGAATGGCACCAGGGCGTCATCGGCATCCTCGCCTCGCGGATGAAAGAGCGCTACTTCCGCCCGACCATCGCCTTTGCCGATGCCGGCGACGGCTTGCTCAAGGGCTCCGGGCGTTCTGTGCCGGGCTTCCATATCCGTGACGCGCTGGCCGTGGTGGCCAGCCAGCATCCGACACTGATCGCCAAGTACGGCGGTCACGCCATGGCGGCAGGTCTTACGTTGCCCGAGGCCAATTTCCCGCTGTTCGCCGAAGCCTTTGACGCCGAAGTGCGCCGGCAACTGCGTGAAGAAGACCTGACGGGCCGGCTGCTGTCCGACGGCACCCTGGCGGTTGAAGAATTTCACCTGGAACTGGCCCGCGCCCTGCGCAACGCCGGGCCGTGGGGCCAGCATTTCCCCGAGCCGTTGTTCCACGGGGTGTTCCAGTTGGTGGAGCAGCGGGTGGTCGGCGAGCGTCACCTGAAAGTGGTGCTCAAGAGTGAATGCGGTTCGGTGAAACTGGATGGCATCGCGTTTGGTATCGACCGTGAAATCTGGCCCAACCCCACCATTCGCTGGGTGGAACTGGCCTACAAGCTCGACGTGAACGAGTTCCGTGGCCAGGAAACCGTGCAATTGATGATTGCCCACATCGAGCCGCGCTGAACCCTGTGCAATCCTCTGTTGTCGACTAGTCTCTAAGCACTGTGTGATCGGTCTTGTGACCTTGTCTTATTTCAGCCCGCCGGGGACGGGTTTTTCGTCGACCGTTCAAACAGAACCCTGGAGCCTGCCCACTGCATAAAAGAGGTGCCCCATGAGTCTGCTGCTTGAACCCTATACCCTGCGCCAACTGACCCTGCTCAACCGCATCGCCGTGTCGCCGATGTGCCAGTATTCCAGCGTCAATGGCCTGGCCAATGACTGGCACCTGGTGCACCTCGGCAGCCGTGCCGTCGGCGGCGCCGGGCTGATCTTCACCGAAGCCACCGCCGTGACCGCCGATGGCCGCATCACCGCCCAAGACCTTGGGCTGTGGAACGACGAACAGATCGAACCCCTGCAACGCATCACCCGTTTTATCAACGCCCAGGGCGCGGTGGCGGGCATCCAACTGGCCCACGCCGGGCGCAAGGCCAGTACGCACCGGCCGTGGATCGGCAAGCACGGCAGCGTCAAGCCGGAAGACGGCGGCTGGGTGCCGGTGGGTCCATCGCCCATTGCCTTCGACCCGCAGCACACCTCACCCAAGCAACTGGACGAAGGGCAGATCCAGCAAGTGATCGCTGACTTTGTCGCGGCCGCCAAGCGAGCGCTGACCGCCGGTTTTAAAGTGGCGGAAATCCATGCGGCCCATGGCTACCTGTTGCATCAGTTTCTCTCGCCCCTGAGCAACCAACGCCAAGACCAGTACGGCGGCTCGTTCGAAAACCGTATCCGCCTGGTGCTGCAAGTGACCACGGCGGTGCGTGAAGCCTGGCCGCAGGAGCTGCCGCTGTTTGTGCGGGTGTCGGCCACCGATTGGGTCGAAGACGGCTGGAACCCGGATGAAACCGTGGAACTGGCGCGTCGCCTGAAAGATCTGGGCGTGGACCTCATCGACGTCTCTTCCGGTGGCACCGCCGCCAATGCGGAAATTCCTACCGGCCCCGGTTACCAGACCCGCTTCGCCGAGCGTGTGCGCAAAGAGTCAGGGATCGCCACCGGCACCGTGGGCATGATTACCGAGCCGGCTCAGGCCGAGCACATCCTGCGCACCTGCCAGGCCGATATCATTTTCCTCGCCCGTGAACTGTTGCGTGATCCTTACTGGCCACTGCATGCCGACGATGACCTCGGTGGGCGCAAGGCGATCTGGCCGGCGCAATACCAGCGGGCGACCCACAGGGACCAGCCGATTCATGAGTCGGATCTGCGGGATTGATCTGTACGGCAATCGTGGTAAACATGAAAACCCGCCGTTGATCCGGCGGGTTTTTTATTGGCCTCACACCGGAGAAACCTATGTTGCACCTGATCTGCGGCAAAATCGCATCCGGCAAATCGACCCTGACCCAGCAATTGTCCCAGGGACCCCAGGCGGTATTGATCAGCGAGGATGAGTGGCTGGCTCGGCTCTATCCCGGGCAGATCCAGGCCCTTGGCGACTATGTGCGCTGCACTGGCCTCCTGCGTGATGCGTTGACGGCGCATATCATTTCCTTGCTCAAAGCCGGTGTTTCGGTGGTGCTGGATTTTCCCGCCAACACCTTGGCCAGTCGCCGCTGGATGCGCTCCTTGTTCGAAGGCGCAGGCGTTGACCACCAATTGCATTACCTGGATGTGCCGGACGCGGTCTGCAAGGCACGTCTGCGTGCGCGCAATGCCGCCGGCACCCACGCATTTGAAACCAGTGACGCCCAGTTTGACCTGATCACCGGCTATTTCGAAGCGCCCCGTGTAGAAGAGGGGTTCAGCGTCATTCGCCATGAGGCGTCGCAAAATAATGTGGGATAAGGCTGTAGGTCATTGCCCTGTAAGCAGTTTTTTAAGTGATTACTCTAAAAAACTCTCACGCCCGGCAAGATAGTTTCTACGCTTACAGTAAGTCTGATTTCTGGCCCAGGAAGTCAGTCTGTGGGGCCGTCGCTGGCATCGCACATCGCGGGACAAGGTTATGGGCAACCAGGAGCAGTTGACTGACACGAGGAGACAGTCCATGGCCAAGTCTTATGGTGTAGCGGGGGTTTTATCGTCCTTTCTGGCCCGAAGGCTGTCGTTGCGAGGCAGGCGCTTGAGTTCGGACGAGGAGCAATTGCTGGAGCAGTACCGCGCCCTCACCGAGAGTGATCAGGTGGCGATGCGGTACTTGATTGGGGCGATGAAAAGTATTTCGCGGTTCTGAGCACGCCGAAGGGGCATTCCCACGCACGCGTGGGAACGTTCGCTATCAGATGTACTTACGCTTGTCTGGCGCGGGTGGGAAGTACTGGTACAGCCAGGTTTCACTCAAGGTGCGGTCCTGGGTGCGGATGAACAGTCGCAGTTCAACCGGCTCGACACTGTCGCTGGTGGGGTACCAGTCAAACAGAATCCGATAGCCCTTGATGGCATCCAGCACCAACACACTGAAGTCTTTGACCTCACCATGGGAGCAGGTCACCACCGGTTCGATCCCGGTGCCTTCAGGCAACCGATCCAGCCCGCCGCCGTTGAAGTCCACGGCAAAACGCCGCGCCCACACCTCGGGGTAATGCTCGCCCGGTGCCCAGCCTTCGGTAAAGCCGCCCATGCCTGAACGGGTCGCGTTGACCTGTGCCAGCGGCGTGCTGACCGGCGGCAGGGCGCTCCAGTAGAGCTTGTAGCCGTAGTTCAGGGACTCGCCGGCCGCCACGGGCTTTTTCGGGGTCCAGAAGGCCACGATGTTGTCCAGGGTCTCGCCGGTTGTAGGAATTTCCAGCAGGTCGATCGAGCCTTCGCCCCACGCAGTTGTCGGTTCTACCCACAGGCTTGGACGCTTGCTGTACCAGTCCACGGTGTCCTGGTAGCTGGCGAACTCATGGTCGGTCTGCACCAGGCCGAAGCCTTTCGGGTCGGTGTCGGCAAAGGCGTTGAATTGCAGGGTGGCCGGGTTGTTCAGCGGGCGGCAGATCCACTCGCCATTGCCGCGCCACATGGCCAGGCGATCCGAGTCGTGGATTTGCGGGTGGATGGTGTCGCACATCCGCCGCTCAACGGTGCCGCAACTGAACATACTGGTCATCGGGGCGATGCCCAACTGTTCGATAGCGGTACGCGCATTGATATGGGCGTCGATAGCCATCACTACCTGGTTGGCCTGGCAGTCGATATCGAAGCGGTAGGCACCGGTGGCGCTCGGCGAGTCCAGCAGGGCGTAGACCACGAAACGGGTGCTGTCCTTGTCCGGGGTTTCGAACCAGAACTTGGTGAAGTCCGGGAACTCCTCGCGCTTTTTCGCGTAGGTGTCGATGGCCAGGCCGCGTGCGGAAAGGCCGTACTGGCCGGTGGAATCCACCGCCCGGAAGTAGCTGGCGCCGAGGAAGGACAGCACGTCGTGACGGTCCAGTTCCGGGGCCTTGAACAGCTTGAAGCCGGAGAAACCCAGGTCGCCGGTCAGCTGCTTGGTGTCCACCGTGGTTTTTTCATAGTTGAACAGCGAAGGGCGAAAGTGCACCTCGCGGGCCTGGCGGGTTTTCGGGTCGACGCTGTACATGCGCACCGGCGTCTTGAAACCCATGCCGACGTGGAAGAATTGCACGTCCAGTTGGCCGTTCAACTCTTTCCACAGGGAATGCTTGCCGTCGTAGCCGATGGCATTGAAATTCTGCGGGGTCATGGTCGCCAGGGTCGGCGGCAGCACCTGCTTGGTGTCCTGGTAGCGATTGCTGGCCAGTTGCTTGGCCTGGATCTTCAGGGCTTCGAAATCGAAAGCCTGAGCCTCGCCATCGGCAGCGCGATTGCCCGCCCAGGCTTGAGCGGCCAGCAGGCCACTGGCCGACAGACCGGTGTAAGCCGCAATGGCCATGGACGCTTTGAGCAAATTCCTACGGTGCATAAATACAACCTGTCGTGAACAATCCCGCGCCGTTCCTGGCACGTGCTGGATCAAGAAAAACGGTTCGGACATGCCTTCGGCCAAACGCAACGGACATTAAACAGATGCCAAATAGCTTAAGCGGTTCGGTGCGGAAGGAAAAATGATTGATGGCGGGTTGATGGCGTTGCATATGAAACAAGACGTTTCCATGGACTGAACCTGGACTAAATGTAGGAGCTGGCTTGCCAGCGATGGCGCTCGCACTGACAGCACAAGGGGTGAGGGCCTCATCGCTGGCAAGCCAGCTCCTACAGGGATGGGTGTTTCAGCCCACTTCACCTACCGCCCGATATGCCTCATCAATCGCCGCATGGGCATACGCACTCCACGCCGCATCCGAGTTGGCGATGCTCACATGCCCCACCGGCTTGCGCGCCAGGTTCTTCAGTTTTTCGCTTTCATCGGCATCGTCAAACAAGCTGTTGGAGAAGGTCGCATAACCGTGTGACCAACGGTTGACAGTGATCGCCAGAATGTCGGTCTGGTGGTTGAAACCGCCCGGGCCGAGCATGCGTTGCAGTTGATCTCGCAACTGCGCTTCCAGTTGTTCAAACGTCTGCCCGTACAGCTTGCCCCGCCCGGCGCGGGCCTGGTCGCGGCCGTTCATGCCGCTGTTGGGGCTGGTGGGCACGTACACCATGTGCAAACCGATCGGCTGCGTCGGGTCACGCGGGTGCTCGTAACCGCCCATGCTCACCGGGTAGTCGAGCTTGATCCGGCTGTAGGGCTGGGTGGCCGCGTAGATCTCATGCACCCCCAGCTTCTGGAACGACGTCCAGTTGCGCACCACCACTTTGGTATAAACCAGCGGGTACTTCACGTTCTGGCTCAGGGCCTGGGCCTGTGGCGCCGGCAGGTCCCGCAGCAGGTACGGGACCATCATGTTGTAGCAGGCCAGGATGCAGCGCTTGCCACGCACCTGTGCGAGTTGGCCGCCACGGCTGTAGCCGATGTGCACGCCGTCACCGACGTTACGCACACTCACCGCCGTGCTGTTAAGGCGTACCCGCACCGGTGTCTTGGGTTGATCGAGCTTGGCGTAGTCAAACGGTGCCAGCACGATGTCGTCCATGGTGTGTCCGGGCGCCACGGCCGGAATCAGGCTGCGCACCAGCAAGCGTGCCAGCGAGGCGTTGCCGTCGGGGAAGTGGTAGATGTAAGGCTCTTCCATTTCCGCTGCAGCTTCTTCGCTGATGGGCGCGAGATTCATCCCGCCAAAACCCGGGAAACCCACGCTGTAGGCATCGGCCGACGCCACGGCATCGATGCTCAAGGCCATGAAGTCGTTGGTGCGACTCTGGAAGTACTTCACCGCACCTTCCGACAATCCCACGTCCTTGAGCAGGAAATCGCGGTAGCTGGTGGCGGCGAGATATTCTTCCTTTTCCTCGGCGGATTTGCCCGGCAGGTAATCCTTGGGCGCGACGTGCAGGGCGATCAGCGCCTGGCGGTCGGCCTGCGGCAACGGGAAGTCATTGATGAAGTCGCTGATGGAGCGCGCGTGCAGTTGGTCCGGGGCGATGTCGTCGGCGACCATCGGTGTCGGGTCGCCGGTGACCAGTTTGTCTTCGCCGAAGTTTTCCTTGTCGAAGAACACCCCGCGGGACAAACCCAGGCCCGGGTAGAACTGGCGGTCGAACGCGGTCTCGAAGCGCTTGATGTTTACCCCGAGTTTCTTCAACAGTCCGTTTACTTCTTTGCTGTAAAGATGATTCGGCGACTGAAACGCTTCGCTGCCGCCGTAACCGATGATCATCCGGCCACCGGCCTGGAATTCATTGCGCTTGGCGTGGCCACCGAAGTCGTCGTGGTTTTCCAGGATCAGGATCTTCGCCTTCGGGTGCTTCTCACGGTAGAACCACGCCGCCGACAAACCGCTCAAGCCACCGCCGACCACCACCAGGTCGTAGTCTTCGGTAATGGGCAGTTTATCGGTGTCGAAGGCCTTCTTTTCCCAGCCCATCTGGTGGGCGATTTCGAATGAGCCGACATGGCTGCCGCGCAAGCCGGTGAGGGCGGGCGGGTAGTAGCGGCCATCGGGAGCGGCCTGGAGGAGTTGCAGGGGCGTCATGCCGGCGGCAATGGTGATGGCGACGCCGTTGAGGAAGTCGCGGCGGGTGATATCCATGGGAACCTGCGAATTATTTATTGTTATGAGGAGATCCCCTGTGGGGGCGGGCCGTTGTGGCGAGGGAGCTTGCTCCCGCTGGGCTGCGTAGCGGCCCCAAAAATCCTGGGAGCGCTGCGCACTCCAGCGGGAGCAAGCTCCCTCGCCACAGTGAGCTCGCTTCGACAGGGGTTATGGGTCAGTGCTTGAACATCACATGGCGAACGGTGGTGTAGTCCTCCAGGCCATACATGGACATGTCCTTGCCATAGCCAGACAGTTTCTGACCGCCGTGAGGCATTTCGCTGACCAGCATGAAGTGGGTATTCACCCAGGTGCAGCCGTATTGCAGGCGGGCAGCCAGGCGGTGGGCGCGGCCGACATCGGCGGTCCACACCGATGAGGCCAGGCCGTAGTCCGAATCATTGGCCCAGCCCAATACCTGGGCCTCGTCATTAAACTTCGTCACCGAAACCACTGGCCCGAACACCTCGCGGCGCACGATTTCATCGTCCTGCTGCGCATCGGCCAATACCGTCGGCTCAAAGAAGAACCCGTTGCCTTCCACCGCCTTGCCGCCGGTGATCAGGCGGATGTGGGATTGCGCCACGGCACGCTCCACAAAGCCGGCGACACGGTCGCGATGCTGCGCGGTGATCAGCGGGCCCAACTCGGTGGCCGGGTCATCCTGCAAACCGTACTTGATGCTGGCGACGGCCGCGCCGAGCTTTTCGACGAAGGCATCGTAGATATCGGCCTGTGCATAAATCCGGCAGGCCGCGGTGCAATCCTGGCCGGCGTTGTAGAAACCAAAGGTACGAATGCCCTCAACCGCCGCGTCGATATCGGCGTCGTTGAAGATGATCACTGGTGCCTTGCCGCCCAGTTCCATGTGCATGCGTTTGACGCTGTCGGCGGTGCTGGAAATGATATTGGCACCGGTGGCAATCGAACCCGTCAGCGACACCATGCGCACTTTCGGATGATTCACCAGCGGGCTGCCCACGGTCGGCCCACGGCCAAACACCAGGTTGAGTACACCGGCCGGGAAAATTTCAGCGGCCAGTTCCACCAGACGCAACGCGGTCAGCGGGGTTTGTTCCGACGGCTTGAGCACCACGGTATTCCCGGCGGCCAGGGCCGGGGCGATTTTCCAGGCGACCATCATCAGCGGGTAGTTCCACGGCGCGATGGAGGCAATCACGCCCACCGGGTCGCGGCGGATCATCGAGGTGTGGCCCGGCAGGTATTCACCGCCGGCCGAACCGCTCATGCAGCGGCTGGCGCCGGCGAAGAAGCGGAACACGTCGGCGACCGCCGGGATCTCGTCGTTCAGCGCGGCGCTGTAGGGCTTGCCGCAGTTGTCCGACTCCAGCTTGGCCAGTTCTTCGCCATGGGCTTCGATGGCGTCGGCGAGTTTGAGCAGCAGCAGCGAGCGGTCTTTGGGCGGGGTCTGGGACCAGCCTTCAAAGGCGCTGTCGGCGGCGCGCACGGCTGCGTCGACCTGGGCTTCGCTGGCTTCCTTGATCTCTACCAGCACCCGGCCCAGTGCCGGGTTGAACACCGGCTGCGCCGGGCCTTCGCCTTCGACCAGTTGGCCGTTGATCAGCAGTTTGGTTTGCATGGTTCAGTCCTCTTAAAGCTGCATCGTTTCCCCTGCCGAAACCAGCGTCACTTGTAGGAGCCGGCTTGCCGGCGATGGCGGTGTGTCAGGTGATACCGCCATCGCTGGCAAGCCAGCTCCTACAGTGGATCCGGTTTCGTCAGTGGCAATTATTTACCGCCACTACCGGCCACGCTTTCGCCGCCGCGGGTCAGGTAATAGGCACCCAGGATCGGGAACATCGTCACGATCATCACCAGCATCGCCACCACGTTGGTAACCGGCACATCCCGTGGCCGGCTCAACTGGTTGAGCAGCCATAGCGGCAAGGTGCGCTCGTGGCCGGCGGTGAAGGTGGTGACGATGATTTCGTCGAACGACAGTGCGAACGCCAGCATGCCGCCGGCCAGCAATGCCGAGCCGAGGTTGGGCATGATGATGTAGCGGAAGGTCTGCCAGCCGTCGGCACCGAGGTCCATCGAGGCTTCGATCAGGCTGTGGGAAGTGCGGCGCAAACGGGCGATCACGTTGTTGTAGACGATCACCACGCAGAAGGTCGCGTGGCCGACGATGATGGTGAACATCCCTGGTTCAATGCCCAGCGTCTTGAAGGTCGCGAGCAAGGCGATACCGGTGATGATCCCAGGCAGCGCAATCGGCAGGATCAGCATCAGCGAGATGCCCTGCTTGCCGAAGAACTCTCGGCGATACAACGCCGCCGAGGCCAGGGTGCCGAGCACCATCGCAATCAGCGTGGCAATGGCCGCGATTTGCAGCGACAGCTTGATCGCTTCCAGCACGTCCGGCCGCGAGAAGGCCACGCTGAACCACTTCAGGGTGAAGCCCTGGGGCGGAAAGCTGAACGCCGCTTCTTCGGTGTTGAAGGCGTAGAGGAAGATGATCAGGATCGGGAAGTGCAGGAAAACCAACCCACCCCAGGCCGCGATCTTGAGACTCCATGAAGCTTTTTCAGAGTGCATCGAAGGCCCCCAGACGTTTGACGATGGACAGGTAAACCGCGATCAGCACGATCGGCACCAGGGTGAACGCCGCAGCCATGGGCATGTTGCCGATGGCACCTTGCTGGGCGTACACCATGCCGCCGACGAAGTAGCCTGGCGGGCCCACCAGTTGCGGCACGATGAAGTCCCCCAGGGTCAGCGAGAACGTGAAGATCGAACCCGCCGCAATCCCTGGCACCGACAGCGGCAGAATCACCTGCATGAAGGTCTGGCGCGGCTTGGCGCCCAAGTCTGCCGAGGCTTGCAGCAACGACGGCGGCAAACGCTCCAGCGAGGCCTGGATCGGCAGAATCATGAACGGCAGCCAGATGTACACAAACACCATGAACCGCCCCAGGTGCGAGGTGCTCAAGGTGCTGCCGCCCACGCCGGGAATGCCCATGATGAATTGCAGCGCCGGCTCCAGGCCCAGGTGCTGCACGAACCACTGCGCCACGCCGCCCTTGGCCAGCAGCAGGGTCCAGGCGTAGGCCTTGACGATGTAGCTGGCCCACATCGGCATCATCACCGCGATGTAGAAAAACGCCTTGGTCTTGCCCGTGGTGTAGCGCGCCATGTAGTAGGCGATGGGGAACGCGACGATGGCGCTGGCGATGGACACCACGACCGCCATGCTCAAGGTGCGCACGATGATGTCGAAGTTCGACGGCTGGAACAGCGCGGCGAAGTTGGCCAGGGTCAGGTCCGGCGTCACCGCCATGGTGAAGTCGTCAAATGTGTAGAAGCCTTGCCACAGCAGGGTCAGCAACGAACCCAGGTAGATCGCGCCGAACCAGATCAGCGGCGGCACCAGCAGCAGCGACAGGTACAGGTTGGGCTTCTTGTACAGCAGGTTGGAAAACCTGCGCATCGGGGGTTGGGACAGGGCCAGGCTCATGTCACACCTCGCCTGCGATGTCGGTCAGCGGCGTCATGGCTTCCCGCGCCCAGCGTGCCGTGATGGACTGGCCGACCTGATGCCCGGCGGTGGTGTCCAGCCATTGATTGTTGGCCTGGCTGATGTTCAGGGCCTGGCCGTTTTCCAGTTTCAGTTCATAGCGCGTGGCGCTGCCCTGGTACTGGATGTCATGCAGCAGGCCGCTGACTTCCACTTCGCCAGTGCCCAGCGGGCCTTCGGCGAAACGCACGTGTTCCGGGCGGATCGAGAACGGCTGCGGGTTACCGCTCAAGCGTTGCGCCAGTTCACCGCGAATCACGTTGGAGGTGCCGACGAATTCCGCGACGAAGGTGGTGGCGGGCTTCATGTACAGGTTGCGCGGGGTGTCGACCTGTTCGATGCGGCCCTTGTTGAACACCGCCACGCGGTCGGACATCGACAGCGCTTCGGTCTGGTCGTGGGTCACGAAGATGAAGGTGATGCCGAGCTGGCGTTGCAGCTTCTTCAGCTCGCTTTGCATCTGTTCCCGCAGTTTCAGGTCGAGTGCGCCAAGGGGCTCGTCGAGCAGCAAAACGCGAGGGCGATTGACCAGTGCGCGGGCCAGGGCCACACGTTGACGCTGGCCGCCGGAGAGTTGCACCGGCTTGCGGTCGCCGTAGCCGCCGAGGGCCACCATGCCCAAGGCCTCTTCGGCGCGGTTGAGGCGTTCGGTCTTGGCCACGCCTTTGACTTTCAGGCCATAGGCCACGTTGTCCCGCACGTTCATGTGGGGGAACAGCGCGTAGTCCTGGAACACAGTGTTCACGTCGCGCTGATACGGCGGCAGGCCGGCGGCTTCCTCGCCGTGAATCCGGATGGAACCGGCACTCGGTTGTTCGAAACCGGCTATCAGGCGCAGGCACGTGGTTTTGCCCGAGCCGGAAGGGCCGAGCATGGAGAAGAACTCGCCGTCCTGGATATCGATGGAAACCCGGTCAACGGCTTTCACTTCGCCGAACTGACGGGAAACGTGGGTGAATTGGACTGCAAGCGTCATGGTGCGGTGCTCCAAAAAGGCGCGTTTTGGATAAAAATCAAATCCGAGGCGGTGCGCAAATTCGCAGCCTCGTTTCACTCGACAGCTCCTACATTCGGCGTAGGCGCTGTCGAGCGCAGGCGATGTTTTATTGAGGTCGCGTAGCAGCTGCCGAGGTACGAGGCTGCGTTGGGCCGCGAAGCGGCCCCAAGGGCTTAGCGGCCGCCCATGATCGCGATGTAATCCTGGGTCCAGCGGCTGTACGGCACGAACTTGCCGCCCTCAGCCTGCGGGGTTTTCCAGAAGGCGATCTTCTCGAACTGGTCGAAACCGTTGGTCTTGCAACCCTCGGCGCCGAGCAATTCGCTTTCCTTGCACGCGGCAGGCACCGCCGGCAACGAACCGAACCACGAGGCCACGTCACCCTGGACCTTCGGCTGCAGCGACCAATCCATCCATTTGTAGGCGCAGTTCGGGTGCTTGGCGTCGGTGTGCAACATGGTGGTGTCCGCCCAGCCGGTGGCGCCTTCCTTCGGAATGGTCGAGGCGATCGGCTGTTTTTCGTTCACCAGGCCGTTGACCTGATACGGCCACGCACTGGAGGCCACCACGCCTTCGTTCTTGAAGTCACTCATTTGCACGGTGGTGTCGTGCCAGTAGCGGTGGATCAACGGCTGCTGGGCGCGCAACAGGTCGAGCACGGCCTTGTACTGGGTTTCGGTCAGCTCGTACGGGCTCTGGATGCCCAGTTCCGGCTTGGTGGCCTTGAGGTACAGCGCCGCGTCGGCGATGTAGATCGGGCCGTCATAGGCCTGCACGCGGCCTTTGTTCGGCTTGCCGTCCGGCAGGTTCTGCGCGTCGAACACCACGTTCCAGCTGGTGGGCGCGGTCTTGAACACGTTGGTGTTGTACATCAACACGTTCGGGCCCCACTGGTACGGCGTGCCGTACGTCTGCTGGCCCACCACGTACCACGGCGCATCCTTGAGGCGCGGGTCGATGTTCTTCCAGTTGGGGATCAGCGAGGTGTTGATCGGCTGTACGCGCTTGCCGCCGATCAGCCGCAGCGAGGCATCGCCCGACGCGGTGACCAGGTCGTAGCCGCCCTTGGCCATCAAGCTCACCATCTCGTCGGAGGTGGCGGCGGTCTTGACGTTGACCTTGCAGCCGGTCTCTTTCTCGAAACCGGTGACCCAGTCGTAGTTCTTGTCGCTTTCGCCACGTTCGATATAGCCGGGCCAGGCGACGATATCCAACTGGCCTTCACCGGCACCCACCGCCTTGAGCGGTTCGGCGGCCTGGATGCTGACACTGGCCAGCAGCGCGGTGGTCAGGGCACTGAGCAGTGCGGTCTTGTGCGCAGACATGGGGGTTCCCTCTTCTTTAATTATGGTCGGGGCAGTTTTTGCAGCAGGTGGTGCATGAGCGTAGTTGTTGTTTTAAAGATGCTGGCCGTGGCGCGCCATGATGTGCCGCACCACGCTGTAGTCCTGTAGCGAATCGCTGGACAGATCTTTCCCATACCCCGAGCGCTTCAAGCCGCCGTGGGGCATTTCGCTGACCAGCATGAAATGGCTGTTGATCCAGGTGCAGCCGTATTGCAGGCGCGATGCAACCTGCATGGCCTTGTCCAGGTTCTGGGTCCAGACGGAAGAGGCCAGGCCATATTCCGAGTCGTTGGCCCAGTCCACAGCCTGTTCCAGTTCATCGAAGCGGGTCACGGTGACCACCGGGCCGAACACTTCGCGCTGCACGATTTCATCATTCTGTTTACAACCGGCCAGCAACGTTGGCTGGTAGAAGAACCCGGCGCCGGAATGCACGGCGGCACCGGTGATGCGTTCGATATGCGGCTGGCCGAGGGCACGCTCGACAAAACTGGCCACGCGGTCGCGCTGGCGCGTACTGATCAGCGGGCCGAGTTCGTTGTCGGCATCACGCTTGCCGGCAAACCGCAGGCTGCTGACGGCGGCGCCGAGGTCGGCCACCAATTTGTCGTGGATGCCGGCCTGGGCGTAGATGCGGCACGCGGCGGTGCAGTCCTGGCCGGCGTTGTAATAACCGTAGGCGCGCACGCCTTCGACCACGGCTTGCAGGTCGGCGTCGTTGCACACGATCACCGGGGCCTTGCCGCCCAGTTCCAGGTGGGTGCGCTTAAGTGTCTTGGAGGCGGCCTGGAGGATTTTCTGCCCGGTGACGATATCGCCGGTCAACGAGACCATGCGCACTTTCGGGTGGCTGACCAAATGGCTGCCGACGCCTTCGCCGCCGCCACACAGAATGTTGATCACCCCGCGCGGCAACAGTTGGCTCAGCGCGGGGGCCAGGGCCAGGATCGACAGCGGCGTGTGTTCCGACGGCTTGAACACCAGGGTATTGCCGGCGGCCAGGGCCGGGGCGATTTTCCAGGCGGCCATCATCAGCGGGTAATTCCATGGCGCGATCGAGGCGACCACGCCAATCGGATCGCGGCGCACCATGCTGGTGTAGCCCGGCAGGTATTCACCGCTCAGTTGCCCGGTCTGGCAGCGCACGGCGCCGGCGAAGAAACGGAACACATCGACGGTGGCGCTCAAGTCGTCCTGGCGCGCCAGGTGCAACGGCTTGCCGCAGTTCAGCGACTCCAGGCGGGCGAGGTAGTCGGCTTGTTTTTCGATGGCATCGGCGATGCCCAGGAGAATGTTCGAACGCTGCTGGGGCGTGGTCCGTGACCAGCCGGCAAAGGCGCGGTGGGCGGCCAGGATCGCGGCTTCAACCTGTTCGGTGCTGGCTTCGGCGATGTGGGTGAGGATTTCACCGGTGGCCGGGTTGATGATCGGCTCGACAAAACCTTCGCCTGCGACCAGTTCGCCGTCGATCAGCAACGCAGTGAGCAGCGGTGTGGGCGCGCCAGACATTTTTCGCGATCTCTTTTCTTGTGTGGTCATGGCTGTTCTCGTACGAGGCGCCTGACCTTCTCTTATGGGATGAGCAGAGACTAGAGGTCAGGCGCGAGGTCAACAAATACTAAATACTGAAAGCAGCATTCGATTAAATAGATGGCTTGCGTGGGTGGGGCTGTTCGCGCGCCACCGTCAGGAACGGGTCCACCAGCGCCGGGCGTGCCGTGCCCCGGCGCCAGGCCAGGCCCACGTCGAGGGTCTGGCTGAGATCGGCGATCGGCCGGGCCTCGATGATGTCGCCTTCCAGCGACCAGGGACGGTAGGTCATGTCCGGCTGGATCGACACGCCCAGGCCCGCGGCGACCAGGCTTCGCACGGCTTCCGTCGAGGCTGTGCGCAATGTGACGCGAGGTTGCAGGCCGGCGCCGGTCCACATGCGCTGGGCGTTGTGGCCCATTTCGTCGACGTTCAACTGAATCAGTGGCTCGCGGGCTACATCGGCGAGGTTGATGCTGTCGTGTTCCAGCAGCGGGTGCTGGGCCGGTAGCCACAGGCGATGGGGTGAGTGGGTCAGCACTTCGGTCTGCAGGGCGTGGCGGTCTTCGAGATTGGAGAGGATCAGCACGCCGACGTCGATTTCGCCGCTGACCAGCAAGTGTTCGATGTAGGGGCGTTCGTCTTCCATCACGCGAATTTCGACATTGGGGTAGGCGCGCTGGAAGCGGGTGAGCAGATCGGCCAGGTAATAGCCGGCCACCAGGCTGGTCACGCCGATGATCAGCTGCCCGGCTACCTGGTCGGTGCTCTGTTGCAGGCTGCGCTTGGCGTTGTCGACGGTGGCCAGGATCAGGTGCGCCTGGCGCAGGAACTGGTGGCCCTGGTGGGTCAGGGTCATGCCTTTGGCGTGGCGGTTGAACAGGTTGACGCCGATTTCCTGCTCCAGTTGCTGGATCGCCAGGGTCAGGGTGGATTGGGAGATGAAGGCGGTCTGGGCGGCGGCGGAGATCGAGCCGGTCTCGGCCACGGCGATGAAATGACGGATTTGACGCAAGGTCATCATGCTGGAATTACCAGTGGGGTGTTTTTATAGATTTGTTCGAGTGTATATCGTTTTAATTGAGGGGTAGGGGCGTTACATCTGGAAGCACTCTAGATCGGGGGTTTTTGGCACTTAGTTTTACGCTGGGGGCCTATTGGTCCTATGAACCTGCGTTTCTGGAGGCTGTTAATGAATACTCGTGGATTGCTTGATCAACTGCTCAAATCTGGCCAGGACATGTTGCAGAACAAGGCTGGCGGGCAGCGGAAAGGTGAGGATAAAGGGTCCCTTGGCGGCCTGCTCGGCAGCGGTGGGTTGGGCAGCTTGCTCGGTGGTGCGGGCGGGGGCGCCTTGGCAGCCGGCGCTATGGGGCTTTTGTTGGGGAACAAGAAAGCTCGCAAGTTTGGTGGCAAGGCGCTGACGTACGGCGGATTGGCCGCGCTGGGTGTGATTGCCTACAAGGCTTACGGCAATTGGCAGGCGCAGCAGGCCAGTGCGCCCCGGGGTGAGCCGCAGACGATTGATCGCTTGCCGGCCGCTCAGGTTGAGCTGCATAGCCAGGCGATTCTCAAGGCGTTGGTGGCGGCGGCCAAGGCGGATGGGCACGTGGATGAGCGTGAGCGTGAGTTGATCGAAGGGGAGTTTGTGAAGCTGGATAATGATCAGGAGTTGCAGCATTGGTTGCATGCCGAGCTGAATAAGCCGCTGGATCCGGCTGATGTTGCCCGGGCGGCCAGTACGCCGGAGATGGCGGCTGAGATGTATATCGCCAGTGTGATGTTGGTGGATGAGGAGAACTTCATGGAGAAGGCTTATCTCGATGAGTTGGCGCGGCAGCTTAAGTTGGAGCCGGGGTTGAAGGTTGAGCTTGAGAAGCAGGTTCGGCAGGTGGTGGCTGGTTGATTGATTGATTGATTGATTGATTGATTGAGTACATATCCGTTGCTGCGGTAACGGCTACTTAGGGTTCCGCTCTTACAGCGGGTCACTTTTGGCAAACGCCCCAAAAGTAACCAAAAGGTCTTTGCCCCACCACTCGGTGCCTCGCTTAGGCTCGGCATGCCCGCACTCCGGCCCGTCTCCGCGGGCCGCCGCGACGGCCCGTCCCTGGCCCGTCGCGGCTAAATCGGCATCCCTGCCGATTTACCCGCTCCACCGTGCCTACTTGCGGCCATCATGGTTAACGGGGCCCGCAGATCAAGATCAAAAGCAGATCAAGATCAAAAGCAGATCAAGATCAAAAGCACGCAGCCTCGCTGGCGCTCGACAGCTGCTACGGGGTGGCTTTGCTTTTCTGTGGGAGCTGGCTTGCCTGCGATGCAGGCGACTCGGTGCATCAGATACACCGAGGTGATGCCATCGCCGGCAAGCCAGCTCCTACAGTGGACCGTGCTCGCTTTAGATTTTGATGTTGCCTTTGCTTCACCACACTCAAGCCGGCCTGTAGGCCGCTGTGCTCTGGCTTTTGATCTTGATCTTAGGCGCCCCGTTAAACCACGCTGGCCGAACGCAGGTATTACGGAGCGGGTAAACCGGCAGGACGCCGGTTTAGCCGCGACGGGGCAGGGACGCCCCGTCGCGGCGGCCCGCGGAGTAATGCCGGAGTGCGGGCACACCGAGCATTAGCGAGGTGCCGAGTGGTGGGGCAAGAGCGTTTTGCTTACTTTTGCGCTGTTCAAAAGTGAGCCGCTGTAAGAGCGGAACCAATAGCGGCCGTTACCGCAGCAACGGATATGCCCCCCCTCCCGAAAAGCTTTTCACCCCGAGCCCCCCCCGATCCCACAACCCATTGATTAATGATGGCACCCGCTCAGCTATACTCCCCTCCATTTGAATGGCCCTCGAGGAATTACTGTGAAGAACTGGACCTTGCGCCAACGGATTTTGGCGAGCTTTGCGGTCATCATCGCGATCATGCTGCTGATGGTAGTGGTCTCGTACTCACGCCTGCTGAAGATCGAACTCAGCGAAGAATCGGTCCGCGACGACGCAGTCCCCGGGGTGTACCTGAGCTCGATGATCCGCAGCGCCTGGGTCGACAGCTACCTGCAAACCCTCGACATCATCGGCCTGCGGGAAGACAAGGGCCTCACCGACGCCGACAAGGCCGACTTCAAGTCTTTCGAAGCCCGCATCCTCACCCAGATGGCCAATTACAAAGCAACCATCAACGGCGGCGACGATCAGGCCGAATTCGATAAATTCGAGGCCCTGCACCAGTCCTACAACAAGGCCCTGTTTGGCGTCCTCGACCACCTGCAGAACCGCGACGTGGCCGGCGCCCGCAAGCTGTTCGACGCCGAGCTGACCCCGACCTGGACCGCAGGCCGCATGAAGCTCAACGACATCATCACCGAAAACAAAAACGTCGCCGACCGCGCCACCAACGCCATCGACGACGCAGTGTCCGCTGCAAAAATCAGCATGGGTGTCTCGCTGATCCTCGCGATCCTGGCCGCCGGCCTCTGCGGCCTGCTGCTGATGCGCGCGATCATGGCGCCGATGAAACGCATCGTCGATATCCTCGAAACCATGCGCACCGGTGACTTGAGCAAGCGCCTGAACCTGGAACGCAAAGACGAATTCGGCGCAGTGGAAACCGGCTTCAACGACATGATGACCGAGCTCACCGCCCTGGTGTCCCAGGCCCAGCGCTCCTCGGTACAGGTCACCACTTCGGTCACCGAGATTGCCGCCACCTCCAAGCAGCAACAGGCCACCGCCACTGAAACGGCCGCGACAACCACCGAGATCGGCGCCACTTCCCGGGAGATCGCTGCCACGTCCAAGGACTTGGTCCGCACCATGACCGAAGTGTCCACCGCCGCCGACCAGGCATCGGTGGCCGCCGGTTCCGGCCAGCAAGGCCTGGCCCGCATGGAAGAAACCATGCACTCGGTGATGGGCGCCGCCGACCTGGTGAACGCCAAGCTGGCGATCCTCAATGAGAAGGCCGGCAACATCAATCAGGTGGTGGTCACCATCGTCAAGGTGGCCGACCAGACCAACCTGCTGTCCCTCAACGCCGCCATCGAGGCCGAGAAAGCCGGTGAGTACGGCCGCGGATTTGCCGTGGTGGCCACCGAAGTGCGGCGCCTGGCCGACCAGACCGCCGTGGCCACTTACGACATCGAGCAGATGGTGCGCGAGATCCAGTCGGCGGTGTCGGCCGGGGTGATGGGCATGGACAAGTTCTCTGAAGAAGTGCGCCGCGGCATGTTCGAAGTGCAGCAAGTGGGCGAGCAGCTGTCGCAGATCATCCATCAGGTGCAGGCGCTGGCGCCGCGGGTGTTGATGGTCAACGAGGGCATGCAGGCCCAGGCCACCGGCGCCGAGCAGATCAACCATGCGCTGGTGCAGTTGGGCGATGCCAGCAGCCAGACCGTCGAGTCTTTGCGCCAGGCCAGCTTTGCCATCGATGAGCTGAGCCAGGTCGCGGTCGGCCTGCGCAGCGGCGTGTCGCGTTTCAAAGTCTGATGAGCGACCTCGCGGCTAAACGCGGTGCCGTTGCGGCAGTGAAAAAAGCGCTGTTCCTGGTGTTTCACATCGGCAACGAACGGTATGCCCTCAAGGCCACGGAAGTGGCCGAGGTGCTGCCGCGCCTGCCGCTCAAGCCCATCGCCCATGCACCTGTCTGGGTCGCGGGGATTTTTGCCCATCGCGGGGCGATGGTGCCGGTGATCGACCTCAGTGCCCTGACCTTCGGCACACCGGCCCAGGCCCGCACCAGCACGCGCCTGGTGCTGGTCAATTATCAGCCGGATGCGCTTGTCCCGGCACGCTGGCTGGGGCTGATCCTTGAGCAAGCCACGGACACCCTGCGGTGTGATCCTGCGCAGTTCCAGCCTTATGGCCTGGACAACCGCCAGGCACCGTACCTGGGCCCGGTGCGTGAAGACGAGCGCGGGCTGATGCAGTGGATCGGCGTGGCCGACCTGTTGACCGCCGACGTGCAGGCGCTGCTGTTTGCCGCTGGCGAGGAGGGTTGATGAGCAGCGATCAACGCTTTTTCGACTTCCTTAAGGAACGCATCGGCCTGGACGTGGCCTCGGTGGGCGAAGCGATCATCGAGCGCGCCGTGCGCCAGCGCAGCCTGGCCCTCAACGCGCAGACGGCAGACGAATACTGGCAGCAGTTGGTGGCCTCGGCGGACGAACAGCAAGCGCTGATCGAAGCAGTGATCGTCCCCGAAACCTGGTTTTTCCGTTATCCCGAATCCTTCGCCACCCTGGCCCGGCTGGCCGTGGCCCGCCTGGCCGAAATCAAGCACATGCGCGCCCTGCGGATCCTCAGCCTGCCATGTTCCACCGGCGAAGAACCCTATTCGATTGCCATGGCCTTGCTCGACGCCGGCCTGGCGCCGCATCAGTTCAAGGTGCAGGGCATGGACGTCAGCCCGCTATCGGTTGAGCGCGCCCGACGTGGGGTGTACGGCAGGAATTCATTTCGCGGCCAGGACATCGAGTTCCGCGAGCGCCACTTCAGCGAGCAAAGCGATGGCTACTGCATTGCCGAGCGGGTGCGTGAGCAAGTGCGCCTGCAAGTGGGCAACTTGCTGGACCCCAGGCTGCTGGCCAACGAGCCTGCCTACGATTTTGTGTTCTGCCGCAACCTGCTGATCTACTTCGACCAGCCGACCCAGAAGCAGGTGTTTGAAGTGCTCAAGGGCCTGACCCACGTCGATGGCGTGCTGTTTATCGGGCCTGCCGAAGGCAGTTTGCTGGGGCGCCTGGGCATGCGTTCGATTGGGGTGCCGCAGTCGTTTGCCTTCAGTCGTCATGCCGAACCTGCGCCTGAACCGGTGTTTGTGCCGATGCCCGCGCCGATCCCCCAGCGCAGTGCCGCGCCTATTCCGACCCGGCCCCGGCCGTTCAGCACGGTCGGCGCCCAAGTGGTGCCGATCAAGCCGCCGCCCCCACAGTCGGACGCCGCCGATCTGCTCAGCCAGATCGCGACCCTGGCCAATGAAGGCAAAAGCCTGGAAGCCCGTGCGGCCTGTGAGCGTTATTTACACAGCCACCCGCCGGCAGCCCAGGTGTTTTACTGGCTGGGCCTGCTCAGCGATGTGGCCGGCAGCGCCCTGGAAGCCCAGGGCTATTATCGTAAAGCCTTGTACCTGGAACCCCAGCACCCGCAGGCCTTGATGCACCTGGCCGCGTTGCTCGAGTCCCAGGGCGATGTCGCCGGCGCCCGCCGTTTGCAGGCCCGTGCCGCGCGCAGCGAGCGCGCTGACAGTGAGCGTAAATCATGACCCTGGATCCCGCGCTGAACCTGACCCTGGCCGACACCCAGGCCATCGACGACTGCTGGAACCGCATCGGCATCCACGGTGACAAGTCCTGCCCGTTGCTGGCCGAACACATCCACTGCCGCAATTGCTCGGTGTATTCCGCCGCCGCCACGCGCCTGCTCGACCGCTATGCCTTGCAGCAGGACGATCACCGGCCGGTGGCGACGCCGGACGTCGAGGGCGATGTCGCCACCCGTTCGCTGCTGATGTTCCGGCTCGGCGAAGAGTGGCTGGGCATCGCCACCCGTTGCCTGGTGGAAGTGGCGCCGTTGCAGCCGATCCATTCCCTGCCGCACCAGCGCTCCCGCGCGTTATTGGGTGTGGCCAACGTGCGTGGCGCGCTGGTGGCGTGCCTGTCCCTGGTGGAATTGCTCGGGCTGGACAGCGCCAGCAATGGCCCAAGTGGCGGGCGAATCATGCCGCGCATGCTGATTATCGCGGCGCTGGACGGCCCGGTGGTGGTGCCGGTGGATGAAGTGGACGGCATCCATGCCATTGATGAACGCACCTTGAACGCGGCGTCCGCCTCCGGCACCCAGGCCAGCGCCCGCTACACCCAAGGCGTGTTGCAGTGGAAAGGCCGCAGCCTGCGCTGGCTGGACGAGGCGCAATTGTTGTCTGCCGTGACCCGGAGCCTCACATGACCCCCGACCAGATGCGCGACGCCTCGCTGCTGGAGCTATTCAGCCTGGAAGCCGACGCCCAGACCCAGGTGCTCAGCGCCGGCCTTCTGGCCCTGGAGCGCAACCCGACCCAGGCCGATCAGCTCGAAGCCTGCATGCGCGCCGCCCACTCCCTAAAGGGCGCGGCGCGGATTGTCGGGGTGGACGCCGGTGTCAGCGTCGCCCACGTGATGGAAGATTGCCTGGTCAGCGCCCAGGAAAGCCGGCTGTACCTGCTGCCGGAGCATATCGACGCACTGCTGCAAGGCACCGATTTGCTGATGCGCATCGCCACGCCGGGCAACACCGTGGGCCCGACGGACATTGAAGCCTATGTGGCGCTGATGGAGCGTTTGCTCGACCCGTCGCAGAAAATCGCGCCGCCCGCTGCGCCACCGCCAGCACCTGCGCCAGAACCTGAAGTGTCGATGGAAGCGCTGCTGACCTTGCCGCCGGAGCCCGAACCCGCGCCGCCGGTCAGCGCGGAGCTGCCACGCCAGAACAAGCGCATGACCGAAGGCGGCGAGCGTGTACTGCGGGTCACCGCCGAGCGCTTGAACAGCCTGTTGGACCTGTCCAGCAAATCCCTGGTGGAAACCCAGCGGCTCAAGCCCTACCTCGCCAGTCTGCAGCGCCTCAAGCGCATCCAGAGCAACAGCGCCCGCGCCCTGGAAAACCTCGACGGCCACCTCAAGACCGTCGACCTGAGCCTGGAAGCCCAGGAAGCCCTGGCCGACACCCGCCGTTTGCTGAGCGAAGCCCAGGCGTTGCTCGCGGAAAAGACCGCTGAGATCGATGAGTTCGGCTGGCAGGCCGGGCAGCGCGCCCAGGTCTTGTATGACACCGCCCTGGCGTGCCGCATGCGTCCGTTTGCCGACGTATTGGCCGGCCAGGTGCGCATGGTGCGTGACCTGGGCCGCAGCCTCGGTAAACAGGTACGCCTGGAAATCGAAGGCGAAAAAACCCAGGTCGACCGCGACGTGCTGGAAAAGCTCGAAGCGCCGCTGACCCATTTACTGCGCAATGCCGTCGACCACGGCATTGAAATGCCCGAGCAGCGGCTGCTGGCGGGCAAACCGGCGGAAGGCTTGATCCGCCTGCGGGCATCGCACCAGGCCGGGTTGCTGGTGCTGGAGTTGAGCGACGACGGCAACGGAGTCGACCTTGAGCGCCTGCGCGGCACCATCGTCGACCGGCATTTGTCGCCGGTGGAAACCGCCCTGCGCCTGAGCGAAGAGGAGTTGCTGACGTTCCTGTTCCTGCCGGGTTTCAGCCTGCGGGACAAGGTCACCGAGGTCTCCGGGCGTGGTGTGGGCCTGGACGCGGTGCAGCATATGGTGCGCCAGTTGCGCGGCGCGGTGGTGCTGGAGCAGACGGCGGGGCAGGGTAGCCGTTTCCATCTGGAAGTGCCGTTGACCCTGTCGGTGGTGCGCAGCCTGGTGGTGGAAGTGGGCGAAGAGGCCTACGCCTTCCCGCTGGCCCACATCGAGCGTATGTGCGACCTGGAACCCGACGACATCGTGCAACTGGAAGGCCGCCAGCATTTCTGGCACGAAGGCCGGCATGTCGGGCTGGTGGCCGCCAGCCAATTGCTGCAGCGCCCGCCGGGGCAGGGCAATCAGGAAACCCTCAAGGTCGTGGTGATCCGCGAGCGCGACGCGGTCTACGGGATTGCCGTGGAGCGTTTTATCGGCGAGCGCACGCTGGTGGTGCTGCCCCTGGATGACCGGCTGGGCAAGGTCCAGGATATCTCCGCCGGGGCCTTGCTCGATGACGGCTCGGTGGTGTTGATCGTCGATGTTGAAGACATGCTGCGTTCGGTGGACAAACTGCTGAATACCGGTCGTCTGGAGCGCATCGCCCGACGCACCCAGCAAACCCTGGAAGCCCCGCGCAAGCGTATTCTGGTGGTGGATGACTCACTGACCGTGCGTGAGCTGCAACGCAAATTGTTACTTAATCGCGGTTATGAAGTGGCCGTGGCGGTCGATGGCATGGATGGCTGGAACGCGCTGCGCTCCGAAGACTTCGACCTGTTGATCACTGACATTGATATGCCTCGCATGGACGGTATTGAATTGGTCACACTCTTGCGCCGAGATACTCGCCTGCAATCGCTGCCGGTGATGGTTGTTTCCTACAAGGATCGGGAAGAAGACCGCCGCCGTGGGCTGGACGCCGGTGCCGACTATTATCTGGCCAAGGCCAGCTTCCATGACGACGCGCTGTTGGATGCGGTAGTGGAGCTGATTGGAGGCGCCCGGGCATGAGGATCGCGATCGTCAATGACATGCCCATGGCCGTGGAGGCCTTGCGCCGGGCGCTGAGTCTCGAGCCGGCCCATGAAGTGGTGTGGGTGGCCAACAACGGTCTGGAAGCGGTGCAGCGTTGCGCCGAACTCACCCCCGACCTGATTCTGATGGACCTCATCATGCCGGTAATGGATGGTGTGGAAGCCACCCGGCAGATCATGGCCGAGAGCCCGTGCGCCATTCTGATCGTGACCGTCGACCGTCAGGCCAATGTCAGTCGGGTGTTCGAAGCCATGGGCCATGGCGCCCTGGACGTGGTCGACACGCCCGCGCTGGGCGTGGGTAATCCCAAGGACGCCGCTGCGCCGCTGCTGCGCAAGATCCTCAATATCGGCTGGCTGATTGGTCAGCGCGGCAACCGCGTGCGGGCCGAGCCGGCGCCCCAGCGAGCCATGGGCAAACGCCAGAGCCTGGTGGCCATCGGTTCGTCTGCCGGTGGGCCGGCTGCCCTGGAATCCCTGCTCAAGGGCTTGCCCCGGGACTTTTCGCCGGCCATTGTGCTGGTGCAGCATGTGGACCAGGTGTTCGCCGCGGGCATGGCCGAATGGCTGAGCAGTGCCTCGGGCCTGCCGGTGCGCCTGGCCCGGGAAGGCGAGCCGCCACAAAGCGGCGTGGTGCTGTTGGCCGGCACCAATCATCACATTCGCCTGCTGAAGAACGGCACGCTGGCCTACACCGCCGAGCCCGTGAACGAGATCTACCGGCCGTCCATCGACGTATTTTTCGAGAGCGTCGCCAGTTACTGGAACGGCGATGCCGTCGGCGTGCTGCTGACCGGCATGGGCCGTGACGGCGCCCAGGGACTTAAAACGATGCGTCAGCAAGGCTACCTGACCATCGCGCAGGACCAGCAAAGCTGTGCCGTTTACGGCATGCCCAAAGCGGCAGCGGCGATCGACGCGGCTGTTGAAATTCGCCCATTGGACAGAATTGCGCCACGATTGCTGGAGGTGTTCGCAAAATGACCGATATCACACGCTGTCCTGGCCTGCAGGTAGTAATTCAGGTGACTGCAAATGAATGATTTACAGCTGGACGACTTCAAGACCGACGAAAATGCCGCCATGGTGTTGCTCGTCGACGACCAGGCCATGATCGGCGAAGCCGTGCGCCGGGGCCTGGCCCATGAAGACAATATCGACTTCCATTTTTGCGCCGACCCGCACCAGGCCATTGCCCAGGCGGTGCGTATCAAGCCGACGGTGATCCTGCAGGACCTGGTGATGCCGGGCCTCGACGGCCTGACCCTGGTGCGCGAATACCGCAACCACCCGGCGACCCAGAACATCCCGATCATCGTGCTCTCCACCAAGGAAGACCCGCTGATCAAGAGCGCGGCTTTTGCCGCCGGGGCCAACGATTACCTGGTCAAGCTGCCGGATAACATCGAACTGGTGGCGCGCATCCGTTACCACTCGCGCTCCTACATGACCTTGTTGCAGCGGGACGCGGCGTATCGCGCACTGCGGGTCAGCCAGCAGCAGTTGCTGGACACCAATTTGGTGCTGCAACGGCTGATGAACTCCGACGGCCTGACCGGGCTGTCCAATCGCCGGCATTTCGACGAATACCTGGAGCTGGAGTGGCGCCGTGCCATGCGTGACCAGACCCAGCTGTCGCTGTTGATGATCGACGTGGACTTCTTCAAGACCTACAACGACAGCTTCGGCCACCTGGAAGGCGACGAGGCCCTGCGCAAGGTGGCCGCGACCATTCGTGATGCCAGCAGTCGGCCTTCGGACCTGCCGGCGCGTTACGGCGGTGAAGAGTTTGCCCTGGTGCTGCCGAACACCTCGCCGGGTGGGGCACGGTTGGTGGCCGAGAAGCTGCGCCAGGCGGTTGCGGCGCTGAAAATCCCGCACATCAGCCCGGCTGAAGGGGCGAGCCTGACCATCAGCATCGGCCTGTCGACCATGACCCCGGTGCAGGGCACCGATTGCCGGCAGTTGATCTCGGCAGCGGACAAGGGCTTGTACCTGGCCAAGCACAATGGGCGCAATCAGGTGGGTATCGAGTAACGACGGCAAGGCTTGCTGTAGCGAGGGAGCTTGCTCCCGCTGGGCTGCGAAGCAGCCCCAAACCATCAACCGGGCATTGCCTGACACACCACAGTGACATTACAAGGGTCTGCTGCGCAGCCCAGCGGGAGCAAGCTCCCTCGCCACAGGGGCTCTTGAACGCGTATTTGCGGATGCGACCCCGCCTTTTCGGCCAAGCGGACTGCCGTTATCAGCCGTTTGTCGTTATACTCGTCGGCTTTCAAAAGTTCGCCAACGAGTGCTGCCCGCCATGGAAATCAACCCGATCCTTAACACCATCAAGGACCTGTCCGAGCGCTCCGAAACTATTCGGGGGTATCTTTGACTACGATCAAAAGCATGAGCGTCTGACCGAAGTCAATCGCGAGCTTGAAGATCCGGCTGTCTGGAACAAACCTGAATACGCCCAGGAACTGGGCCGCGAGCGCGCTGCGCTGGCGCAGATCGTCGAGACCCTCGACGAGTTGAACACCGGTCTGGGCGATTGCCGCGACCTGCTGGACATGGCCGTCGAGGAAGACGACGAAGGCGCAGTGGGCGATGTCGTCGCCGAGCTGGCCCGTCTCGAGGAAAACCTCGCCAAGCTAGAATTCCGCCGCATGTTCAGCCACGAAATGGACCCGAACAACGCCTACCTGGACATCCAGGCCGGCTCCGGCGGCACCGAGGCCCAGGACTGGGCCAACATCCTGTTGCGTATGTACCTGCGCTGGGCTGACAAACGCGGTTTCGACGCGACCATCATGGAGCTGTCAGCCGGTGAAGTCGCCGGCATCAAGGGCGCGACCGTGCACATCAAGGGCGAATACGCCTTTGGCTGGCTGCGTACCGAGATCGGCGTGCACCGCCTGGTGCGCAAGAGCCCGTTCGACTCCGGCAACCGTCGCCACACCTCGTTCTGCGCGGTGTTCGTCTCGCCAGAGATCGACGACAAGGTGGAAATCGAGATCAACCCGGCAGACCTGCGCATCGACACCTACCGTTCCTCCGGTGCCGGTGGTCAGCACGTAAACACCACCGACTCGGCCGTACGGATTACCCACGTACCGACCAACACCGTGGTCAGTTGCCAGAACGAACGTTCCCAGCACGCGAACAAGGACACCGCCATGAAAATGCTGCGGGCCAAGTTGTACGAGCAGGAAATGCAGAAGCGCAACGCGGCGTCCCAGGCGCTGGAAGACACCAAGTCGGATATCGGCTGGGGTCATCAGATCCGTTCGTACGTGCTCGATGCGTCGCGGATCAAGGATCTGCGCACTAACATCGAACGCAGCGACTGCGACAAGGTGCTCGACGGTGATATCGACGAATACCTGGAAGCCAGCCTGAAATCGGGCCTGTAAAAAGACTGTAGGAGCCGGCTTGCCGGCGATCCCCGGCCGCAGGTCGGGGACAACGAACCTGATGGAAAATTAAAGACATGAGCGACCAACAACTCGACCAGGCCCTGCAACAGGAAGAAAACTCCCTGATCGCCCTGCGCAAGGAAAAGCTTGCTGCCGAGCGCGCCAAGGGCAATGCCTTCCCGAACGACTTCCGCCGCGAAAACTACTGCGATGCCTTGCAGAAACAGTACGCGGACAAGACCAAGGAAGAGCTGGCAGAGGCTGCAATCCCGGTCAAGGTTGCCGGTCGCATCATGCTCAACCGTGGCTCGTTCATGGTGATCCAGGACATGACCGGTCGCATCCAGGTCTACGTCAACCGTAAAACCCTGTCTGAAGAAACCCTGGCCTCGGTGAAAACCTGGGACATGGGCGACATCATTGCAGCCGAAGGCACCCTGGCCCGTTCCGGCAAGGGCGACCTGTACGTCGAAATGACCAGCGTGCGCCTGCTGACCAAATCCCTGCGCCCGCTGCCGGACAAGCACCACGGCCTGACCGACACCGAACAGCGCTATCGCCAGCGCTACGTTGACCTGATCGTCAACGAAGAAGTGCGCCAGACCTTCCGCGTGCGTTCGCAGGTTATCGCGCACATCCGCAGCTTCCTGATGAAGCGTGACTTCCTGGAAGTGGAAACGCCGATGCTGCAAACCATCCCGGGCGGCGCTGCGGCCAAGCCGTTTGAAACCCACCACAACGCGCTGGACATGGAAATGTTCCTGCGTATCGCGCCTGAGCTGTACCTCAAGCGCCTGGTGGTTGGCGGCTTCGAGAAAGTGTTCGAGATCAACCGCAACTTCCGTAACGAAGGCGTCTCGACCCGTCACAACCCTGAATTCACCATGTTGGAGTTCTACCAGGCCTACGCCGACTACGAAGACAACATGGACCTCACCGAAGAACTGTTCCGCGAGCTGGCGCAGCTTGTTCTCGGGACTACCGACGTGCCGTACGGCGACAAGGTATTCCACTTCGGCGAGCCGTTCGTACGTTTGTCCGTGTTCGACTCGATCCTCAAGTACAACCCTGAGCTGACCGCCGACGACCTGAACGACATCGACAAGGCTCGCGCCATCGCCAAGAAAGCTGGCGCCAAGGTGCTGGGCTTCGAAGGCCTGGGCAAACTGCAGGTGATGATTTTCGAAGAGCTGGTGGAGCACAAGCTGGAACAGCCGCACTTCATTACCCAGTACCCGTTCGAAGTGTCGCCGCTGGCTCGTCGCAACGATGACAACCCGAACGTCACCGACCGCTTCGAGCTGTTCATTGGCGGCCGCGAAATCGCCAACGCCTACTCCGAGTTGAACGACGCGGAAGACCAGGCCGAGCGCTTCATGGCCCAGGTGGCCGACAAGGACGCCGGCGACGACGAGGCGATGCACTACGACGCCGACTTCGTTCGCGCCCTGGAATACGGCATGCCGCCAACGGCCGGTGAAGGCATCGGCATCGACCGGTTGGTGATGTTGTTGACCAACTCGCCGTCGATCCGCGATGTGATCTTGTTCCCGCACATGCGGCCACAAGCGTAACCGTAGCGAAATCCGAAGCCGCCTTTTATAAGGCGGCTTTTTTATGTGGCCTGCACAAGCGTCAAGCTTACAGCGCCAGGTTTTCATTGATGTGAGAGGAAGATCCGTCGTGAACCGCGTAATGGCTCAAAAGGGTGCCGCCGGCATTGCCGCTGCCGTGGCTGAAAGTGTTCAGTACCAGGGCCGCAAGGCCAGTCGCCGGGGCAGTGAGCAACGCAGGCAGGACATTCTCGATGCGGCGATGCGCATCGTGGTGCGCGAAGGCGTGCGCGCCGTGCGTCACCGCGCGGTGGCGGCGGAGGCCGGGGTGCCGTTGTCGGCCACCACCTATTACTTCAAGGACATCGATGACCTGCTCACCGACACCTTCGCCCAATACGTGGAGCGCAGCGCAGCGTTCATGGGCAAGCTGTGGGTGCGCAACGAAGGCCTGCTGCGGGAGATGGTCGCTTACGGCGACGGCAGCCCGCAGTCGCGCTCGCAACTGGCCGATGACATCGCGCGCCTGACCGCCGACTACGTGCAACGCCAATTGCTCAACCGTCGTGAGCACCTGATGGCCGAGCAGGCGTTTCGCCAGGAGGCGCTGCTGAACCCGCGCCTGGCGGAGTTGGTGCGCTCACACCAGCAAATCCTGCTGCAGGGCACTTGCCAGTTTTTCCAGGTATTGGGTTCCCGTGAGCCGCAACAGGATGCCAAAGTGTTGACGGCGATTATCGGTCGGATGGAATATCAGGGCCTGCTGGGCGGTGCAGAGCCTCTGACCAGCGACGAAATGCTTGAGATCCTCAAGCGTTACATGCATTTAGTGTTGGCTTCGGTATAACTGTTCCGGGTGCGATGAAGCTCAAATGTGGGAGCTGGCTTGCCTGCGATAGCATCGCCTCGGCTCAACTGGCAGACCGAGTTGCCCGCATCGCAGGCAAGCCAGCTCCCACAAAAAACATCCAAGGGAGTGTCCAATGAAAGCCTGGCGTGTCGTTGTGATCGCCTTGTCGTTCCTGTTGCTCAGCGGTTGCCTGGTGACCTTCAAGGACCCGCTGCCCGCCAGCGAGGCGGCGCCGGATGCCCTGTTGGGCAAATGGGCCAGCAAAAATGCCTGGGGTGAGCCCCTCAACCTGCAAATCAGCCGCGTGGGTGAGCACCGCTACAAAGCCGTGAGCTACCCTAAGGCCAAGCCGGGCCAGCTTGATGAATACCTGTTCACGGTTTCCCGCCATGGCAGCCGCTGGTACTTGTCGGCACCGTTGCCGGCCAGGTTCGGCGGGCATTATTTCCTCGCCGGGTTCGAATTGAATGATGAACACGAACTGGTGGTCTACAACCTCGACCTGGATCAGGTCCACCAGGCCATCGGCCAGAAGGTCTTGAGCGGCAGCACCGTTGAAACCGTCGAAGGCGACGGTGTGCGGGTCGACAGTTCCATGGCCCGGGTATTTGCCTACCTGGATGACCCGGCCAATGCCGACGTGTTCGTCGAAGCCGTGCGCTACCAGCGTGCGGGAAAATAACGTTTAAAGAGGAAGCTCCGGGTGGACGATTACCAGCAGACGATACGCACCTTGTCCGATCGCATTGTGCTGGCACAAACACCGATTCGCGTCCTCGACGCCGTGAAGTGGGACGAGAATATTCGCCAGGGATTCCTCAAGGCCAAGGGCAAGGAAATGCCGGCGGTGAACCGCGACTACTACCTGAACCGGCCGCTGTCGTTTGATTCCAGCGCGGTGAAGCTGGAATTCCAGAATATCGAGCGTGACATCACGCGCCAGCTTGGCCAGTTCAACCCGGTCGGGCAGATCATGCGGCGCATGTGCAAGGAATACCGCATGGTGGTGCGCATGCTCGAAGCGCGCGGCACCGAGGATTTCGGCCTGATTTCCCAGGAACTGTACGGCGCCGCCTCCGATGCGTTCCACGCCGGTGACCCGACCCTGGCTGACCTGGGCCTGATGATGTCGGACTACCTGAACAATATCGACGGCCGTGGCGACCTCAAGGACGAAGCCAAGACCCTCACCGCCAAGGACGCGGTCAACCTGTTGCAAAGCCGCCTGAACAAGGTATTTGGCGAGGCCGAGGAAACCATCCGGGTGTTCGAGTCCGACGGTATCGTGGCGGATGCGGCGGCGGGCGCCGACTACATCAAGATTCGCGCCGACGCGATGTTCAATGACCGTGACGTGCGCGCCCTGGAAGTTCATGAAGGCCTGGTGCATGTGGGCACCACCCTCAATGGCCAGAACCAGCCAATCTGCACCTTCCTGTCCAAGGGCCCGCCCTCGTCGACCGTGACCCAGGAAGGCCTGGCGATCCTGATGGAAATCATCACCTTCGCCTCCTACCCCAGCCGCTTGCGCAAACTGACCAACCGCACCCGCGCCATTCACATGGTGGAGCAGGGCGCCGACTTCCTGCAGGTGTTCGAATTCTTCCGTGAGCAGGGCTTTGAGATGGCGGAAAGCTACGGCAACGCCAGCCGGGTTTTCCGCGGGTCGACGCCTACGGGTCTGCCGTTTACCAAGGATTTGTCCTACCTCAAGGGCTTTATCATGGTTTACAACTACATTCAGTTGGCGGTGCGCAAAGGCAAGCTGGAGCAAGTGCCGTTGTTGTTCTGCGGCAAGACCACGCTGGAAGACATGCGCACCTTGCGTCAATTGGTGGATGAAGGCCTGGTGGTGCCGCCCAAATACCTGCCGGACCAGTTCCGCGACATGAATGCGTTGGCGGCGTGGATGTGTTTCTCCAACTTCCTCAACCATTTGAGCCTGGACCGGATCGAGGCGGATTACTCCAATATCCTTTAAGGGATTCCCTTGAAGGAACTCGGTCAAAATGTGGGAGCTGGCTTGCCTGCGATGACGATGGTGAATCCACCACCGTTATCGCAGGCAAGCCAGCTCCCACAGTTGATCTTCATCAGCCATGGGGTTCTGTTCCAACCCATTCACGAGGCTTCAACGGATGAGAATCCTCGGCATTCTTTGCCTGCTACTGACCTTGAACGGCTGCAGCTCCCTGCTGTTCTACCCCGAGCGCGGCTTGCCGTTCACCCCGGAAAAGGCCCGCCTGCAATACCGTGACGTGACGCTGACCACCGCCGATGGCCTCAAGCTGCACGCCTGGTGGCTGCCCGCCAAGGCCGGCGTGCCGCTCAAGGGCACGGTGCTGCACCTGCACGGCAATGGCGGCAACCTCGCCTGGCACCTCGGCGGCAGTTGGTGGCTGCCGGAGCAGGGCTATCAAGTACTGTTGGTGGACTATCGCGGTTACGGCCTGTCCGAAGGTGAACCTTCGCTGCCGGCGGTTTATCAGGACATCGATGCGGCTTTCAAATGGATCGACAACGCTCCCGAAACCCAGGGCCAGCCGTTGATCGTGCTGGGCCAAAGCCTGGGCGGCGCGCTGGTGGTGCACTATCTGGCGGTGCATCCCGAACGTCAGCCGCAACTCAAGGCGTTGGTGCTGGACGGTGTGCCGGCCAGTTATCGTGACGTAGGACAATTCGCCCTCAGCACCTCCTGGCTAACATGGCCGTTCCAGGTCCCATTGTCGTGGCTGGTGCCGGACGCCGACAGTGCGATCAACGCCATGCCCCAACTGACCGGCGTGCCGAAACTGTTGTTCCACAGCCTTGATGACCCGATCGTGCCGCTGTCCAACGGCATCCGCCTGTATCAAGCTGCGCCACCACCCAGGGTGCTGCAACTGACCCGGGGCGGCCACGTGCAGACCTTTGCCGACAAGACCTGGCAAACCGTGATGCTGCGCTACCTCGACGACCCGCAGCATTTCAACGGGCTGCGCCGCCTGGGGGAAATCCCCAATTACCCGGCGGCCCCGAATTCCAACGCAGAGAACCCGCAATGAGCGAAGAACGCAACATGATCCCCCTGATCCTCACCGGCATCGGCACCATCATCGGTACCGTGGGCTGCCTGTGGTACTACGGCTATTTGCATTTCGCCAAGCCCGAGGATGCGTTGCTGCTCAGCGATTTCACCATGCTCAAGACCGTGCCGGGGGAAGACTACAAGATCTCCCTGGCCCCGGCCGCCCAGGTGGCGCAGTGCGTCGATGGCGTGCTGGTGCTGTTCGACACCGAACAGAAAGGCCTGACCGGTGTGCTGGTGAACAACAAGAAACAGGCAGTGCGCTGCATGGGCCAGGAAACGCCGCAACTGGAGCAGTAAGACGAATCTTGGAGGAACCGGCTGGAACTAATCTGGATTGATTGCCACATATTTCGAACTGATCAGCGTCGCTGATTCGGTTACTTATTGTGGAGTCATCTATATGCAAGTTAATGATTCATCTTATCCAGTCGGTGGCAATTTCGGCACTCAGGGTATTCAGGATTCAGGTTCTTCCCAGCCAGCGGCAGACCAAGGCGCCGGTGGCTCCCAGGGGGCAGGGAAAGAGGATCTTCTGGAATTGCTCAGGAAGATGCTGATGCAAGCCGAGCAACAAGGAGGCAGCCAAGGTCAAGGTTCACAGGCTGGAAACGGCGGCGGTGGCGGCGGGCAGGTTCAGTATTGAGTGTGTAAAGGCCCTGGAGATATCGCCGTGATGCACCGGTGGCTCTAAACAAAGAACCCCGCCAATTGGCGGGGTTCTTTATGGAGCATCAGTCGATCAGTTGGCCATCGAAGAACGTGGCTTGACCGGCTGGTTGTCGTTGGAGATGGTCACTTCAACGCGGCGGTTCATGGCACGGCCCGAAACGCTGGTGTTATCGGCAACCGGGTATTCCTTGCCATAACCCTGGGTCACGATGCGCGAGATATCCACACCCTGGTTGGCCAGTGCGCGCTGTACGGAAGCGGCACGGCGCTCGGACAGGCTCTGGTTGTACGAGTCGGAACCGGTGCTGTCGGTGTAGCCTTCGACAATCACTTTACGGTCCGGGTTGTCGCGCAGGAACTGCGCCAGCTTGGTGATGTTCACCAGGCCGCTGGACTTGAGGTCCGACTTGTTGGTGGCGAACAGCACGTCACCGAAAGTCACCAGTGTGCCGCGATCAGTCTGCTTGGCGTTCAAGCTGTCTTGCAGTTGTTTGATCTGTGCGTCACGGGCTTGCAGCAGGGCGCGAGCGCGTTCGTCACCGGCGTTTTTCAGCTTGGCTTCGGACTCACGCAGGACGATGGTGTCCTTGGCCACTTCAACGCGCTGGTTGGTCAGGTAGGCCAGTTGGTCGACTTTCTTCTGGTCTTCCTTGTCGCGGTAGGCCTTGTCAGCCTTGTCCAGCCAGTCGCTGGCGTCCTTGGTTTCCAGGGCCGCTACTTTGGTGGCTTGCGGGTTGGCTTGCAGGGCCGAGAAGTTGGTCCGAGCGTTTTCCAGGTTCTGGTTCGGCGGGGTGGAGCACGCCGCCAGAGCAACGCTCATCGCCAGCAGGGCAGGGATCATCAATTGTTTACGCATAGTCGTGTCGTCCTTTCAATTCGGTTTCGGGTGCAGTGCAATCAGGGGCGGTGGCTTATTGCTGCGGCTGGATCACAGCCGGGCGCATGCCTTCCTGACGCAGCTCCTGAACAGCTTTCTGGGAATCCTTCACAGCCTGTTCGGCCTTGGCAGCCTGGGCTTTACGCTCTGCTACGCGAGCGTCCCACTCGGATTGCTCGGCCAGGCGACGGGCCTCGTCATAGTTCTTGTCGTGCATGGCGATTTCGGCTTGTTTCAGTTTGTCCTGAGCCGACTTCATCTCCACGGCGGCGTACTCGGTGCCACCGGCGCTGACGGCGCTGTTCACCGCCGACTGGGTAACCGCGTATTGCTCGCTCGGTGGATTGCCGGCGCAGCCAGCCAGTACGAAGCTGGTGCCGATTGCCAGCGCGGCCAATTTAAGCCCGCGCAGGTGGTTAAACGAGGTTTTGGCAGTGCTGGTCTTCATCGTCTTCAACTCCATTAGATAACTCCTGAAAAACATCAAAATCCATCTCCGGCTTGCAGTGTCTGCGGGGTCCGGCGGTAAGGCTCAGGACGCCTATTCAAACGGCTGTTCCAAGTGATGGCTTACTGGCTGTGACCGGAGGCTTTTTTGAATAGTTCAGCGGAGATGGCGATTTGCCTAAAAAAATATTTGACTGAACGGTCAGCGTTTAAAAGTTGGAACTTTTGCACGGCGCAGGGGTATCCAGGGCCTGTGGGAGGCCCTGAATACTGGGGGTTAAGGTTTTTTTAGCGGAGGTTTACTAGTGTTTCTGCTTGTCGGATTGGGCTGACAAGTCGTGCAGATAACGCCGTGACAGAGAGAGAAAACGCGGGGTTGGGCCGACGTCTTCGTACAGCGGGTCGCCTTCCTCATCGGTGGCAATCACCTGCTTGCCCTTGATATAGGGGAAGCTCGCTTCCAGCTCTTCGAGGGCTGCGCCAATCAACTCGCCGAGCAGTTCTTCGGTATGGCGTTTGGGGTACATTTCGCAGATTGCCGCCAGCCTCGCGGCGGCCTCTACGTCCAGATGGATGGCGTATTCGGTTTTGGTCAGGCGACCCTTGGCGTTTTCTTCCCAATGCTGGGCCAGTTCTCGGATTTTCATGGCAACCTCAATGGAGCCCACGGTAAGCGGGCGATGATGAGTGACCAGCCGACCAGCGCGGATAACGCTGCGGCTTACTCTTGAGACTAGCTGCAACTCACAAGGTTTAAAGTTCCTTGTAAGACGCCGCTGTGGGCGGCACTCTTGAGGATCAAAGCGTCCCGGATTTTCTGCTGGAGATTGGCTGATGAGCGATATCGATGCACGTTTGCGTGAGGATGTTCACCTGCTGGGTGAGCTGTTGGGCAACACGATTCGAGAGCAGTACGGCGATGAATTCCTCGACAAGATCGAGCAGATCCGTAAAGGCGCCAAGGCCGACCGCCGTGGTGCGGCCTCGGAGCAGGCCGCCGGCGAAGAGCTGAGCGCCAGCCTTAATCAACTGAAAGAAGACGAACTGCTGCCGGTGGCGCGGGCCTTCAATCAGTTTCTCAACCTGGCCAACATTGCCGAGCAGTACCAGTTGATCCACCGCCGGGATGAATCAACGCCGGCGCCCTTCGAGTCGCGTGTGCTGCCGGAACTGCTGGCGCGCCTGCAGAGCGAAGGCCACAGCAGCGAATCCCTGGCGCGCCAGTTGGGCCGGCTGGAAATCGAGTTGGTGCTCACTGCGCACCCCACCGAAGTTGCCCGCCGCACCCTGATCCAGAAATACGACGCCATTGCCGCCCAACTGGCCCTGCAGGATCACCGCGACCTCACCACCGCCGAGCGCGAGCAGATCCGCAATCGCCTGCAACGCCTGATCGCCGAAGCCTGGCACACCGAAGAAATCCGCCGCACCCGGCCCACGCCGGTCGACGAAGCCAAATGGGGCTTTGCGGTGATCGAGCATTCGCTGTGGCACGCCATCCCGAATTATCTGCGCAAGGCCGACCAGGCCTTGCACGCCGCCACCGGCCTGCGCCTACCCCTGGAAGCCGCGCCGATTCGCTTCGCGTCCTGGATGGGTGGCGACCGTGATGGCAACCCCAACGTCACCGCGCCAGTCACCCGCGAAGTGTTGCTGCTGGCACGCTGGATGGCGGCGGACCTGTACTTGCGCGATATCGATCACCTCGCTTCCGAGCTGTCGATGCAACAGGCCAGCCCGGCCTTGCAGGCCAAGGTCGGTGACAGCGTGGAGCCTTACCGCGCGCTGCTCAAGCAACTGCGCGAACGCTTGCGTGCCACACGCCAATGGGCCCACACCTCGTTGACCACCGCCACGCCGGCGCCGGCCGACGTGCTGCAAAACAACCGCGACCTGCTGGACCCCCTGGAGCTGTGCTACGAGTCGCTGCACACCTGCGGCATGGGCGTGATTGCCGACGGCCCGCTGCTCGATTGCTTGCGTCGGGCGGTGACGTTTGGCCTGTTCCTGGTGCGCCTCGATGTACGTCAGGACTCCACCCGCCACTGCGCGGCCATGACCGAAATCACTGATTACTTGGGCCTTGGCCGTTACGAAGAGTGGGATGAGGAGGCGCGCATCAGTTTCCTCACCAAGGAGCTGGCCAACCGTCGCCCCTTGTTGCCGGGTTACTTCAAACCCTCGGCAGATACCGCCGAAGTGCTGAACACCTGTAAGGAAATCGCCGCCGCGCCGGCCGCTTCGCTGGGCTCCTACGTCATCTCCATGGCCGGTGCCGCGTCGGACGTGTTGGCCGTGCAACTGCTGCTCAAGGAGTCCGGCGTACAGCGGCCGATGCGGGTGGTGCCGCTGTTCGAGACCCTGGCCGACCTGGACAACGCAGGCCCGGTGATGGAGAAACTGCTGCTGTTGCCGGGCTATCGCGCGCGGTTGCAAGGCCCGCAGGAAGTGATGATCGGTTATTCGGACTCCGCCAAGGACGCCGGCACCACCGCCGCCGCCTGGGCGCAATACCGGGCCCAGGAACGCTTGGTGGACATCTGCCGCGAACAACAAGTCGAGCTGCTGTTGTTCCACGGTCGCGGCGGCACCGTGGGCCGTGGCGGCGGCCCGGCCCACGCGGCGATTCTGTCGCAGCCACCGGGCTCGGTGGCGGGGCGTTTCCGTACCACTGAACAAGGCGAGATGATCCGCTTCAAGTTCGGCCTGCCGGACATCGCCGAGCAAAACCTCAACCTGTACCTGGCGGCGGTGCTGGAGGCGACCTTGCTGCCACCGCCACCACCGGAACCGGCGTGGCGCCATTTGATGGACGAATTGGCGGCTGACGGTGTCAGCGCTTACCGCGCCGTGGTGCGGGAAAATCCGCAGTTCGTCGAGTATTTCCGCCAGTCCACCCCGGAGCAGGAACTGGGCCGCTTGCCCCTGGGCAGTCGCCCGGCCAAGCGCCGTGCCGGTGGTATTGAGAGCCTGCGGGCGATCCCGTGGATTTTTGGCTGGACCCAAACGCGCCTGATGCTGCCGGCCTGGCTCGGCTGGGAAGCCGCGTTGAGCAAGGCCCTGGAGCGGGGCGAAGGCGAGTTGCTGGGGCAGATGCGCGAGCAGTGGCCGTTCTTCCGCACCCGCATCGATATGCTGGAAATGGTACTGGCCAAGGCCGACGCCGACATCGCCCGGCTGTATGACGAGCGTCTGGTGCAGCCCGATCTGCTGCCATTGGGTGCGCACTTACGCGACCTATTGTCGCAGGCGTGCAGTGTGGTGCTTGGCCTGACCGGCCAGTCGCAACTGCTGGCCCATAGCCCCGATACACTTGAGTTCATCCGCCTGCGCAACACCTACCTGGACCCGTTGCACCTGTTGCAGGCCGAATTGCTGGCCCGATCGCGGCAGCAGGAAGCGGCGCAGGACAGCCCTCTGGAACAGGCGCTGCTGGTGTCTGTGGCCGGTATTGCGGCCGGATTGCGCAACACCGGCTGACATTTATGGCGTGTTCTCAATAGCTTGCAGACACACCGCGCCGGTCGCCGTAAAATTGGCGACCGGCGTTTTGCTGTCGGGGTTGTACCCGCCTATAAAGCCAGCGCGGCGCGGGTTTCTCCTACTTTCGGCGGCTTGTGTGGTTTGGGCCTGCTGTGTATCTTGATCAGCCTTTGGCCGTTTGTGCGGCCTGGACCCAAGATTTCCGAGATTGGCCCCACGCGGCGAATCCGAGCGTCATCTCTATAAAAAATTGAGGAGCACATCGATGCGCGTCATTCTGCTGGGAGCTCCCGGGGCCGGTAAAGGTACTCAGGCAAAGTTCATCACTGAAAAATTCGGCATTCCACAAATCTCCACCGGCGACATGCTGCGTGCGGCCGTCAAGGCCGGCACCGAGCTGGGCCTGATCGCCAAGAGCGTGATGGACAGCGGCGGCCTGGTCTCCGATGACCTGATCATCAACCTGGTCAAGGAACGCATCAGCCAGGACGACTGCAAGAACGGGTTCCTGTTCGACGGTTTCCCGCGCACCATTCCCCAGGCCGAAGCCCTGGTGAAGGCCGGCGTCGAGCTGGACAACGTGGTGGAAATCGCCGTTGAAGACGAAGAGATCGTGCAGCGTATTGCCGGCCGTCGTGTTCATGAAGCGTCTGGCCGCGTCTACCACATCGTCTACAACCCGCCGAAAGTGGCCGGCAAGGACGACATCACCGGTGAAGACCTGGTGCAACGTAAAGACGACACCGAAGAAACCGTGCGTCATCGCCTGTCGGTCTACCATTCCCAGACCAAGCCACTGGTGGACTTCTACCAGAAGCTGGCCGATGCCCAGGGCAAGCCGAAATACAGCCACATCGAAGGCGTTGGCTCGGTTGAGTCCATCACCGGCAAGGTACTGCAAGCGTTGAGCTGATGCTCAAATCGCGAGCAAGCTTGCTCCTACACAACGGCCCGCTTGCGGGCCGTTGTTGTTTATACTGGCGCACTTTTTTTCAACGTGGATGCATACACCGATGAGCACCTTGCTGGCCCTGGACACCGCGACTGAAGCTTGCTCCGTTGCCCTGCTGCACGATGGCAAGGTAACGAGCCACTACGAGGTGATCCCGCGCCTGCACGCGCAGAAGCTGTTGCCGATGATCAAGCAACTGCTGCTGGAGGCGGGCACCACCTTGTCGGCCGTGGACGCCATCGCGTTCGGGCGCGGCCCGGGTGCATTCACCGGTGTGCGCATCGCCATTGGCGTGGTCCAGGGCCTGGCGTTTGCGCTGGAGCGTCCGGTATTGCCGGTGTCCAACCTGGCAGTGCTGGCGCAGCGGGCGTTTCGCGAGCACGGCGCCCGCCAGGTCGCGGCGGCCATTGATGCGCGCATGGACGAAGTGTATTGGGGCAGCTACCGCGAAACGGCTGGCGAGATGCGCCTGATCGGCGTTGAAGCCGTGTTGCCCCCTGAAGCGGCGGCTTTGCCGGCTGATGCGAGCGGCGACTGGTTCGGTGCTGGCACCGGCTGGGGTTACGGCGAACGCATTGGCGTGACGCTTTCCGGCCAGGATGCCGCAATGTTGCCCCATGCCGAAGACTTGCTGACCCTGGCACGCTTTGCCTGGGAGCGCGGCGAAGCGATTCCCGCCGACCAGGCAGCCCCTGTGTACCTGCGCGATAAAGTGGCGCAGACCAAGGCGGAACGCGGGATTATTTGACGTCAAAAGTGCGGGCAAATTCAGCTGAAAATCACCAATCGTCAGAATTTGCCCCGGCTTTTAAACCTTTTTCAAATTATGTGTTCTAGTTATCACCAGAGCATTTGCGCGCCATGGAAAGCGCCACTAAAATGCCATCACCGATACCGAGTTCGCATGTATGCGCATAGACGGCTTTTCATCACAGTCCTACCCCCTCAAGCGTAAGCCCCGCAAGGCGAACGTGACGGTAGACGACTCCGTCGAAGACTCGCCCGACTTTGTTGAAATCCAGTCCGACTCCACGGCGGTTTCTGCTCGTTCCCAAGGCTCCAGCGGTGAACGCATCAGCGGTGTACCGGCCCGCCAGCAAGACATGGTCTTCCCCCGCTCCATGAGCAAAAACGTCGCCACTGCCCTGGCCAGCTACCTGACCACCGCCGGCTTTGTCGAATGGGATATGGAAGTGCTGGGTCTCGACATCCACATCTGATGCTACTGCCTTACTACCTCGGTTGCCCGTCCTGGAGTGAAAACGCCTGGCGCGAGTACCTGTATCCCGCCGACGCCCGTTCCAGCGATTACCTCGCCCTGTACTCCCACGTGTTCAACGCGGTTGAGGGCAACACCACGTTTTATGCCCGTCCTTCCGTCGCCACCGTGCAGCGCTGGGCTGAAATCATGCCCGAGCATTTCCGTTTCACGGCCAAGTTTCCAGGTGACATCAGCCATAGCGGCAACTTGATTGAGCAGTTGCCCGCGGCGGAAAGTTTTCTGGGGTTGATGAGCCCGTTGGGCGAGCGTATTTCGCCGTTGTGGCTGCAACTGCCGGCCAGTTTTACCCCGCAACGCCTGGGTGAGTTGGCGGGGTTTATCGACGGATTGGAGCGACCCTTGGCGGTAGAAGTGCGCCACTCGGAGTTTTTCGCCAAGGGCGACGCCGAGCGCAGCCTTAACCGCTTGCTGCGTGATCGTGGCGTGGAACGCATCTGCCTGGACCCGCGGGCGCTGTTCAGTTGCACGTCCACCTCGGCCGCCGTGCTGCACGCCCAATCGAAAAAGCCCAAGGTGCCACCTCGTCCGGCGGCGCTGACGCAGTTTCCGCAAGTACGGTTTATTGGCCATCCGGAGCTGGAAGCCAATGACCCGTTCCTGATGCCCTGGGTTGAAAAGGTCGCCGGCTGGATCGAAGACGGCCGCACGCCCTACGTGTTTCTCCACACCTCGGACAATCGCCTGGCCGCGCAACTGGCCCTGCGTTTTCATGACAAGTTGATGGCGCGATTGCCCGGCTTGCCAGCATTGCCCACGCTGCATCGAGAACCCGCAGTGGAGCAACTGGGGTTACTCTAAGGCTCCTTTTTCCGACAGGAGTCAGTCATGGATGCCCAAACCCTTCGTGCCGAAACCTTCAAGGCCCTGCATGAGCGTGACCGTGCCTTTGTGATGCCCAACCCCTGGGATGCCGGTTCCGCCAAAATGCTCGCCAGCCTCGGCTTCGAAGCCCTGGCCACCACCAGCGCCGGCTTTGCCTTCAGCCTGGGCCGCCCGGATGCCGAAGGTGCGTTGTCCCTGGAAGACACCCTCGGCAATGCAGGGGCGATCGTTCAGGCAACCTCGCTGCCTGTCGCCGCCGACCTGGAGAACGGCTTCAGCGACACGCCGCAAGGTTGCGCCGACACCATCCTGCGCGCCGCAGCCACCGGGATTGTCGGTGGCTCCATCGAAGACGCCACCGGCATTGCCGTCGACCCGATCTATCCGTTTGATCTGTCGGTCGAGCGCGTCGAAGCCGCCGTCGCTGCTGCCCGCAGCTTGCCATTCCCTTTCACCCTGACCGCCCGTGCGGAAAACCTCCTGCATGGTCGTCTGGATTTGCCCGACACCATCCGCCGCCTGCAGGCCTACGCCGAAGCCGGTGCCGACGTGCTCTATGCGCCGGCCCTGCGCAGTGCCGAGGAAGTGTTGGCGGTCGTGAAGGCGGTAGCGCCCAAGCCTGTGAATATCCTGATGTCCGGTGCGCTGAAACTCAGCGTGGCGCAGTTGAGCGAGATGGGCGTCAAACGCATCAGCGTCGGCTCGGCCATGGCCCTGGCGGCTTACGGGGAATTCTTCAGGGCGGCCCAGGAGGTTCACGAGCTGGGCACGTTTACCTTTACCGAGCGTTCGATGCCGTTCAGCCAGGCTAATCAGCTGTTCAAGGGATAATCAGCCGTGCGGTTTTTCAAGGTGCTGGGCGTACTGCTCGTGTTGGCGGGTGGTCTGCTGGTCGGCGTGTGGCGGGGTTGGTTACCGCTGCCCGATGAGTGGAACCCTTGGGCGCCGCTGGATGTGCGTACCAGCCCGAACCTGCTGACCCGGTTCAAGCTGGGGCGCCTGCAGGATGACCCCGCGCTGTGTGACCAGGTGCTGAAAACCTCCGGGCTGCGGGTCACCCATCAGGCGGACAGCCCGGCGGATGCAGCCTGCCCGTTGCGCAATACCTTGCGCGTTCAGGGGGCGGACGTGGGGCTGAACAGCAGCTTTCTCGCCAGTTGTCCGCTGGCCGTGGCGTTCGCCCTGTTCGAGCGCCACAGCCTGCAACCGGCAGCCCAGGCGGTATTTGGCCAGGCGGTGACGCGGGTCGATCATCTGGGCAGCTTTGCCTGTCGCAACGTCTACAACCGCGCCGGTGGGCGACTCAGCCAGCACGCGTCGGCCAATGCCTTGGATATCGCCGGGTTTCGCCTGGCGGATGGACGCACCATCAGTGTGCTCAAGGATTGGCCGGGTGACGGGGAGGGCGCGGGTTTTTTGCGGCAAGTGCGCGATGGCGCCTGCAAGGATTTCAACGTGGTGTTGAGCCCGGATTACAACGCCGCCCACCGTAATCACTTTCATCTGGATATGGGGCGTTGGTGGGTGTGTCGCTGAGAATCAGGCCGCCAGGCGCAGGTTGTGGATGATCAGCGGGCGCGCCCAGCGGCTGTCGAAGTCCAGGGCTTTCTGTTGCTCAACCAGCTCTTCTGCCGGGAACGGCGGCGGGGCGGGCGGCAGCAGGTCCAGTTCGAATTCGGCAATCGGCAGGTGCAGCGGTCGTGGTTGCGGCGCCGGGCCAGGCGTGGGCAGCGGTTGCCCGGCGTTCAGGACGATCGGGCGTACCCAGCCGCTTTCGAAGTTTTGCTGCTTTTGCTGGGCGACCACTTCTTGCGCCGGATACGGTGGCGGTGCCGGTGGCAGCAAGTCCAGTTCGAATTCGGCGATGGGCAGGAACAGCGGCTCGGGCGGGGCGATTTCGGTGTCTTTTACGTCGCACGCGCGCTGGGTGACGATCTGTGACAGCAGGTCACTGCCTTCGCTGGGTTCAACCGATGGATCCACAGGCTTCGCCGGGGATTTGGCGAGCGCGCCCGGCGTGTCGCCGAGCTGTTCGGCCAACGCCTGGGCGAAGAAGTCTTGCCACACATGACTGACCCCGGCCAGCGCTTGGGTATTGCGCAGGCCGAAGTGGTTGTGGGTCGGCAGTACACCGGTGAATAGCGAAGGAATGTCTGACATTTCTCTCGATCGTCGCTCAGCTCTGGCAAAATGCCGGATCCTTTTTTTTATCGGCCGCTTTTGGCCGATCCTTAATATTTTTGAGCGTAGTCACCGATGAGCGAACAACCAGCGGCCAGCCGCATTCGGGTCGAGGCCTTGGCCGAGGGTTTTCAGGCCCGTGCCCAGCAGTGGGCCGAGGAGCTTGGGTTGCCTTTGCAGCTGGATGAAGCGGATTTTGCCTTGCAGTTGGGGGAGCAGGGCCTGCAGCTGCAACAGCTGGGGCCGGACGCGCCCGGACCGGTGCGGGTGGATTTTGTGGAAGGCGGTGCGGCGCATCGGCGGTTGTACGGGGGTGGCAGTGGGCAGATGATTGCCAAGGCGGTGGGTGTGGCTCAGGGCGTGCGGCCGCGGGTGTTGGACGCGACCGCCGGGTTGGGCAAGGACGCGTTCGTTCTGGCCAGCCTGGGTTGCGAGATGAGCCTGGTTGAGCGTCAGCCGTTGATTGGTGCCTTGCTGGAGGATGGTTTGGCGCGTGGGGCTGAGGATTTTGAAGTGGCGCCGATTGTGGCGCGGATGAAGTTGCTCAAGGGCAATTCCATCGAGGTGATGCGCGATTGGGAGGGGGAGCCGCCTCAGGTGATCTATCTGGATCCGATGTTTCCGCATCGGGAGAAGACCGCGTTGGTGAAGAAGGAGATGCGGTTGTTTCGGCCTTTGGTGGGGGATGATCCCGACGCGCCGGCGTTGCTTGCTGCAGCGTTGGCTTTGGCCAGCCATCGGGTGGTGGTCAAGCGGCCGCGTAAGGCGCCTTGTATTGAGGGGGTGAAGCCGAGTCATGCGTTGGATGGGAAGTCCAGTCGGTATGATATTTATCCTAAGAAGGCGCTGAAGTCGTGAGGGGGCTGAGGGGCTGAGGGTTGAGTACATATCCGTTGCTGCGGTCACGGCGGCTTATGGTTCCGCTCTTACAGCGGGTCACTTTTGGCAAACGCCCGGAATGCCGGCCCAGCCAAAAGTAACCAAAAGGTCTTTGCCCCACCACTCGGTGCCTCGCTTAGGCTCGGCATGCCGGAACGAAGGCCCGGTTCCGCGGGCCGCCGCGACGGGCCATCCATGGCCCGGCGCGGCTAAATCGGCATCCCTGCCGATTTACCCGCTCCACCGTGCCTGCTTGCGGCCATCGTGGTTAACGGGGCCCGCAGATCAAGATCAAAAGCAGATCAAGAGCACGGCGGCCTGAAAGCCGACCTGAGTGGTAAAAGCCAGATCAAAAGCCAAGGCAAGCGCAGAGCTGCTTTTCTGTGGGAGCTGGCTTGCCTGCGATGCAGACAACTCGGTCTTTCAGATACACCGAGGTGATGCCATCGCAGGCAAGCCAGCTCCCACAGTTGACCGTGCCCGCTCTGGTTTCAGATGTTGATCTTGCCTTTGCTTCACCACACTCAAGCCGGCCTGTAGGCCGCTGTGCTCTGGCTTTTGATCTGTTTTTGATCTTGATCTTAGGCGCCCCGTTAAACCACGCTGGCCGAACGCAGGTAGTACGGAGCGGGTAAACCGGCAGGACGCCGGTTTAGCCGCGACGGGGCAGGGACGCCCCGTCGCGGCGGCCCGCTTCGTGCTACCGGAGCTGAGGGCACACCGAGCCTAGGCGAGGTGCCGAGTGGTGGGGCAAGAGCGTTTTGCTTACTTTTGCGCTGTTCAAAAGTGAGCCGCTGTAAGAGCGGAACCCTAAGCGGCCGTTACCGCAGCAACGGATATGTACATCAAACCCGATAAGCCCGCATAAACAACCCCACCACCTCCTGCACATGCTCCTCAGCCGCCTCGGCACTCAACTGCCCCCCGCACCCATACAACAAGCAAAAATTCGCCGTACCCTTCAGCAGGCAAAAAAAGTGCTCAGCGGCAGTGAGCGGCTTGGGAATACTCAGCGCGCCACTCTGGTCGATCTTGCTCAGCAGCCGCTCCATCCCCTGCAACATGCGCATCGGCCCCGCCTCGAAAAAGATCTGCGACAACTTCGGATCCTGACTCCCGGAGGTCATCATCAACCGGTGCAGGTTCACCGACTCCTCGCTATTGATCAGCACATGAAACCCACGCGCAATATTGAGCAGCACCTTCTCCACCGGCACATCTGCCGGCAGTTCGAAATACATCACCGGTAACTGCTCTTCGCACTTGGCAACCACCGCCGCCGAGAACAGCGTCTCCTTGTCGGTGAAATGACTGTACACGGTCAGCTTCGATACCCCGGCCTCCACCGCCACCGCATCCATGCTGGTGCTCGCATACCCATTACTCAAGAACAGGATCTTCGCCGCTTCGAGGATCGCCTGGCGTTTTGCCATGTCCTTGGGACGCCCGGGGCTATTGGTGTTCACAGGATTGTCGGACATTTTCACTTTATTACTGGACTGGTGAGTTTGGTATTAATAACATACTGGCCAGTATAATTATTCCTACAACTATTAGCGAAAGGTCCTTCAGCATGCGCAGCTATTTCCTGCCATTCGCGTTGCCTGCCAGCTTGCTGTTCCTGTTGGCTGCCTGTGGCCATGAAGAAGCGGCGCAGACTACCGTCCGCCCGGCCATGGTGGTTCAGCCAGAGCCTTCGGCGCAGGCTTCCGACAGCTACCCGGGTGAGGTGCGTGCCCGCTATGAACCCGACCTGGCCTTTCGCATTGGCGGCAAAGTCAGCCGACGACTGGTCGAGGAGGGCGAGCGCGTCAAGGCCAACCAGCCCCTGGCAGAACTCGATCCGCAGGATGTGCGCCTGCAACTGGAAGCCACTCGCGCCCAGGTCGCCGCCGCCGAAGCCAACCTGAGCCTGGTGCGCGCCGAGCGTGACCGCTACAAGACACTGATGGACCGTCAGATGGTCAGCCGCTCCCAGTACGACAATTCCGAAAACCTCTACCGTTCAGGTGAAGCCCGTCTCAAGCAGATCAAGGCCGAATTCGACGTGGCCAATAACCAGGCCGGGTATGCCGTGCTGCGCGCGCCCCAGGATGGCGTGGTGGCCAAGCGTGCGGTGGAAGTGGGCCAGGTGGTATCGGCCGGCCAGACCGTATTTACCCTGGCCACCGATGGCGAGCGGGAGGTGCTGATCAGCGTGCCGGAGCAAAGCTTCGGGCGCTTCAAGATTGGCCAGCCGGTGTCCGTGGAGCTGTGGAGCCAGCCGGACCAGCGCTTCAACGGCCGCATTCGCGAACTATCACCCGCCGCTGATCCCAAGTCGCGAACCTTTGCCGCCCGCGTCGCTTTCACCGGCGGCAAGGTGCCTGCAGAGCTGGGGCAGAGCGCTCGCGTATTCATACAGGCCGACGGCGTGATTCCCCTGGCGGTGCCACTGTCGGCCCTCAGTGCGGAGAACGGCGCGTCCTACGTCTGGGTGGTGCAGCCCGACAATACCCTCAAGCGCACACCGGTGCGGATCGGTGCCTTTGGCGAGAAAACCGTACCGGTGCTGGAAGGCCTGAGCCCTACCGATTGGGTGATCGCCGCCGGCGTGCATGTACTCCATGAGGGCCAGCAAGTGCGCCCGGTGGATCGGGCCAACCGAGTGGTAAGCCTGGCGGCCAAGGAGTAGTCCCCGATGGGTTTCAATCTTTCCGAATGGGCGTTGCGCAATCGCCAGATCGTATTGTTTCTGATGATCCTGCTGGCAGTGGTAGGCACCTTGTCCTACACCAAGCTGGGACAAAGCGAAGACCCGCCGTTTACTTTCAAGGCCATGGTGATCAAGACCAACTGGCCGGGGGCGACTGCCCAGGAAGTCTCGCGCCAGGTCACCGAACGTATTGAAAAGAAACTGATGGAGACCGGTGACTACGAGCGCATCGTGTCGTTCTCGCGCCCTGGCGAATCCCAGGTCACCTTCATGGCCCGGGACTCGATGCATTCCGCGCAGATCCCGGACCTCTGGTACCAGGTGCGCAAGAAGATCAGCGATATTCGCCAGACCTTGCCGCCGGATATCCAGGGCCCGTTTTTCAACGATGAGTTCGGCACCACCTTTGGCAATATCTACGCCCTGACCGGCGACGGCTTTGACTATGCCGTGCTCAAGGACTACGCCGACCGCATCCAGATTCAGCTGCAACGGGTGCCGGATGTGGGCAAGGTCGAACTGCAGGGTTTGCAGGACGAGAAGATCTGGATCGAACTGTCCAACCTCAAGCTCGCCACCCTCGGCCTGCCGCTGGCCGCGGTGCAGCAGGCGTTGCAGGAGCAGAACGCGGTATCGACCGCCGGCTTCTTTGAAACCCCGAGCGAGCGCGTGCAGTTACGGGTGTCCGGCAACTTCAAGACCGTTAAGGAAATCCGCGACTTCCCTATCCGCGTTGGTGACCGCACGTTCCGTATCGGTGACGTGGCCGAGATTCACCGCGGCTTCAACGACCCGCCGGCACCGCGCATGCGCTACATGGGCGACGATGCCATCGGCCTGGCCGTGGCCATGCGCGATGGTGGCGACATCCTGGTACTGGGCAAGGCCCTGGAAAGCGAATTCGCACGCCTGCAGAAGAACCTTCCTGCCGGCATGGAGCTGCGCAAGGTGTCGGACCAGCCGGCAGCGGTGAAAACCAGTGTCGGCGAATTCGTCCAGGTGCTGGCGGAAGCCTTGGCGATTGTGTTGCTGGTGAGCTTCTTCTCCCTGGGCGTACGCACCGGCATGGTGGTGGCCCTGGCAATCCCGCTGGTGTTGGCCATGACCTTCGCCACCATGTACTACCTCGGCATCGGCCTGCACAAGATTTCCCTCGGTGCATTGGTGCTCGCACTGGGCTTGCTGGTGGACGACGCGATCATCGCCGTGGAAATGATGGCGATCAAGATGGAGCAGGGCTACGACCGGCTCAAGGCCGCCAGTTTCGCCTGGACCAGTACCGCGTTCCCGATGCTCACCGGTACGCTGATCACGGCGGCGGGTTTCCTGCCGATTGCCACGGCGCAATCGAGCACCGGCGAATACACCCGTTCGATCTTCCAGGTAGTGACCATCGCGCTGCTGGCCTCCTGGGTCGCAGCGGTGGTGTTCGTGCCGTACCTGGGGGAAAAACTCCTGCCGGACCTGGCGAAGATTCATGCGGCCAAGCATGGCGCCGATGGGCCGGATCCCTACGGTACGCCGTTCTATCAGCGTGTAAGACGCCTGGTGGAATGGTGCGTGCGTCGGCGCAAGACGGTGATTGTCCTGACCTTGCTGCTGTTTATCGGCTCGGTGGCGCTGTTCCGCTTTGTGCCCCAGCAGTTCTTCCCGGCTTCCGGGCGGCTGGAGCTGATGGTCGACCTCAAGCTGGCTGAAGGTGCGTCCCTGAGCAACACGGCAGACCAGGTCAAACGCCTTGAAGCGTTGCTCAAGGAACATGCCGGTATTGAGAACTATGTGGCCTACGTCGGCACAGGCTCGCCACGTTTCTACCTGCCCCTGGACCAGCAACTGCCCGCGGCCAGCTTTGCCCAGTTTGTGGTGTTGGCCAAGACCATCGAGGAGCGCGAAAGCCTGCGCACCTGGCTGATCGAGACCCTCAACGAACAGTTCCCGGACCTGCGCTCGCGGGTCACGCGGCTTGAGAACGGCCCGCCCGTTGGCTACCCCGTGCAGTTCCGGGTGACGGGGGAGCACATCGAAGAAGTCCGGGCCCTGGCGCGGAAAGTGGCGGCCAAGGTTCGCGAAAACACCCATGTGGTCAACGTACATCTCGACTGGGAAGAGCCGAGCAAGATCGTCTACCTCAACGTCGATCAGGACCGCGCCCGCGCCCTTGGTGTGAGCACCGCCAACCTGTCGAAATTCCTCCAGAGCTCCCTCACCGGCTCCAGCGTCAGCCAGTACCGCGAGGACAACGAGTTGATCGAAATCCTGCTGCGCGGCACCGTTCACGAGCGTACCGAGCTGTCGTTGCTGCCAAGCCTGGCAGTGCCCACCGACAACGGCAAAAGCGTGGCGCTGTCGCAGATCGCGACCCTGGAATACGGCTTTGAAGAAGGCATCATCTGGCACCGCAACCGCCTGCCGACCGTGACCATCCGCGCCGATATCTATGGCAAGGAACAACCGGCAACCCTGGTGCAGCAGATCCTGCCGACACTGGAAGGCGTGCGCGCTGAATTGCCCGACGGTTACCTGCTGGAAGTTGGCGGCACGGTGGAGGATTCCGCCCGTGGACAGAACTCGGTCAAGGCCGGCGTGCCGCTGTTTATCGTGGTGGTGCTGACGTTGCTGATGCTGCAGCTGCGCAGTTTCTCACGCACGGCCATGGTCTTTCTTACGGCGCCACTGGGGTTGATCGGGGTGACGCTGTTCCTGTTGGTGTTCCGCCAACCCTTTGGGTTCGTGGCGATGCTGGGAACCATCGCCCTGTCGGGGATGATCATGCGCAACTCGGTGATCCTGGTGGACCAGATCGAGCAGGACATCAAGGCCGGGCTGGCGCCCTGGCAGGCGATTATCGAGGCGACGGTGCGACGCTTCCGGCCGATCGTGCTGACAGCGCTGGCGGCGGTGCTGGCGATGATCCCGTTGTCACGCAGCGTGTTCTTCGGGCCGATGGCTGTGGCGATCATGGGCGGGTTGATTGTGGCGACGGCGTTGACGCTGTTGTTCCTGCCGGCGTTGTATGCGGCGTGGTTCAGGGTCAGGAAGGACGCTGTGTAAGTCTGCGAGCGGCAGGGATGTCCTGTAAGGAAGTTCCTTTTGTCATTCACATGTAGACGCAAAGTGCAGTGTTGGCCGGTGGAACGTTTGTACGTGCTGCTCCACTCAGAATTGTCTGATTGACAGGCATGGTTGTCGGAGCCGCAGGCAGCGGCTCCGATGAACAATAATGAGTTCATGGAGCGTCATATGTTTATTTTGTCTGCCATTGCTGGAATTGCTGCGTTCAAAGGAGCCCTCCTGGGATCATTATTCGGCAATATGGTCACCCCGAAAGGCGCTGATAAGGGCCCCCCGCAAAAGCCGGGGCATGGACGCCGCGGCTTTGACCGGCACCGCCCATCACTGCCAACCTTGCGTCCTGTGCTGCAAGACGGGCACCGCCAGTATCTCCCTGCCGTGAGCGAGATCCATCAGCCCTACAGGCCATCCCATGGGCTTCTCCCGCTGAGTCGATGACATCCTGAAGGCCAATGAAATGCTGGCTCTGTCTCAGCCTCGCCGGGCTGGAACCTTTTTTTCACGGGAGCCACATAGAGTTACCTGATAGGCAGGTGTGTTTTTCTGTCGGAAACTTATAGAGGCGACACAAGATGCTTTTACAAGCGTTAGGCAACTTTTACATGGGCGTGGGCATGTTGTTGGGAGGTGGTTCTGCTAGCCAACCAATAAACCAGCATTGCGATAAATCCAAACGCGGCGAGCCTGCAAGCCGGCGCGAGCTTGAAGCAAGACTGGCGAATCTTGAATCCGTTCAATACAGCCATTCGCAGCCGCGAAACAGCATTACGATTAATAACAGCAACACCCTCGTCAGTCGCTGAGTGTGTAGATCGAGCGCGTGCTTGTTTATATCGAGTCAATGCAAACGCCCCGCAATCAGCGGGGCGTTTGCATGTTTACGATCAGCCAAAGCCGCGGGTTTACAGCGCTCCGAAGACCTTCTTCGCCAGGCTGGTAGCAGCCGCTGCGGGGTTCTTGCGAATGGTCTCTTCCTGCTGGGCGATCATCTTGAACAACCCGTCCAGCGCCTGCTCGGTCACGTAGCTTTCGACGTTGGCGCTCTTGGCATCAATGGCACCAAAGCTGGCCGCCTTGCCTGCGAGGGCGTTGTACTGCTGGGCAACGCCAACCTTGTCGGTAGCCGCCTTGACGATCGGCAGGAACTTGGCCCGGATCTCGTCACGGCTGCTTTTGTTCAGGTACTGGGTGGCCGAGTCCTGGCCGCCGGTTAGGATGCCCTTGGCGTCGGTCACGCTCATGTTTTTCACGGCGTTTACCAGGATCGGCTGGGCCTGGGTCACGGCAGACTCGGCGGCCTTGTTCATGCTGGCTTCAAGCTGGTTGACCTGGTCACCCATGCCGAACATTTTCAGCTTGTCGGCGACTTTACCCAACTTGCCCGGCAGGCCGATTTTCACTTCCGGGTTGTTACTGAAACCACCGGGAACCCCCAGTTGTTTGACGGCAATCTGCGCGCCTTGGGTCAGTGCGTCCTTGAGGCCGCCGGTGGCGTCGCCCTGGGACAGGCTGCCAAGGGACAAGGCCATGGCGTTGGCACCGAGCAGCAGGCCGGCACACAGGGCAGTGAGGCGAAGGGAGTTGCGGAGCATGGGCGCTTCCTTATGTTCGATATCTTAATCAGTGTGCAACCGCGTCCACGCGTACGCGCAGCGGTTGTGGATCCTGGCCGTTCAACTGCACGGAGTGCCGTTCGGTGGTGATAAACAGTAGCTTGCCATCCAGTTCGATGCGAGCGCTGACCGAGTAACTGTGGCCAGGTTTGACTTGGGCCGGGTCGTAGCTCAGGTGAAACGGCAGCGGCACCTGGCCTTTCACCGGGCCTTTCTGCTCGGCCAGGGTCACGGCCGGGGCATCCATCAAGGACACATCTTGCAGGGTCACACTCAAGGTGGCCGCGGGCGGCAGGGCGATGCGTTGCAGGTAGAACACTTCGCCATCAAGGCTGGCTTTGGGGGCGGGGCTCATGGTCTGGCAGGCTCCCAGCAGGGCGGTCAGGCCCAGGAGAATGATTTTTTTCATGGTACAGCTCCTTGTCAACGGCGCCAGAAACACCCTGGCGCCTTGGTCACTCTAGTGTGTTTCTTCGGGGGCAACGGGCTTGTCTGCCGCCTCTTCACTGCGATGCAGGGCCACCTGGCGAATCGACAGGCGAATCTCCGCCGGCAACACGCGCTTGGCCGCGCCTTCGGCCAGCTCACCCAGCAACGGGTGATAGCTCAGCTTGCCGGCCTCGTCGCGGCGTAGCACATCTTGCTCCAGCAACGTCTGGATAAAATGTCGGAAAAGGCTCTTGTCGAAGAACTCCGGTGCATTCAAACCATGCAGGATCGACAGGCGCTGGGCCATGACGGTACACAGGTCTTCCAGCTCCTCGGCACTGATGCTGTGCTGGCCGCTGTTGAGCAGCAGCGAGATGGCCATGTAGAAGCGTTGCAGGGTCTGGGCGATGCTCTTGGACAGCAGCGTCAGCAGTACAAAGTGCCGTGAACTCGGGGCCGGACGCAGGTACACCTCGTTCTCGAAACGCAGCAGGCCTTGTTCGACGAAGGCCTCCAGCCACTGGTCGACTACCGCGTCCAGCTCGTCCAGGGACCAGCGGATAAACAGCTCTGATTGCAGGTACGGGTAAAGCGCGCGGGTGTAGCGCAGGATCTGTTCGCGGCTCATGCGCGAGCTGCTCTGGAAGAAACTCGCCAGCAGCGCCGGCAAGGCGAAGATGTGCAGCACGTTGTTGCGGTAGTAGGTCATCAGGACGGCATTCTGCTCGTCCAGGTAGAGAATCTTGCCCAGCGCGTCACTCTGTTCCGACAGCAGGTCCATGTCCTTGACGTGCTTGATCAGCGCCAGGCCGTCACCTTCGGGCAAGGTGGTGTGGGGCGAGTAGGGCACCTTGCGCAGCAAGGCCAGGTACAGATCAAGCTGGCGTGCCATCGCTTGCTCGTCCAAAGCCAGGCGCGTGGTGGACAGCAGCGCCAGGGCCACCAGGTTCACCGGGTTGATCGCCGCCGCTTCGTTCAGGTGTTGCGCCACCCGCTCGCCGAGGCGGTTGGTGGTTTCGTTGAGCCACGCCGGCTTGTAGTTCGGCCCCAGCTCCTGGGAACGCCAGTCGGGCTGCTCGCTGTCGAGAAATTCCGCCAGCTTGATCGGTTCGCCGAAGTTCACCGCCACCTGGCCAAAGCGCTGCTTGAGGGCGCCGACCACTTTGAAAATATCGAAAATCGACTCTTTTTTCTTGCTCGCACCGCGCAGCTCGCCGAGGTAAGTACGGCCTTCCAGCACGCGCTCATAGCCGATGTACACCGGCACAAACACGATGGGCATGCGCGAGGAGCGCAGGAAACTGCGCAGGGTGATTGCCAGCATCCCGGTCTTCGGTTGCAGCATGCGCCCGGTGCGCGAACGGCCGCCTTCGACGAAGTACTCCACCGGGAAACCCTTGGTGAACAGGGTGTGCAGGTATTCGTTGAACACCGAGGTGTACAGCGGGTTGCCCTTGAACGTGCGGCGCATGAAAAACGCCCCGCCACGGCGTAGCAGGCTGCCGATCACCGGCATGTTGAGGTTGATCCCGGCGGCGATGTGCGGCGGGGTCAGGCCGTTCTTGAACAGCAGGTAGGACAGCAGCAGGTAGTCGATGTGGCTGCGATGGCACGGCACATAAATCACCTCGTAACCCTGGGCGACCTTTTGCACACCTTCGATGTTGTTGACCTTGATGCCGTCGTAAATCTTGTTCCAGAACCAGCTCAGCACCACTTCGAGGAAGCGGATGGCGGTATAGGTGTAGTCCGAAGCAATTTCGTTGCCGTAGCGCAGGGCCTGGGCCTTGGCTTTCTCCGGGGTGATTTTCTCGCGTTCGGCTTCGTCGAGAATCGCCTGGCGCACCAGCGGCATGTTCACCAGGCCTTTGACCAGGTTGCGCCGGTGGGACAGGTCGGGGCCGATCACCGCGGTTTTCAGGTTGCGAAAGTGCACCCGCAGGATGCGTTGGGCCATGCGCACGGTGCGTTCGTGGCCTTTATTGTGCTCGATCAATTCACGCAGGTTGATGGGCGCGGAGAATTGCACCCGGGTCTTGCGGCCCAGGATCAGGATGCTCAGCAGCCGGCGCAGGCGGCCGGTCACGGCCCAGCTGTCGGCGAACAGCAGTTTCCACGGGCTGGACTCGCTGTCGGGCGACTGGCCCCAGAACACGCTGACTGGAATGATCTGTGCATTCTCTTCGGCGTGTTCGGTGAGCACGTCCACCAGGCGGGTCAGGGTGGGCGGTGCGCCGCGCTTGTCCTGGCGGCCGAGCCAGTCTGGCTCGGGGGTCAGGTAGAAAAAGGCCGCGGGTTCCATCAACGGGCCGACCGATACCGGCAGCACCGGGCGCGGCAGGCCGGCCTTGGTACATTCGGTATCAACCACCGCCAATTCGGTGAGGGACGGGGATTGCAGGACGTAAAACACCGGGCGGCTGCGGTCGAGGTTCAGGGTAAGGGACGACTGGTTGATCGTCTCTGAGCGAACCCAGAGGTACAACAGCCGGCGCAAGGTGCCAAATACCAGACGGCGAAAAGGAGAACGGGTCATACGGCTTCTGCTTTGAGTGGGGAATACCGAGCAGATGCTCGGGGCGCTAGTGTGCAGTATTAGCCGAAAATCGGCAAAAAAGCGGCGAAGTAATCTTGAGTTGAAGCTTTTTGAGCCTGTCTTATACTCGGCAGTTCAACTGCGACGACTCAACAATAAACGTACTTATAAAAAGCATGTGGGAGCAAAACAGATGGCAACGCGCGAAACCGGCAATGTGAAGTGGTTCAACGACGCAAAGGGCTACGGCTTTATCCAGCGGGAAGATGGCAAGGACGTGTTTGTGCACTACCGCGCCATTCGCGGTGAGGGGCATCGTTCATTGGCTGAAGGCCAGCAGGTGGAATACGCCGTGGTGACGGGCGAGAAGGGCTTGCAGGCTGAGGATGTGGTGGGCCTGTAACCCGATAGGCACAACACACCTTTAAATGTGGGAGCCCGGCCGAATGTGGGAGCCGGGCTTGCCCGCGATAGCATCGCCGCGGTTTGGCTGAATGACCGAGGTGCGCCCATCGCAGGCAAGCCAGCTCCCACATTTGATTGGGTTTGCACATCGAGGCTTTGTTAGCCTGACTTACGCCGTTTTCCAGGTGATCTGCTCTTCACCGTCTTCGCTGATACGAATCCAGGTATCCGCGCTTTCTTCGCCTTCTTCCTCAACCCAGCTACCGGGCGCGCAACGCACTTCGACGTTCAGCGCGGCAAAGGCCGCACGGGCGCAGGCGATGTCGTCTTCCCACGGGGTCTGGTCGCTTTCCAGGTACAGGCTGTTCCATTTGCCTACGGCTTTGGGCAACCAGGTGACCGGCACGCTGCCGGCGGTGCACTTGTAGGTCTGGCCGCGCTGGACCCAGTCGGTGCACGGGCCCAGGGCGGCGCCCAGCCAGGCGGCGATGGCCTTGTGGTCGACGTCGGCGTCCTTGAGGTAAATCTCGATATCAGGTTGGCGCATGGATGTTCCTCATTGCGGGATTTTGAAAATCCATTCGCGGATTCGGTGCGGGCCCCAAGAGGCCCTCAAAATAATGGGTTATTGAAGCACGAAATAGTCGTAGCGCATCGACACAGTGACCAGCAGCGGTTCGGCGGCCTCGATCACCTGGGCCCGGCGCTCGGCACTGGCGCGCCAGCCGTGGGGCGTCATGGCCAGCAGATTGGCGCGATCCTGGGGGTCGGCCAGGCTGAGTTTGAACTCCAGGGTTTCGCTGTGTTGCAGGCTCATGCCGTCAGGCACCAGCGCCAGGTGCTTGTCGTCGGTGTACTCGCGCACTTCGTCGTACAAACGCTCGCGCAGCTCCATCAGGTGGCCGCTGGTAGGGCCAACCTTCATCAAGCCGCCGCCCGGGCTGAGCAGGCGCTTGGCCTCCAGCCAGTCCAGCGGGCTGAAGACGCTGGCCAGGAACTGGCAGCTGGCATCGGCCAACGGCACCCGGGCCATGCTGGCGATCAACCAGGTCACCGTGGGGTTGCGCTTGCAGGCGCGCTTGACCGCTTCCTTGGAAATATCCAGCGCATAGCCATCGGCGCGCAGCAGGGTATCGGCGATTTGCGCGGTGTAGTAACCCTCGCCACAACCGATGTCCAGCCAGCGCTGGGGTTTGCGTTCAGCGGCCAGTTCGGCCAGGCGCCTGGCCACCGGGGCGTAATGCCCGGCGTTGAGGAAGTCGCGGCGCGCTTCCACCATCGCCAGGTTATCCCCCGGGTCGCGGCTGTTCTTGTGCTGCACCGGCAGCAGGTTCAGGTAACCCTGGCGCGCGCGGTCGAAACGGTGCCCGACCGGGCAGGCCACGCCGTTGTCCACTTCATGGAGCGGTGCGCTGCAAATGGGGCAAGCAAGCATCAGGCGAGCAACTTGATCAGGGTCTGGTAGTAGATTTCGGTCAGCACGTCGAGGTCGCTGGCGAGGATGCGCTCGTTGACCTGATGGATCGTCGCGTTGACCGGGCCCAGCTCCACGACCTGGGTGCCGAGGGTGGCGATGAAGCGCCCGTCGGAGGTGCCGCCGCTGGTAGAGGCCTTGGTCTCGCGGCCGGTGACGGCCTTGATGCTGGCGGAAACCGCATCGAGCAACGCGCCCGGTTCGGTAAGGAACGGCAGGCCCGACAGCGCCCACTCCACATGCCAGTCCAGGCCATGCTTGTCGAGAATCGCCGCGACCCGCTGCTGCAGGCCTTCGACGGTGGACTCGGTGGAGAAACGGAAGTTGAACACCGCCGTCAGGTCACCCGGGATCACGTTAGTGGCGCCGGTGCCGGAATTGAGGTTGGAAATCTGGAAGCTGGTGGGCGGGAAGAAGGTGTTGCCATCGTCCCAGTGCTCGGCGGCCAGTTCCGCCAGCGCCGGAGCGGCCAGGTGGATCGGGTTCTTTGCCAGGTGCGGGTAGGCCACATGGCCTTGCACGCCGCGCACGGTCAGGGTGGCACCGAGGGAGCCGCGACGGCCGTTCTTGACCACGTCGCCCACCAGAGTGGTGCTCGACGGCTCGCCAACGATGCACCAGTCCAGGCGTTCCTTGCGGGCCGCCAGGCGTTCGATCACGGCTTTGGTGCCGTGGTGCGCCGGGCCTTCTTCATCGCTGGTGATCAGGAAAGCCACCGAACCCTTGTGGTCCGGGTAGTCGGTGACGAAACGCTCGGACGCGACCAGCATTGCCGCCAGGCTGCCTTTCATGTCCGCCGCGCCACGGCCGCAGAGCATGCCGTTTTCGTCGATCAACGCATCAAACGGATCGTTCTGCCAGGCCTTGACCGGGCCGGTCGGCACCACGTCGGTGTGGCCGGCGAAGCACAATACCGGGCCTTCGTGTTTGCCGTGGGTGGCCCAGAAGTTATCCACATCCTCGATGCGCATCGGCTCAAGCGCAAAACCGGCGTCGCCCAGGCGCTGCATCATCAGCTTCTGGCAATCGGCGTCGATCGGCGTCACCGACGGGCGACGGATCAGGTCGATAGCAAGTTGGAGGGTTGGCGAAAGGTCGGCGTGGGCCGTCATGTAAAAACTCCAGTGCAGGGCGCGCAAAATGGCCGTTATCTTATAGCAAAACGGCGGCCAGAGGCCGCCGTTTAGTGCATTGCGCAGGATTTTAAGCTGCGGTTGCGGGCTCTTGCGCCGGCGCCGGTTTCGGCAGCGACGACAGGAACGCCATGATCAGCGCCGCCACATACGGCAGCGACTGCACCAGCAACATCACCACCCAGAAGCGTATGTCATTGCTTGGCAGGCCCTGCACCAGGTAAATCCCCAGTGCCGCGCCCCACAACAGCAGCATGATGAACATCTCTTCCCGGGCTTCGGAAATCGCCACCCAGAAACCGTGGTTATCGGCGTTCTTCGGTGTACGAAAGAACGGAATGCTGGTGGTGAAGAAACCGTACAGCACCGCCTTGGCGATGGTGTGGGACAACGCCAACCCGGCCAATGCCGCGCAGAACGCATCCTTGAGGTTCACACCCACCGCACGACGGTAGAGGAAGATGATCTTGCCGACCTTGAACACGAACAACGCCAGGGGCGGGATCGCGAAAATCAGCAGCGGCGGGTCAACCCGCGTCGGCACGATAATCATCGCCGCCGACCACAACAGGGCGCCCACGGTGAAGAAGATGTTCATGCCGTCCGCCACCCACGGCAACCAGCCTGCGAGGAAGTGATAACGCTGGCCACGGGTCAGCTCGGTGTCCTTGCCGCGCAACAGGCTCGCGGTGTGACGCTTGATGATCTGGATCGCACCGTAGGCCCAGCGGAAACGCTGTTTCTTGAAGTCGATAAAGGTATCGGGCATCAGGCCCTTGCCGTAGCTGTCGTGGTAGTACGCCGCCGACAGGCCTTTCTCGAAGACCCGCAGGCCCAGCTCGGCATCTTCACAGATGCACCAGTCGGCCCAGCCCAGTTCTTCCAGGACCGAGCGACGGGTCATGGTCATGGTGCCGTGCTGGATGATTGCGTCACGGTCGTTGCGGGTGACCATGCCGATATGGAAGAAGCCTTTGTATTCCGCGTAGCAGAGCTTCTTGAAGGTGCTTTCGTTCTGGTCGCGATAATCCTGTGGCGACTGCACCACGGCAATTTTCGGGTCGGCGAAGTGCGGCACCATGTGCTTGAGCCAGTTCGGCGACACGCAGTAATCAGAGTCGATCACGGCGATAACTTCGGCATCCTTGGCGGTATGCGGTATCAAGTAGTTCAGCGCGCCACCCTTGAAACCGGCCAGGGGCGAGACGTGGAAGAACTTGAAGCGCGGGCCCAGGGTTTCGCAGTAGTCGCGCACGGGCTCCCACACGGCCGGGTCCTTGGTGTTGTTGTCGATGATCAGGACTTCGTAGTCCGGATAGTCGAGGGCGGCCAGGGCGTCGAGGGTCTGTTTGACCATCTCCGGCGGCTCGTTGTAGCACGGCACATGGATCGAGACTTTCGGGCGGTAGTCCGAATCCCCCTCAACCGGCAGGAATTCGCGCCGGCGTTTGTGGGTCCAGACCGCTTCCGCCAGTTCGTGGGCTTCGGTGAGCAGCACGATAAACACGCCGAGGGCGCCGAGGGCCAGGAGGATGCCCACGGTGACGCTGAACCAGGTGCTGTATTGCTGGCTGTAGTCGTAGCCGATCCACACCAGCACCGAACCGCACAGGAACGCGATAAAGGTCAGGAAGGTGCGGCCACGCTGGCGCAGGGCCGAGCCGTCGATCATCAGCAGGGTCAGGGACAGCAGCGCAAGCACCACCGAACCGATGGCCAGCACGCGCCATTGCGGGATCGCGACAACCGGGCCGTCAAAGTTGAATTTCTGCTGGCGTGCGGCGTTGTACACGCCCCAGTAGGCGCCCGCCGAGCCTTCGTCGCTGACTTTCCAAGGCTGGTCGAAGGCCTCGATCACGAAGTAGTTGTAGCCCTGGCGATTGAGCTTGTTTACCAGTGTGCGCAGGTAAATCGCCTGGTCGGCCGGAGACGTTTCATTGCCACCGCGCATGCGTCCGTTACTCGGCCAGCCAACCTCCGACAGCAGCAGCGGCTTTTTCGGGAACAGTTTCTTCAGGTCCCGGGCACGATCAAGTACGTACTGGCCGGCCTTGTCCATCGGGATAAATTCCCAGAACGGCAGGATGTGCGCGGCGATCAGGTCGACGTGCTTGGCCAGTTGCGGGTTCTTTTCCCAGATGTGCCATTGCTCGGAAGTCGTCACCGGCACTTTCACGGCGGCGCGCACCCGGTCCAGCAGCACAATCAGCGCCTCCGGGGTGATTTCCTCACGGAACAGCGCTTCGTTACCCACCACCACCCGCACGACGCTGCGGGAACTGTTGGCGATCTCGATGGCACGCTGGATTTCGCGCTCGTTGCGCGCAAGGTCCGGGCTGATCCAGATCCCCAGGGTCACCCGCAGGCCGAACTCTTCCGCCAGCTTGGGGATATCCCCCAGGGTGCCGTCGACCGAGTAGGTACGGATGTTGTCCGTCAGCTTGCTCATGATCGCAAGGTCCTGACGCATTTGATCGTCAGTCGGATACTGGTCTTTCTGTGGGAACTGGCCTTGCTGGAACGGCGAGTAGGAAAAACCGGAGATCTGTTCAGGCCAGTTGGGGGCAGTGACCGGGCGGTTGATCAGCGCCCAGAAGCCGGTGAACAGCGCGGCAATTGCCAGCACCACCACCAGGTTGAGTCCAAATTTACGCGATGACATGGCTATTTCGGGTTCCAAAAGGTGTGGAACGAAAAGAGGTGTCGGCCTAACGCCGAACGGCGCGCATCCTACACCGGCCTTTCACTGACCGTACAGCAAGCCGAGAAAAACCGGACATTGGGCAGCGAAACTTCACCTAAGTTCTTTACTTGTAGCTGGATGCGTCGAACTTGTCGCGGCAACGCCCTATAATGCGCGCCGGTTTTTGGGGTAATGGTCATGAGTACAGAAGATCCACGGTTTGCCGGCGTCGCCCGCTTGTATGGCATTGAAGGCCTGGAACGCCTGAAGGCGGCCCATGTGGCCATCGTCGGCGTGGGCGGGGTTGGCTCGTGGGCGGCGGAAGCCATCGCCCGTTGCGGCGTAGGCGAGATTTCGCTGTTTGACCTGGACGACGTGTGCGTCAGCAACAGCAACCGCCAGTTACATGCGCTGGACAGCACCGTGGGCAGGGCCAAGGTCGAGGTCATGGCCGAGCGCCTGAAGGGCATCAACCCCGACTGCACCGTGCATGCGGTGGCGGACTTCGTGACCCGCGAGACCATGGCCGAGTACATCACGCCGAACATTGACTGCGTGATCGACTGCATCGACAGCGTAAACGCCAAGGCGGCGCTGATTGCCTGGTGCAAGCGGCGCAAGATCCAGATCATCACCACCGGCGGCGCGGGCGGGCAGATTGATCCGACGCTGATCCAGGTGTGTGACTTGAACCGTACGTTCAACGATCCGCTGGCGTCGAAAGTGCGCTCCACCTTGCGCCGCGACTATGGCTTCTCGCGCACCGTGACCCGCCATTACAGCGTGCCTTGCGTGTTCTCCACCGAACAACTGCGCTATCCGAAGCCGGACGGCAGCATCTGTTTGCAGAAAAGTTTTGTCGGGGATGGCGTGAAGCTGGACTGCGCCGGCGGGTTTGGCGCGGTGATGATGGTCACCGCGACCTTCGGCATGGTGGCGGCGACCAAGGCGGTGGACAAGATTGTGGCCGGGGTGCGCCGGCCTTCGGATCGGGTCAAGGCCCCTTAATTCTGGCACCTTACACAAATCAAAAAATGTGGGAGCTGGCTTGCCTGCGATGGCGGTCTGTCAGTTACTACAACGATGACTGATACACCGCAATCGCAGGCAAGCCAGCTCCCACAGTAGTTATGTGTTTGAGCTCAGGTCGCGCATACGCTGCAAGACTGCATTCAGGCCATTGCTGCGCGACGGTGATAACTGCCGCGATAAGGCCAGTTGGTCAAACCAGTCGGGCAAGTCGACGGAGTGCAGTTCGGCGGCCGATAAACCATTAACCCGCGCCAGCAACAGCGCCACCAACCCGCGAATCAGCCGTGCATCGCTGCTGGCGGCAAACTGCCAGTGGCCGTCCTGCAAACGCCCCACCAGCCACACCAGGCTTTCACAGCCCTGCACTAGGTTGGCGTCGACCTTGTCTTCAGCCGGCAAGGCGGGCAACCGCTCGCCCCATTGCATCAGCAGGCGGGCGCGTTGTTCCCAACTGCCGACCGCCTGGAACGCTTCCAACGCGACAACCGCGTCCGTCGGCAAGCTCATCGCAACATATCCATGGCCTGATCCAGCGCTTCAAAAAAACGCTCCAGGTCGTCGGAGTCGTTGTACAGCGCCAGCGACACCCGAATCGCCCCGGAGAGCCCCATCTGCTTGAGCAGCGGCATCGCACAGTGATGGCCGGCGCGCACGGCAATCCCCTGCTCGGTCAGCAAGTGGGCGAGGTCGGCGTTGTGCACGCCCTCCACCACAAAGCTGGCCAGGGCGACTTGCGGAGAGCCCAGCAGGCGCACGCCGTTGCGCGCTTGCAGGCCACGCAGCAGGTAGTCGTGCAGGGCGGCTTCGTGGGCCGTCACCGCCTGTTGATCCAGGGAACTCAGGTAATCGAGGGTTGCGCCTAGGCCGATCACGCTGGCGATCGGGGGTGTTCCCGCTTCGAAGCCAAGGGGCGCGGGGCGGAAGCTGGCGCTTTGATAGTCAGCCTGTTGCACCATCTCGCCACCAAACTGCCAGTGACGCAGGTGATGCAGGGCTTCAGTGCGGCCATACAGCACGCCGACCCCGTCCGGCCCGTAGAGCTTGTGGCTGGAAAACACATAGAAGTCGCAGCCCAGGGCCTGCATGTCATGGCGGCCATGGACGATGCCCTGGGCGCCATCGACAACGGTCAGTGCTTGCTGGGCCTTGGCCAGCGCCAGCAATTGCGGCAATGGCTGCCAGGCGCCAAGCACGTTGGACAGTTGGCTCACCGCCAGCAATCGGGTGCGAGGGCCGATCAAACGTGCGGCGGCTTGCAGGTCAATCAAGCCGTCATCGTCAAGCGGCAGTACCACCAGTTCCAGCCCGCGACGTTTGGCCAGTTGCTGCCACGGCAGCAGGTTGGCGTGGTGCTCCAGGGCGCTGATGACAATCTCGTCGCCCGGATTGAATAGGTGCTCAAGGCCATAAGCCAGCAGGTTCAGCGCCGAAGTCGCGCCGTGGGTAAAGATGATTTGCCCGTCGTCACCGACGTTCAGCCACTGTGCCACCTTGCTGCGACTGTCCTCGAAGGCCTGGGTCGCGTGAGCGCCCGGCAGATGCTGGGCACGGTGCACATTGGCTGCGCCATTGGCGTAGTAATGGCTGATGGCGTCCAGCAAGGCTTGAGGTTTTTGCGTGGTAGCGGCGTTGTCCAGATAGGTCTGGTCTTGCCGTTGCAGGGTGGCGATGGCCGGAAAGTCGGCGCGCCAGGGAGAGGGCACAAGCATGGTGATCAAGGCTCGTATAAACGGCCCGCACCGGTCAGGTGAGGGCCGTCAGTGGCATCGAGTCGCTGCTTAGTTGTGAGCGTGCAGCGCTGCGTTCAGTTCGATGGCCGATTTGTGGGTTTTGCACTCCACGGCACCGGTCTCGGAGTTGCGGCGGAACAGCAGGTCCGGTTGGCCGGCCAGCTCACGGGCCTTGACCACTTTGACCAGTTGGTTGGCCTCGTCCAGCAGCGCAACCTTGGTGCCGGCGGTGACGTACAGGCCCGACTCCACGGTGTTGCGGTCGCCCAGCGGGATACCGATACCGGCGTTGGCGCCGATCAGGCAGCCTTCGCCCACCTTGATCACGATGTTGCCGCCGCCCGACAGGGTGCCCATGGTGGAGCAACCGCCGCCCAGGTCGGAACCCTTGCCGACGAATACGCCAGCCGACACACGGCCTTCGATCATGCCCGGGCCTTCGGTGCCGGCGTTGAAGTTGACGAAACCTTCGTGCATCACGGTGGTGCCTTCACCCACGTAGGCGCCCAGGCGGATGCGCGCGGCATCAGCGATACGCACGCCGCTTGGCACTACGTAGTCGGTCATTTTCGGGAACTTGTCCACCGAGAACACTTCCAGCAGCTCGCCACGCAGGCGTGCTTCCAGTTGACGCTCAGCCAGCTCGGCGATGTCGATGGCGCCCTGGCTGGTCCAGGCCACGTTCGGCAGTTGCGGGAACACACCGGCCAGGCTCAGGCCGTGTGGCTTGACCAGGCGATGGGACAGCAAATGCAGCTTGAGGTAAGCCTCGGGGGTGGAGGTCAGCGCGGCGTCTTCGGCCAGCAGCGTGGCGACCAGTGGCGTGTGGCTTTCAGCCAGGCGGCTCAACAGGGCGGCTTGGGCGGCGTCGACACCCTTGAGCGCGTCAGCCAGTTGCAGGGCCTGGGTGACGGTGAAGGTGATCGCCTGGTTGCCTTCGGTGTAACCGAGGATTGGAGCGATGGCTGCGATGATTTCAGCCGATGGATTGAGCAGCGGTTGTGCGTAAAACACTTCCAGCCAAGCACCTTGGCGGTTCTGAGTGCCGACGCCGAAGCCCAGGCTGAACAGGGAATTGGACATGCTATTACCTCTACAAAAATGAAGTGGGCTGGCCTACTTGAGGGCCGCCGAATAACTATCTGGCTTGAAGCCAATCAGGGTTCTGTCACCGAGATCAAGCACCGGGCGCTTGATCATCGAGGGTTGTGCGAGCATCAATTCAATGGCTTTCGACTGATCGAGATCGGCTTTGCGTTCGTCTTCGAGTTTGCGAAAGGTGGTGCCCGCACGGTTCAAAACCACCTGCCAACCGTGCTCATTGCACCATTGGGTCAAGTGTTCGCGGTCGATACCGGCCGTTTTGTAGTCATGAAACTCATAGCTGACAGCGTGTTCATCGAGCCAGGTGCGCGCCTTTTTCATGGTGTCGCAGGCTTTGATGCCGAAAAGGTGCAACGTTTTGCTTGAAGCGGTCAAGGAATTGCCCCCCTTTGGGCTGACGGAGATGAAAGGTCACGGATTATGCCATGGCCAGCAGCTTTCGGCGCCGCTCGTCACAAACGTGTTTTGCCCACGTGCGACTTTTGTGCAAAGGCCATCGCGCAGCATAGGCGGCTAATATGGCACTTCAAAGGCGAGTTGTTGCCTGATGTGTGTTGTTGCAAGTTGATTGTCTGGGAATCCCGCTTTATGCAAACCGCCTACACCGTACTTATCCTGCTGATGCTGGTCAGCGTTTCGCGTCTGGTCGGGCGTGTTATCCCACTGCCGTTGCCGCTGGTGCAGATTGCCGCCGGCGCCTTGCTGGCGTGGCCGACCCTGGGGCTGCATGTGGCCCTGGACCCTGAGTTGTTTCTTTTCCTGTTTTTGCCGCCGCTGCTGTTCTCCGATGGCTGGCGTATGCCCAAGCGTGAACTGTGGCGCCTGCGCGGGCCGATCCTGACGCTGGCGGTGGGGCTGGTGTTGTTCACGGTAGTGGGCGCCGGTTACTTCATCCATTGGATATTGCCTACGATCCCGCTGCCGGTGGCCTTCGCCCTGGCGGCGGTATTGTCGCCGACGGATGCCGTGGCGGTGTCGGCGATTTCCCAGAATCGCTTGCCGACGCCGTTGATGCATATGCTCCAGGGCGAGGCGTTGATGAATGACGCGTCGGGTTTGGTGACGTTCAAGTTCGCCCTGGCGGCGGCGCTGACCGGGGTGTTTTCCCTGGCGGATGCCAGCCTGACCTTTGTGCTCGTTGCGGTCGGTGGCCTGGCCATTGGTGTGGCCTTGAGCTGGCTGGTGGGCCGCCTGCGGTCCTGGATGATCGCCCGCGGCTGGGATGACCCGGCGACGCACGTGGTGTTCATGTTGTTGCTGCCGTTTGCCGCCTACGTGCTGGCGGAACGCCTAGGCGCATCGGGGATCTTGTCAGCGGTGGCCGCGGGGATGATGCAAAGCTGGCTGGACCTGCTGCCGCGCCAGACCAGCACCCGGCTGCTCAATCGCAGCGTGTGGTCGCTGCTGGAGTTTGCGTTTAACGGGTTGATCTTCCTGCTGCTGGGCCTGCAATTGCCCGACATCATCAAGGCCGTAGTCAGCCATGAGCCAACACTGTGGCCGACGTTGCTGTACCGCTGCCTGGACGTGATCGCGATTTTCCTGGTGCTGGTGGTATTGCGGTTTATCTGGGTGCAGAGCATCTGGCGCCTGTCAGGTTTACTGCGCCGTCTGCGTGGCAAAAGTGAGCTGACGCTGGTGCCCACAGCCCGTTCCTGCTGGTTGTTGACCGTGGGCGGGGTGCGGGGTGCGGTGACGTTGGCGGGTGTGATGTCGGTGCCGTTGCTGTTGGCGCCCGGTGAGGCGTTCCCGGAGCGTGATCTGCTGATCTTTATTGCCGCGGGTGTGATTTTGCTGTCTCTGGTCGCTGCCTGCATTGCCTTGCCGCTTCTGCTGCGGGGAATCGAAAAGAGCCCGGACGACAGGCGCCGCAGCGAGGTGCGTGACGCCTGGAAGAAAACCGCTGAAGCGGCGATCCATGCCCTGGAAGCCGAAGAACCTGCTGAAGCGGCACCCCAGGATGCCGCCCAGGCAGCCTTGGCCACTGAGCTCAAGGCGCGGTTGATGTCGGAATATCGTCATCAGCTGGAAGTGTTCAACGACTCGGCGGAAGCCCAGGCGCTGGCGTTTCAGATGGATCAACTGGAGCGCAAGTTACGGCTCAAGGCCCTGAGGGCGCAGCGCTTGGAGTTGTATAGCCTGAGTCGTCACCACCAGATTGGTGATGACGTGCTGCGGGAGGTGTTGGCGGATCTGGATATGAGTGAGGCGAATCTGGGTCACGTCAAATAACACCGCGGTGCTTACTTGTGGCGAGGGAGCTTGCTCCCGCTGGGTGACGAAGTCGCCCCAACGCTGGCGACTTCATTCATGCAGGGAAACAGCGTCAGCCGGTCTACGACTGCTGCGCAGCCGAGCGGGAGCAAGCTCCCTCGCCACGTTCAGAGCAGTTATTTATTGCGGGTGATGAAGTCGCGAATCCGCTCGGCTGCTTCCACGCACTCGGCCAGCGGCGCAACCAGCGCCAGGCGCACACGCCCGGCGCCCGGGTTGACGCCATCGACTTCCCGGGACAGGTACGAACCCGGCACCACGGTCACGTGTTCTTCCACGAACAGGTCGCGGCAGAAGGCGGCGTCATCACCTTTAATATTCGGCCACAGGTAGAAACCGCCGTCGGGGTTTTGCACGTCCAGCACCGGCTTCAGGATCGCCAGCACGGCATCGAATTTTTCCCGGTACAGGTCACGGTTGGCCTGCACGTGGGCTTCGTCCTGCCAGGCGGCAATGCTCGCCAGCTGGGTTTGCACCGGCATCGCGCAGCCGTGGTAGGTGCGGTACAGCAGGAAACCCTTGAGGATATCCGCATCACCGGCCACAAAACCTGAACGCAGGCCCGGCAGGTTGGAGCGCTTGGACAGGCTGTGGAACACCACGCAGCGCTTGAAGTCCTGGCGGCCCAGTTCCACGCAGGCGCTGAGCAGGCCCGGCGGCGGGGTTTGTTCGTCGAAGTACAGCTCGCTGTAGCACTCATCGGCGGCGATCACGAAGTCGTATTCGTCGGCCAGGGCGATCAGCTTTTTCAGGGTGTCGACGGGAATCAGTGCGCCGGTCGGGTTGCCAGGGGAGCACAGGAACAGGATCTGGCAGCGTTTCCAGATGTCTGGCGAGACTGCGTCGAAATCCGGGTTGAAGCCGTTTTCATCCAGGCACGGCAGGTAATGCGGCTTGGCGCCGGCAAGAAAGGCCGCGCCTTCGTAGATTTGGTAGAACGGGTTCGGGCTGACCACCAGTGCGTCGTCGCCACGGTTGACCACGGTCTGGGTGAAGGCGAACAGCGCTTCACGGGTGCCGTTCACCGGCAGGATATTGCGCGCCGGGTCGAGCCAGCCCTTGGGCACGCTGAAGCGGCGTTCGCACCAGGTGCCAATGGCCTCGCGCAGGGCCGGGATGCCCAGGGTGGTCGGGTACACCGCCATCTGGTCCAGGTTGTTGGCCAGCGCATCGGCGACGAACTGCGGGGATTTGTGCTTCGGCTCGCCGATGGAGAGGGCGATCGGGCGTTTGTCCGGGTTCGGCGTGACGCTGCCCAGCAGGACGCGCAGTTTTTCGAACGGGTAAGGCTGCAGCTGGTTCAGAGCGTTGTTCATGAGGGCCTCTATCACGGGGCTCCCTGTAGGAGCTGTCTTGCCAGCGATGCAGGCACCGCGGTGTATCAGGTACGCCGAGGTGATGCCATCGCAGGCAAGCCAGCTCCTACAGGAACCGCATCTATACAGTTAAAAAATCAAATCGTCAGTCTGGACATCTCGACGCCGGTCTCCTGGTTGACGCTCAACTGCTGGACGATGGCTTCCTGCAAGCGTCGGCACAGTTCAGGGTCGGAAAGCGGCTGGTTGTCGGCATCGGTAATAAAGAACACGTCTTCCACCCGTTCGCCCAGGGTCGCGATCTTGGCGTTCTGCAACGACAGGTCGAATTCCAGGAAGATCGTGCCGATCCGCGCCAACAGGCCCGGGCGGTCCGGCGCGCTGAGCTCCAGTACGGTCACCGGGCGCTGGGCGTCGTTGTGGATCGTCACCTCGGGGGCGAATGCAAAGTGCTTGAGCTGGCGCGGCACCCGGCGCTGGATGATGGTCGGGTAGTCGTCGGGGTTGCGCAGGGCGTCGGTGAGGCCTTTGCGGATTTTTTTCACCCGTTCCGGGTTGTCGCCGATGGACTCGCCTTCCGTGTCGAGCACGATGTAGGTGTCGAGGGTGAACTGGCTGCTGGAGGTGATGACCCGGGCGTCGTGAATGTTCAGGTTGAGCTGGTCCATCGCGGCCACGGTCACGGCGAAGAAGTCGTGCTGGTCGGGTGCGTAGATGAAGATCTGCGTGCCGCCCTCGAACTCGCGCTGGGTGGTTTCCTTGATCAGCACCAGCGGCCCGCCATCGGCCGGCTGCTGCAGGATCGCGTCGCTGTGCCAGGCCACGTCGCCGGCGGTGTGGCGCAGGAAGTAGTCGTCCCCCAGTTGCGACCAGAGCTGCTCGACGTCGTCCGGGTCGTTGCCGCCACGCACCAGGATATCCAGGGCTGCGCTTTGGGTGCGACGGATCTGCTCCTCGCGGTCCACCGGGTTCTCCAGGCCGCGACGCAAGGCACGCTTGGTCTCGGTGTAGAGCTGGCGCAACAGGCTGGCGCGCCAGGAGTTCCACAGCGTCGGGTTGGTGGCGTTGATGTCGGACACCGTGAGCACGTACAGGTAGTCGAGACGGGTTTCGTCGCCGACGGCCTGGGCGAAATCATGGATCACCTGCGGGTCGGACAAGTCCTTGCGCTGGGCGGTGGTGGACATCACCAGGTGGTTTTGCACCAGCCATACGATCAGGCGGCTGTCCCACAGCGGCAACTGGTGACGCTGGCAGAACGCTTCGGCATCCACGGCGCCAATTTCCGAGTGATCGCCGTGACGGCCCTTGCCGATGTCGTGGTACAGGCCGGCGAGGTAGATCAATTCAGGCTTGGGCAAGCGCGCCATGAGCTTGCTGGCCAGCGGGAATTTCTCTGACACCTGGGTGTACTGCAACTTACGCAGGTGTTTGATCAGGTTCAGGGTGTGGGCGTCCACGGTATAGATGTGGAACAGGTCGTGTTGCATCTGCCCGACGATAAAGCCGAACTCCGGCAGGTAGCGCCCCAGGATCCCGTAACGGTTCATGCGCCGCAGGTTGCGGTGGATACCGATCTTGCACTTGAACAGTTCGATAAACAGGCTGGTGTTGCGGATGTCGTGGCGGAAATCGTCGTCGATCAGGTGACGATTTTCCCGCAGCAGGCGAATGGTGTCGGCGCGCACACCCTTGATTTCCGGCTGTTGGGCCATCAGCACGAAGATTTCCAGCATGGCGAACGGCGTGCGTTTGAACACGTTGTCGTTGCGGGCTTCGATGTAGCCATCGTGCAACTGGAAGCGCGAGTTGATCGGCTGCGGCGGTGCTTCGTCTTCCGGGGCCAGGATCACTTCTTCGAAGTGCTGGATGATCAGGTCGCTGAGCTGGGCAATGCTCATCACCACCCGGTAATACTGCTGCATGAAGCTTTCGATGCTGGTCTTCGCGTCTTCGCCTTCAAACCCCAGCAAGGTCGCGATGGAGCGCTGGTGATCGAACAGCAGGCGGTCTTCGGAGCGGCCGGCCAGCATGTGCAGCGCGTAGCGCACTTTCCAGAGGAATTCCTGGGAGGAGGCCAGCAGGGCGTTTTCGCTCTCTACCAGAAAGCCTTCCCCGGCCAGGGCCCGCAGGTTCAGGGTGCCGTACTGGCGACGGGCAACCCAGAGGATCGTCTGGATATCCCGCAGGCCGCCCGGTGAACCTTTGACGTTGGGTTCCAGGTTGTATTCGGTGTCGTTGTACTTGTGGTGCCGGGCCTTCTGCTCGGCGCGCTTGGCCAGGAAGAACTCCTTGCTCGGCCACATGTGCGCGGTGCTGGTGACTTCCAGCATGCGCTGGCGCAGGTGCTCGGGGCCGGCGATGGTGCGGCTTTCCATCAGGTTGGTGATCACCGTCAGGTCGGCACGGGCTTCCTGGGCGCATTCGTCCACCGAGCGCACGCTTTGGCCGACCTCCAGGCCGATGTCCCACAGCAGCGTCAGAAAACGCTCGATGGAGTCGCGAAAGATCTCGTGGTCGGCGCTGTCCAGCAAAATCAGCAGGTCAATGTCGGAGTAGGGGTGCAGTTCGCCCCGGCCATAGCCGCCGACGGCCACCAGGGCGATATCGGCGTCTTCGCTCCAGCTGAACTGTTCCCAGGCCTTTTGCAGGATGTTGTCGACGAACCAGGCGCGGTCCTCGATCAGCCGGCGAATGTCCCGGCCAGTGCGAAAGCGCTCGTCGAGCACCTCGCGGGCCTGACGGATGGCCTTCTTGAAGGCGGCGATGGGGCTTGCCTTCAGCGCCAGCTCCGCCTGGAACTGGCCGCGGTCAAACAGTTCGGGATCCACCTGGGGCATCGATCGGTTTTCCTATCTATCTATGGGGCACAGCGTTGCTAATCAGAAAACCGGTGCAAACATTACGCCGAAACGCGAGGAATCGTGTCATCGGCGCGCAGGGTGAAGATCTCGTAGCCGGTGTCGGTCACCAGCAGGGTGTGTTCCCACTGGGCCGAGAGCTTGCGGTCCTTGGTGATGGCGGTCCAGCCGTCGCCCAGCACCTTGGTGTCGGCCTTGCCCTGGTTGATCATCGGCTCGATGGTGAAGGTCATGCCTGCCTTGAGCTCCATGCCGGTGCCGGCGCGGCCGTAGTGCAGGATCTGTGGCTCTTCATGGAACACCTTGCCGATGCCGTGGCCGCAGAACTCACGGACCACCGAGAAGCCGTTCTTTTCGGCGTGCTTCTGGATGATTTCACCGATGTCGCCCAGGCGGCAGCCGGGCTTGACGATTTCGATGGCCTTGTACATGCATTCCTGGGTCACTTGCGACAGGCGCTCAGCCCACACTGGCACGGTGCCGACGTGGAACATGCGGCTGGTGTCGCCGTGGTAGCCGTCCTTGATCACGGTGACGTCGATGTTCAGGGTGTCACCGTCTTTCAGGGGCTTGTCGCCGGGAATCCCGTGGCACACCACGTGGTTGATCGAGGTGCAGATCGACTTGGGGAAGCCCTTGTAGTTCAGTGGCGCCGGGATGGCTTTTTGCACATCGACAATATAGTCATGGCAGATGCGGTCCAGCGCTTCGGTGGTGACGCCGGGCTTGACGTGTTCGGCAATCATTTCCAGCACGTCGGCAGCCAGTTTGCCGGCAACGCGCATGCCAGCGATGTCTTCGGCGGTTTTGAGGGTGACGGTCATACAGGCTCTCTCTAGCGCGACGCGCTGAAATCAATACGGTTTACGGGTGTGCGACAAAAGGTTGCAGAATTCGCACAAGCCCAAAAAACGCGATTCTAGCAGACGCAGGGGTGAAACCATGAGCGTCTGGCGATCGCTTCTGTCTATAAGGATGGGGGCATTCTGGCTTTATTCAAAGGCTTAGGCAAAAGCGACAGGCGGCAAATGTGATTGCGGGTTTCGTTTTTGCAAGCTGTGTGGTATAAAATGCGCCGCTTTCCGGGGATACCCCGCAAAGCTTAAATCCACACACGTGTCGACACGATGACCTGGGTGCCGGAGGCGAATGCCACTGGTTGGTCATTGGGATACGTGGAGGCCAAACCCGACTTATTAAGGAACTATCATGTCCCAAGTCAACATGCGCGATATGCTGAAGGCCGGTGTGCACTTCGGTCACCAGACCCGTTACTGGAACCCGAAAATGGGTAAATACATTTTCGGCGCGCGTAACAAGATCCACATCATCAACCTTGAAAAAACCCTGCCAATGTTCAACGAAGCTCTGACTTTCGTAGAGCGCCTGGCCCAGGGCAAAAACAAGATTCTGTTCGTCGGCACCAAGCGTTCCGCTGGCAAGATCGTTGCTGAAGAAGCAGCACGTTGCGGTTCGCCGTACGTCGATCACCGCTGGTTGGGCGGCATGCTGACCAACTTCAAAACCATCCGTGCTTCCATCAAGCGTCTGCGTGACCTTGAAGTGCAAGCCGAAGACGGTACTTTCGCCAAGCTGACCAAGAAAGAGGCGCTGATGCGCACTCGCGACCTGGAAAAGCTCGATCGTTCCCTGGGTGGTATCAAGGACATGGGCGGTCTGCCTGACGCACTGTTCGTTATCGACGTTGATCACGAGCGCATCGCGATCACCGAAGCCAACAAGCTGGGCATCCCGGTTATCGGCGTAGTCGATACCAACAGCAGCCCGGAAGGCGTTGACTACATCATCCCAGGCAACGATGACGCAATCCGCGCTATCCAGCTGTACATGGGTTCGATGGCTGACGCTGTAATCCGTGGCCGCAACCACGTTGCTGGCGGCACCGAGCAGTTCGTTGAAGAAGCTCCGGTAGCAGCAGCTGAGTAACTGACGCCTTGGCGTTGACTCAGTAAGCAAAAAGGGGGCTTGGCCCCCTTTTTGCCACCTCGAAAACCATTTGTCTGCAGCGCAGCTACAACATCTGTAACGTGCAGCGGCCTACAAGGGTGGTTCGGGAAGAATTGATCGCCCGTTCAATCGGGTGGAATGGTTGAAAACCTATCCAAGAGGATTTTGAAAATGGCAGAGATTACTGCAGCGTTGGTTAAAGAACTGCGTGAGCGTACCGGCGAAGGCATGATGGATTGCAAAAAGGCCTTGACCAAGGCCGGCGGCGACATCGAAAAAGCCATTGATGACATGCGTGCTTCGGGCGCCATCAAGGCTGCCAAGAAAGCAGGCAACGTTGCTGCTGAAGGCGCTATCGCTCTTAAAGAAGACGGTAAGACCGCCGTTCTGCTGGAAGTGAACTCCCAGACCGACTTCCTGGCTCTGCAGGACGACTTCAAGGCATTTGTTGCTGCAAGCGTTGAAAAAGCGTTCGCTGACAAGCTGACTGACGTCGCTCCGCTGATCGAAGCTCAAGAAGCTGCTCGCCTGGTACTGGTCGGCAAGGTTGGCGAAAACGTCAACATCCGTCGCCTGGCTCGCGTTGAAGGTGATGTTGTCGGTGGTTACCTGCACGGTAACAAGATCGGCGTTGTGGTTGCCCTTAAAGGCGGCAACGTTGAACTGGCCAAAGACATCGCTATGCACGTAGCGGCCAGCAACCCTGAATTCCTGCTGCCATCGGAAGTGTCCGCTGAAGCAATCGAACGCGAAAAAGCCGTGTTCCTGAGCCTCAACGCTGACAAAATCGCCGGCAAGCCGGAAAACATCGTTGAAAACATGATCAAGGGCCGTATCAGCAAGTTCCTGGCTGAGGCTTCCCTGGTTGAGCAGGCGTTCGTCAAGAACCCTGAAATCAAGGTTGGCGAGCTGGCCAAGAAAGCCGGTGCTGAAATCGTTTCCTTCACCTACTACAAAGTAGGCGACGGTATCGAGAAGCCGGTCGACAACTTTGCTGAAGAAGTTGCCGCCCAGCTGGCTGCCGCCAAGCAGTAAGACAGTTTTCAACTGTCGCCCAAAAGAGGCTGCCCGCTTACGCGCGCAGCCTCTTTTCAAATGGGGTGATCAATTTTTATTGGTTTCCCTTTGGAACTGGCTTACAAAGCCGTGTTCCGATGGCGCTGTGACAGCGTCAAGCTAGAGTGAACGCAGGCCGTAAACGGCTTGCCAAGAATTTTCAAAAATACGCCGCAGGAGAGATTCGCAATGGCTCAGCAGGGCAGTGGTCATCAGGCTCGCTATAAACGCATTCTACTCAAGCTTAGCGGCGAGGCCCTGATGGGGTCGGAAGAGTTTGGGATTGATCCCAAAGTACTCGACCGCATGGCACTGGAAGTCGGCCAACTGGTCGGTATCGGTGTTCAGGTCGGTCTGGTGATCGGCGGCGGCAACCTGTTCCGCGGTGCGGCACTCAGCGCCGCTGGCATGGATCGGGTGACGGGCGACCACATGGGCATGCTGGCCACTGTGATGAACGCCCTGGCCATGCGTGACGCCCTGGAGCGCGCCAATATCACCGCGATCGTGATGTCGGCTATTTCCATGGTTGGCGTAACCGATCACTATGATCGTCGCAAAGCCATGCGTCATCTGGATGCCAAGGAGGTAGTGATTTTTGCTGCCGGTACCGGTAATCCGTTCTTCACCACCGATTCGGCTGCGTGCCTGCGTGGTATCGAGATCAACGCGGACGTGGTGCTCAAGGCCACCAAGGTTGACGGTGTTTACACTGCAGACCCATTCAAAGACCCGCATGCCGAGAAGTTCGATCATCTGACTTATGATGAAGTACTGGATCGCAAGCTGGGCGTGATGGACCTGACGGCAATTTGCTTGTGCCGCGACCACAAGATGCCGTTGCGCGTATTTAACATGAACAAGCCCGGCGCCCTGCTGAACATCGTACACGGCGGCGCGGAAGGGACTCTGATCGAGGAAATCGAACAATGATCAACGAAATCAAAAAAGACGCTCAAGAGCGCATGCACAAATCCCTGGAGTCTCTGAACCATGCATTTGGCCAGATTCGTACCGGCAAGGCCCACCCAAGCATTCTGGGCAGTGTGATGGTGCCGTACTACGGCACTGATACCTCCATCACCCAAGTGGCCAACATCACCGTAAAAGACTCCCGTACCCTGCAGGTCGTGGCGTTCGAGCGCAACATGCTCGGCGCTGTCGACAAGGCCATCCAGAGCGCCGGCTTGAACCTCAATCCGACCAACCTGGGCGAATTGCTGCTGATCTCCATGCCGGCCCTGACCGAGGAAACCCGCAAGGGCTTCACCAAGCAGGCCCGCAGCGCCGCTGAAGATGCACGTGTTGCCGTGCGCAACATCCGTCGTGATGCCTTGGGTGACCTGAAGAAACTGGTCAAGGACAAGGAAATCAGCGAAGACGAAGAGCGCCGTGCCGTTGCTGATATCGACAAGCTGACGAAAGACGCCGAGGCCCAGATCACCAAGGCCACGGAAGATAAAGAAAAGGACCTGATGGCCGTATAAAGGGTCAGGACGCCTTCATGGAAAAGACCAAGCAGACTGTGCCCTCCGTGGTGCCGCGCCATGTCGCGATCATCATGGATGGGAATAATCGCTGGGCGAAGAAGCGCTTTATGCCGGGTGTTGCCGGGCATAAAGCGGGTGTCGATGCTGTGCGTGCCGTGATCGAGGTGTGTGCCGAGGCCAAGGTCGAAGTGTTGACCTTGTTCGCGTTCTCCAGTGAAAACTGGCAGCGCCCGGCCGAGGAGGTCAGTGCCTTGATGGACCTGTTCTTCAAGGCCCTGCGTCGTGAGGCCAAGCGCCTGAACGAGAACAACATCAGCCTGCGCATCATCGGCGACCGCTCGCGGTTCCATCCAGAGTTGCAGGCGGCGATGCGCGAAGCCGAGGCAATCACTGCCGGCAGTGACCGTTTTGTGCTGCAGATTGCAGCCAACTACGGCGGCCAGTGGGATATCGCCCAGGCTGCGCAGCGTCTGGCGCGCGAAGTGCAGGCCGGCCATTTGCGTCCGGAAGACATCACGCCCGAACTGTTGCAAACCTGTCTGGTGACCGGCGACCTGCCGCTGCCCGATCTGTGCATTCGTACCGGTGGCGACCACCGCATCAGCAACTTCCTGTTGTGGCAGTTGGCCTATACCGAATTGTACTTCTCCGACCTGTTCTGGCCGGACTTCAAACACGATGCCATGCGCAACGCGCTGGCCGATTTCGCTTCCCGTCAGCGTCGCTTCGGTAAAACGAGCGAGCAGATCGAAGCTGGAGCCCGGGTTTAATGCTTAAACAACGAATCATCACGGCGCTGATCCTGCTGCCTATTGCCCTGTGCGGGTTTTTCCTGCTTGAAGGGGCGAATTTCGCGCTGTTCATCGGCCTGGTTGTGACGCTGGGTGCATGGGAGTGGGCGCGCCTGGCGGGTTTCGCCGCGCAGTTGCCTCGTGTGGTGTACGCCGCTGTCGTGGCGCTGTTGATGTTCCTGATGTACATCCTGCCGGGCGTGGCACCTTGGGTGCTGGGTGCGGCGGTGTTGTGGTGGGCGTTGGCGACGTATCTGGTGCTGACCTATCCAGGCACCAGCAGTCACTGGTCCAGTGTCGCCTGCAAGCTGGTGATCGGCCTTTTGATTCTGCTGCCTGCCTGGCAAGGCCTGGTCTACATCAAGCACATGCAGTTGGGTAACTGGCTGATCATGGCGGTGATGGTGCTGGTGTGGGGCGCCGATATCGGAGCCTACTTCTCCGGCCGTGCTTTCGGCAAGCGCAAGCTGGCGCCGGCTGTCAGCCCGGGCAAAAGCTGGGAAGGCGTGTATGGCGGCCTGGCATTGACCCTGGTGATTACGATTGTGGTCGGTGTGGTGCGCGGCTGGACCGTCAAGGAAATGCTCCTGGCCCTGGTGGGTGCGGCGGTGGTCGTGTTCATCTCGGTGGTCGGTGACCTCACCGAAAGCATGTTCAAGCGTCAGGCCGGGATCAAGGACAGCAGCAACCTGCTGCCGGGTCACGGTGGTGTGCTTGACCGTATCGACAGCCTGACGGCTGCGATCCCGATTTTTGCCGTTCTGTTGTGGATGGCTGCCTCGTGAGCCGCCTGCAACAGGTCACCGTGCTGGGGGCTACCGGCTCGGTGGGGCTCAGCACACTCGATGTGATTGCCCGTCATCCCGAGCGTTATCAAGTATTCGCATTGACCGGCTTCAGTCGCCTGAGCGAGCTGTTGGCGCTGTGTGTGCGGCACACGCCGCAATACGCAGTCGTGCCGCAAGCGACAGCTGCGCGTGGTTTGCAGGATGACCTGCGCGCGGCGGGCCTGGCGACCCGGGTGTTGGTAGGGGAGGAGGGGTTGTGCCAGGTTTCGGCTGATCCTGATGTCGACACCGTGGTCGCCGCGATTGTCGGCGCTGCCGGTTTGCGTCCGACCCTGGCCGCCGTTGATGCAGGCAAGAAGATTCTGCTGGCCAATAAAGAAGCCCTGGTGATGTCCGGCGCGCTCTTTATGCAGGCCGTGCGCAAGAGCGGCGCCGTGCTGTTGCCGCTGGACAGCGAACACAACGCGATTTTCCAGTGCATGCCCGCTGACTTCGCCCGTGGGCTGAGCCAGGTGGGTGTGCGTCGGATTCTGCTGACAGCCTCTGGCGGTCCGTTCCGGCAGACGCCGCTGGCCGAGCTGGAGCATGTTTCCCCTGACCAGGCCTGTGCTCATCCGAACTGGTCCATGGGGCGCAAGATCTCGGTGGACTCGGCAAGCATGATGAACAAGGGCCTGGAGTTGATCGAGGCCTGCTGGCTGTTTGACGCCCGGCCGGATCAGGTCGAGGTGGTGATTCACCCGCAAAGTGTGATTCATTCCCTGGTGGATTACGTGGACGGTTCGGTCTTGGCCCAGTTGGGCAACCCGGACATGCGCACGCCGATCGCCAATGCACTGGCCTGGCCGGAGCGCATTGACTCGGGTGTTGCACCCCTGGATCTGTTTGCCATTGCCCGCCTGGATTTCGAAGCGCCTGACGAGCAGCGCTTCCCTTGCCTGCGTCTTGCGCGGCAAGCTGCGGATGCGGGTAATAGTGCGCCGGCGATGCTGAATGCGGCCAACGAAGTGGCCGTGGCGGCGTTTCTTGATCGGCGCGTCCGCTTTCCGCAGATCGCGAGTATCATCGAGGACGTTTTAAGCGTTGAGCCCGTCGTCGCCGTGAATGACCTTGGCGCGGTGTTCGAGGCGGATGCCAAGGCCCGGGCCTTGGCCGAGCAATGGTTGAACCGCAATACGCGTTAGCCTTTTGGCGTGTTTGAGCCTTCAGGCACTGGATTGAAATGCGGAGAAATTAGATGAGTGCGCTCTACATGATTGTCGGCACCCTGGTTGCTCTGGGTGTGCTGGTCACCTTCCACGAGTTCGGCCATTTCTGGGTCGCGCGTCGTTGCGGCGTCAAGGTACTGCGCTTTTCCGTAGGCTTCGGCATGCCCTTGCTGCGTTGGCACGACCGTCGCGGTACCGAGTTTGTGATTGCTGCCATTCCGCTGGGCGGCTACGTCAAGATGCTCGATGAGCGTGAAGGCGAAGTGCCAGCTGATCAGTTGGACCAATCCTTTAATCGCAAGACCGTTCGTCAGCGTATTGCCATTGTGGCGGCAGGCCCGATCGCCAACTTTCTGTTGGCCATGGTGTTTTTCTGGGTCCTGGCCATGTTGGGCAGCCAGCAGGTGCGCCCGGTCATTGGTGCCGTCGAGGCGGACAGCATGGCGGCCAAGGCTGGCCTGACTGCCGGTCAAGAAATTGTTGCAGTTGATGGCGAGCCAACCACGGGTTGGGGGGCGGTCAATTTGCAGTTGGTGCGTCGCCTGGGTGAAAGCGGCATCGTCAAGTTGGTGGTGCGCGAGCCGGACTCCACGGCTGAAACGCCGCGCGAGCTCACCCTGGACCACTGGCTGAAGGGCTCCGATGAGCCTGATCCGATCAAGTCCCTGGGTATTCGCCCATGGCGCCCGGCCTTGCCGCCGGTACTGGCAGAGTTGGATCCGAAGGGGCCGGCCCAGGCCGCGGGTCTGAAAACCGGTGATCGCCTGCTGGCGCTGGATGGCCAGGCGCTCAACGATTGGCAGCAAGTGGTCGACCTGGTGCGTGTACGCCCTGATACCAAAATTGTGCTGAAAGTTGAGCGCGAGGGTGCTCAAATCGACATCCCTGTGACCCTGGCGGTTCGCGGGGAAGCCAAGGCAGCCGGGGGTTACCTGGGTGCAGGGGTCAAGGGTGTCGAGTGGCCACCTTCGATGGTGCGAGAGGTCAGTTTCGGGCCGTTGGCGGCAATTGGCGAGGGCGCGAGACGCACCTGGACCATGAGTGTGCTGACCCTCGATTCCCTCAAGAAAATGTTGTTCGGCGAGCTCTCGGTAAAAAACTTGAGTGGACCGATAACCATTGCTAAAGTGGCGGGCGCTTCTGCACAGTCGGGCGTTGTAGATTTCCTGAATTTCCTGGCTTATCTGAGTATTAGCCTTGGGGTTCTGAATTTGTTGCCCATTCCAGTATTGGATGGGGGGCATCTGTTGTTTTATCTGGTCGAGTGGGTGCGTGGTCGCCCCTTGTCGGATCGGGTGCAGGGTTGGGGGATACAGATCGGTATCAGTTTGGTGGTCGGGGTGATGTTGTTAGCCTTGGTCAACGATCTGGGACGACTGTAACGCTTCGCTGAATTGCGAATCTGCCGCATTTTGCGGCAGTTTGTTTATTGCCAGTTGGAATAAGAAAGGACTTCATGAAACGTCTGCTGCTAACTGCGGTTCTCACCGTATTGATGATCGCCGAAGTTCACGCCGAGTCCTTCACCATCTCCGATATTCGCGTCAACGGCCTCCAGCGGGTTTCCGCGGGTAGCGTCTTTGGTGCCTTGCCGTTGAACGTCGGGGAACAGGCTGATGACCGTCGCCTGGTGGAATCCACTCGTGCGCTGTTCAAAACCGGGTTCTTTCAAGATATCCAACTGGGTCGCGAAGGTAACGTCCTCGTCATCACTGTCGTCGAGCGGCCGTCTGTCGCCAGTATCGAGATCGAAGGCAACAAGGCGATCTCCACTGAAGACTTGATGAAAGGCCTGAAGCAATCGGGCCTTGCCGAAGGCGAGATCTTCCAGCGTGCCACCCTCGAAGGCGTACGTAACGAGCTGCAACGCCAGTACGTCGCGCAGGGTCGTTACTCGGCTACTGTCGAGACCGAGGTCGTGCCGCAGCCGCGTAACCGCGTCGGCCTGAAGGTGAACATCAACGAAGGCACCGTGGCGGCCATCCAGCACATCAACGTGGTGGGTAACACCAAGTTCTCCGATGATGACCTGATCGACCTGTTCGAACTCAAGACCACCAACTGGCTGTCGTTCTTCAAGAACGATGACAAGTACGCTCGTGAAAAACTGTCCGGTGACCTGGAGCGCCTGCGTTCCTACTACCTGGACCGTGGCTATATCAACATGGATATTGCTTCGACCCAGGTGTCCATCACCCCGGACAAGAAGCACGTCTATATCACTGTCAACGTCAACGAAGGCGAGAAGTACAAGGTTCGTGACGTCAAGCTCAGCGGCGACTTGAAAGTGCCTGAAGACCAGGTCAAGTCCCTGTTGCTGGTGCAGAAAGACCAGGTGTTCTCGCGCAAGCTGATGACCACCACGTCCGAGCTGATCACCCGTCGCCTGGGTAACGAAGGCTATACCTTCGCCAACGTCAACGGCGTACCGACCCCGCATGATGAAGACCACACCGTGGACATCACCTTCGTCGTCGATCCGGGCAAGCGCGCCTACGTGAACCGCATCAACTTCCGTGGCAACACCAAGTCTGCCGACGAAGTGCTGCGCCGTGAAATGCGTCAGATGGAAGGTGGCTGGGCGTCGACTTACCTGATCGACCAGTCCAAGGTTCGCCTTGAGCGTCTGGGCTTCTTTAAAGAAGTCAACGTCGAAACCCCGGCTGTACCGGGTGTGGATGACCAGGTTGACGTGAACTACGCCGTAGAAGAGCAGGCTTCCGGTTCGATTACCGCCAGTGTCGGTTTCGCCCAGAGCGCCGGCCTGATCCTCGGTGGTTCGATCACCCAGAACAACTTCCTCGGTACCGGTAACAAGGTTTCCATCGGCCTGACCCGAAGCGAATACCAGAGCCGCTATAACTTCGGTTATGTCGACCCCTACTGGACTGCTGACGGTGTGAGCCTGGGCTACAACGCCTTCTACCGCACAACCGACTACAAAGACCTCGACGTCGACGTTGCAAGCTATGCAATCGACAGCCTGGGTGTTGGCGCCAACATTGGTTACCCGATCAGTGAGACCTCGCGTCTGACCTTCGGCCTGACCGCGCAACAAGACAAGATCAAGACCGGTGTGTACACCGTGGATGAGATCTTCAACTTCGTGCGTAAAGAAGGCGACCAGTTCCTGAACTTCAAGGCTTCGGCCGGCTGGTCGGAATCGACCCTGAACAAAGGTGTACTGGCAACCCGTGGCCATTCCCAGAGCCTGACTCTGGAAGCAACCACGCCGGGCAGCGACCTGTCGTTCTTCAAACTCGACTACCGTGGCCAGTTGTTCCAGCCATTGAGCGAAAACTACACCATGCGCCTGCACACCGAGCTGGGTTATGGCGATGGTTATGGTTCGACCAGCGGCTTGCCGTTCTATGAGAACTACTATGCTGGTGGTTTCAACTCGGTACGTGGCTTCAAGGACAGCACCCTGGGTCCTCGTGGTACTCCAAGCCGTGGCGTGGGTGTGACCGGTAACCAAGGTACTGTGGCTGACTCGGACAACGACCCGCTGCCATTCGGTGGTAACGTTCTGATCCAGGGTGGTGCGGAGATCCTGTTCCCGCTGCCATTCGTGAAAGATCAACGTTCCCTGCGTACTTCGGTCTTCTGGGATGTGGGTAACGTGTTCGACTCCAAGTGCGAACAGGTCACCAACCCCAATGGCTCGAAGTCCAACACGCAGTGCAACGACGTAAGTCTGAGCAACCTGGCGAGTTCTGTCGGTGTGGGCGTGACCTGGGTGACGGCGCTGGGCCCGTTGAGCTTTGCTCTGGCCATGCCGATCAAGAAACCGGATAACGCTGAAACCCAGATTTTCCAATTCTCCCTCGGCCAGACGTTCTAAGCGTCTGACCCAAGATAACGACAACGGATTCTGTAGGAGTGCATCGTGCGTAAGTTGACTCAATTGGTTCTCCTGGCGACTGTCCTGGTAGCGACCCCGGCCTTTGCCGAAATGAAGATTGCTGTTCTGAACTATCAGATGGCCCTGCTGGAATCCGACGCGGCCAAGAAATACGCCGTGGATGCCGAGAAGAAGTTCGGTCCGCAACTGACCAAGCTGAAGACTCTGGAAAGCAGCGCCAAGGGTATCCAGGACCGTCTGGTTGCCGGTGGTGACAAGATGCAGCAAGGTGAGCGCGAGCGTCTGGAGCTTGAATTCAAGCAAAAGGCCCGTGACTACCAGTTCCAGTCCAAGGAGCTGAACGAAGCCAAAGCTGTTGCTGACCGTGAAATGCTCAAGCAGCTCAAGCCGAAACTCGACAGCGCTGTGGAAGAAGTCATCAAGAAAGGTGCCTTTGACCTGGTATTCGAACGCGGTGCCGTCATCGACGTTAAACCTCAGTACGACATCACCCGTCAGGTGATCGAGCGCATGAATCAGCTGAAGTAAGCCATGACTGCGACTATCAAGCTCGGTCAATTGGCCGAGTTCCTGGGGGCCACCTTGCGTGGCTCCCCGGAGAAGGAAATCACTGGGCTAGCCACCTTGCAGGAGGCTGGCCCAGCTCAGTTGAGCTTCCTGGCAAACCCACAATACCGTAAATACCTGGGCGACAGCCGTGCCGCAGCCGTGTTGCTGAAGGCCGCTGATGCCGAAGGGTTTGCCGGGGATGCGTTGGTTGTTGCCGACCCGTACCTGGCGTATGCCCGGGTTTCGCACCTGTTCGATCCAAAACCCAAGGCTGCTGCCGGTATCCATCCTACGGCGGTGATCGCCGATGACGTGCAGGTCGATCCTGCCGCGAGCATCGGTGCTTTTGTGGTGATCGAAAGTGGTGCGCGCATCGGGGCGGACGTGACGATCGGCGCGCAAAGCTTTATCGGTGCCCGTAGCGAGATTGGTGCCGGTGGCTGGCTGGCCCCGCGTGTGACCCTGTACCACGACGTACGCATTGGCGAACGTGTAGTGATTCAGTCGGGTGCCGTGATCGGTGGCGAGGGCTTCGGCTTCGCCAATTCCAAAGGTGTATGGAACAAGATTGCCCAGGTGGGCGGCGTGTTGATCGGCGATGACGTTGAAATTGGCGTCAATACCGCTGTTGACCGCGGCGCCTTGGCCGATACCGTCATAGGTAACGGCGTGAAACTGGATAACCAGATTCAGATTGCTCACAACGTGCAGATTGGCGATCACACTGCCATGGCAGCCTGCGTAGGGATTTCCGGTAGCACCAAGATTGGCAAGCATTGCATGCTCGCCGGCGGTGTTGGCCTGGTAGGTCATATCGAAGTGTGCGACAACGTATTCATCACCGGCATGACCATGGTGACCCATTCGATTACCGAACCTGGGGCCTATTCATCCGGTACGGCCATGCAGCCTGCGGCCGAATGGCGCAAGAGCGCGGCGCGTCTGAGGCAGCTCGACGACATCGCTCGGCGCCTGAAACATCTGGAAAAGCGTGTTGGGGACGTGACCCCTGGCGGTAATGCTTCATCAGATGGCTGATACCATTTCCATATCAAGTGTGCACAGCCGCTAGACTGCCTCCTTGATTTGCTAGAGGGGCGTGCCTTAGTCCGCACGCTCCCAATCTTTATTACAGGCTTCCCCCCGAAATGATGGACATCAACGAGATTCGCGAATACCTGCCTCACCGTTATCCGTTCCTGCTGGTGGACCGGGTGACGGACCTCAATGTTGAGGAAAAGCGCATTCGTGCCTACAAGAATGTCAGCATCAACGAACCGTTCTTCAACGGTCACTTCCCTGCGCATCCCATCATGCCGGGCGTCTTGATCATCGAAGCAATGGCCCAGGCTGCCGGTATCCTTGGTTTCAAAATGCTCGACCTGAAGCCTGCCGATGGCACGCTTTACTATTTCGTGGGCTCCGACAAACTGCGCTTCCGCAACCCGGTCACCCCGGGCGATCAGTTGATCCTGGAAGCCAAGTTCATCAGCTGCAAGCGCCAGATCTGGAAGTTCGAATGCCAGGCCTCGGTCGACGGCAAGCCGGTGTGCTCGGCTGAAATCATCTGTGCGGAACGCAAACTATGAGTTTGATTGACCCTCGCGCAATCATCGATCCGACGGCCGTGTTGGCCGCCGACGTTGAGGTCGGCCCTTGGTCGATCGTCGGCGCAGGTGTGGAAATCGGCGAGGGGACAGTCATCGGGCCGCACGTGATCCTCAAAGGCCCGACGCGGATTGGCAAACACAACCGCATCTATCAGTTTTCATCGATAGGCGAAGACACCCCGGACATGAAGTACAAGGGTGAAGAAACGCGCCTGGTAATCGGTGATCACAACATCATCCGTGAAGGCGTGACCATTCACCGCGGCACCGTCCAGGACCGCGCCGAGACCACTCTGGGCGATCACAACCTGGTGATGGCCTATGCGCACATCGGCCATGACAGCGTGATCGGCAACCACTGCATCCTGGTCAACAACACTGCGTTGGCTGGCCACGTGCACGTTGATGACTGGGCGATCCTGTCCGGCTTCACCCTGGTGCATCAATACTGCCATATCGGCGCCCATAGCTTTTCAGGCATGGGTACCGCCATTGGCAAGGACGTTCCGGCGTTTGTCACGGTATTCGGCAACCCGGCAGAAGCCCGCAGCATGAACTTCGAAGGCATGCGCCGTCGTGGCTTCAGCGAAGACGCGATCCATGCCCTGCGCCGTGCCTACAAAGTGGTTTACCGCCAGGGGCTGACGGTGGACCAGGCCTTGACCGAACTGACGGAGCCGGCCGCACTGTTTCCCGAAGTTGCGACATTCCGTGACTCGATCCAGTCGTCGACTCGCGGCATCACCCGCTGATCATGGCCAAGCTGCGTATAGCGTTGGTGGCCGGAGAAGCTTCCGGCGATATTCTCGGTGCAGGCCTGATGCGAGCCCTCAAGGCCCAGCATCCTGCGGTTGAATTCATCGGTGTCGGCGGTCCGCTGATGCAGGCTGAAGGCCTGACGTCCTACTTTCCCATGGAACGCTTGTCGGTCATGGGGCTGGTGGAGGTACTGGGCCGCTTGCGCGAGCTGCTGGCCCGCCGCAAGAAACTGATCCAGACCCTGATCGAAGAAAAGCCCGACGTCTTTATCGGAATCGACGCTCCGGACTTCACCCTCAATATCGAACTCAAGTTGCGTCAGGCCGGGATCAAGACCGTGCATTACGTCAGCCCGTCCGTGTGGGCGTGGCGGCAAAAGCGCGTGCTGAAGATCCGCGAAGGCTGCGACCTGATGCTGACCCTGCTGCCGTTCGAGGCCCGGTTCTACGAAGAGAAGGGCGTACCGGTGCGGTTTGTCGGCCATACCCTGGCCGACACCATTCCGCTCCAGGCCGACCGCGCTGCCGCTCGCGCCGAGCTGGGCTTGCCTGACGGGCCGTTGGTGGCCTTGATGCCGGGTAGCCGTGGCGGTGAAGTCGGTCGTCTTGGCGCACTGTTTTTTGATGCCGCCGAACGCCTGCAAGCCTTGAAGCCGGGCGTACGCTTCGTATTGCCGTGCGCGAGCCCTCAGCGCCGTGTGCAAATTGAAGAATTGTTGGTAGGGCGCAACTTGCCGTTGACCCTGCTCGACGGCGGCTCGCACCTGGCCCTGGCGGCGTGCGATGCAGTGTTGATCGCCTCCGGCACCGCGACCCTGGAGGCCTTGCTCTACAAGCGCCCGATGGTCGTGGCCTATCGCCTGGCGCCGCTGACCTATTGGATTCTCAAGCGTATGGTCAAAAGCCCCTACATCTCCCTGCCCAATTTGCTGGCCCAGCGCCTGCTGGTGCCCGAATTGCTGCAGGACGATGCGACGCCTGAAGCCCTGGCACAAACCCTTTTCCCGCTGATCGACGGCGGCGAAGAACAGACCCGTGGTTTCGACGAGATTCACCGTACCTTGCGCCGCGATGCGTCGAACCAGGCGGCGGATGCGGTGCTGACCTTGATCGGCCATAAACAGGAAGCCCTATGAAGACGCAGATGGGCCTGGATTTCAGCCTGGTAGCCGATGCCCTTGATCTGGTGGCCGGTGTTGACGAAGTCGGTCGTGGCCCGCTGTGTGGCGCGGTCGTCACGGCTGCGGTGATTCTCGATCCGAACCGCCCGATCCTCGGCCTCAACGACTCGAAGAAACTCACCGAAGCCCGTCGCGAAAAGCTCTTTGACGAGATCTGTGAGAAAGCCCTGAGCTGGCACATCGCCCGGGCTGAAGTCGAAGAAATCGACAAATTGAATATCCTGCACGCCACCATGCTGGCCATGCAGCGCGCCATTGAGGGCCTGCACATCACGCCAAAAATGGCGATGATCGACGGCAACCGCTGCCCCAAGCTGACCATGCCGGCGGAAGCGGTGGTCAAGGGTGACAGCAAGGTGCCGGCGATTGCCGCCGCCTCGATCCTCGCCAAAGTCAGCCGTGATCGTGAAATGGCAGCGTTCGAATTGATCTATCCCGGCTACGGGATGGGTGGACATAAGGGCTACCCGACGCCCGTTCATCTGGAAGCTCTGGCTCGTCTTGGCCCGACCCCGATCCACCGACGCTCGTTCGCCCCGGTTCGCCAGGCTTACGAGGCTCGGGAAAGCCTGATCGAGGTTTAGCAGCAAGGCTGATGTTTTTGCCAAGGCCCGGTACAATCCGGGCCTTGTTGTCTCCACGTTTTTAGACAGGATCACTATGCCGGCTTCATTCGTTCACCTGCGCCTGCACACTGAATACTCCCTGGTCGACGGCCTGGTACGGATCAAACCCCTGGTCAAGACCCTGGTGGGCATGAACATGCCCGCCGTGGCGGTGACCGACCAGAACAACATGTGTTCCCTGGTCAAGTTCTACAAGGCCGCCATGGGCGCCGGCATCAAGCCGATCTGCGGCGCCGATCTGTGGCTGTCCAACAAAGACCCGGATAACCCACTGAGCCGCATCAGCCTGCTGGCGATGAACGGCGTTGGTTATCGCAACCTCACCGAACTGATTTCCCGCGGTTTTATCGACGGCCAGCGCAACGGCTCGATCATCATCGAGCGTGAATGGGTGGCCGAAGCCAGCGAAGGGCTGATCATGCTCTCGGCGGCCAAAGAGGGTGAAATCGGTATCGCGTTGTTGGGCGGCAATCCTCACGAGGCCGAAGTGCTCGCTCGTGAATGGATGGACGTGTTCCCCGACCGCTTCTACCTGGAAATCCAGCGCACCAATCGTCCCAACGATGAAGAGCAGTTGCACGCCGCCGTAGCCCTGGCTGAAAAGCTCGGCGCGCCGCTGGTGGCGACCAACGATGTGCGCTTTATCAAGAAGGAAGACTTCGAGGCCCACGAAACTCGCGTCTGTATTGGCGAAGGCCGGGCGCTGGACGATCCGCGCCGCTCGAAAAACTACAGCGAAGAGCAGTACCTCAAAAGCGCCGATGAAATGGCCGAGTTGTTCAGCGACCTCCCCGAGGCCCTGGAAAACTCCGTTGAAATCGCCAAGCGCTGCAACATTGAAGTGAAGCTGGGCAAGCACTTTCTGCCCAACTTCCCGATTCCCGATGGCATGACCATCGACGAGTATTTCCGCAAGGTATCCTTCGACGGTCTGGAGGAGCGCCTGAGCGTCCTGCTGCCCAAGGACACCACTGAAGATTATGAAGCCAAGCGCCAGGTCTACGTCGATCGGCTGAATTTCGAGCTGGATATCATCATCCAGATGGGGTTCCCCGGTTACTTCCTGATCGTAATGGACTTTATCCAGTGGGCCAAAAGCAACGGCGTGCCGGTGGGCCCAGGCCGTGGATCGGGTGCCGGGTCGCTGGTGGCCTATGTGCAGAAGATCACCGACCTCGACCCGCTGGAATATGACCTGCTGTTCGAACGGTTCCTTAACCCGGAACGGGTATCGATGCCCGACTTCGACGTCGACTTCTGCATGGACGGTCGCGACCGGGTTATCGAATACGTAGCCGAGAAATACGGCCGCAACGCTGTAAGCCAGATCATCACCTTCGGTTCCATGGCGGCCAAAGCGGTAATCCGCGACGTGGCCCGGGTGCAGGGCAAGTCCTACGGCCTGGCTGACCGCCTGTCGAAGATGATCCCGTTTGAAGTCGGCATGACCCTGGAAAAAGCCTACGAGCAAGAAGAAATCCTGCGGGACTTCATCAAGGTCGATGAAGAAGCGGCTGAAATCTGGGACATGGCGCGCAAACTTGAAGGCGTGGTGCGTAACGTCGGTAAACACGCCGGTGGTGTAGTGATCGCTCCTACCAAGCTGACTGACTTTTCGCCGATCTATTGCGACGAAGAGGGCGACGGCCTGGTAACCCAGTTCGACAAGGATGACGTGGAGGCGGCCGGCCTGGTGAAGTTCGACTTCCTCGGCCTGCGTACCCTGACGATCATCGACTGGGCGCTGAAGACCATCAACCGCGAGCGCGCCAAGATCGATGAGCCGCCGCTGGATATCGCGTTTATCCCGCTGGACGACAAGCCAACGTACCAGTTGCTGCAAAAAGCCGAAACCACGGCCGTGTTCCAGCTTGAATCCCGCGGCATGAAAGAGCTGATCAAAAAGCTCAAGCCCGACTGCCTGGAAGACTTGATCGCACTGGTGGCCCTGTTCCGTCCGGGCCCGCTGCAATCGGGCATGGTGGATGACTTCATCAACCGTAAGCACGGGCGTGCCGAACTGGCCTACCCGCACTCCGATTACCAGTACGAAGGCCTCAAGCCCGTACTGGCACCGACCTACGGCATCATCCTGTATCAAGAACAGGTGATGCAGATCGCCCAGGTGATGGCCGGCTACACCCTGGGTGGCGCCGACATGCTGCGTCGGGCCATGGGTAAGAAAAAACCCGAGGAAATGGCCAAGCAGCGCGGCGGTTTCATTGAAGGTTGCGCCACCAACAATATCGACGCTGACCTTGCCGGTAACATCTTCGACCTGGTGGAGAAATTCGCCGGTTACGGCTTCAACAAGTCCCACTCCGCCGCCTATGGCCTGGTTTCCTACCAGACCGCGTGGCTGAAGGCTCACTACCCGGCGCCGTTCATGGCCGCGGTACTGTCTGCGGATATGCACAACACCGACAAGGTCGTGACCTTGATCGAGGAAGTGCGCACCATGAAGCTGCGCCTCGACGCGCCGGACGTGAACACCTCCGAGTTCAAGTTCACGGTGAACGACGAAGGCCGCATCATTTATGGCCTCGGCGCGATCAAGGGCGTGGGCGAAGGCCCGGTGGAGGCGATTACCGAAGCGCGCCAGGACGGGCCGTTCAAGGACCTGTTCGATTTCTGCGCCCGGGTCGACCTCAAGCGCATCAACAAACGTACCCTGGATGGCTTGATCCGCAGCGGCGCCCTGGATCGCCTGGGCCCGTACTTCCATGATGAGCCGAAGGCATACCAGGCCAACATCGACCGCAACCGCGCGGTATTGCTGACTGCCATGGAAGAAGCGATCAAGGCTGCCGAGCAGACTGCCCGCACCCACGACAGTGGCCACGCCGACCTGTTTGGCGGGCTGTTCGTCGAAGAAGACGCCGACGTCTACGCCAACCATCGCAAGGCCAAGGACCTGACCCTCAAGGAGCGCCTCAAGGGCGAGAAGGACACCCTGGGTCTGTACCTCACCGGTCACCCGATTGACGAGTATGAAGGTGAAATCCGGCGTTTCGCCCGTCAGCGCATCATCGACCTGAAGCCGGCGCGGGATACCCAGACCGTCGCGGGCATGATCATCGCCCTGCGGGTGATGAAGAACAAAAAGGGCGACAAGATGGGGTTCATCACCCTTGACGACCGCTCGGGCCGGATCGAAGCTTCGTTGTTCGCCGATGCGTTCCACTCCGCCCAGTCGCTGCTGCAGACCGACGCCATGGTGGTGGTGGAAGGGGAGGTCAGCAACGACGACTTCTCCGGCGGCCTGCGCCTGCGGATCAAACGCGTGATGAGCATGGAAGATGCCCGCACCAACCTGGCCGAAAGCCTGCGCCTGAAGGTCAAGACCGATGCGCTCAAAGGCGATCAGCTACGCTGGTTGGGTGACTTGCTTAAACGCCACCGTGGCGCCTGCCCGGTGACCATGGAGTACACCCGCGACGATGCCAAGGCGATGTTGCAGTTTGGTGAGACGTGGCGAATTGATCCCGCTGATGGCTTGATTCAAGCATTGCGTGACCAGTTCGGGCGTGACAACGTCTTCCTCCAATACCGTTGATGGGTCAGGCGGTACCAAGAACGCCTGATCTCGACCCAATATTTAATCTCGACCTAAACACGCCTCTCCCTTAAGGTAGGGCGCGAATAGACAACCGGCTGGCCAGGCACTCCCTGGCCGTCGACCCAAGACGGACGCTTATGAACCCGAATTTTCTTGATTTCGAACAGCCGATCGCTGACCTGCAAGCCAAGATCGAAGAACTGCGCCTGGTCGGCAATGACAATTCGCTGAATATCGGCGATGAAATCGCTCGCCTGCAAGACAAGAGCAGCACGCTCACCGAAGACATCTTCGGCAAGCTGACCAGTTGGCAGATCGCGCGCCTGGCCCGCCACCCGCGCCGTCCGTACACCCTGGACTACATCGAGCACATTTTCACCGAGTTCGATGAGCTGCACGGCGACCGTCATTTCTCCGACGACGCGGCCATCGTGGGCGGTATCGCCCGCCTGGACGACCAGCCGGTGATGGTGATCGGTCACCAGAAAGGCCGTGAAGTGCGCGAGAAGGTTCGCCGCAACTTCGGCATGCCGCGCCCCGAAGGCTACCGCAAGGCTTGCCGCCTGATGGAAATGGCCGAGCGCTTCAAGATGCCGATCCTGACCTTCATCGACACCCCGGGCGCCTACCCAGGTATTGACGCTGAAGAGCGCAACCAGAGCGAAGCGATTGCCTGGAACCTGCGAGTGATGGCGCGTCTGAAGACGCCGATCATCGCGACCGTGATCGGTGAAGGCGGTTCCGGCGGCGCACTGGCCATTGGCGTCTGCGACCAGTTGAACATGCTGCAATATTCGACCTATGCGGTGATCTCGCCGGAAGGTTGCGCCTCGATCCTGTGGAAAACCGCCGAGAAAGCACCGGACGCTGCCGAAGCCATGGGCATCACCGCTGATCGCCTGAAAGGCCTGGGCATTGTGGACAAAGTGATCGCCGAGCCATTGGGCGGCGCCCACCGTGACCCGGCTGCCGCGGCCGCGACCATTCGTGCCGAACTCGGCTCGCAACTGGCGATGCTCAAGAAGTTCGACAACGAGGCGCTGCTGGCCCGTCGTTACGAGCGACTGATGAGCTACGGTCTCTAAGTCGACGCCGTATTAAATGTGGGAGCGGGCTTGTGTGGGAGCTGGCTTGCCTGCGATGGCATCAACTCGGTGCAATAGATAAACCTAGTTGTTTGCATCGCGGGCAAGCCCGGCTCCCACACAAGCCAGCTCCCACATTTGCTTTGTGTATGCTGGGTTGTCGCATTCCAGATTGATGGCGTTCTTTGCTATGAAGCCCACCTTAACCGCCAAACTTCTGCAAACCCTTGCCCCCTGGCGCAACGCCCCGGCCTGGCATATCGCGTTCTCCGGCGGTCTCGACTCCACCGTCCTGCTGCACCTTCTGGCCACTCTGGCCAAAACTGACAACCTTCCGCAACTCAGTGCGCTGCATGTTCATCATGGGCTGCAAGCTGCGGCTGACGCGTGGCCGGCTCATTGCCAGGCCGTGTGTGACGCCCTGGGCGTGCCCCTGCGGGTGATCCGTGTGCAGGTGCAACAAGGCGCAAGCCTGGAGCGTGCCGCCCGTGAGGCGCGGTATCAGGCGTTTGCCCAGGTCACCGGGGCAGGGGAGTTGCTGATCACCGGCCAGCACCGCGACGATCAGGCCGAAACCTTGCTGTTTCGCTTGTTACGTGGGGCTGGTGTACGTGGGCTGGCGGCAATGCCCGCGCAACGTCCGTTGGCGGGCGGATATCTGGTTCGACCCTTGCTGACGGTATCCCGCGCCGATCTGGAAGCCTACGCCCGCGAGCAGGACTTAACCTGGATCGAAGACCCGTCCAACGCCGATCCGCGTTTCTCGCGCAATTACCTGCGCCACCATGTTTTCCCGCAGCTTGCCGAGCGTTGGCCTCAGGCCGTCAGCACCATGGCCCGCAGCGCCGAACACTTGAGCGAAGCCCAGGGCCTGCTCGACGAACTGGCACAAATGGACCTGCTTGCCGCGAGCCGACTCTCGGCGTTTCCCTGGCTGGCGTTGCCCTCGCTGACCCTTGAGCCGCTTGCCGCGCTCTCCGAGGCCCGCCAGCGCAACGCACTCATGCACTGGCTGACACCGTTGACACGCTTGCCCGACAGCGAACACTGGGCGGGTTGGTCGACCTTGCGCGACGCCAGGGAAGACGCACAGCCCCTGTGGCGCCTGGCCGACGGTGAATTGCACCGCTGTGCCGGGCAGATCTGGTGGTTACCCGCCAGTTGGTCGGAATTTTCTGACGCGGCGGTGAACTGGTCGCACCCGCAAAACCCACTACAGTTACCCGGTAACGGCCAACTGCATTTCAGTGGCAGCGCACCTGAGGGCCCCTTGAGCATCCGTTATCGCCAGGGCGGCGAAATCATGGAATTGCCAGGCCGGGGCCGGCGTGACCTGAAGCGTTTGCTTAACGAAAGTGCGATACCAGGCTTCATCCGTGGCAGATTGCCGCTGCTGTATCGGGGCCAACAATTGCTGGCTGTGGCCAACCTGCCGGGGCTTGCGACAGGTGGCGGTACCGGCTGGCAATTACATTGGATGCCACCAACCTGCGATCAAGGTTTGAGCTGATAGAGCCTTTCCGGTAGACTACGCTCCCTTCTTGATACAACTTCTGTGGATTCGCCTGAATCGCAGGAGTTGCCGATTACCAAGCAGTCTTTGCTGGGCGATTCCAAAAAATGTGTAGCGATCAACGTACCGGTGTTTCATTGCTGGTCTGTCACAACGCGGCGGTTTTTTTGAAAGGTGCACTGTGATTAATGCAGGTGATCGGGGGCTTCGGCCTTCCTTCGCTTTCCCCGGCGGCTCGGACCGCTTTAACGCAGACTTCTAGGGTTTTTCATGACGCGCTACATATTCGTCACGGGCGGTGTTGTTTCTTCATTGGGGAAAGGCATTGCCTCCGCTTCATTGGCGGCCATCCTGGAGGCGCGGGGACTTAAGGTCACCATGCTCAAGCTGGACCCGTACATCAACGTTGACCCGGGCACCATGAGCCCGTTCCAGCACGGTGAAGTGTTCGTCACCCACGACGGCGCCGAGACCGACCTGGACCTGGGCCACTACGAGCGGTTCATCCGCACGACCATGACCCAGAACAACAACTTCACCACCGGCCGTGTCTACGAGCACGTGCTGCGCAAGGAGCGCCGTGGTGACTACCTGGGTGCAACCATCCAGGTGATCCCGCACATCACCGACGAAATCAAGCGCCGCATCATCAAGGGTGCAGGCGATGCCGACGTGGCAATGGTCGAGATCGGTGGCACCGTGGGTGACATCGAATCCCAGCCGTTCCTCGAAGCCATCCGCCAGTTGCGTTTCGAAGTCGGCGCCAAGCGCGCGATGCTGATGCACCTGACACTGGTGCCGTACATCGCCACCGCCGGCGAAACCAAAACCAAGCCTACCCAGCACTCGGTCAAGGAACTGCGTTCCATCGGCCTGCAGCCGGACGTGCTGGTATGCCGCTCCGACCACGCGATCGACATCGCGTCCCGTCGCAAGATCGCCCAGTTCACCAACGTTGAAGAACGTGCGGTGATCGCCCTGGAAGACGCCGACACCATCTACAAGATCCCGGGCATCCTGCATTCCCAGGGCCTGGATGATTTTGTTGTCGAGCGTTTCGGCCTGCAGTGTGGCGGCGCCGATCTGTCCGAGTGGGAAGCCGTGGTCGACGCCAAGCTCAACCCTGAGCATGAAGTCACCATCGCCATGGTCGGCAAGTATATGGAACTGCTGGACGCCTACAAGTCGCTGATCGAAGCGATGAGCCACGCGGGCATCAGCAACCGTACCAAGGTCAACCTGCGCTACATCGACTCCGAAGACATCGAGAACCAGGGCACTGCGCTGCTGGAAGGCGTTGACGCCATCCTGGTTCCGGGCGGCTTCGGCCTGCGTGGCGTGGAAGGCAAGATCACTGCCGTCCAGTACGCTCGTGAGAACAAGGTGCCGTACCTGGGCATCTGCCTGGGCATGCAAGTGGCGGTCATCGAGTTCGCCCGTAACGTGATGGGCTGGAAAGACGCCAACTCCACCGAGTTCGATCGCACCAGCGGTCACCCGGTCGTGGGCCTGATCACCGAGTGGGAAGATGCCACCGGCGCGGTCGAAACCCGTACCGAAACCTCCGACCTGGGCGGCACCATGCGCCTCGGCGCGCAGGATTGCCTGCTGGAGCCGGGCTCGCTGGTTCACGATTGCTACGGCAAGGACGTGATCGTCGAGCGTCACCGTCACCGCTATGAAGTGAACAACAACCTGCTGCCGAAAATCATGGAAGCCGGCCTGAAAATCTCCGGTCGTTCCGGTGATGGCGCGCTGGTTGAAGTGGTTGAAGCACCGGATCATCCATGGTTCGTGGCTTGCCAGTTCCACCCGGAGTTCACCTCGACCCCGCGCGACGGTCACCCGTTGTTCAGCGGCTTCGTCAAAGCAGCACTGACGCAACATCAGAAGAAGGCGTAAACCTGATGGCCCAGAAGATCATTCGCGTAGGCGACATCGAGATTGCCAACGACAAGCCCATGGTGCTGTTCGGCGGCATGAACGTGCTGGAAAGCCGCGACATGGCGATGCAGGTCTGCGAAGAGTACGTGAAGGTGACCGAGAAACTCGGTATCCCTTACGTGTTCAAGGCCAGCTTCGACAAGGCCAACCGTTCGTCCGTGACCTCCTACCGCGGCCCGGGCCTTGAAGAAGGCATGCGGATCTTCCAGGACATCAAGCAAGCCTTCGGCGTGCCGATCATCACCGACGTCCACGAGCCGGAACAGGCTGCCGTGGTCGCCGAGGTGTGCGACATCATCCAGCTGCCGGCCTTCCTGTCGCGCCAGACCGACCTCGTGGTCGCCATGGCCAAGACCGGCGCTGTGATCAATATCAAGAAGGCCCAGTTCCTCGCGCCCCAGGAAATGAAACACATCCTGAACAAGTGCGTGGAAGCGGGTAACGACCAGTTGATCCTCTGCGAGCGTGGTTCGAGCTTCGGCTACAACAACCTCGTGGTGGACATGCTCGGTTTCGGCATCATGAAACAGTTCGAATACCCGGTGTTCTTCGACGTGACCCACGCGCTGCAAATGCCCGGTGGTCGTGCCGATTCCGCTGGCGGGCGCCGTGCCCAGGTACTGGACCTGGCCAAGGCCGGCATCAGCCAGTCCCTGGCGGGCCTGTTCCTGGAAGCCCACCCGGATCCGGACAACGCCAAGTGCGACGGCCCATGCGCCCTGCGCCTGGACAAGCTTGAGCCATTCCTGGCCCAGTTGAAGCAGTTGGACGACCTGGTCAAGAGTTTTCCAGTCGTCGAAACCGCGTAATATCGGCGAACCTAATTCTGTAGGAGCCGGCTTGCCGGCGATGGCATCCTCAAAAACGCCATCGCCGGCAAGCCGGCTCCTGCAAAGCAGCAATGTGCGCGACAAGTTAAATCGAGCGGTATAGAGCGTTTTCGTCAACTTTGGAGTGTTTACAACAATGGCAAAAATCGTCGACATCAAAGGTCGTGAAGTTCTCGACTCCCGTGGCAACCCTACCGTCGAAGCCGACGTGCTTCTCGATAACGGCATCATCGGCAGCGCCTGCGCGCCGTCCGGTGCTTCCACAGGTTCCCGCGAAGCGCTGGAACTGCGTGATGGCGACAAGAGCCGTTACCTGGGCAAGGGTGTACTCAAGGCAGTCGCCAACATCAATGGCCCGATCCGTGACCTGCTGCTGGGCAAGGACCCGCTTGACCAGAAAGCCCTCGATCACGCGATGATCAAGCTCGACGGTACCGAAAACAAAGGCAGCCTGGGCGCCAACGCCATCCTCGCCGTGTCCCTGGCTGCTGCCAAGGCCGCTGCACAGGACCAGGACCTGCCGCTGTACGCCCACATCGCCAACCTGAACGGCACTCCGGGTGTCTACTCGATGCCGGTGCCGATGATGAACATCATCAACGGTGGCGAGCACGCCGATAACAACGTCGACATCCAGGAATTCATGGTGCAGCCGGTTGGCGCCAAGACCTTCTCCGAAGGCCTGCGCATGGGCACCGAGATTTTCCACCACCTCAAGGCTGTGCTTAAGGCCCGTGGCCTGAGCACTGCGGTGGGTGACGAAGGTGGTTTCGCACCGAACCTGGCGTCCAACGAAGATGCACTGAAAGTGATCTCCGAAGCCGTGGCCAACGCTGGCTACAAGCTGGGCACCGACGTGACCCTGGCCCTGGACTGCGCGGCCAGCGAATTCTACGAAGACGGCAAGTACAACCTGTCCGGTGAAGGCCACGTGTTCACCTCCGAAGGTTTTGCCGACTACCTGAAGGGCCTGACTGAACGCTACCCGATCATCTCCGTTGAAGATGGCCTGGACGAGTCCGACTGGGCTGGCTGGAAAATCCTCACCGACAAGATCGGCGAGAAAATCCAACTGGTGGGCGACGACCTGTTCGTGACCAACACCAAGATCCTGAAAGAAGGCATCGACAAAAAGATCGCCAACTCGATCCTGATCAAGTTCAACCAGATCGGCACCCTGACCGAAACCCTGGAAGCTATCCAGATGGCCAAGGCAGCGGGCTACACCGCCGTGATCTCCCACCGCTCCGGCGAAACCGAAGATTCGACCATTGCCGACCTGGCCGTGGGCACCTCGGCCGGGCAGATCAAGACCGGTTCCCTGTGCCGTTCCGATCGCGTTTCCAAGTACAACCAATTGCTGCGTATCGAAGAGCAACTGGGCAGCAAAGCCAAATACAACGGTCGCAGCGAGTTTCGCGGCTGATTGTTAAATGGTAAAAGGTCAGCGGATTACGTCGGAAAAATCACAATAGCGTGAATTTCGACGCTAATCTCATGACTAACAAGCACAAGCCTGGTTTTTCCAGGCTTCGTGCTATCAGTTGCTGCAAAAGTTTTGCATGGCTGTCTTTTTTCACTGGATACCCGATATTCGATGCGCAGTCCCAATTGGTTGTTCCTCGTCTTGCTCTTGCTGCTGGCTGGCCTGCAGTACCGCCTTTGGGTGGGGAATGGCAGCTTGGCGCAGGTCACCGAACTGACCCAGCAAATTGCCGCACAGCACGCCGAAAACGAGGTGCTGCTGGAGCGCAATCGCGTGCTCGATGCCGAAGTACTTGAACTGAAGAAGGGCATGGAGACCGTTGAAGAACGGGCTCGTCATGAGTTGGGCATGGTCAAGGAGGGCGAGACCCTCTACCAGTTGGCCCAATGAGTATTTCGTCACCGGCCTTCTGGGCCGTGATTCCTGCCGCGGGCGTGGGTGCCCGTATGGCCGCGGACCGTCCCAAGCAGTACCTGCAACTGGGCGGCCGGACTATTCTTGAACACAGCCTTGGCTGTTTCCTCGACCACCCTGACCTCAAGGGGCTGGTGGTCAGTGTGGCTGTCGACGACCCTTACTGGCCAACCCTGGCCTGCGCCACCGACCCGCGCATCGTGCGTGTGGACGGCGGTGAAGAGCGCTCGGATTCTGTACTTAACGCCTTGCTGTACCTGCATGGCCAGGGCGCCGGCGATGATGACTGGGTGCTGGTGCACGATGCGGCCCGGCCCAACCTCAACCGCGACGACCTCGACAAACTGCTGTTTGAGCTCGCCAACGATCCCGTCGGCGGTCTGCTGGCGGTGCCGGCGCGGGATACCCTCAAGCGCGCCGACAAGCATGGCCGGGTGCTGGAAACCGTTGATCGCAGCGAAATCTGGCAGGCCTATACACCGCAGATGTTTCGCCTGGGCGCCCTGCATCGGGCCCTGGCCGACAGCCTGGTGTCGGACGTGGTCATCACCGACGAAGCCTCCGCCATGGAATGGGCCGGGCACGCGCCGCGCCTGATCGAAGGCCGTTCCGACAATATCAAGGTCACTCGCCCCGAGGACCTTGAATGGCTGCGCCAGCGCCGAGCCAGCCAGCCCAGATGATTCAGCCGGATACCTGCTCCACACCGGGCCGGGCTTTCAGTGCATCAACCAAGGCCTGCACACTGCGGAAATGTTTCTGATCGATCGACCAGCCCGGCACGCTGATTGAAAAGAGCGCGCCGGTTTGATTGATCGTGATGGTCTGGATGTTGCCCCGCCGGGACCGGTAGAGAATCTGCGCCGACGTTGTGGGCGTGGCCGCCGAGAGCAGGAACTGCGCTGGTTTTGTCAGTTGTGTCTCAGGTGTCTTCAGCACCAGGCTGTGTGACGGCCCCGGCGTTTCTTGGGCTGGCCTGCGCAATGACGCGGTATCAACCCGCAATACAAAATTCGCCTTGACCGTCGCCTCGCCCCGGCCGATTCCCATGCTGGAGGTCTGCCCCGGATCAGCCATAATCCCCTGCTGTAGCCCGGGTCTGACATCCTCTATCCGCAGACCGATGCTGCCCGTCAACTCTGCCAGCCCCGGGACTCCCCGATAATTGTTGGTATGGCTGTCACCCACGAATGCGATCCACTTTCCCGGATGGCGCTTGGTGGTCTGGATCCATTGAATCACTTCGGTTGCGTAGAAATTCATCATTCGCTGACGAAGTGTGCCGGCGGTATCTGGCATGTCCCGGATCATGTAACTGACGGTGCAATCGATGGGTTGTACCTTGATGCCGGCCTCCCTGGCTTTGATTACGATATTTTGAAACGTGTAATAGCTATCGCGCAAAGGTGGGTAGATGCCCTTCAGGTAATTTTTCAGCTCATCGGGCATGCGCGCCGACCTGGAGCGGTAGAACAGCTTGAGCAACGGCGTATGAATGTCCGTCAGCAAATGCTCGAAATAGATCCGCTTTACCCCGACTCGCGCCAGCTCCTGCATGTTATCGATCAGAAACGCCTTGCTCGACACTGCGCCGTGGGTTTCGCCCACCACCAGGCCATCGCTGGCACCGAACAGTTTGTGGATGATGCTGGTCTGGGATTCGTCGAGGCTGAACGTCGGCAGTACCGGCCGGAGAGGGGAGAGCGTTCGGTTATTAAAAAACTCGGTGGAGTCCTGGGCCAATTTACCTCTCTTTTCAAAGAACAGGCTGCGGGTATCCCGTAGCGCTTGTTGCTGGCTTCCAAGGGGTTCGAAGTCTGCGGAGAACGAATTGTTGTCGCTCATCATGTTCGCCACGGCATCGCGCAACGGTGCCGGCATTTCATAGGCGTTGAAAAAGGTGGAATGGTCGGGGCCGCCAAAAAACCGGTAGATGCGTTGCCAGCCATTGCGAAACGCACCGCCTCCGCTCAATCCGGCGCGCCGCCATCGCCGGTCGGCACTTTGGATGGCGTAGAGCCCGGTCGCCTGGATTTTTCCGGGGAGCACCGGATCGGTCATGAACAGTTCGAAAAAACCGCCCTCATTGGGAGTGCTGTAGGTCAAGAACGGGTCGCCATTGATCTTTACCCTCTGCAGGCCTGTGGGCGCCGGCGGGGGCAGTTTGGCCGGTGCCCATCCCTCATCTGTTGCAGGCGTTGAGCCGGTGGTGGTGATACTGACTTTGATGTTGCCGTTGCTCTCTCTGGACGCCTTGCCCAGTTGCCTGCGCAGGCTGTTGAGGCTGGCTGCCTGGGTCGTGAGGCCATGAATCGTCACCGGCATCGCATTCAGGGCGCCGAAGATGATGCGTTCCGTGCCTTTTGGTTTGTCTCTGAGCACGTCGTCGGCGCCAATCGCCATCTCGGTGAGGCCTTGGGTCAGAAAGCAGAATTCCGCCAACAGTGCCGAGCGCATTGCCAGCGCCAGGGGGAGTGCCAGCAGGCAGCCTTTTTCCAGGCTGTCGAGGGTGTTGGCCTTGCGGGTGTCGAGGGGGGACACGATGGTGTTCGCCATCAGCTTGCTGATGCGTGCTTTCACCTGGCGAGTCACGTAGTCGAACGGGTCGCCGCTGAGTGGCGGGTACGTGGGGTTGTTGATGTATTGCGCGGGATCCCAATAGGCGTCCGGCAGCAGTTTGTTGAACAGCCCGGACGCCGGGGCCGGGCCGGGAAAAGCGCTCATGCCGATCAACGCTTCCTCGACACCGCTGTAGATCAGGCCGGAGTCGACGGTGTCGGGGTCGAAATGGTTGGTCAGGGCTTTGCGCTGAGTGGCGTTTTTGGCCACGCTCACCACCTTTGCGCGCATGGAGGCCGGATTGGTATAGCCGTGGAAGGGCGACGAGTTGCCCGGAATGTAGAGCAGGGTGATTTGGCTCTGGTTGTCGGTGATGGTGAGGATGTCGGTGGCTTCGCTGTTGTGAATACGCAGCAGCCGCAGAGAGATGCCGGCGTCCGGGACGTAGGGCGCCTGCATGTCCTCGAGGGTCAGGTTGCTGAAGTCTTTCTCGACCGCTACGCCGGCCGCCCGTGCTGCCAGTTGGCGCTCTTCAACGGTAAGGCTGAACTCTTCGAACTGAATCAGGTAGGCCTCGATAAAGGCGATGCGCATCAGGGTTTTATAGTTTTCCTGATGCTTGTCCCAGAAAGCCAGGATGGCATTGTTGTAAGCCTCTTCAAAATTGCTCGATTGCACGGCGACGCGAAAGGTTTGAGGCGAGATGTCCAGCTGTGTATCCGGGCCATACACCTGCGGCAGGCTGCGCAGGTAAATGGCTTCATAACGTTGCGGGGGGATCCAGCCGCTGGTGATGAACTCGTCGTTGAATACCGCCGGGATCCGGTTATCCATCAGGCGCGGCAACTCGGGAACGATGTTGAAATACGGCGCGGTCATGGAGTACTCGGTGATGTTGACCAGCCCGCCGGGGGCCACTGGCGCATTGGTGATCAGCGCCTCGGTCAACGTCATTGACTGCACAATCGCGCCGGTGAATGGCGCGTCGGGGTTGTCGGTGTTGTATTCGATTGTGGTCAGCAGGGTGTTGTCCGGGTCCAGTTCTTCGCTGCAGAACGGCTGGGCCCGTTCGCGAATCAGGTTGGCGGCAATTTCGCCGGGAACCGGGAAGTCGGCCAGTACTTTGTGAATAAAGTGGTTGGTGCGTTGGATCTGCGGGGTGTTAGTGCTCATCTGCTTGCCTTGTGGCAGTGGAAACTGCGGGTATTTGCAGGCAAGCGGGTACTGGTCGGGTGTTACTTATCTGGGGGTGTACACCGGGTTTTTAGCAAGCCCGTCCTTAAGGAAATCCACTAGCTTTCGCACTTTTGGCGACAGATGACGCTGTTGCGGATACAGCGCCCACACGGCGGTATTCGGCGGCTGGTGAGCCTCAAGCAACGACACCAGGGCGCCGCTGTTCAGATGCTCCAGCACGTAGTAGTCGGGCAACTGACACAACCCCACACCTTGTAACGCGGCATCGAGCACCGCTTGCCCACTGTTGCAGCGCCAATTGCCCTGTACGCGTTGGGAAAATTCCCGCCCGTCCTGTTCCAGTTGCCAGATGTCGGAGCTGCCGATCAGGCAGTTATGCCGGCTCAATTCCGACAGGCTGTGTGGGCGACCATACCGTTCAAGGTAGGAGGGCGATGCGCACAGGTACATGCGCCGTGGCGCCAGGCGGCTGGCCACCATGCGTGAGTCGGAAAGCCGCCCCAGGCGGATGGCCAGGTCCAGGCCTTCATGCACCAGGTCCAGCTGGCGGTTACTCAGCTCCACGTCCACCCGCAGTTGCGGATACAGCCCCATGAAGCGCGTCACCAGCGGCACGATAAACCGTTCGCCATACGCCACTGCGCAGGTCATGCGCAGCATGCCTTTGGGCTCGCTGGCGAGGTCGCCCACGGCGCGCAGGGCCTCCTCGCGGCCATCCTGCAGGCGCTGGCAGTGCTGCAAAAACGTCTGGCCGGCCTCCGTCAGCGTCACCCGACGGGTACTGCGATACAGCAGTCGCGTTTGCAGTCGCTCTTCCAGCCGTGCCACCTGGCGGCTGATATGGGAGGACGAAACCCCGAGACGCTCCGCCGCCGCCGTGAATTGGCAGCATTCAGCCACGGCGACGAATTCGTCGATGCCTTCCCAGCGGTTTTCCAGCATGAGGATTATCCCTGTACAGCAATAATGTTTTGCTTTGGTCTGGATTATTAATCAACCAGCCATGTTTTACACTGTCGGTCTTACGTTTTTAATCCATGGAGAAACCGGATGATCAAGTCCCGCGCGGCCGTAGCCTTCGAAGCCAAGAAGCCCCTTGAGATCGTTGAAGTGGATGTGGCCATGCCCAAGGCTGGCGAAGTGTTGCTGCGGGTGGTGGCCTCCGGTGTCTGCCATACCGACGCCTACACCCTGTCGGGCGCCGACCCGGAAGGCATCTTCCCGTCGATCCTCGGCCATGAAGGTGGTGCGGTGGTGGAAGCCATCGGTGAAGGCGTGACCTCGGTGGCGGTGGGCGACCATGTGATCCCGCTGTACACCCCGGAATGCGGCAAATGCAAATTCTGCCTGTCGGGCAAGACCAACCTCTGCCAGGCGATTCGCGCCACCCAGGGCAAAGGCCTGATGCCCGACGGTACTTCGCGCTTTTCCTACAAGGGCCAGCCGATTTTCCACTACATGGGCACCTCGACCTTCTCCGAATACACCGTGCTGCCGGAAATCTCCGTAGCCAAGATCCCCAAAGAAGCGCCGCTGGAAAAAGTCTGCCTGCTGGGCTGTGGCGTCACCACCGGCATCGGTGCGGTGATCAACACCGCCAAGGTCAAGCCGGGCGACACCGTGGCCATCTTCGGCCTGGGCGGTATCGGCTTGTCGGCCGTGATCGGCGCGGTAAAAGCCAAGGCTGGTCGCATCATCGCCATCGACATCAACCCGGCCAAGTTTGAAATCGCCAAGCAACTGGGCGCCACCGACTGCATCAACCCGAAAGACTACGACCGCCCGATCCAGGACGTGATCGTTGATCTGACCGATGGCGGCGTCGACTTTTCCTTCGAATGCATCGGCAACGTCCAACTGATGCGTGCGGCCCTGGAGTGCTGCCACAAGGGTTGGGGCGAGTCGGTGATCATCGGCGTGGCCGGTGCCGGCCAGGAAATCGCTACCCGTCCGTTCCAGCTGGTGACCGGTCGAGTCTGGCGCGGTTCGGCGTTTGGTGGTGTGCGCGGTCGCAGCGAATTGCCAAGCTACGTGGAAATGGCCCAGACCGGCGAAATCCCGCTGGATACCTTCATCACCCACACCATGGGCCTGGAAGATATCAACAAGGCGTTTGACCTGATGCATGAAGGCAAGAGCATCCGTACCGTCATTCACTTCTGAGGTCGGCCATGAGTCTGGAAAACCTGTCATGCCAGAAAAGCTTCGGCGGCTGGCACAAACGCTACAAGCACCATTCTGATGTGCTGGGCTGCGACATGACCTTCGCCGTGTACCTGCCGCCGCAAGCGGAGCAGGGCGGCAAGTTGCCGGTGCTGTACTGGCTGTCGGGGCTGACCTGCACCGATGAGAACTTCATGCAGAAGGCTGGCGCCCAGCGCATGGCGGCCGAACTGGGGTTGATCATCGTGGCGCCGGACACCAGCCCGCGCGGGCCCGGGGTGCCGGGTGACCCGGACAACGCCTGGGACTTCGGCCTCGGCGCCGGCTTTTACCTGAATGCCACCCAGGAACCCTGGGCCCAGCACTATCGGATGCATGACTACGTGGTGCAGGAATTGCCGGCATTGGTCGAAGCGCATTTCCCGGCTTCGGCCAAGCGCGGGATCAGTGGCCACTCTATGGGCGGTCACGGCGCGCTGGTGTGTGCCTTGCGCAACCCGGGGCGTTATCAGTCGGTGTCGGCCTTCTCGCCGATCAACAACCCGATGGATTGCCCGTGGGGCCAGAAGGCGTTCTCCCGCTACCTCGGCGAAGAGCGCTCGAAGTGGCGCGAATGGGATACCTGCGTGTTGATCAGCGAAGCCTCGGAAAAGCTGCCGCTGCTGGTGGACCAGGGCGATCGCGACGATTTCCTCGCGGTGCAGCTCAAGCCGCAAGCCTTGCAGCAAGCGGCCAAGGCGGCCAAGCACCCGCTGGAGCTGCGCCTGCAACCGGGCTATGACCACAGCTACTTCTTTATCGCCAGCTTTATCGAAGACCATTTACGCCATCACGCACGCGCTTTGCTCGGTTAATGTGAGGCAAAAGTAGGTAGAATCACGCCCTGAATTAAATCGGGGCGTTTTTTTATGCGTATTGGCCACGGCTATGATGTGCACCGTTTCGCCGAAGGCGATTTCATCACCCTGGGCGGCGTGCGGATCGCGCACCACCATGGGTTGCTGGCTCATTCCGACGGCGACGTTGTGCTGCATGCCTTGAGCGATGCCTTGCTCGGCGCCGCTGCGTTGGGCGACATCGGCAAACACTTTCCGGACACCGACCCCACTTTCAAGGGCGCGGACAGCCGCGTGCTGCTGCGTCATGTGGTTGGTTTGATCCACGCCAAGGGCTGGAAGGTCGGCAACGTCGACAACACCATCGTTGCCCAGGCGCCGAAAATGGCCCCGCATATCGAATCGATGCGCGCGCTGATTGCCGCGGATCTTCAAGTTGAGTTGGATCAAGTGAACGTAAAAGCCACCACCACCGAAAAGCTCGGGTTTACCGGTCGCGAAGAGGGCATTGCGGTGCACTCCGTTGCCTTGTTGCTGCGCGCATGAATGATCTGCATCTGCTGGGCCCGCGTGCCTATGGCGACGCCTTGGGCAGCGCCGTCCTGAAGGCCACCGCCGAAGACTTCCAGGTGGATGAAGTGCTGGACATCCCGTTGAGCGGCGAGGGTGAACACCTGTGGTTATGGGTGGAAAAGCGCGGCCTGAATACCGAGGAAGCGGCGCGGCGGATTGCCAAGGCGGCGGGCGTGCCGTTGCGCACCGTCAGCTACGCCGGGCTCAAGGACCGCCAGGCGCTGACCCGCCAGTGGTTCAGCGTGCAGTTGCCGGGCAAGGCTGATCCGGACCTGAGCGGGGCGGAAAACGACACCCTGAAGATCCTCAAGACCGGCCGCCACAAGCGCAAGCTGCAGCGCGGCGCCCATTCGGCCAACGGCTTTACCTTGCGCCTGACCCAGTTTGCCGGTGATGCCGCGGCCATCGACGCGCGCCTGCAGCTGATCGCCAAGCAGGGCATTCCCAACTATTTCGGCGCCCAGCGTTTCGGCCATAACGGCGGCAACGTCGTCGATGCCCGCGACTGGGCGGCGCGCAAGGCCTTGCCGGAGCAGCGCAACGTGCGTTCGCGCCTGCTCTCGACGGCGCGCAGCTTCCTGTTCAATAAAGTGTTGGCGGCGCGAGTGGCCGACGGTTCCTGGCAGCGCGCCCAGGTCGGCGACCTGCTGGCGTTTACCGACAGCCGCAGCTTTTTCCCGGCCGGGGAGGCTGAATGCAGCGACCCGCGCCTGGCCATCCTCGACCTGCATCCCACCGGCCCGCAATGGGGCGAAGGTGATTCGCCGGCGTCGGGGGCGACCTTCGCGCTGGAACAGGCGATTGCCGACGGTGAAGCCGACCTGCGGGATTGGCTGGTGAATGCCGGCATGAGCCAGGAACGTCGCATTCTTCGACTGCCCATTGGCGGGTTGACGTGGCATTATCCCGAGTCTGACATTCTGCAATTGGAATTCGTCCTGCCGGCTGGATGCTTCGCTACCGTATTGGTGCGCGAGCTTGTAGATCTGGTGCCGGTGGGGCAGACGGACAGCCCATGCGTATTCTGATATCTAACGACGACGGGGTCACTGCACCCGGCCTTGCCGCGCTTCATGCTGCGCTGGCGGATTACGCCGAGTGTGTGGTGGTTGCCCCCGACCAGGACAAAAGCGGCGCCAGCAGCTCGCTGACGCTCGACCGTCCGTTGCACGTACAGACGTTGCCCAACGGCTTTATCAGCGTGAACGGCACGCCGACGGATTGCGTGCACCTGGCGATCAACAGCCTGCTGGAGCGTGAGCCTGACCTGGTGGTTTCCGGGATCAACCTGGGGGCCAACCTGGGAGATGACGTGTTGTACTCCGGCACTGTGGCAGCAGCCCTTGAGGGGCGCTTCCTCGGTCGGACTTCGTTCGCCTTTTCGTTTGCTTCCCGTCAATTGGACAACCTGGCGACCGCGGCGTATTTCGCCCGCAAGCTGGTGGAAGCCCATGACACCCTGGTGTTGCCGCCGCGTACGGTGCTCAACGTCAATATCCCCAACCTGCCCCTGGACCACATTCGCGGCATCCAGTTGACCCGCCTGGGCCATCGCGCCCGTGCGGCAGCGCCGTTGAAGGTGGTCGATCCGCGTGGCCGTGAAGGTTATTGGATCGCCGCTGCCGGCGATGCCGAGGACGGTGGCGAGGGCACGGACTTTCATGCGGTGATGCAAGGCTATGTCTCGATTACCCCGTTGCAACTCGATCGCACCTTCAGTGATGCCTTCAGTAGCCTCGATGGCTGGCTGGAGGGGCTGCGCTGATGGCTCGTGAACAAGACGACCTGCTGCGCCGGGGCATCGGGATGACCTCCCAGCGCACCCGCGAGCGTTTGATCCAGCGCCTGTATGAAGAGGGGCTGTCCAACGCCCAGGTGCTGGAGGTGATCCGGCGTACCCCACGGCACCTGTTTGTCGATGAAGCCCTGGCGCACCGCGCTTATGAAGACACGGCGCTGCCAATTGGCCACAACCAGACCATCTCCCAGCCTTATATGGTGGCGCGGATGAGTGAGTTGCTGCTGGCGGCCGGCCCGCTGGACAAGGTGCTGGAAATCGGCACCGGTTCCGGCTACCAGACGGCCGTGTTGTCACAACTGGTAGAGCGGGTGTTTTCCGTGGAGCGCATCAAGGTTCTGCAGGACCGGGCCAAGGAGCGCCTGGTGGAGCTGAACCTGCGCAACGTGGTGTTCCGCTGGGGCGATGGCTGGGAAGGCTGGCCGGCGCTGGCGCCATACAACGGCATCATCGTCACCGCCGTGGCGACCGACGTGCCCCAGGCTTTACTCGACCAATTGGCTCCCGGCGGGCGCCTGGTGATTCCGGTGGGCTCCGGCGAAGTGCAACAATTAATGTTGATCATTCGTGAGGAAGAAGGCTTTTCCCGGCATGTGCTCGGTGCGGTGCGTTTTGTTCCGTTGCTTAACGGTCCGCTGGCCTGATCAATTATTCCTGCGTACTGAATTCTATTGCCGGCTATGTGTCTTACAGCGGGGTCTATGGAGTCAACATAGTCAGCCGCCGGGACTTGGCATGATGAAATTTTCTTTAGAATCGTGTTTCCAGTAAAAGTCCAACGGGCAGTTATACTTGCGTCATATTTCAAGCCTGATACAGGCGTTCATAGTCAGCCACCACAAAGGGAGCGGCGGGTGAGTCTCACGGTCATTGCACAGCGTATGAGTCAAACAAGCTTTCAGCGACTGGTGATTGGCCTTGTCTTGAGTTCCTTGCTGGCGGCTTGCTCAAGCACGCCATCCGGTGGTGCCCGAGTGGTCGACCGCAATAATGCGGTCCCGCAAAAACCTACCGTTACCACCGGGCAATATGTGGTGCGCAAGGGCGATACGATGTTCTCGATTGCCTTCCGTTATGGGTGGGATTACAAGGCGCTCGCGGCTCGTAACAATATTCCTGTGCCCTATACGATACATCCGGGCCAGACCATCCGTTTCGATGGGCGAACCGGTTCAGCACCGACTGCTGTCGTCACAAATACGGCCTCGTCGCCGTCTTCTTCAAGCAAAACTACAATCATCACCCGGCCTGCAGGCACCGCCGCGCCTGGGGTTGCGAGCAAACCGGCACCCGCGCCGATGCCGCCTGCCGGGCCTGCTCCTACCGGTTGGGGATGGCCCTCAAATGGCATCCTTATTGGAAAATTCTCTTCAAACGGTAGTTTGAATAAAGGCATTGATATCGCCGGGGATTTGGGACAGCCTGTTTTAGCTGCGTCTGATGGGACAGTGGTGTACGCCGGGAGTGGTTTACGGGGCTACGGCGAGCTGGTCATCATCAAACACAGCGATACCTACGTCAGTGCCTACGGTCATAACCGCAGGCTGTTGGTTCGGGAGGGGCAGCAGGTCAAAGTCGGACAGACAATTGCCGAAATGGGGTCAACTGGTACAGACCGGGTGAAACTGCACTTTGAGATTCGCCGCCAAGGGAAGCCTGTTGATCCGCTGCAATTCCTTCCCCGTCGTTGATGTGTTGCACAGCCTGTTCCCTCACGTAGAAGGAGCAGGCTCCAGCGTTGCCAAGGATAAAGGCGTCGCTTGAGCTTGAGGTCGAACTCACCAAAGGACTATAACAATGGCTCTCAGTAAAGAAGCGCCGGAGTTTGACATCGACGATGAGGTTCTCCTTATGGAGACTGTCATCGATACGGAATCGATGTCGAATGAGGGACCTGCTGTACCTTCAGTTCGCACCAAGTCCAAAAACTCCACCGCGTTAAAGCAACACAAATATATTGATTACACGCGGGCGCTCGACGCGACCCAGCTGTACCTCAATGAAATCGGCTTTTCCCCTCTGCTCACTCCCGAAGAAGAAGTCCATTTTGCGCGCTTGTCGCAAAAGGGTGATCCGGCTGGGCGCAAGCGCATGATTGAAAGCAACCTGCGACTGGTGGTGAAAATCGCCCGACGCTACGTCAATCGTGGGTTGTCCCTGTTGGACTTGATCGAGGAGGGCAATCTCGGCCTGATCCGAGCGGTGGAGAAGTTTGACCCTGAGCGGGGTTTCCGCTTTTCAACCTACGCCACCTGGTGGATTCGTCAAACCATCGAACGGGCGATCATGAATCAAACCCGTACGATCCGGTTGCCGATCCATGTGGTCAAGGAGCTCAACGTCTACCTGCGGGCGGCGCGTGAGCTGACACAAAAACTCGATCATGAACCTTCGCCTGAAGAAATCGCCAACCTGCTGGAAAAACCGGTGGGAGAGGTCAAGCGTATGCTCGGCCTCAATGAGCGGGTGTCTTCAGTCGATGTCTCGCTGGGCCCGGATTCGGATAAAACCCTGCTGGACACCCTCACCGATGATCGCCCTACAGACCCTTGTGAGTTGCTGCAGGACGACGATCTGTCGCAAAGCATCGACCAGTGGCTTTCGGAGTTGACGGACAAACAGCGTGAGGTGGTGATTCGCCGCTTCGGGCTGCGCGGCCACGAAAGCAGTACCCTGGAGGATGTTGGCCTGGAGATCGGCCTGACCCGTGAGCGGGTTCGGCAGATCCAGGTAGAGGGCCTCAAGCGCTTGCGCGAGATCCTGGAGAAGAATGGCTTGTCGAGTGAGTCGTTGTTTCAATAACGGCCTGTAAGGCAGCTATAAAAAACGCCCGGTGCATGTGAATGCGCCGGGCGTTTTGCTTTGGGGGCGCGCGTAGCAGCTGTCGAGCGCCAGCGAGGCTGCGTCCGGCCTCAACTCGGTGTCGCGCCCTACGCAGCCTAGCTGGCGCTCGACAGCTGCTACGATAGCCAAATCCCAGGCACAAAAAAGCCCCGCTTTTAAGGGCGGGGCTTTTCGACTAAATCAGTACAAGTTAGATAACTTGAACTTCTTCAGCTTGCATGCCTTTCTGACCGCGGGTAGCGATGAAAGAAACCTGTTGGCCTTCTTTCAGGCTTTTGAAGCCGTCGGATTGGATAGCTTTGAAGTGAACGAACAGGTCGTCACCGGATTGTGGAGTGATGAAGCCGAAGCCTTTTTCATCGTTGAACCACTTAACGGTACCAGTTTGGCGATTAGACATGGTGTATCTCCTTGGACAAAGTTAACTGCGACTCAGGAAAAGCCCTGGCCGAGACTGAGTGCAAAGAGCAGGAAAAATTCTTGGAGATGGTTGGATCGAAATTCAACATATCGTGTAGAGATTCTCAGTGACACAAGCAGCACAGTGGCGCCACCTTAACCCTTTTTCCGGAACGTGCCAATGGTATTTCCGAAGGTTTCTCTATTTTCGTGACTGGCGGCAGCCTGATACCGCACCAACGCTCCACAATTGAAGGTGCGCCCCGCCCAGCAGGGGCTGCACGGCACCAAGAAAAACAGCCGCCCCTTTGAACCACGGGGCCAGCCCCGGTAAGATGCCCAACAGAATTTTTTCACCTCGCTATTCAGGACACCCGCCATGAGCATCAAATCGGACAAGTGGATTCGCCGCATGGCGCAAGAGCACGGCATGATCGAGCCCTTCGTGGAGCGCCAGATGCGCGGCGAAGGCGCTGAGCGGCTGATCTCGTTCGGGGTTTCCAGCTACGGCTACGATGTACGTTGCGCCGATGAGTTCAAGGTGTTTACCAACATCAACTCGGCAACCGTCGATCCGAAAAACTTCGACGAAAAAAGCTTCGTCGACGTCAAGAGCGACGTCTGCATCATCCCGCCAAACTCCTTTGCCCTGGCGCGCACCGTCGAGTTCTTCCGTATCCCGCGCAACGTCCTGACTATCTGCCTCGGTAAAAGCACCTACGCGCGCTGCGGCATCATCGTCAACGTGACGCCGCTCGAGCCGGAATGGGAAGGGCACGTCACCCTCGAGTTCTCCAACACCACCACCTTGCCGGCAAAAATCTACGCCAACGAAGGCGTGGCACAGATGCTGTTCTTCGAATCCGACGAAGAGTGCGAAGTGTCCTATAAGGACCGTGGCGGCAAGTATCAGGGCCAGCGTGGCGTCACTCTCCCACGCACCTGATCGAATCGTCTTACAGGCTAAGGGAATTTGTCAGCGGGCAGACACTCTATTGGGTGTACTGCCCCGTCGCGTGCACAACGCGCCGGGCCACGCTTGAGGAGTCCCCTATGAAGCTCGATCCGCGAATCAGCGCCGAACTCGCCCGGCTTGAACCCAATCAGATTGGCGTGATGGCCTGGTCCTTGATGGCCGATCCCGCCGCAGGCGGCATTCCCGGCCAGCCCGGCCCCGATGATCCCTGGCCCAACCAGCCTGAAGAACCCGGTGAGCCAACCCTCCCTGACGAACCGCCTCCCGCCCCTGTGGCCTGATTTCCTGCAGCCGTTGCCTGATGGTCAGTGGCTCAATGCACTGGCCATACTTCATGGTCCCCGATCACAAAGACCTGGCTGTCTTCCTCCATCTTCACGCAATAACCCCCGGTAAACGCGCCGAACGCCGGCAACAGGCTGACCTCGGCGCCGAGTTGGAAGCACGGCAGGCGCAAGCTTTGCCGGCCCTTGCCCCGCAAGCGATAGACCGGGTGCACGTGCCCGGCCAGTACATGGTGGCTGGGATGGACCTGCGGTTCGTGTTGCAGCGCAAACGGGCCCATCAGCAGGGGCTCGGTGACCACCTCCATGTTCAGATCGCCAGGCGGGTCGCCAGCGCGTTTGTCGTGGTTGCCGCGAATCAGCGTCAGTGACAGATCGGAATGGCGCTCACGCCAGGCTCTCAGGGCGTTCAGGGTGCCGCTGGCGTGGGAGCCGGGCCCGTGGAGAAAGTCGCCGAGAAAGATCACCTGCTCACATGGATAGGCTGCCAACAGTCGGTCCAGGCGTTGCAGGTTGTCCGTCGTCGTGCCCTGCGGCACCGGCTGGCCCAGGCTGCGATAGGCCGACGCCTTGCCAAAATGCGCATCGGCGATCAGCAGGCACTTTCTCGCGGGCCAATACACCGCCTTGTCCGCCAGCAACCACAGCGTTTCTTCCGCCAGATGTATCGGGTAATGAACGGGCATCAGTTTTTCCCGTTATCGGCGACTTTTTCCAGATCCTTGACCATCCGTGCGATGCGCTCCGAGAGTTTTTCCGAGCTCAGGCTTTCCCGAAAACGCTCTACCAATAGCGGGAACGCCAGTGGTGTAGGCCGTTTGATCTGATGCAGGTCCAGTTTCAACCCTGACAAGTGGCGCAACGTCTCTTCCAGCCGACGAATATCCAGCTCTTCGCGCAGGACTTCTTCCCCGGCCTGGGCCAGCAACAGGTTCTGCGGGTCGTATTGCTTGAATACTTCAAAGAACAACCCGCTGGAAGCCTGCACCTGGCGGGTACTTTTCGGCGCGCCCGGGTAGCCGGCGAACACCAGCCCGGCGATCCGCGCGATCTCACGAAAGCGCCGCAGCGCCAGTTCACCGGCATTCAGGCTCGCCACGACGTCATCCAGCAGATGGTCCGCCGTGAGCAATTCCCCGCTTAATAGCGCCGGCCAATCCACCTCGGTTGCACTCAGTAGCTCCAACCCATAGTCATTCACCGCGATCGAAAACGTCACCGCCTGCTGCCGGCTGACCCGCCACGCCAGCAGGCTTGCCAGCCCCAGATGCACCTGGCGCCCGGCGAACGGGTACAGGAACAGGTGCCAGCCCTCCCGGGACTTGAGCGCCTCGGCCAGCAGATGCTCGCGAGTGGGCAGCCCGGACCAGCGCAACTGGGTTTCCAGCAACGGTTGCACCGCGTGCATCTCCGGGCCGAGGAAACGCGCGTGGGCGGCCGCATCAAAGCGCTCGACCACCGCCTGGGCCAGCTCGTTGGAAAGTGGCATGCGCCCGCCGTTCCAGCGTGGTACGGCGGCCTTTTTTGCGGTACTGCGCTTCACATAAGCGGTCATGTTTTCCACCCGTACCAATTCCAGCAAGCGCCCAGCGAACAGGAAGCCATCCCCCGGCTTCAATCGCGCAATAAACCCTTCCTCGACACTGCCCAGGGTCTTGCCACCGCCGCCCTTGCTCCAGAATTTCAGCTGGATACTGGCGTCGCTGACGATCGTCCCCACGCTCATCCGATGGCGCCGGGCCAGCCGAGCATCGGGGACGCGCCAGATGCCGTGTTCGTCCGGTTCGACCCGGCGGTAATCCGGGTAGGCCGTCAGCGACAGGCCACCATGGCGCACGAAACCCAGGGCCCAGGCCCAATCCGCGTCGCGCAGGTCGCGATAGGCCCAGGCGCTGCGGACTTCCTCCAGCAACGCATCCGGCACAAAACCGCCGCCCAGCGCCATGCTCACCAAATGTTGTACCAGCACATCCAGCGGCTTGTGGGGCGACTGACGGGCTTCGATGCGCCGCTCAGCGATGGCGTCCTGGGCGGCCGCGGCTTCCACCAGCTCCAGGCTGTGGGTCGGCACCAGCGTCACTCGCGACGGCCGGCCAGGGGCATGACCGGAGCGCCCGGCGCGTTGCATCAGGCGGGCTACGCCTTTGGCCGAGCCAATCTGCAGCACCCGTTCCACTGGCAGGAAATCCACCCCCAGGTCCAGGCTCGACGTACACACCACGGCCTTCAGTTGCCCGTCTTTCAGGGCTCGCTCTACCCAATCGCGGGTTTCCCGGGATAGCGAACCGTGGTGCAGAGCAATCAGCCCGGCCCAATCGGGACGAGCCTCGAGTAACGCCTGGTACCAGATTTCCGATTGCGCCCGGGTGTTGGTAAACACCAGGCAACTGCTGCTGGCGTCGACCTCGGCCACCACTTGCGGCAGCATCTTCAGGCCGATATGGCCGGCCCATGGAAAACGCTCGATCACTGGTGGCAACAGCGTATCGACCTGCAACAGCTTGGCGGTTTGCCCCTGCACGTTGATCCCGCCGCCCTGTGGGATCAACACCTCCAGCGCGTGAGCCTGGTTACCCAAAGTTGCGGAAATGCCCCACACAATCAGCTCTGGATGCCATTGCCGCAGGCGGGCGAGGGCCAGTTGCAGTTGTACGCCGCGTTTGTTGCCGATCAGTTCGTGCCATTCGTCCACGACTACCATGCGCAGATGGGACAGGCTGACCTCGCTGTCGGCGCGGGCGAGCATCAGCGTGAGGCTTTCCGGGGTGGTGATCAGGGTGGTGGGCAGGCGGCGGCTTTGTCGGGCGCGTTCGCTGCTGCTGGTGTCGCCGGTGCGCAGGCCGACGGTCCAGGGGATGCTCAGGGATTGGAGCGGTGCTTCAAGGGCGCGGGCGGTGTCTGCGGCCAGGGCGCGCATGGGGGTGATCCACAGGACGGTCAGCGGTTCGGCGGGGGCTTTGCGTTTGCGGGGAGTGTCTTCGGTGATGGCGAAGCGGTTGAGGGCGGCGAACCACAGGGCGTAGGTTTTCCCGGCGCCGGTGCTGGCGTGGAGCAGTCCCGACTGGCCTTGCTTGACTGCGTTCCATACATCTTTCTGGAAGGCGAACGGTTTCCAGTTTTTGGCGGTGAACCAGTCTTTGGCGAAGTTGCTGGATTTGGCCATGCTTGGGGCTCTGGGGGGGTATTTCAGAGACCTTTGTTGGGGGGGAAAGGTTTAACGAATGTTGGGGGCATATCCGTTGCTGCGGTAACGGCGGCTTATGGTTCCGCTCTTACAGCGGGTCACTTTTGGCAAACGCCCGGAATGCCGGCCATCGTGGTTGACGGGGCCCGCAAATCAAAATCAAAAGCCAGATCAAAAGCCGCTTTTCTGTAGGAGCCGGCTTGCCGGCGAAGAACCTGAGAACGCCGCGTTCATTCAGGACGCCAACGTCATCGTTAACGACCATCGCCGGCAAGCCAGCTCCTACAGGGGATCGTGGTCGCTTTAGATTTTGATTTTGCTTCTACCACTCAAGCCGGCCTGTAGGCTGCTGTGCTGTTGATCTTGATCTTAGGCGGCCCGCAGCGAGGTGCCGAGTGGTTGGCGCTGTTCAAAAGTGAGCCGCTGTAAGAGCGGAACCCATATCAGCCATCACCTAAATAACGGATATGCCCCCCAGCCCTACTTCAAATTCCCACTCAAAAACTGCTGCAACCGCTCGCTCTTCGGATTACCCAGCACATCCTCCGGCGCACCTTGTTCCTCCACCAACCCCTTGTGCAAAAACAGCACCTGGCTCGACACCTTCCGGGCAAAGCTCATCTCGTGGGTCACCATGATCATCGTCCGGCCTTCCTCAGCCAGCCCCTGAATCACCTTCAACACCTCACCCACCAATTCCGGATCCAGCGCCGAAGTCGGCTCGTCAAACAGCATCACCTCCGGCTCCATCGCCAGCGCCCGGGCAATCGCCACCCGCTGTTGCTGGCCACCCGACAAAAACGCCGGGTATTGACCCGCCACCCGCGCCGGCAGCCCAACCTTGTCCAGGTAACGACGAGCCCGGTCCTCGGCGTCCTTCTTGCTGCAGCCCAAGACCCGGCGCGGTGCCATGGTGATGTTCTCCAGCACACTCATGTGGCTCCACAAGTTGAAATGCTGAAACACCATCGCCAACCGCGTACGCAGGCGCTGCAACTCAGCGTCATCAGCCACACGCATCCCATGGCGGTCGCTGACCATACGAATCTGCTGCCCGTCCAGGGTCATGGCCCCATCATTCGGCTGTTCAAGAAAGTTGATACAACGCAAAAAGGTGCTTTTGCCCGAGCCGCTGGCGCCGATCAAGCTGATCACATCACCGGTCTTGGCCTTGAGCGAGACACCTTTGAGCACCTCATTGTCGCCATAGCTTTTATGCAGGCCTTCAACGGTCAATTTGTACATGGGGCATGCATCCTCAAGGCGAAAGTAGGTAGCCGCTGCGATAGGCTTCAAGGCCTGCGACATGGGCGATGACCATCCCGGCAGTGGCCATGCGCCGCAGCGAACGGGCGTAAAGCAGGCCGGCATTGCGGCAATGCACCGGCGTTACGCGGTCAGAAATGGGGTCGATGATTTCGGCGATCAGTTGCCCGGCTTCCACGTATTCCCCGGGCAGGGCGCTGAACACCAGCAAGCCGCCCACGGGCGTGGCCACCGGCTCGACGCCCGCCAGTGGTGTGGCGGGGTAGGGCAATTGCGGCAGCGGTGCAGGCTCGCCGCTGATCGCGCCGAAGTGAATCAGGTAATCAATGATCGCCTGGCAGTCGAGGCTGGCCAGGCCGTGGTTGACGTCGCCCTGGCCGCGCAGCTCGACGGTCACCGAAAAGCTGCCCATCGGGATCGGGAAACGCTCGCCAAACCGTTGCTGCAATTGCCACCACACCAAAGTGAAGCATTCATCGAACGATTGCCCGCCAGAGTCGGTGGCCAGCAGGCTGGCTTCCGAGCCGATATAGCGCGCCAACGGCTCCACCTGGGGCCACGCTTCGGGGGTGGTGTACAGGTGCGCCACGGCTTCGAAGTCGCAGTGCAGGTCCAGCACCATGTCGGCATCGCATGCCAGGCGTTGCAGCACCAGGCGCTGGGACTCCAATTGAGTGGCGGGTGTTTGCGCCCCAAGGGCCATGACCAGAGCGTCGCGGATCAACTCGACGTTGTGCTGCGGATCGTCTCCCAGCAGTTCTTCAATCTGATTGCCGACTTCGTCGCTCAGGTCGACAAACAGGCGATTGAAGTTCTGCCCGCTTTCCAGCTCGTAGCGGCCCAGGGGGATGTCCATCAACACCTGTTCCAGGCCGGTGGGGTTGGCGATGGGCACCAGCACGATCTCGCTGCGCAGGCGGCCGGCCGCAGCCAGTTGTGCCAGGCGCGCCTTGAGATGCCAGGCCACCAGCATGCCCGGCAACTCGTCGGCATGCAGCGACGACTGGATGTAGACCTTGCCTTCTGCCTGCTCGGGCCCGAAGTGGAAACTGTGGATCTGCCGCGCCGTGCCCGGCACCGGCGCCACGAGTGGATGAATCTGATGACGCATGAAGGCTCCTTAGTGGCTGGGCCCGAGAAAGGCCAGCCAGCGGCGCTCCGCCAGACGAAACAGACCCACCAGGGCAAAGGTCACGGTCAGGTAGATCAGCGCAGCGATACCGAATGATTGAAACGTCATGTAAGTGGCCGAGTTGGCGTCCCGGGCGACTTTCAAAATATCCGGGATGGTTGCGGTGAAGGCCACCGTGGTCGAGTGCAGCATCAGGATCACTTCATTACTGTAGTACGGCAACGAGCGGCGCAGGGCCGACGGCATGATCACGTAGGCATACAGCTTCCAGCCGCTCAGGCCGTAGGCTTTCGCCGCTTCCACTTCGCCGTGGGCCATGCTGCGGATCGCCCCGGCGAAAATCTCCGTGGTGTAGGCGCAGGTGTTGAGGGCGAAGGCGAGGAGGGTGCAGTTCATCGCATCACGAAAGAACGCATCCAGCACCGGCTGCGCTCGAACCGCCGCGATGCTGTAGATCCCGGTGTAGCAAATCAGCAACTGGATATACAGCGGCGTGCCGCGAAACAGGTAGGTGTAGAACTGCACCGGCCAGCGCACCCAGCGGTTGCGCGACACCCGGGCGATGGACAGCGGGATCGATACCAGAAAGCCAATGAAGATAGAGGCGCTGAGCAGCCACATGGTCATGGCCAGGCCGGTGATGTGCTGGCCGTCGCTATAAAGGAAGGGCCGCCAGTATTGCTGGATCAGTTCGATCATCGCACTGCCTCCCGTGAGCCTGCGGAGTAGCGCCGCTCGAGGCGGCGCAGGACGAAGTTGGAGGCGCTGGTGATCAACAGGTAGATAAACGCGGCGATCACCAGGAAATAGAACAGCTGATAGGTGCTCTTGCCGGCGTCCTGGGCAGCCTTGACCAGGTCGGCCAGGCCAATGATCGACACCAGGGCCGTGGCCTTGAGCATCACCATCCAGTTATTGCCGATGCCCGGCAGGGCGAAGCGCATCATCTGCGGGAAGGTCACGAAGCGAAACCGCTGGCCACGGGTGAGCCCGTAGGCCGTGGCGGCCTCCAGTTGGCCACGGGGCACGGCGAGGATCGCGCCGCGAAAGGTCTCGGTGAAATAGGCACCGTAGATAAAGCCCAGGGTGATGACCCCGGCGCTGAATGGGTCGATCTCGATGTAGTCCCATTCCATAAAGTCGGTAAAGCCGGTCAGCCAGATTTGCAGGCTGTAGAAAATCAGCAGCATCAGCACCAGGTCGGGCACGCCGCGAATCAAGGTGGTATAGATTTGCGCGGGAATCCGCAGGAACGGCAGGCTGGACAGTTTGGCGGTAGCGCCGAGCAAGCCCAGCAACACGCTGACGGCCAGGGAGAACACCGACAACTTGATGGTCATCCAGGTGCCTTGCAGCAACAGCGGGCCGAAACCCTTCAAGCTAAAGGCGCTGAGGCCCAGGGTTTGCAACAGATCTTCGAACATAAATCAGGACCTATGGCGATAAAAAAGCGCCCCTCCAGAGGAAGGGCGCCCCAGGCATTATTTGCCGCTGTACAGGTTCAGATCGCCAAAGTGTTTCTTCTGGATGGTGGCGTAGGTGCCATCATCGTGTAACGCTTTGATACCTTTATCCAACAAGGCCTTGAGGTCTTTGTTACCTTTTTTGATACCGACCGCAGTTTTGGACGGCAGCAGTGGGTCGTCGATGGCCTTGCTGACTTCATAGTCAGCACCGGCTGGCGACTTCAAAAAGCCCAGTTCGGCTTGCAGCATGTCTTGTACGGAAGCGTCCAGACGGCCGGAAGTCAGGTCAGCATAAACCTGGTCCTGGTTGGCATAGGCCTTGGTGGTCACACCGGCCTTGTCCAGTACGGCCTTGGCGTAGGCTTCCTGGATGGTGCCTTGCTCGTAGCCAACGCTCTTGCCCTTGAGGGACTCAGGCGTGGAGTAGTTCGCGCCTTTTTTGAACACCAGGGAAGTCGGGCCGGAGAACAGCTCGTTGGAGAAGTCGATCGCCTTTTCACGGGCTTCGGTCACGGTCATCGAGGAAATCACGCCGTCGAACTTGTTGGCGTTGAGGCCTGGAATCATGCCGTCGAAGTCACTTTCGACCCATTTGCACTTGACCTTCAGCTCGGCACAGATGGCATTGCCCAGGTCGATATCGAAGCCCACCAGGCTGCCGTCAGCGGCTTTTGACTCAAACGGCGCGTAGGACGGATCGACACCAAAACGCAATTCCTTGTATTCCTTGGCCAGCGCGGAACCGGCGGCCATGCACAGAGCCAGTGCAGAAAGGGTCAGCAATGCTTTTTTCATTATGTAATCCCTGGAAACCAAGATAAGCGCTTGTGGCGCGGTTAGGACTGTTACTGAACGGTGTCAGACCCGACTCAAGTAGCAATTTCTGCACCATAGTTCCGAATGGTCGTTTTAAAAGGTGAGATTAAGAAGTTGTGCCAGTAGGAAATGCCCGAAAATGGGCATAGATAATTCTGAGCACTATTTTGAGGCGCTGGAAGATTTCAAATGGAGCACTTGTGTGGGAGCTGGCTTGCCTGCGATAGCATCATCTCGGTGTAGCTGATAGTCCGAGGCGTCTGCATCGCAGGCAAGCCAGCTCCCACATTGGTCGGTGGCGTTCCTCAGAGAAGTGTCAGGTGAGTAAATCCTGCAACGTCGCCAGGTTGTCCGCTTCCTCGACCGACTTATCCTGGCGCCACCGCAACATCCTCGGGAAACGCACGGCAATCCCGCTCTTGTGGCGCTTGGACAGGGCAATCCCCTCGAAACCCAACTCAAACACCAGACTGGGCGTCACACTGCTCACCGGGCCGAATTTTTCCACGGTGGTCTTGCGGATAATCCCGTCGACCTTGCGCATTTCTTCATCGGTCAGCCCCGAATACGCCTTGGCGAACGGCACCAGCGTGCGCTCGCTGCCGGGCGGGCCGTCCCACACGGCGAAGGTGTAGTCGCTGTACAGGCTGGCGCGCCGGCCATGACCGCGCTGGGCATAGATCAGCACCGCGTCGACACTGAACGGGTCGACTTTCCATTTCCACCACACGCCCATGTCCTTGGTCCGACCCACGCCGTAGAAGCCATCGCGGGCCTTGAGCATCATGCCTTCCACGCCCAGGCTGCGGGAGGCTTCACGTTGCTCTGCCAACGCTTGCCAGCTATCGGCGGTCAGCAATGGCGAGGCCCGCAGCGTGGGCTGCTCGCAATCGGCAATCACCTGCTCCAGCTGCGCCCGGCGTTCGGCCTGGGTGTGGTTGCGCCAGTCTTCACCATGGTGTTCCAGCAGGTCATAGGCCAGCACCGCGACCGGGGCGTCTTCGAGGATTTTCTTGCTCAGGGTTTTGCGGCCGATGCGCTGTTGCAGCAGGGCGAAGGGCTGTACCGATTCCTTCCACACCACGATTTCGCCGTCGATCACCGTGCCATCTGGCAGGCGGTGCTCCAGGTCGTGGAGTTCGGGGAAGCGGTCGGTGACCAGCTCTTCACCCCTGGACCAGATCCACAAGCGACCTTCGCGCTTGACCAGTTGCGCGCGGATGCCGTCCCACTTCCATTCCACTTGCCAGTCTGCGGGAGCACCGAGCAAGGCATCGAATTGCTCCACCGGTAGCGCCAGGCCATGGGCGAGAAAAAACGGATACGGCTGCCCGCCACGTTGCGCATGTTCGTCGCACGATTCGGCGGCAATCAGCTTTAAATAGCCTTCGGCCGTCGGACGGTTGGACAGGTCGGTGTAGCCCACCAGACGCTGGGCCACGCGCTTGCTGTCCAGCCCGGCCATGGCGGCGAGGGCGCGGGTCACCAACAGTTTTGATACGCCGACCCGGAAGCTGCCGGTGATCAGCTTGATACAGAGCATCAGGCTCGGTTGATCCAGTTGTGTCCACAAGGCGGGCAGGCGTGCGGCCAGTTCTTCGGGCGGCAGGCCACGCAGGGGCAGGAGTTTTTCTTCCAGCCACACCGCCAGGCCGTCGTCCGAGGTGTGGGGCGATTCCGGTAGCAGCAGGGAAATGGTTTCCGCCAGGTCGCCTACCGACTGATAACTCTCTTCGAACAACCACGGCTCGATGCCGGCGGCTTCGGTGGCCATGTCCCGCAGCAGTCGGGTAGGCACCAGTTGCCGGGGCCGCCCGCCGGATAAAAAGTACACCGCCCACGCCGCGTCTTCCGCGGGCGCCTGGAGAAAATAGGCCTGCAAGGCGGCGAGCTTGGCGTTGCTGGAGGTGGTGGCGTCGAGGTTGGCGTATAGCTCGGCGAAGGCTTTCATGACGCGACTTCCTCTTCGTCATCGCCGTATTCGGTGCTGAATCCCTGGGCGTCCAGGCCCTTTTCCCGCAGGTGCCGGACCAGCACACCCACAGAACCGTGGGTGACCATCACCCGCTCGGCGCCGGTTTGCTCGATGGCCCACAACAGCCCGGGCCAGTCGGCGTGGTCCGAAAGCACAAACCCGCGATCCACCCCGCGCCGCCGCCGGGTGCCGCGCAGGCGCATCCAGCCGCTGGCGAAGGCATCGCTGTAGTCGCCGAAACGGCGTATCCAGGTGCTGCCGCCGGCCGAGGGCGGGGCGATGATCAGGGCTTGGCGCAGCAGGGGGTCGGTCTTTTTGAAATCACCGGCGTATAGGGTTTCGGGGATGTAGATGCCGGCTTCGCGGTACACCCGGTTAAGGGGTTCTACCGCGCCATGGCTGAGGATCGGGCCGATGCTGGCGTCGATCCCGTGGAGGATTCGTTGGGCCTTGCCGAAGGAGTAACAGAACAACACGCTGGCCTTGCCGGCGGCGATATTCGCCTGCCACCAGTCGTTGATCCCGGCAAAAATCTGCGCCTGGGGCTGCCAGCGATAGATCGGCAGGCCGAAGGTCGACTCGGTAATAAAGGTATGGCAACGCACCGGTTCGAACGGCGCGCAGGTGCCGTCGGGTTCGACTTTATAGTCGCCGGAGGCCACCCAGATTTCGCCCTGGTATTCGAGGCGTACCTGGGCGGAGCCGAGCACGTGGCCGGCGGGGTGGAAACTCAAGGTGACGCCGTGATGGAGCAGGGTTTCGCCGTACGCCAGGGTTTGCAGGTTGATGTCCTGGCCCAGGCGCGAGCGCAGGATGCCTTCGCCGGGAGCGGCGGCCAGGTAGTGCTGATTGCCGGTGCGGGCGTGATCGCCGTGGGCGTGGGTGATCACCGAGCGCTCCACCGGGCGCCAGGGGTCGATGTAGAAATCCCCGGCGGGGCAGTAGAGGCCTTCGGGCCGGGCGATAACAAGGTCCATGGGCGTGCCGTGGAGGTGGGCTTGTTAATTATGAGGCGGGGGCGGGTGGAGAAGTTCTATCGGAATGCATGCAATCAACTGTAGGAGCTGGCTTGCCGGCGATGCTGGCGACTCGGTCTTGCAGTCAGACCGAGTTGAAGCCATCGCTGGCAAGCCAGCTCCTACAAAGATTGGGTTTTTTCAGGGGTACCGGGTTATTTGCCCGGCACCAACGTCAACCGCGTCTTCCCATACACCCCGTCAAAGTTCTGCGGCTGCATCGGGAAGCTCAGGTATTGCGCCTTCAGCCACGGGTCGATGCCGTTGGCGTAGTTCGGGCTGGCCGGGTTGCCGGATTGGCCGATGCCGCTCTGGCCCATCATCGGTTCCGCCTGGCCGAAGTCCACAATCATCCGCAGCGCTGGTACCTGGGTTGTGTCGAAACTCTGGCCCCAGCTATACGGTGCGCTGTTCAGCGTATTGTGATCGCCGCCCGCCGCCAGTGGCCCGCGAATGGTCTTGCCGCTGGTGTCCTTCCAGGTGTAGCTGTGCAATTTGCCCCACTGCCAGGCCTTGTGATCGGCGCCCAATGCGCTGTCGCCTGCGGTAATCGCGGCAGCCAGGCTGCGGGCGAGGATCGCCGGCTTGTCGGTTTTCTGCCCGGTGCGGGCGTCATTCCAGAACGGGCTGTCTTCGCGCCCCAGCAGGTGGTCGGCCACCGCCGAGTACGACAGGTTGGCGTTGCCGATAAAGGCTTTCCAGGTGGCGCTGTTTTCCGGGCCGAGTTCGTCGAGGAAAATCTGCTTGGCGCTTTCCTGCAGGAACAACTCATAAATCGCCGCGTCGGCTGAGGTAGCTGCCAGGCGGCCATCAAAGGCCATCAGGCGGCCCAGTGCTTCCCGCGCCTTGGCCTGTTCGGCCACCGGCAATCCATCGATCGCCTGTTTCAGCGGCTGGGCCATGCCCGGCGCCTGGAACATGCTCTTGAGCTTGGCGGCAAACGTGGTGGTCTGGTCGTACTGCATGGCGATCATGCTACGGCTGTCATGCTTGCCGCTGCCCGCCAGCTGCGCGATGCGTTCGGCACGTTCCGGCGCGGCCCACGAGTTGGACAGTTGCATGCCGTAGCCGCGTGGAATGGTGCGCTGGTTGGCAGTGCCGATCCAACCCTGGGTCGGGTCCTGATCGTAAGGGTGCAGCATCGCGTCGGCATAACCGTCCCAGTCGAAACGTCCGTCCCAGCCCGGCGACGGCACCAGGCCTTCGCCTTCACGGCGGTTGGGGAAGCGCCCGGTGACTTGCCAGCCGATGCTGCTGGCGTCGGCGAAGACCATGTTCAAGGCAATTGCGCGAATTTCCCGGGTGGCGTCAGACGCTTTACCGGCGGTTTGCGCACGGGACAGGTCGAAGAACGCGTCCAGGCTCTTGTCGTCCTTGAAGTCGGCGGTCTGCAAGGCCAGTCCGTAGCCGCTGTTCAGCGACTGGGCGCTGTTGAGCAATGGCCCGTGGCGGGTTTCGTACACCGCTTCGCGAATCGGCCGCTGGCCCTTGGCGAAGTAGGTTTCGTTACGCACGATGGCCGGCAGCCATTTGCCGTTGTTCTCGTAGTACAGCGCGTTGCCCTGGCGCTTGACCTTCTCCAGGAACACATCCTGGGTATCGCCCGCGACCTGGCTCATGCTCCAGGCCACCTTGCCGTTGAACCCGGAAAGCAGGGTTGGCAAGCCGGCGATCGACACACCGGCGGCCTGGTATTTCGGCGAGCGGATCTGTACGTAGTTCCACAGCGATGGCGCCTGCATCGAGGTCGACAGGTCATTGGCCAGCAGGCTCTTGTTGCTGCGGCTGCGCTGCGGGCCGATCGCCCAGTTGCTGGAACTGGACGTGCCCAGGGTGTTCAGGGTGCCGAGGTGTTCGCTGAGGCTGGTCAGCGCGGCGAGACCCGGGATCTGGCCCAGGTTGATGCCCTTGAGCTTGTCGGACTCGGCCACCGGCAACGGTTCATCCGGGTAGCTTGGGGTCAGCCAGGCGAGTTTGTCGGCGCCGACTTTTTGCGCCAGCACCAGCGACGACAACTCTTCCTGCAAGTTGGTCGACTCGCTGAAATTCAGCAGGCAGAACAGCAGCGCCGAATCTTCCGGCTTCCAGTATTCGGGCTTGTAGCCGCTCTGGGCGAGGTCTGGCGGCAGCTTGTCGCGGTAGCGGAACAGGTAGGCGTTGACCCCGCGCGCATACACTTCAAAGAAGCGCTTGAGGCGCGGCGACGAGGCGTTATACAGCTCGCCGGCGCTCTTGCGCAGGTTGACCGCCCGCATGAAACGGTCGACATCCAGCACATCCGGCCCGGACATTTCCGCCAGGCGGCCCTGGGCCAGCAGGCGCAGGGTGACCATCTGGGTGATGCGGTCGCTGGCGTGCACATAGCCCAGGGTGAACAACGCGTCATGGAACGTGCTGCTTTCAATCAGCGGGATGCCCTGGCTGTTGCGGCGCACGGAAACGTTCTGCGCGAGGCCCTTGATGGGCTGCACGCCGGAAACCGGAGGCAGGGTGTCTTGGGTGCTCTGTAACTGGCAACCGGCCAGGCCCAAGGCACTGGCAATTGCCGCGGCAACGCCGAACCGGGGAAGAAAATGTGAGAGGGCTGGCGAGGCCATGGCAAAGCTCCTGCGGGGGGTAGCGTCAGTAAAGGCGCTACGTTAGTGAGCGCGGCGAAACGACGCAAGCGGGAGGCGATGCTTATTTGTAGATAGATTTATGGATCAGCACAAAATCCTGTGGGAGCTGGCTTGCCTGCGATGCTGGCACCTTGGTGTGTCTGATTCACCAGGGTGATGCAATCGCAGGCAAGCCAGCTCCCACAGAGCGTGAAACGCACCTTTGGGTCAGGATTTCGGTGGATTGACCTTCTGCACCAGCTCATAAGCACGCACCGTAGCAGGGCGTTGCTTGATGTGATTGAACCAGCGTTCTACGTGTGGGAAGTCTTCCAGCTTCTGGCTCTGCCACTTGTGGGAAACGATCCACGGGTAGATCGCCATGTCGGCAATGCTGTATTCCTCGCCGGCCACAAACTTGCGGTCGGCCAGGCGGCGGTCCAGCACGCCATACAAGCGGGCGGTCTCATCCACATAGCGTTTGATCGCGTAGGGGATCTTCTCCGGGGCGAACTGGCTGAAGTGATGATTCTGCCCGGCCATCGGGCCCAGGCCACCCATTTGCCAGAACAGCCATTGCAATGCTTCCTGACGACCGCGCAGGTCCTGGGGAATGAACTGGCCGGTTTTTTCCGCGAGGTACAGCAGGATCGCGCCGGATTCGAACAGGGAAATCGGTGCGCCGCCGTCCGTCGGGTTCTGGTCGACGATGGCCGGGATGCGGTTGTTGGGGGCGATTTTCAGGAAGTCGGGCTTGAACTGGTCGCCCTGGCCGATGTTGATCGGGTGCACCTCGTAAGGCAGACCGGCTTCTTCCAGGAACAACGACACTTTGTGACCGTTGGGGGTGGTCCAGTAATACAGGTCGATCATGAAGCTCTCCAAGGGTGGTGACGCTTGAGCGAATGCCTGTAGGTATAGGTAATGTTAGGGTGACGAAAATTCAATGAAACATTTGGGTCTATCGATATGGAAATCCGTGCGGGTGCGGTGTTGGTGCTGATTGATCAGCAAAAAGGCATTCACCATCCCAGGCTGGGGCGGCGTAATAACCCGCAGGCGGAGGAACGTATGCTGGCGTTGCTGGGGCATTGGCGGCGGCAAGGCTGGCCGGTGATTCATGTGCAGCATTTGTCGCATTCGCCGGAGTCGGTGTTCTGGCCGGAACAGGCGGGGGTGGAGTTTCAGGACGCGTTTGTTCCCCAGGCGGGCGAGCAGTTGATCCAGAAGCGGGTGCCGGATGCGTTTTGTGGCACGGGGCTGGAAGCGAATTTGCGTGAGGCGGGGATTCAGCAAATGGTGCTGGTGGGCGTGGCCACCCATAACTCGGTGGAGGCCACGGCCCGCACTGCCGGTAACCTGGGGTTTGAGACGTGGGTTATAGAAGATGCCTGCTACACCTTCGACAAGGCCGACTTTTTCGGTCAGATGCATTCGGCCGAGACGGTGCACGCCATGTCGTTGGGCAACCTGCACGGTGAGTACGCCACCGTCATTTCCTCTGAAACCCTCCTCCCCGTAGCAGCTGTCGAGCCTTAGCGAGGCTGCGTTGGCCGCACCGCCGTTTCCAGGCCAGGCACTGCACCGCGTCGCGCCCGACGCAGCCTCGCTGAAGCTCGACAGCTGCTACGGCGGGGTTTAAGCCACGGCACCATCCACCAACACCTGCAACGTCTGCTGTGAGCACCGCTCGATGCGTACCCGCACGCCATAGACTTCGGCAAACAGCGCCGCATCCAGCACCTCATCCGCCGCGCCACTGGCATACAGCCGGCCCTGTCGCAGCACCGCGATATGGTCGGCGTAGCGCGCTGCGAGGTTGATGTCGTGCAGCACCACCACTGCAATCAGGTTGTGCTCCCGCACCAGGTCACGTACGCAATCCATGACCTTCAACTGGTAGTTCAAGTCCAGCGCACTGGTGGGTTCATCCAGCAGCATCACCTGCGGGCGGCGCGCAATCAGTTGCGCCAGGCTGACCAGTTGCCGCTGGCCGCCGGATAACGTACTCAACAGCTGGTCCGCCAGATGAGCGATGCCAATCCTTTGCAACGCATCGAACGCCTCGCGCATGCACGCGTCGCTTGAAAGCGGAATGCCATCGAGGTTCGCCACCCGTAACGCGGCGATCACACTTTCCATCACGCTCAGGCTCAACCCTGGCGGAAGGTTCTGCGGCATGTAGGTCACGCGCCGGGCGCGCTCGCCAACCGACATTTTCGTCAGGTCCAGGTCACCCAGTCTTACGACGCCCTGCATCTTTTCCAGGCCGGCTATGGCCCGCAACAACGTCGACTTGCCCGCACCGTTCGGCCCGATCAGCGCGGTCAGGCTGCCATGGGCCAGGGTCGGCAAACTCAGGTCGTGCACGATCTGGCGCCGTCCATAACTGACGTGGGCGTTCTGAATCGACAACCCGCTGCTCATAACTGTCTCCCACGCTTGAACACCAGCAACACGAAAATCGGCACGCCCACCAGTGCGGTGACGATGCCCACCGGCACAATCACGCCGGGCATGATCAGCTTGCTGGCGATGGACGACAGCGACAGCAGCAAAGCGCCGACAAGGGCGCTGGCCGGCAGCAGGAAGCGCTGGTCTTCACCCACCAGGATCCGCGCGATATGCGGACCCACCAGACCGATAAATCCGATGGTTCCCACAAACGCCACGGCGGTGGCCGACAGCAGGCTGATGCGCAACAACGAGAAAAACCGCAGGCGTTTCACGTCGACACCAAAGCTTTGCGCGCGGTCTTCGCCCATGCGCAGCAGGGTCAGGCGCGGGGCGGCGGCGAAGGAAAAGGGCATGACCACGGCGACCACAAACGCGAGGATGCCGAGCTTGTCCCAGTTGGCTCGGGTCACGCTGCCCAAGGTCCAGAACACCAGTTGTTGCAGCACGTCCTCGGTGGCGACCAGTTGCAACAGCGCGACCACCGCGTTGCAACTGAAGACCAGGGCGATGCCGAACAGCACCAGGCTTTCCACCCCGGCACCCCGCAGGCGCGACATGGCTTGCAGCAAAAATACCGAGGCGGCAGCGAACACAAACGCCGAAATGGAAATCGCCGTATTGGCCGACACCCACAGCGTCGTCACTGGAAACACAATCACCAGGGACGCGCCCAATGCCGCGGCCGAAGAAACCCCCAGAGTGAACGGACTGGCCAACGGGTTGTTCAGGATCGCCTGCATCTCGGCACCCGCCAGGGACAGCGCGCAGCCCACCAACACTGCCATCAGCGCGTAGGGCAGGCGCACGTTCCAGATAATCACCTGGTCGGTGGCGCTCAAGTGCGCCGGGTGCAGCAAACCATCGAGCAGGGCGCCAAGGCCCATGCCCGACGGGCCGCTGGCCAGGTCCACGAGGATCGCGCAAACCAGCGCGCCTCCCAGCAGGGCCAGCAGCCAGCAACGGCGCGCGAGCAGGCGGCGATAGCCCTGGCTGGCGGCGGCGAGGTCGAGGGTTTGAGTGGTCATTGGATTCGCAGCCTTGAAAACGACGAAAATCCCTGCAGGTACTCGGTCAGTGTGGGAGCTGGCTTGCCTGCGATGGCGATGGTGAATCCAACACCGCTATCGCAGGCAAGCCAGCTCCCACAGGAACCGTGTCCAGGCAGGGAATGGGTTGTGAGCCTTAGTTACTTGGCCTTGCCATCAATCCAGTAAGCACCCTGCAACGGCATGCCGAGGAACTGCTGGTTTATCGCTTCCATGGTCGCCTTGGGGTCCAGCTTGGCGAACAGTTCCGGATGCACCCACTTGGCCAGCGCTTCAATCGCCAGCAGGTTGTACGGCGAGTTGTAGAAGTCATGCCACAGGCCGTGGGAATTGCCCTCGCGAATCGCCCGAAGGTTCACAAATTCCGGGCGTGCCAGCACGCTGTCAAACGCGGCGCGTGCGTCTTCGTTGCTCACGCCCGCGCCAAGAATCAACCCAGGCTTGTGATTACCGGTGGCCACGTACACATCCGGGTCGGCCTTCAGTGCGTATTCGACACTGATGTCCCCCAGCGCCCCCGGCACCACATCGGCGGCGATGTTGCGCCCGCCCACCAGCTTGATCACTTCACCCATGCCGCTCTTGCCGGTGGTGTGCCCCGGCGCCTGCCAGGCACCGGCCAGCAATTCCAGGAACACACTCGGGCGCGGCCCGGCCGGCAAGGTGGCGACGGCGTCGGTGATCACCTTGATGTGCTGGTCATAAAAGTCGAGGAACGCCTTGGCCTGGGTTTCCCGGCCAAGGGCCTGGCCCAGGGCCGTCATGCTGGTGTGAGTGCCTTGCACCGGGTTGATGCGAAAGTCGACGAACAACACGGCGATTCCCGCCTTGGCCAACACATCCGCCACCGGGCTGTGTTCGGTGGGGCCGTGGCCGGAAATGCTGAACACGGCGAGGTCGGGTTTCAGCGAGAGAATTTCCTCGGCGCTGACACTTTGCTCCGACGCCTGACCAATCAGCGGGATGTCTTTTACCGTCGGAAATTTCGCCACGTAGGCGTTGTAGGTGTGGGCGTCCAGCAGCTTCAAATCATTCTGCCAGCCGACAATTCGTTGGAACGGCGCGTCCTTGTCCAGCAAGGCGAAGGCGGAAATCAAACGGCCTTCGCCGAGCACCACACGTTGCACGTGGTCCGGCACGTTGACCTGGCGGCCCAGCACGTCGGTGACTTCATGGGCGGCGGCCGTTTCGGCGTGCCCCAGGATCAGCACGGCAAACAGCGCGCCCAGCTTGAGGAAGTTGCGGGGTTTCAGCATGGCGAGAACTCCAGGTGAAGGCGGCGCATCAGACATCGCTCCAGCGCCGCAAAAGGTTGTGATAGGCGCCGCTCGGTTGCAGCGTTCGCCTCGGGGGCCGGCTTAAAACTCATAGTCGACGCTGGCCGTGAGCGTGCGCCCGGCGCCCGGGATGCCGTAGAGCTGGAAGCCGTCCAGGGACGAGCCGATCTGGCTGTAGTAGAACTTGTTAAATACGTTGTTGAGGTTGAGGTTGACCGTGGTTTGTTTGGTCACCTTGTATTGCGCAGCCACGTTGTTGAGCCAGTAGCCCGGGGCCTTTTCGTGGTCGCGGGTGTAGATCGCGTAGACGCCGGACGGGCCGTTGGCGTAGCTGCTGTTGTTGTTCAAACCGCCGACGTATTTATTGTCGCTGTAGCGGCGGCGTCCTACGTACTGCGCGCCGTAGCTCAGGCTCAGGTCGTCGGTGACGGCGTAGGTGGTCCACAGGTTGGCGGTCAGGTCGGGAACGTTCTTGGCTTCCTCGCCCTTGTTGGCGCCCTTGGTCTGGGTGCTTTTGAGCGCCGAGAACCCGCTGTACACCGTCCAGCGCGGGTTGATATTGCCTTGCAGGCCAAGCTCCACGCCGTCTACGCGTTTGGCCGGGAGGGCGCGGACCGGTGCGGTTTCGCCGTCCTGGTATTCCCAGGAGTTGTCCAGTTCGGTGCGGAAGATCGCCGCGGTGACGTTCAGCAGGTCGTGGGCAATGTCCCACTTGGTGCCGATTTCGTAGGTTTTCGACTTGGCCGGGGTGTAGTTGCTGGTGCTGGCCGCGCCGTAGATCTGGTTGTTGGTGGACGCGCCCAGGGCCGACGGTTGTGCCGCTTCGCTGTAGGACACGTAGATGCTGCCGTTAGGCAAAGGCTTGTACACCGCGCCGACACGTCCGCTCACGGCACCGTCGGTGCTGTCGACGGACGCCTGGCCACGCTGGGTGGTCTTGGCCTGCCAGTTGTCGTAGCGCAGGGAGCCGAGCACTTGCCACTGTTCATTGAGGGTGATGGTGTCACCGAGGTAGATACCGGCGTTGTCGATCACCGAGCGCGGCTGGCCTTCGCCCTTGGTCACGGTGGTGCTGGCAAAGCTGTGGTTCGGGTCGTTCATGTCGAAGAACAGATCGCCGGCCGGCACCTCGGCGTTGCGTTTCAGGCCGCCGTAGGTCTCGTGATAGAACTCAAGCCCGCTGACCACTGCGTGTTCCAGGCCGCCGGTGTTGAGCTTGAAGGCGAAGTCGGTCTGGTTGTCGAGAATGGTGTAGCGCGTCGACTGGCCGAAGTCGCTGCCCCGCAGAATGCCGTAGGCGGTGTTACCGCTGTTGGCGTATCCCGGGTAGGCATTCACCGTGCTGCCGGGCACTTGGCTGATCGGTCCTACGCCGGTGTAGCCCAAGGTCGCACAGCGCGGGCCGGTGCAGGTTTTCTGGCCATTGGCGTTGGCGGCAAAGAAGCGCGCGGGTGAGAGCACGGCAAAGTTGTCGGTGCGCTCCCACTTGGTCTGGTTTTTCAGGGTCGCTTCGTTCCAGTCGAAATCATGTTCGAAACGGGTGGTCAGCGAGGTGGTTTTGGTCTGCTGGGTGTACAGGTGCGAATCGCCGTACCAGTTCGAACGCTTCACGCCGGGCATGCGGTCACCGTCGGTGCCGCGCTGGATCGGCACGCCGCCGTCCGGGGTGTTGTCGTCCTTCTGGTAAAAGGTGTCGATAAACAGGCGTGTGTCGGTGCCCAGGCCGAAGCCGAGGGAGGTCGCGATGCCCCAGCGGTCGTAGTCCACGTCGTCGCGCTCGGCCACCTGGTTGTAGTGTTTCATCAGGTTGATGCGCAGGGCGGTGGTGTCGTTCAACTGCTTGTTGAAATCGCCGGTGAGGCGGCGGTAGCTGTCGGTGCCGATGCCGGCGGAGAGCTTGTTGGCGTCTCCCAGGTGCGCCTCTTTACTCACCAGGTTGACGCTGCCGCCTACAGCCGACACGCCGGATTCGATCGAGCCGGTGCCCTTGAACACTTCCGCCTGTTGCAGGTTGAAGGTGTCGGTGCGGGTCGATTGGCCGGCATCGCGCACGCCGTCGACGGTCAGGCTCTGCTCCGAAGAAAACCCGCGAATCGAAAACAGGTCACCCCAGCCCAGGTTGCCTTCGCCGGACATGAAGGTGATGCCCGGCACGTTGCGCAACACTTCCTGCAAGGTTTGCGCGTTCTGCTCCTTGAGCACTTGCTGCGGGACAATGGTCACGCTTTGCGGGGCGTCCAGCAGTGGCTGGCTGATTTTTGCCGAGGTCACCCGGTCAACCTTGAAAGCCGAAGTGGCTTCGCCATCGATCTTGATTTCCGGCAGGCTCAGCACCGAATCCTGGGACGCCGCCACCGGCGTATCGGCCCAGGCAGTGGGTGGAAGGCTGCCGGCGGCAAGCAGGCCGAACATCGGCGCAAGGGTAGATTGGCGCGACAGAACGCGAGGGGAAGGCAATGGCATTCAGAGTGACCTAGGCTAAATTACAATTAATCTCATTTAGATTCGTTAGTCTAAAGACCGATACCGGCCGGCATGCCGTGGCTTTGTAATGGGGATGCGCGATTACCGCTTTCCACAACATTCCATTACATTTGCGTGCACGCCTGGCTGACGTTTCGGCTATCTCCTGCCTTTTGAGTTTCGGACGAATTGCCCCATGGCCAAGCAAGACCACTTGTTGATCGTCGATGACGACCCGCAAATCCGCCAGCTGTTGTGCGACTACCTGAGTGATGCCGGCTTCCAGGTGTCCACCGCTGGCGACGGCAAGGAAATGCGCCGCCGCCTGGCGCTGAATGTCATCGACCTGATCGTGCTGGACCTGATGCTGCCCGGCGAAGACGGCCTGAGTCTGTGCCGCGAATTGCGGGTGAGCTCCAACACGCCGGTGATCATGCTCACCGCCAAGGGCACGCTGATCGACCGGATCGTCGGCCTGGAAATCGGCGCCGACGATTACTTGCCCAAGCCGTTCGACCCACGGGAGTTGCTGGTGCGGATCAAGGTGGTGCTGCGCCGGGTGCAGAGTTTTCCGGACCGGGCGCGGCTGGATGAAGCGCCGAGCATCAGCTTCGCCGGCTGGCAACTGGACACCCGGGCGCGGCAATTGCTCTCGCCCGAAGGCGTGGTGGTGAGCCTCGGCAACTCCGATTACCGGGTGTTGCGCCTGCTGTTGCAACACCCCAACCGGCCGCTGAGTCGCGACTTTTTGCTCAACCATGTGTTCGACAAGGACAGCACGCCGTTCGACCGCTCGATTGATGTGTGCGTCAGCCGCCTGCGTTCGCAATTGCCGGCCGGGCTGATCAAGACCGTGCGCAACGAGGGCTACATGCTCACCGCCGACGACGTGGCGCTGCAATCGTGAAACTGCTGCCGCGTTCGCTGTTTGGCCGGCTGGTGCTGATCCTGGTCAGCGGCATGCTCGCGGCCCAGGCGCTCACCAGCAGCATCTGGTACGACATGCGCCACGGCCAGGTGCTGGAAATCCCCAGCCGGCTGATCGCCACACGGCTGGCGGACGTGGTGCGGCTGGTGCACAGCGATCCGGCACAGGCTGATGTACTGATCAAGCTGCTCGATACACCGCGTTTTCGCCTGACGCTCAGTGATCAGGCCAGTGATGTGCCGAGCCGCATCAGCGACAGCGACCAGTCCACAGAGCGCCTGCTGAATAAAGTGCTCTCGGAAAAGACCGGCTATACGCAGAACCTGCATTTGTTGAGCCTCAAGTTGCTGGACGCCGAAGGCCAGCACGCGGGGCTTTCGACCTTGCTCGGCTCCAAACCGGTGGTGGGGCAGTTCCTGATTGACCTGCGATTGCCGGACGGGCGCTGGTTACAGGTGGAGGCCACCGAGGAGCAGGGCTGGACCAGTACCTCGCCGATGGACCTGTTGTTCGACTATGTGATGCGTATTTATTTGCTGCGGGTCGTGGTGCTGGTGATCATCGCCCTGGTGGCTGTTCGTCTAGCCATTCGCCCGCTGAATGCGTTGGCCAAGGCGGCTGAAGCGCTGGGCCGGGATATTCAACGGCCACCGCTGGCCGTCGATGGCCCCACCGAAGTACGCCGCGCCGCCCAGGCGTTCAACGCCATGCAACAACGGCTGATCGCCAATATTGCCGAACGTACGCGGTTCCTTGCGGCGATTTCCCACGACCTGCGCTCGCCCATCACACGCCTGCGCTTACGTACGGAGATGCTCGACGACAACCGCACCAAGGAGCGTTTTCGCAGCGACCTGGAAGAAATGGAGCACATGGTGTCCAGCACCCTGGATTTTGTCAGCAGCGGCGAAATCAACGAGAAACGCCAGAACATCGACATCAACGCCTTGCTGCAAAGCTTGCAGGCGGACCTTCAGGATGTGGGTGAGACGGTGACGATAGAAGGGCGGGCCAAACAGCCGCTGCCGGGGTATGCCCGCAGCCTCAAGCGTTGTGTGCAGAACCTGCTGGAAAATGCGGTGCGTTATGGGTGCGAGGTGGTGGTGAGGGTTGAGGACAAGGCCGACAGCTTGAAGATTGTGATCAGCGACCGTGGGCCAGGGATTCCCCAGGAACAGCTGGAACAGGTGATGGAGCCGTTTTACCGGGTGGAAGGCTCACGCAATGTGGAAACCGGCGGCTACGGGCTGGGGTTGAGCATCGCGCATACGATTGCCAGTGCCCATGACGGGCGGTTGAGCTTGAGCAATCGGGAGGGTGGGGGATTGGAGGTGGTGTTGCAGTTTCAGCGCAAGGCTCAAGGCTGAGTCAGGATTTTGTGGGGCAGGGAGATAATGTGGAGAGGGAGCTTGCTGTGGTGAGGGAGCTTGTTGTGGTAAGGGGGCTTGCTGTGGCGAGGGAGCTTGCTCCCGCTGGAGTGCGCAGCGCTCCCGCTTTTTTTGGGGCCGCTGCGCAGCCCAGCGGGAGCAAGCTCCCTCGCCACAGCAAGCCCCTTTGCCACAACAAGTCCCTCATCACAAAAAGGTGCTTATCGCACAGGCATCAAGCCCCGTGGCACTTCTTGAATTTCTTCTCGCTGCCGCACGGGCAAGGATCATTACGACCCACGTCCTTCAAGGTGTTGCGCACCGGCTCCTGGTGAGCGTGGCCGCAGTTCGGGCCGTGGACATGGCCGTGGTCGTGATCATGGTGATCGTGATCGTGGTTGCAGTCAGGACCATGGACATGGGGTTGCTGAGTCATCGATGTCGCTCCGGAATAAAATCGCCGGGGATTATCTCGCCATTGCGCAGCACCTGCACGTCGTTCCCGATAAATAAACCGGTTTTCAACTCGCCTTCAAGACGATAGGGCACGGGCTCCCGTGGATTTTTCAACATATCGACCACATCGCGGATTTGTGGCCACAGGTTGGTACGCACCGAAACCCGGAAGAAAGCGTGGCTGTGGGGCGGCACGGTCAGCCATTCGTTGGACTCGCCTTCGGTCAGCACCATCGTGCCCAGGCTGACCTTGTACACCAGGCCGCGCACGGTCAAATCGTTGTCGTCGCGGTTATCCACGCGAAAGTACAACTTGAACTTCTGCTCCAGCAATTTGACCCGCACGGGGTCAACCTTCACCAGGCGCACCTCGGGGGTGGGGGCATCATCGGCGAACCAGGACGCGCAGCCGGAAAGCCCTAGCATCAATGCCAGCAGAAGGCTGTAAGTCCTGAATACCCGCGCCTGAGAAACCATGCCGTTACTCCGTATGAAGAGTCAGCATAGCAAGCGTGAGCTTACTGGGTATCAATGAATGTCAGAGGTAGCTGGAACAGCACTTCTTGAATTTCTGCCCGCTTCCGCACAGGCAGGCGTCATTGCGTCCGGTCTTAACCTCCACCGTCGGGTCGATGAAGTACCAGTGTTCATTGTTCTGTACGAACGATGAGCGCTCGCGGTGGCTGTGTTCGCCAGTGCTGTCGTGCCAGCGGGCGGTAAAGGTCACGAATGCATGTTCCGGCTGGCCGCCGAACACCTCGGAGCTTTCCACCGTCAGGCCCAGCCAGGTGCTTTGGGCGCTCCAGGCACCGATGGCAGTCGTGTCCAGCCCGGCTTGTTGCGCAGGCAGGGTGGTTGCCACCAGGTAGTCCACCAGGCCCAGCACATAGGCGCTGTAGCGCGAGCGCATCAAGGCTTCGGCGCAGGGCGCCGGGTGGCCAGCGTGATAGTGGCCGCAGCAGGCATCCAGCAGGTTGCCGCTGCCGCAAGGGCAAATGGATGTACTCATCGGGTTACCACCAATACTTTCCGAAGTTTTGCGGATTGGCCCAGAAGCGGGCGTTCAGCCAATCCGGCACCTGTTTATAGTCAAGCAGATCATAGGTAAACAGCGTCAAAACCTGATCGTCGCGCTGGAAACGCTCGCTGGCTTGCAGGGCCAGGGAGAAGAAGTCGGTGTCTTTCCAGTGGCAGGCGGCCAGGTCCACCAGCACTGCAATGCGGCTGGCATTGAGGTTGCGGATGCCGCCGAGCAGGGTCAGGCCCGCAGGTTTTGACAGGTGTTCCAGGCAGTCGACCACCAGCGCCAGGTCGAAACGCTGGGCCGCGAGGTCGGCGGGCAAGGCGCCGGGCTCGGCAAAGGACACCACGGTATCCGGGTGTGCCTCCTTGAACGCATCCAGCGCCGGGAACTGGCTGGCACCCAATAAAAGCAGGCGTTTGGGCGCGTGTAGATCAAGCAGCGCGGCGAGCGCTTGCTGGGGTGTACGGGCAGAAATACCGGCGGTCATCGAAGATCCTCACATCAGGACCGTAGAGACTAGCCTGCCTGAGCGTGCGGGCCTAGAGCGGGCGGCGAGAATAAACAGCCCGGCCCAATGAATACAGGGGTGTGACACGCTGGCGCAGATGAAAAGAGCCGTCTTTACTCCACTCGTCGGCCCCCGCCGATCCCCTCAGGAGAAAGTCAGATGAGCATCATGCGGACAGCTCTACCCTTGGTTCTGCTAACCGGAGTATTGACAGGTTGCGCAGGCTTGCAAAAAACCGACTGGCCCACGTGTGCCGCAGTAGGCGGTGTGACGGGTGCTGCCATTGGCGCCACCGAAAGCTCAGCCTATGCGGGCTATGGCGCGTTGCTGATCGGCGGCATGGCTGGCGCCTATTGCTGGGTGCATGGCGATGGTGACGAAGACGGCGACGGTGTGCCGGACAGTCGCGACAAGTGCCCAGGCACGCCAAAAGGGGTGCAGGTCGATGCCAATGGCTGCCCACCCGTGCCGGTAGCGGTGGTTCAAGAAGAAGTCGTGGTGGTCAAGGAAGAAACCATCGTGATTCGTGACGTGCACTTCGAGTTCGACTCGGCCAAGCTGACCGCCGCTGACAAAACCAAGCTCGACACCATCGCGACCCGTCTGAAAAAAGAGGCCCCCAGCGCGCAACTGCGGGTCAGCGGGCACACAGACAGCGTCGGTAAAGACGCCTACAACCAAAAACTCTCTGAACGACGCGCTCATTCGGTGACCGACTACCTGGTCAGTTCCGGCATCCCGCGCAGCAGTTTTGTCTCGGTGACCGGCGCCGGTGAAAGCCATCCGGTGGCGGATAACAAAACCGCTGACGGCCGCGCGCTAAACCGCCGCGTGGAAATCCAGATCAACCGCTGACACACCCTCAAGCCCCCTGTGGGATCCCACAGGGGGCCCTTCATCAATTTTTTTAACCTTCACTGGCACAACGCCTGTAGAAGTCGTTACTGTGCGCCCAAAGAATAATGTGCAAGGGGAGCGTGCGGGATGAAGGTGTTTTGGGGGCTGGGGAAGTTTTTGACGTTGCTGTTCTGGGTCGTGGTGGTGGTCAATCTGTTTTCGCCGCTGATCAACCCGTTCCACCTGTTGGTCAGTCTGGCCGGCAGCCTGTTGTTGTTGACCCATCTTCTTGAATTGCTGTTGTTCAACGGCAGTGTGAAAAACCGTGCCCATCCCTGGCGTGACCGCTTGCAGATCCTGCTGGTGGGTATGTTCCATGTGCAGAGCTTTTCGACGCCGACACCGGCTAATGATGTAAACAAGGAGGCCAATCATGCGTAAGGTTTTTCTGTTGGCCCTGTTGGTCAGCCCCATTGCCCTGGCCCAGAGCGTCAGCGTCGAGACCAACTCGTTGATGCGCCTGCCCAACAGCAGCGGCGTTTTGCAGCTGGAGCGGCTGGATGTGGCGGATTACGGCACCTTGCTGATTCCTGCCAATATCACCCAGGTAACGGTGGATGAGCTGCACCTTGGCCGCGAAGCGCGGATCGCCATTGTGCCCGGCAGCACCGCACTGCAATTGCAGGTGCGCCAGGCGCAGCTGGAGCATGGCAGCCAGATCACCTCCCGGGGTGCGCCAGGTACCCATGAACGTCCGGCCAAGGCTGGGCGCGATTTGATCTTGCGCATTAACTCGCTGACGGCGGATGAGTTGTCGGTGGATGCCCGTGGCGGTGCCGGTGCCCAAGGGTATGCCGGGCTGGACGGTGCCAACGGCGAAGACCCGGGTTGCACCTGGGGCTCGGCCGGGCGCGGCGCCAATGGCGACAACGGTGGCGACGGGCTGCCGGGCGCGGCGGGTGCGCAGGTTCGGGTCGAGTTGCCGCAGGACTTCCCGGGGGAAAAGATCAAGGTTTGGGTGGACGGCGGTGCCGGTGGCTTGGCGGGCACGGCGGGCAAGCCGGGTAAGGGCGGGCAGTCCAAGGGTTGCCTGGTGTACCGCGCCGATGGCGGCGAGAAGGGCCGGGCCGGGTTGGAAGGCCAGCCGGGGCCAGCGGGGCCTGCGGGTGCTGTGACCGTCCAGAGATTGTAAGTCGCCAGTACCGGCCTCATCGCGGGCAAGCCCGGCTCCCACAGGGAAATGCTTTCCAAATGTGGGAGCCGGGCTTGCCCGCGATGAGGCCCGAAAGGACGCCTCAGAACATCGGCCGAGCCGAAGCAATCGCCACCAGCACCAACCCCACAATCAAGTTAATCCCCACCAGCTTACGAATCTGCCCCAACGCCGCCGCCCCGGCCGGCCAATCCTCAGCCGCCACCGCCGTGCGCAACTCCGGCAGCTTCAACGCCTGGATCCGGATAAACAGCGCCGTCATCACCACATACAAACCCATCATGATCTGCACATAACGCGGCGCAGTCTCGAACCCGTTGAAGCGCAGTTGCAGCAGGCCGACACCGCTGATCGGCAAGACCAGCACCGCGACCCAGACCCACACAAAAAAACGTTGAAACACATTTACCCAGAGTTTCAGCCGGGCAGGTCCGTCCAGCGCGGCCATGGCGGCGGGGCGCAGGATCATCCAGGCGAAAAACATACCGCCGACCCAGATCAGGGCGGCCAGTACATGCAGGGTATAAGCAAGGCTAAACACGGTCATTGAGGTACTCCGTTCTGCGCGGGATTAATTAGCGGGGTATGATAGCGGCCGATCCGAACCACTGAAAATTTATCCAGCGTTTTTTGCGCCCGACTATCCATGATCAGCACTGAACTCAAAACCACGATCCAGGGCGCCTACTCGCGTTTTCTCGAAGCCAAGAGCTTGAAACCGCGGTACGGCCAGCGCCTGATGATCGCCGAAGTAGCCAAGGTCCTCGGGGATATCGACACCGACGACGAAGGCCGGCGCAGTGGCGACCCTGCGGTGGTGGCCGTCGAGGCCGGCACCGGTACCGGGAAAACCGTGGCTTACAGCCTGGCGGCGATCCCTACCGCCAAGGCGGCCGGCAAACGCCTGGTGATTGCCACCGCCACCGTCGCCCTGCAAGAGCAGATTGTCTACAAAGACCTGCCCGACCTGATGCGCAACAGCGGCCTGAATTTCACCTTCGCCCTGGCCAAGGGCCGTGGGCGCTACATGTGCCTGTCCAAGCTCGACGTCTTGTTGCAGGAAGGCCACGCGCAAACCGCTACGGCCTCGCTGTTCGAAGAAGAAGGCTTCAAGATCGAAGTCGATGAGGTCAGTCAGAAGCTGTTTACCAGCATGATCGAGAAACTGGCGGGCAATAAATGGGACGGCGACCGCGACAGTTGGCCCAACGCCCTGGAAGACGCCGACTGGGCGCGCCTGACCACCGATCACAGCCAGTGCACCAACCGTCATTGCCCCAACTTCGGCCAGTGCGCCTTCTACAAGGCCCGCGAAGGCATGGGCAAGGTCGACGTTATTGTCACCAACCATGACATGGTCCTCGCCGATCTGGCCCTCGGCGGCGGCGCCGTATTGCCCGACCCGCGCGACACACTCTACGTGTTCGACGAAGGCCATCACCTGCCCGACAAGGCCATCGGCCACTTTGCCCACTACACGCGTCTGCGCTCTACCGCCGACTGGCTGGAAACCACTGCCAAGAACCTCACCAAGTTGCTCGCCCAGCATCCGTTGCCGGGCGACCTGGGCAAGTTGATCGAGCAGGTGCCGGAGCTGGCGCGGGAAATCAAGACCCAGCAGCAATTCATGTTCAGCGCCTGCGAACAGGTGGCAGACTTCAAACCCGGCGAAGACGTGGAAGGCCGCGAGCGGCCGCGTCATCGTTTCGTCGGCGGGCTGATTCCCGAGCACATGCGCGAGATGGGTGTCGAGCTGAAGAAGGGCTTTTCGCGCCTGACCGACCTGTTCACCCGCCTCACCGACCTGCTCAAGGAAGGCATGGACGGCGAGGTCAACATCGGCATCGCCAGCAACCAGGCCGAAGAGTGGTACCCGCTGTTTGGCAGCCTGCTGTCCCGCTCCCAGGGCAACTGGGAGTTGTGGACCGCCTTTACCGTCGAAGACCCGGAAGACAACCCGCCCATGGCCCGTTGGCTGACCTTGTCGGAAAGCGGTGCGCTGTTCGATATCGAGGTCAACGCCAGCCCGATCCTGGCGGCGGAAATGCTCCGGCGTAACCTGTGGAACGTGGCCTACGGCGCCCTGGTCACCTCGGCTACGCTGACGGCCCTCGGCACCTTCGACCGCTTCCGCATGCGCGCCGGGTTGCCGAAAAAGGCCGTCACCGCCGTGGTGCCGAGCCCGTTCCATCATGCCGACGCCGGTGTGCTGCGGGTGCCGGACCTCAAGGCCGACCCACGGGATGCGCCGGCCCACACGGCGGCGATCATCCGCGACCTGCCGTCGCTGGTGGAAGGCTCCCGGGGCACTCTGGTGCTGTTCTCGTCCCGCAAACAGATGCAGGACGTGTTCGACGGCCTCGACCGTGACTGGCGCAAGCAGGTGTTTATCCAGGGCAACCTGTCGAAACAGGAAACCCTGAACAAGCACAAGGCGCGGGTGGATGGCGGCGATTCCAGCGTGCTGTTCGGCCTGGCGAGTTTTGCCGAGGGTGTGGATTTGCCGGGCGCCTACTGTGAACACGTGGTGATCGCCAAGATCCCGTTCTCGGTGCCGGATGATCCGGTGGAGGCCGCGCTGGCCGAGTGGATCGAGGCCCGGGGCGGCAATCCGTTCATGGAAATCTCGGTGCCGGACGCTTCCCTGAAGCTGGTCCAGGCCTGCGGACGCCTGCTGCGTACCGAAGAAGATCGCGGCACCATCACCTTGCTTGACCGGCGCCTGGTCACCCAGCGCTACGGCAAAGCTATCCTGAATGCTTTGCCGCCGTTTCGGCGGGAAATTTCTTAAGACTCGGTGGGCGAAATCGCCCACTTCGTGGTCTATCTCACCATTGCTTCACGTCATCAGGCCAGTCACCGGCCGTTTGGGAGAACCTTGTTCACATGATTCGCACGCTGCCCGCTGTTTTTGCCTTGTTGTTTGCCGCGCCCTTGCTGGCTGCGCCTGCGGGGCAACAAACGTTATTCAACTTTGTACGGCCCGCTGATGTGGTCAAGGTAGCGACCCAGGACGCCAGCCTGCCGCAATACAACGCCGAACAAACCCCTGAAGGCGAAGTGCTGCGCCGTATTACCTTCAACCCGGCGGCCGAGCCGAGCCTGGTACTCAGCCCGCAAACCGGTGCCTGGGACTGGTCGCAATCCGGTGCCATGAGCTTGCGCATCCAGAGTGCGATGGACTGGGCGTTGACCCTGTACGTCAAGGTGCAGAGCAATGACGGCCGGACGCTGTTCAGTCGTATCGACCTGCCGGCCGGCCCGGCGCAGACGTTGCTGATTCCGCTGCAAGCCAACTCGCCGCTGAGCCAGGGCATGAAGGCCGGCCCGCCGATGCCGATCACCGTCGACGGCCAGCGCGTGTTGCTGGCCAGCAGCGAAGGGGAGATCGATCGCAGCCAGATCGTGTCGGTAACCCTGTCGATGATCAAGCCCAATGTCGCCCAAAGCATCTTGCTGGAGCGCTTCGGCGTGCAGGACATCGAGCCGGTGCTCAAGGCCACCTACAGCGACCTGGTGGATGCCTACGGGCAGTCCACCCGCGCCAGGTGGCCGGAAAAAGTCAGCAGCGACGACCAGTTGAGGGTCGCGGCGGTCAAGGAACAGCAACAGCTCAAGGGCTGGCTGGCCGAGCGCGACAAGGCTTCCCTGGACAAATTCGGCGGCTGGAACAAGGGCCCGGCCTTTGACGCCAGCGGCTTTTTCCGCACCGAGAAGCGCGACGGGCGCTGGTACCTGGTGACTCCGGAAGGCCATCCGTTCTACTCCCTGGGCGTCAACACCGTGGCCCCGGACAACAGCCAGACCTACGTCGCCGGCCGCGAATGGATGTTTGCCGCGCTGCCCAAGGCCGGTGAGCCCTTTGATAAGTACTACGGCAGCGGCGATAACCGTGGCGGCAATGGTGCCGATCAGGGCCGCAGCTTTAATGTCGGGCGCTGGTACGATTTTTACGGCGCCAACCTGCAGCGCACGTTTGCTCAACCCTGTGTGCCGCCAGCGCCTTGCGCCCCGGAAGGCTTCGACCAGAAACGTTGGGTGACCCATGCGCTGGATCGCCTGCAAGCCTGGGGTTTCAACACCGTGGGCAACTGGAGTGCGCCGCAGTTGGCCACCGCTGACCGCGTGCCTTACACCTTGCCGCTGTCGATCGTCGGCGATTACGCGAGCATCAGCACCGGCACCGATTGGTGGGGCGGCATGCCCGATCCGTTTGACCCGCGCTTCGCCATGGCCACCGAACGTGCGGTGGCGATTGCCGCTCGTGACCATCGCGATGACCCGTGGCTGATCGGTTTCTTTGCCGACAACGAACTGGCCTGGGCCGGTCCCGGTGATGATCCGAAGTCCCGCTACGCCCTGGCCTACGGCACGTTGCGCATGACCACCGACGTTCCGGCCAAGCGCGCATTTCTCAAGCAACTGCGGGACAAGTACCGCAACCAGGCCGGCCTGTCCAAAGCCTGGGGCATTGACCTGCCGGCCTGGGAGTTGATGGAAGACCCGGGCTTCGTGCCGCCCATGCCGAACCCCGAGCACCCGGAAATCGAAGCAGACTTCAAATACTTCCAGAAGACCTTCGCCGATGCGTACTTCAAGACCATCTCCGATTCGCTGAAATGGCATGCGCCCAACCAGTTGTTGCTGGGTGGGCGTTACGCCGTCAGCACCCCGGAAGCCGTGGCGTCCTGCGCGCAATATTGCGATGTACTGAGTTTCAACATGTACACCCTCAAGCCTCAGGATGGCTACGATTTCGCGGCACTGCGCGAGTTGGACAAGCCGGTGCTGATCACCGAATTCAACTTTGGCTCGGCGGACCGCGGCCCGTTCTGGGGTGGCGTAACGCAGTTGGCCAGGGAAGAGGATCGCGGAGCTGCCTACGCCAACTTCCTCAAGCAGGCCATGGCCGAGCCGTCGATTGTCGGCGTGCATTGGTTCCAGTACCTGGACCAGCCGGTAACCGGTCGTCTGCTGGACGGCGAAAACGGCCACTTCGGCCTGGTGGGCATCACCGATGTGCCGTTCCAGGGCTTTGTTGACAGTGTTCGCAAAAGTAACCTGGCGGCGGTCGACCAGTTGGGCAAGGAGGCCGAAAAGGCCAAGGTGTCCAGCGCGGTCCACACCGGTGAAGGCGGTAAACCGGGGCATGAGGGCAACGCGGCTGGGCCTGGGGCAGAGCATGCCGGCGGACACTCGGGCAAGGGTCATTGATGGGACCTGATCGACGAGTGCGGGTTCACAAAACACTCAATGGCTGGAACAATGTCGGCCACTTTTTGCGGTACTTTTCCGAGGGGGTTTAGGTGCAGATTCAGGGTCATTACGAGCTTCAATTCGAAGCGGTGCGTGAAGCCTTTGCCGCGCTGTTCGACGACCCTCAGGAGCGCGGCGCCGCGCTGTGCATCCAGATCGGTGGCGAAACCGTCGTCGACCTGTGGGCCGGTACCGCCGACAAGGACGGTGCCGAGGCCTGGCACAGCGATACCATCGCGAACCTGTTCTCCTGCACCAAGACGTTCACTGCCGTCACGGCGCTGCAACTGGTAGCCGAAGGCAAGTTGCAGCTGGATGCGCCGGTCGCCCGATACTGGCCGGAGTTCGCTGCCGCCGGCAAAGAAGCCATCACCTTGCGCCATCTGCTCTGCCATCAGGCCGGGTTGCCTGCCCTGCGTGAAACGCTGCCCGCCGAAGCCCTGTACGACTGGCAGATGATGGTCGACGCCCTCGCGGCCGAAGCGCCGTGGTGGAAACTCGGGGAAGGCCATGGCTATGCGGCGATTACCTACGGCTGGCTGGTGGGCGAATTGCTCCGCCGTGCTGACGGTCGTGGGCCGGGCGAGTCCATCGTGGCCCGGGTTGCACGGCCGTTGGGCCTGGACTTTCATGTGGGCCTGGCCGACGAAGAGTTTTATCGAGTTGCCCATATAGCCCGGGGCAAGGGCAATGTAGGCGATGAAGCGGCACAACGTTTACTTCAAGTAACGATGCGCGAGCCGATGGCGATGACCACCCGTGCATTTACCAACCCACCGTCTATTCTGACCAGCACTAATAAACCCGAATGGCGGCGTATGCAGCAGCCAGCGGCAAATGGTCACGGTAATGCGCGAAGTCTCGCGGGTTTTTATAGTGGACTGCTCGACGGTAGTTTGCTGGAAGCCGATATGCTTGAAGAATTGACCCGCGAACACAGTATCGGCCCGGATAAAACCTTATTGACACAAACCCGCTTTGGCCTGGGCTGCATGTTGGATCAGCCGCAGGTGCCAAACGCTACGTTCGGCCTTGGCCCACGGGCCTTTGGGCATCCCGGGGCAGGGGGTTCGGTGGGTTTTGCCGACCCGGAACATGATGTAGCCTTTGGTTTTGTGACCAATACATTGGGGCCTTATGTACTTATGGACCCACGGGCGCAAAAGTTGGTAAGAATATTGGCCGGTTGTCTGTAAATAGCTTGCTGTTCGGCGTTTTTTTGTTACAAAGACACCTACAAAAAGACGCTAGGCGAAATGTTGTAACTTTAATGTTCCAGAAGCGTCTGTTTAACGGGTCATTCAGGCCCCTGATTTTTTCTCATTTTGTGGATATCTCATGTTATCGAACAAGTCCTTGGCACTGGCGCTATGCCTCACTATTACTGGCTGTGCACAAACCCCACAAAATGATGCCGAAGGTGGGCATTGGTGGTCATTTGGCTCCGATAAGGCTGCTACCAAGGACGCAGTGAGCCAAGCCGACACCAAACCGGATGCCAAACCGGCCGTGGCTGCCAAGGCGCCTGCGCCGGTAGCACCTGCCGCTGCGGCACCTGCACCTGCACCTGCACCTGCACCTGCGCCAGCACCGGCACCGGTTGCCAAGGCGGATACCGGCTCCAGCTGGTGGCCGTTCTCGTCGAAGGCCGACGATGCCAAGGCTGACCTGAAAGCCGACCTCAAGGCGGCAACGCCTGCGACCGGCGCACCGGCTGCCGCGCCAGCTGCTGCCCCTGCCGTTGCCAAGACAGATACCGATACCAAGTGGTGGTGGCCGTTCGAAAGCAAGCCAAAACCATTGGCCAAGGTCGACGTTGCCAATATCCCGATGCCTGATCCAAAGATCACCCAGGCCTGGCTGGACGATTACGAGCCGCGCCTGCGTACCGCAATCAAGGACAGCAACCTGCAACTGGAGCGTCGTGACAACGTATTGGTCGTGATTGCCCCGGTCGACGGCTCCTACAACCCGAAACGCCCGGCGATGTTGCTGCCGGTGACCCTGGGTCCATTCACCCGCGTTGCCAAGGCCGTTGAAGGCGATCCGAAAACCGCCGTACTGGTACTGGGCCACGTCGATACCTCGGGTGCCGAGCCGGTAAGCCAGGCCCTGACCAAGGAGCGTGCGCAGTCCATCGCCTCGATCTTCAGCCTCAGCGGCCTGAAGCAGGACCGCCTGATGCTGCGTGGCATGGGCGACCTGATGCCGCGTGCCGCCAACGACAGCACCCAGGGCCGTGCCCTGAACCGTCGCATGGAAATCATGTTCACCCAGCGCACCACCATGCTGGCCCTGCTGAGCAAGTACAACTCGGCCAACCCGCCGAAGGCTGAAATGGTTGCTGTGCAGGACGTTCCTGCTCCAGCGGCTGCTCCGGTCAAAAAAGCTGCCCCGGCGAAAAAACCGGTCGCCAAGAAAGCCGCCGCCAAACCGGCTGCCAAGAAGGCCCCGGCCAAGCCAGCCGCCAAGAAACCGGCCCCAGCCAAGGCCGCCGCTCCAGCCGCTTCGAACGACCAGGCAAAAAACTGATTATTTGAGCCAGAAGGATAAAGCCGCATGACCCAGGCACTGGCCGATATGCGCCGTGACTACACACGGGACGGTTTGAGCGAGGCCCAGGCCCCGGACGAACCGTTTGCCTTGTTCCACCAGTGGTTCAGTGACGCGGTGAAAACCGAGCAGCCACCGGTGGAGGCCAATGCCATGACCCTGGCAACGGTCGACCAGGACGGTCGCCCCCATTGCCGGATCCTGCTGCTCAAAGGGCTGGATACACAGGGCTTTACCTTCTTCACCAACTATCAGAGCGCCAAGGGCGAACAGCTCGCGACGCGCCCGTTTGCCGCCATGACCTTCTTCTGGCCGACCTTGGAACGTCAGGTACGCATCGAAGGTCGTGTGGTCAAGGTCACGCCCGAGGAGTCGGATGCTTACTTCCAGGTCCGCCCCCTGGGCAGCCGCCTGGGTGCCTGGGCTTCACCGCAAAGCCAGGTGATCCGGGACCGCGAAGAATTGCAGGACCTGCTCAAGGCCACCGAACAACGCTTCAGTGATACCCAACCGGACTGCCCCGAGCATTGGGGAGGTTATCGCCTGCTGCCGGAACGCATCGAGTTCTGGCAGGGCCGCGCGAGTCGTTTGCACGACCGCTTGAACTACCGCTTGCAGGGTGCCGACTGGACCCGTGAGCGTCTGGCGCCCTGAGCCCACCTTTCGTCACCTCGCCTGAATGTAGCGCTGCACGCCGGAGTCTCTAGTCAGAGGCTTTGGAGGTGTAGCGCTGCGCCGCGTTTTGCAGCCATTCGCTACAATGATGAAACAGTCCACGAAGATGTTGATGACGGTGAGGTTTATACCGTTCGTCGAGTTTTTCGGTACAGGCAGACTGTACTAAGGCTGAATGAAACCAATTTTCTGCCCGGCATGGCGTGACAGGCAGCAAGCCGCAGCGGTTTAATGAATACCTGTCCTTTGGAGTTGATGCTATGCGTAAGTCTGTTTTACTGGTTGCCTGCTTTACCACCCTGTCGTTGCTGCTGGGTGGCTGCGCCTCGAGTCTGACCGGCGACTCGTACTCCCGTGACGAAGCACGTCGCGTGCAAACTGTACGCATGGGCACCATCGAATCCCTGCGTCCGGTGAAAATCGAAGGCACCAAGACCCCAATCGGCGGCGTGGCTGGCGCAGTGGTTGGCGGTGTTGGCGGCAGCGCTATCGGTGGTGGCCGTGGCAGTATCGTCACCGGCGTGATCGGTGCCGTCGCCGGTGGCCTGCTGGGTTCTGCTGCAGAAGAGGGCCTGACCCGCACCCAAGGCGTTGAAGTCACCGTTCGTGAAGACGACGGCAGCATGCGCGCCTACGTCCAGGCCGTTGACCCGAACGAAGTCTTCCGTATCGGCGACCGCGTTCGCATCATGACTGTGAACGGGACCAGCCGAGTTACTCGTTAAGAGTAAGGTCGCAGGAACAGAAAAACCCCAACCGGGTGACCGGTTGGGGTTTTTTGTTGGGTGGCGTATGGCGGCTCACGCATTGCAGGTGAGTTGAAAGTAACAAAGTGGGTCACCGAGGGCTCTGCCCACCAAGGCTTCAATAGCTGAAAGCTGAACCACCGTCAGATCGTAACCTTCCCATCCCTGTTGTTTTGTGGGCCATTGCATTATGGCTTCAAGCTCCTCTTCGCAGTCATGCGGCAGTTCGACTACGAACTCTTGCAAGTCAGTATTCTTATCAAATGCTTCCAACAAATACTTCATGGTTCGACTCTCCTTACTTTTTTCTTCTTTGTTTTTTTCTTGGAGGTGGGCTCTCCAGTAATGTGATCAAACTCACCCAGATGCCTGCCTCTGGCGTCATACACTTCGAGCGCGCCATGTTGGAGATCCCATTCAAGTATTAACCCCGCGGGCGTTTTCCACCTTTTTCTTAGTGCTCCCCCGCCTTTCACAGGAGTTTTGCGACCTGCGACTTTGGCGTCAGGGTACGCAGGAAGCAACGCTGGCGCCGAGTGGTAGTCATGGTCCCCTGGTCTAACGCTGACCACCACGTAGAGCGGCCGAACCCCCGAGTCCGCCGGAAACACCAGAATGAAATCCCTGTATTCCGGCGGGTATATCGGGTCAACGATGATGCTGGCGGCCTTCTCGGTCGGCGGATACACCCAGATTTGCGGTGCCTGCGGCGCAGCTTCCAAAGCAGGGATACCAAGTGTGCCAGCCGGATCGATGGCAGGCGTCCAGATCAGCTCAATCCCGTCGCCCAAGTCCGCGACCTGATGTGTGCCTCGCAGCCCAAACTGCACGACATCGACCATCTCCCACTCACGATTTTTCCCTGTGTAGAAGGCGTATCCCTTGAGGGTGCCGTTAGCTAATTGCTCGACGTGCAGGCGAACCCGTGTACGCGCTCGTGGCATTGAGCGCAGTTGACGGTCGCTGTAGAGCGCGCTGTCGCCCAAGCTGGAGGGCCAGATAAGTGCTGCAACCCCAAGCATCAGGCCTGCGGCGACTGTTCCAGCACCGGCTGCGACGCTTGATGCCCCGCCGATCGCGGAACCGCCCAGTGCCAATGTTCCGAGCCCGGCCGGGAGGGCGCTGCCGCTGACCTTCTTGAGTGGCAGCAGCCCCTCACTGTCGGTTTCATGGCCACCAAGCAGCACGTGTTCGCCATAGTCCCCTATGCGATCAAGCGGTATGTAACCGGACGGATTGTTGTAGTCGATGAGGGCGTCCGGCAGATTGCAGGACTTTGCGAATACGCAGCCGACCATGGGCAATTGCGTTGGCGGCGGCTCCACTTTACGCCAGGCCTCATAGGCTTCCTGGCGGGCAAGCATGGCTTCATATGCTCGCTGCCTGGCATCACGCTCAGCCAACTCGCGCTCGTTCATGTTCTCGAGCCGTCGGTAACCGCCCGTGCCGGTCCCGTAGCATCGCCAGACTTGGGGTATGTCCTTGTTGTTTGCCATCGTGCCCTCCTGGCGTGTTGCCTAACGACGTCCGACGGTGGAGTCGGGAGCACGACGTTATGGCAAGCAGCGGAGGGTGGCTGTAGGACGGTTCTGTGAGATGGCGCCGAATGGGCCGAGAGGAAGTTGGAGCCGGCAGCCCGGCTCCAAAAAGCGATTACGCCTGAACGAGCGCCTGCTTGCGACTGGCCATCGCCGTCACCGCATACCCGATCAACGCTGCCAATATGGACCCGGTCAGGATGCCCATCCGGTCCATACCCGCGTATTCACTGCTGCCCGGTAAAAACGCCAGTGAGCCAACAAACAGGCTCATGGTGAAGCCGATGCCGCACAGGATTGCCACGCCCAGCACTTGCCCCCAGTTGGCGCCGGCGGGCAGCGCGGCGAGGCCGGTTTTTACCATCACCCAGGTGAAGCCCAGCACGCCAACGGTCTTGCCCAGCAGCAGGCCGGCGGCGATGCCCATTGGCACGTGGTGGGTGAAGCTTTCGAGGTTGACGCCCGCCAGCGAGACGCCGGCATTCGCAAAGGCGAACAGCGGCAGGATCGCGTAGGCCACCCAAGGGTGCAGCGCGTGTTCCAGGGTGAGCAGCGGCGAAGGTTCGGCATTTTTGGTGCGCAACGGGATGCAGAACGCCAAGGTCACCCCGGCCAGCGTGGCGTGCACACCACTCTTGAGCACGCAGACCCACAGGATCAGCCCGACGATCATGTAGGGCCCCAGCTTGACGACACCGAGCCGGTTCATCGCAATCAACGCGATCAGGCACGCTGCTGCACCAGCCAATGAGGCCCCGGACAGGTCGGCGGAGTAGAAGAGGGCAATGACGATGATCGCGCCAAGGTCGTCGATGATGGCCAGGGTCATCAGGAACAGCTTCAGCGACACCGGCACACGCTTGCCCAGCAAGGCCAATACGCCCAGGGCGAAGGCGATGTCGGTGGCCATGGGAATTGCCCAGCCGCCGAGGGCTGCCGGGTTGTCCTTGTTCAGCGCCCAGTAGATCAGCGCCGGCACCACCATGCCGCCGATGGCTGCCGCGCCGGGCAGTACCACTTGCGAGGGCTTGGACAGTTGGCCGTCGAGCAGCTCGCGTTTCACTTCAAGGCCGATCAGCAGGAAGAACAAGGCCATCAGGCCATCGTTGATCCATAGCAGCGCCGGCTTGGCGATTTTCAGCGCGCCAATTTGTGCGACCACCGGCACGTCGAGAAAACTCGCGTAAAGGTGCGACAACGGTGAGTTGTTGATGATCAGCGCCAAAGCGGCAGCAGCGATCAGGAGCAGACCGCTGGCGGCTTCCAGCTGGAAGAAACGGGTGAAAGTGCTACGCAGAGGCAAGGGATGCTCTCCAATCAAAGTTCAATAGGTGGGTACCCTAACCCGTACCGTTAGTTGTTAAAACAAAAGTTATATTCTTATTTGTTATAAGAGATTGGCCTGATGAGTCCCACGGCAAACCCCGGAAATTGTGTGTCCAATTGAGTCATGACTGTATCTGTGTGGAGTGTAGGAAACATCCTAAGATCAAGTCTGAAATCCTTTGAGAAACCGATCATGAGCGACAATCGCCAATGGGCCCGCGAAGCCATTCGCATTATTGAAGCGGACTTCCAGCGCAGCGCCGACACCCACCTGATTCCCTTGCCGTTGCCGGGTTTGCCGGGTATCGAGTTGTATTTCAAGGATGAGTCCAGTCATCCCACTGGCAGCCTGAAACACCGGTTGGCGCGTTCGTTGTTCCTTTATGCGTTGTGCAATGGCTGGCTCAAGCCCGGTGCGCCGGTAATCGAGGCGTCCAGCGGCTCCACGGCGATTTCCGAGGCGTACTTCGCCCGGCTGCTGGGCGTGCCGTTTATTGCGGTGATGCCGGCCACCACCTCCCAGGAGAAGATTGCGCAGATCGCGTTCTACGGTGGCAAGAGCCATCTGGTACAGGATCCGACGCAGATCTACGCCGAATCCGAACGCCTGGCGCAGGAAAGTGGCGGGCACTTCATGGACCAGTTCACCTACGCCGAGCGCGCCACCGACTGGCGGGCCAACAACAACATCGCCGAATCGATCTTTCAGCAGTTGCGCTTTGAACGTTACCCGGAGCCGAGCTGGTTGATTTCCAGCCCCGGCACGGGCGGCACCACGGCAACGCTGGGGCGTTATGTGCGTTATCGCCAGCACTGCACCCGGGTGTTGTGCGCGGACGCGGAGCGTTCGGTGTTTTTTGACTATTACCTGAGCGGCGACACCAGCCTGCGCCTGGAGTGTGGCTCGCGTATCGAGGGCATTGGCCGGCCTCGGGTTGAGGCGTCGTTCTTGCCCAAGGTGATTGATGCAATGGTCAAGGTGCCGGATGCGCTGTCCCTGGCCGCCATGCATTACCTGGCACAGCGCTTGGGGCGGCGAGTGGGCGGTTCCAGCGGCACCAACCTGATCGGTGCATTGATTGCGGCGCAGCAGATGAAGGCGGCGGGGGAGTCGGGCTCGATTGTGGCGATCTTGTGCGACGGGGGTGAGCGCTATGCCACGACTTATTACGATCAGGCCTGGCTGGCAGGGCAGGGGTATGAGCTGGAGGGTTTGATTGCGGCCGTTGCAGCCAGTGTCGAGCGGGGAGAAGTGCTGCCGGACAGCGTGTTGCGCGCCAATATCTGAAACACCCACTGTAGGAGCCGGCTTGCCGGCGATGGCGATCTTGAGGACGCCATCGCCGGCAAGCCGGCTCCTACAAGGTTTTAGGTCAGGCCTCGATACCCAACATATCCCGCGCCAACGCCTCGGCAATCCGAATTCCGTCGACACCCGCCGACAAAATCCCACCGGCATAACCGGCACCTTCACCCGCCGGGAACAACCCCTTCACGTTCAGGCTCTGCATCGACTCGTTACGGGTAATCCGCAGCGGCGACGAGGTGCGGGTCTCGATCCCGGTCAGCACCGCATCGTGCAGCGAGTAGCCCTTGATCTGCTTCTCGAACGCCGGTAGTGCCTCGCGAATGGCTTCGATGGCAAAGTCCGGCAACGCCAGGGCCAAGTCGCCTAGGGCCACGCCGGGCTTGTAGGACGGCTCCACCGTACCGATGGCGGTGGACGGCTTGCCGGCAATGAAATCACCGACCAGTTGCGCCGGCGCTTCGTAGTTGCTGCCACCGAGGATGAACGCGTGGGATTCCAGGCGCTCCTGCAATTCGATGCCGGCCAGCGGGCCGCCCGGGTAATCCACTTCCGGGGTGATGCCCACCACGATCCCGGAGTTGGCGTTGCGCTCGTTACGCGAGTATTGGCTCATGCCGTTGGTCACTACGCGGTTCGGCTCGGACGTCGCTGCGACTACGGTGCCGCCCGGGCACATGCAGAAGCTGTACACCGAACGACCGTTCTTGGCGTGGTGCACCAGCTTGTAATCAGCCGCGCCGAGTTTCGGGTGGCCGGCATACTTGCCCAGGCGCGCGGCGTCGATCAGCGATTGCGGGTGTTCGATACGGAAGCCCACCGAGAACGGCTTGGCTTCCATGTATACGCCACGGTCGTGGAGCATGCGGAAGGTGTCACGGGCGCTGTGGCCGAGGGCCAGGATCACGTGTTTGGAGAGGATCTGTTCGCCGCCATCCACTACCACGCCGTTCAACTGGCCGTCTTCGATCAGCACGTCGGTGACCCGCTGCTCGAAACGCACTTCACCGCCCAGGGCGATGATCTGCTGGCGCATGTTTTCCACCACGCCGGTCAGGCGGAATGTACCGATGTGCGGCTTGCTGACATAGAGGATTTCGTCCGGCGCGCCGGCCTTGACGAACTCGTGCAGCACCTTGCGGCCGTGGAATTTCGGGTCCTTGATCTGGCTGTAGAGCTTGCCGTCGGAGAACGTGCCGGCGCCGCCTTCACCAAATTGCACGTTGGATTCCGGGTTCAGCACGTTTTTGCGCCACAAGCCCCAGGTGTCCTTGGTGCGCTGGCGCACTTCGCGGCCGCGTTCAAGGATGATCGGCTTGAAGCCCATCTGTGCCAGCAACAGCCCGGCGAAGATCCCGCACGGGCCAAAACCCACCACAATCGGCCGCTCGGTCAGGCCTTCCGGCGCATGCCCCACGACTTTGTAGCTGATGTCCGGTGCCGGGTTGACGTTGCGGTCGTCGGCGAACTTGAGCAGCAAGGCCGCCTCGCCTTTGGCTTGCAAATCGATGGTGTAGATGAAGCACAGCTCCGACGACTTTTTGCGGGCGTCGTAGCTGCGTTTGAACAGGGTGAAATCGAGCAGGTCATCACTGGCGATGCCCAGGCGCTGCACGATGGCAGGCCGCAGGTCTTCTTCGGGATGGTCGATGGGCAGCTTGAGTTCGGTGATTCGTAACATGACAGAAATCCGGTAGGCGGCGGGCAAAGAGGCCGGCTGTTTTGCAAACCGGCGATTATAAGCCCCAACTGCGGTTTCCCGTCATGTTAAAACAGCGCAGCGGGCAATCAGTCGTCCCGCGAACCGCCGAACGACGCGCAACCGCGCTGCACCTGGCCATTGACCCGCAGCTCGGCAGACATGTGTTGCAGGCTGCCGCTGGCGCTGTCGACACAGCGCTGCGGGGCCACCCACAGTTCGATGTGCTGGTTATTGGCTTCGGTCATCAGGTTGAACCGTCCGTCGCCTGATTGTTCTTCCACATAAGGTACGGCCAATGGCGGCTGGCCTTCGCGTTCCAGCACCATGCCCTTGGCGGTGACGTTCATCGCCCAGGCCGGCTTGTGGCCGTTGGCCCGCAGGATCATGCGCTTGAAGTCGGGGTCATCGCAGGCCGAGGTCGAGCGCTCGACGCGATACACCTGTTGCAGGTCCACCTTGCCTTCAGTGCCGCTGGCGACGCCGGAGAACTTGCCGCGTATGTCGGCAAACAGCGCGCCCTGCTGGCCGGCAAGAGAAGCGGCCTCCTGCAGGATGCTGGTGCCGCCGGTGTCGTTGACCACGTAGTTGCGTTTGTCGTTGCAGGGTTGGAACAGCAGTTTGTCACCCTGTGCCGTCAGCTCACCCTGCATGCGGGTCAGCCCGGCGAGAGAGGGCTTGGCCGGCTCGCTGTCGAACATCTGGCAGGCGGTGAACAAGGGCAACAGGGCAAATAAAACTAGGGTACGGGCGGCACGCATTATCGGGTCTCCTGATAAGTGCCGCCACGTTACGCAGGCTGGCGGTGCATCACAAGCCCGGGACACAGGTTGAATCAACCAACGATAAACGTCTGCCCGGTCTGTAGGCCTTCCACGCTTTTAGCGTAGGCCAGCGCCACTTCTGCACCCGGAGCCGGCTTGTACCCACGGAAGTACGGTGCATAGCTGCCCATGGCTTCCAGCAGCACCGTAGGGCTGACCGAGTTGATGCGCAGGCCGCGCGGCAGTTCGATTGCCGCGGCTTTTACGAAGGCATCCAGCGCGCCGTTGACCAGGGCTGCCGAGGCGCCGGTACGAATCGGGTCGCGGTTGAGAATGCCGCTGGTGAAGGTGAACGACGCGCCGTCGTTGGCGAACTCACGGCCAATCAACAGCAGGTTCACCTGGCCCATCAGCTTGTCTTGCAGGCCCAGGTCAAAGTCGGTCTCGCTCATCTCACCCAAGGGCACGAAGTTGACGCTGCCGGCGGCGCAGACCAGTGCGTCGAACTTGCCGGTTTGCTCGAACAGTTTGCGGATCGAGGCGCTGTCGCTGATATCAACCTGGAAGTCGCCGCTCTTGCGACCGATGCTGATCACTTCATGACGTTGGGACAGTTCTGCCTTGACCGCCGAGCCCACGGTGCCGCTTGCGCCAATCAACAGGATTTTCATCGTGCCTTCCTCCAGATGTGTAGGTGAGATTTCAGTCTAGAGTGATTTTTCCTGGGGATAAGTGCACTAATAGGCAACCTTTGGTTTTCAAATGGAAACAATCCATGAGCGAAATGGATGACCTGGCGGCGTTTGCGGTGTTGATCGAAGCCGGCAGCTTTACCCTGGCGGCCCAGCAATTGGGCTGCAGCAAGGGGCAACTGTCCAAGCGCATCAGCCAGTTGGAGGCACAGTTTTCGGTGGTGTTGCTGCATCGAACCACCCGCCGTTTGAGTCTCACGGCGGCGGGCGCGGCACTGTTGCCACAGGCCCAGGCGCTGGTGGTCCAGGTGGAGCGGGCGCGTCAGGCATTGGCCAGGCTCAAGGACGACCTGGTCGGCCCGGTACGTATGACGGTTCCGGTTTCCCTTGGGGAAACCTTCTTCGATGGTCTGTTGCTGGAATTCTCCCGGGAGTACCCGCAGGTGCAGATCGAGCTGGAACTCAACAACCAGTATCGAGACCTGGCACGGGACGGCTTCGACCTGGCGGTGCGCTCGGAAGTCGCCAATGACGAGCGATTGGTGGCCAAGCCGTTGCTGGCCTGGCATGAGATGACCTGCGCCAGCCCGGCGTACCTGGAGCAGCACGGCGAGCCGCTGACACCGGCTGAGCTGGTGGGCCACAACTGTTTACTGAACAGCCACTACAGCGGTCGTGAAGAGTGGCTGTACCACCAGCAACATGAGCTGTTGCGGGTTCGCGTTTCCGGGACCTTTGCCTCCAATCATTACAACTTGTTGAAGAAGGCTGCGCTGGTGGGGGCGGGCATCGCACGTTTGCCATCCTACGTGCTGCACGCGGAATTGGCTGACGGTCGCCTGCGCTGGCTCCTGCGGGATTATCAGACCCGCAGCATGCCGATGTACCTGGTCCATCCGTACCAGGGCGGGCTGCCGCGGCGCACCCAGGTATTGGCGGATTATCTGGTGGGCTGGTTCAAGCGCAGCGGCGAAGCCCTGGATCGCCTTTAGCGGTAGCGCCGGGCGATCAGGTGATCAAGGGCGAGGCTGCCCGGCCCCTTGGCCATCAACAGCAACAGCAGCGCGATCCAGGTGCCGTGGGTCGGGTAGGCTTCCGGGTAGACGAACAGTTGGATGGTCAACGTCATGCCCAGCAACGCCAGTGCCGAGAAGCGCGTGGCAAACCCCACCAGGATCAGCACCGGGAAAAAGTGCTCGGCGAATGCGGCCATGTGCGCCGCCACTTCGGGCGACAGCAGCGGCACGTGGTACTCGCTGCGAAACAGCGGCAGTGTAGACGGCGCCAAGTGCGGCCAGCCCAGTTGGAAGGTGCCACCGATCAGGTCCACGGCGAAGCCTTCAACCTTGGTCTGGCCGGATTTCCAGAACACCGCTGCAATGGAGAAGCGTGCGACGAAGGCGATCAGGCTGTAGGGGATTTTCTCGAAGAGCTGAATGATCCGTTGGACCAGGCCGGGGGCGGTGGTGTTCATGGCGATACCTTTTGTTCTGTGTGCAAGTGGGTGATGGAGCCATGGCCGATCAGCAGGGCCAGGCATGAGTGCAGGTCAAATTCGGCGGCGGCATCGAGGGCGTAGGCCATGGCCATCCCCAGCGGCCAGCCGTTGTTCAGGCTGTTGATAAACGCTGCCGAGCCGCTGTCGATGCGAAATACCTGAACGTCCAGGCCGTTGCGCAGCACCAGCGCGCTTTGGGCGTGGAAGGGGTCGAGGGTGGCGAGGGATTCGTCCGTCTGGTGTGCGGCCCATAAAGCTACGACGGCATAGGCCGAGTTCAGGGTGGCCAATGACGGATGCAGTTGCAGGCGCAGATCGCTCAGGTCCGACTGCTGTTGCAGGGTGGCGATGACTTCCTGCTGATCCAGTGGCGTAGCGTCTGCCGCGTGATAGGCCCTGACCCGCAGCCGCTCCAGGCGAGCCACGTCAGCCAGGTACGGCACGCTGGCGGCGGGGGCGAAGCCCTGGATGAAGTCGGCCAGGTCGCCGCCGTACTCATTGATCAGCGGGCTTGTGGGCGGGAACTCCTGGACATACACGCCGGCCATCGCGCGAAAAAACTCATCGCCCACCAACTGCAGGGTCACCGGGTAGCCGGCGGCCAGGGCGTTGATCAGGGAGCTGTGAACATTGTTGCGATACACCGCAAAACGGGCGGCCGGGTCGGCGCCGTTGCGGCTGAACACACCTGGCGGGCACGTTTCGTCTGCCGACAACAGGGCGCTGGCAAATGCCTCCTGGCGGCTCATGTGCGCGCCTCCAGCAGAAACCGTTCGGCCTGGCGCGCTTCGGCGTGCAGCACGCTGAAGGCCGGCACGTGGTTGTCGCGCTCGATCAGCGTGGCCACCGGCCCGGTGCGTGTGAGCACGTGCTGATACAGCTGCCATACCGCGTTGTCGATCGGCGCGCCGTGATCATCAATCAGCAGCCGGTCACCGAGGCTGTCGGTGTCTTCGGCAAAACCTGCCAGATGAATCTCGCCCACGGCGTGCAGCGGCAAGGCATCGATGTATTTCAGCGGGTCTTGCTGGTGGTTGATGCACGACACATACACATTGTTCACGTCCAGCAGCAGCCCGCAGCCGGTGCGGCGGATCACTTCCCTGATGAAGTCGGTCTCGTCCAGGGTGGAGCTCTGGAACTGCAGGTAGGTCGACGGATTCTCCAGCAGCATTGGCCGCTGCAGACGGGTTTGCACCTGGTCGATGTGCTCGCACACCCGCTTCAGGGTTTCATCGTCATACGCCAGGGGCAGCAAATCATTGAGAAACACCGGGCCGTGGCTGGACCAGGCCAGGTGTTCGGAAAAGGAGTGGGGTTGATAGCGTTCGATCAGCGTCGCAAGGCGCGTCAGGTGCTCGCTGTTCAGCGGACCTTCGCCGCCGATGGACAGGCCCACGCCGTGCAGCGACAGCGGGTACTGCTCGCCGATCAATCCCAGGTAGTGGTGGAAAGGCCCGCCGGCCACCATGTAGTTTTCGGCGTGGACTTCAAAAAAACCGATGTCGGGGGAAGTCTCGAGCACTTCACTGAAGTGCTCGTTCTTCAGTCCCAGCCCGGCCCGACGTGGGAGGCCGGGCGCCTGAGCCTGGGAGATGGAGGGGGTGCGTGAGAGCGTCATCGTCAGTACTCAGGCTGCGCAGGGTTTCAGGACTTGGCGGTGAAGGCCGCTTCCTGGCCGAAACCGGTTGGCGAGGTGGCGCTTGGGGTTTTCAGGCAGGTACCGGCTGGGACCAGTTTCCAGGCGTTGGCCTGATCCTTGACTTTCGAGGTGCCGGCGCAAGTGGTGCCAGCGCCTGCAGCGCAATCGTTCTTGCCGGCTTCGGCGACACCGAAGCATTTCTGCATGTCATCGGCGGCGTGGGCGGTGGTGGTCAGGGCGGACAGGCTCAGGGCCGAACCCAGGGCCAGGACGAGGGTAGCGGCGGACAGCGAGCGGGTTTTGGTAGTCATGGTGTATCTCCAGCAGTGGGTTGAGTTGGCAAGCATGTTCGCCTGCTTACACCACTAGAGAAAGGGGGAAGGGATTCGTTACAAACAAGGCGAAATTAATTTCAGGTTTCGCAAAACAAGTGTGGGAGCTGGCTTGCCTGCGATGCTGACGCCTCGGTGTTTCAGAACCACCGAAGCGATGCTATCGCAGGCAAGCCAGCTCCCACAGAGGCCGGCGTTAACCGCCTAAATAAGCCTCACGCACTTTCGGATCGGTCAGCAGCTGTTCGCCGCTGCCCTGCATCACCACCCGACCGTTTTCCAGTACATAGGCACGGTCGGCGATCTTCAGTGCCTGGTTGGCGTTCTGTTCCACCAGGAACACCGTTACACCGTCCTTGCGCAGTTGTTCGATGATGTCGAAGATCTGCTGGATGATGATCGGTGCCAGGCCCAGGGACGGCTCGTCCAGCAGCAGCAGCTTGGGCTTGCTCATCAGCGCGCGGCCGATGGCGAGCATTTGCTGTTCGCCGCCGGACATGGTCCCGCCGCGCTGGCTGAAGCGCTCCTTGAGCCGCGGGAACAGGTGCAACACCTTGTCCATCTGCTCCTGGTAATCGCCCTTGTCGGTAAAGAATCCGCCCATGGCGAGGTTCTCTTCCACGGTCAGGCGGGCAAACACCCGACGGCCTTCCGGAACCACGGCAATGCTCTTGCGCATGATCTCGGAAGAGGCCTGGCCCACCAGTTCCTCACCCATGTAGCGGATGCTGCCGCTGTGAGCCTGGGGCGAACCGCACAGGGTCATCAGCAGCGTGGACTTGCCGGCACCGTTGGCGCCGATCAGGGTCACGATTTCGCCCTGGCGCACTTCGACGTTGACGCTGTGCAGCGCCTGGATCTTGCCGTAGAAAGTGGAAACGTTTTCGAATTGCAGCATTTTACGCTTCCCCCAAATAGGCTTTGATCACTTCCGGGTTGTCGCGGATCTGTTCCGGCGTACCGTCGGCCAGTGGCGTGCCCTGGTTGATCACGACGATATGGTCGGAAATGCTCATGACCAGTTTCATGTCGTGTTCGATCAACAGCACCGTGGCGTTGTTTTCCTCACGCAGCACGCCGATCAGCGCCTTGAGGTCTTCGGTTTCCTTGGGGTTCAGGCCGGCGGCCGGTTCGTCGAGCATGAGGATCCGCGGGCGGGTCATCATGCAGCGGGCGATTTCCAGGCGACGTTGCTGACCGTAGGCCAGGGTACCGGCAGGGCGGTTGGCAAACTCGGTGAGGTTGACCTTGTCCAGCCAGTACTCGGCGTATTCCATGGCCTCGCGCTCGCTCTTGCGGAACGACGGGGTCTTGAACAGGCCGGCAAAGAAGTTGGTGTTCAGGTGACGATGCTGGGCGATCAACAGGTTCTCGACCGCCGTCATATCCTTGAACAACCGCACGTTCTGGAAGGTACGCACCACGCCCTTGCGGGCGATCTCGTGGCCGGCCAGGCCCTGGATCGGCTGGCCGTCCAGCAGGATGGTGCCGCCAGCCGGCTTGTAGAAGCCGGTCAGGCAGTTGAACACCGTGGTCTTGCCGGCGCCGTTGGGGCCGATCAGCGCTACTACCTGTTTCTCTTTGACGGTCAGCGCTACGCCGTTGACCGCCAGCAAGCCGCCGAAGCGCATGCTCAAGTTTTCGACTTTCAGGATCTCGCGGCTCATTTGCGCAGCTCCATGTGTGGACGTTGCATGGGCAGCAGGCCTTGAGGACGCCAGATCATCATCAGCACCATCATGGCGCCGAACATCAACATGCGGTATTCGCTGAACTCACGCATCATTTCCGGCAGCAGGATCATCACGATCGCCGCGAGAATCACGCCCAGTTGCGAGCCCATGCCACCCAGTACCACGATGGCGAGGATGATCGCCGACTCGATGAAGGTGAACGACTCCGGGGTCACCAGACCTTGGCGCGCGGCGAAGAAGCTGCCTGCGAAACCGGCGAAGGTTGCCCCGAGGGTGAAGGCCGAAAGCTTGATGACGGTCGGGTTCATGCCCAGCGCACGGCAGGCGATTTCATCCTCGCGCAGCGCTTCCCACGCACGGCCGATCGGCATGCGCAGCAGGCGGTTGATCACGAACAGCGCCGCCAGTGCCAGCAACAGGGCCACCAGGTACAGGAACACCACTTTGCTCACCGGGTTGTAGTCGATCCCGAAGTACTCGTGGAACGTCTGCATGCCTTCGGCTGCGGTGCGGTCGAACGACAGCCCGAAGAACGTTGGCTTGGGAATGCTGCTGATGCCGTTGGGGCCGCCGGTGATATCGGTGAGGTTACGCAGGAACAGACGGATGATTTCACCGAAGCCCAGGGTCACGATCGCCAGATAGTCACCGCGCAAGCGCAGCACCGGGAAGCCCAGCAGGAAGCCGAACGTGGCCGCCGCCATACCTGCCAGCGGGAGGCAGATCCAGAAGCCCCAGCCCAGGTAATGCGAGAGCAGCGCGTAGGTGTAGGCACCCACCGCGTAGAAACCCACATAACCCAGGTCGAGCAGGCCCGCCAGACCCACCACGATGTTCAGGCCCAGGCCCAGCAACACGTAGATCAGGATCAGCGTCGCGATATCCACCGCGCCACGGGAACCGAAGAATGGCCAGATCAACGCCGCCACGATGAGGGCGATGATGATGTAGCGCTGGGTGCGCGGCAGGGTCAGGAACTGGCTGACCTTGGGCGATACCAGCGGGCCACGGTTGGACTTGAGGAGGGCACCGACCTGCTGGGTAAACAGCACCCGCAGGAACATCAGCACCGAGCACAGCGCAATGATGGTCAGGGTTACGGGACCTGTGCCATGCACTTCAAGGTTGATCCCGACAATGCTCAGCTTGAGGCCGAGTACCGGGAAGGCCACGGCCCACACCAGCAAGGCGCTGAAAAACGCCGATTTAAGATATCTGCTCATACTTTCTCAACCTCCGGACGGCCCAGAATGCCGGTCGGCCGGAACAACAGCACCAGAACCAATAGACCGAATGCCACCACGTCCTTGTACTGGTCACCGAACACATCGGCGCCAAAGGCTTCAGCCACGCCCAGCACCAGCCCGCCGAGCATCGCGCCCGGAATGCTGCCGATGCCGCCCAATACCGCCGCGGTGAAGGCCTTGAGGCCCACCAGGAAACCGGCGTTGGGGTTGATCACGCCGTACTGCATGCTCAGCAACACGGCAGCGACGGCGGCCAGTGCGGCACCGATGACGAAGGTCAGGGCAATGATGTTGTTGGTGTTGATGCCCAACAGGTTGGCCATCTTGATGTCTTCGGCGCAGGCCCGGCAGGCGCGCCCCAGACGGGAGCGGGAGATGAACAGGGTCAGGCCGAGCATCGCCACCAGGGTGACGACGAAAACCAGGACCTGCATATACGAAATCAGCACTTCTTGTGCGCCGCCTGGGCCGAAGGAGAAGCTCCCCGGGATCAGGTTGGGAATGGATTTGTCCTTGGAATCCTGGGACAGCAATACGGTGTTCTGCAGGAAGATCGACATGCCGATCGCGGAGATCAGCGGGATCAAGCGGTTGCTGCCACGCAAGGGGCGATACGCAACGCGTTCGATACTGTAGCCATAGGCACTGGTTACGACGATGGACGCCAGGAACGCAGCGGTCATCAACAGCGGCAGGGAGTGGATACCCAGCATGGCCAGCCCGGCAAGGGCGATGAAGGCCACGTAGGAACCAATCATGTACACCTCGCCATGGGCGAAGTTAATCATTCCAATGATGCCGTAAACCATTGTGTAGCCAATGGCTATCAAGGCATAGGTGCTGCCAACGGTCATGCCGTTAACCAGCGTTTGGAAAAAATGATAGATCTCAGGCATTACAGCGCTCCTAAAAACCCGATACGCATTTCACTGGTGGAGTCAATTTCCGGCTCGGTGCCCTGTTCTGTGATCAGGTTGCACAAAGCGTTTGCCAGCGAACCGCTGGTGACGGTTTTAAGATTTTCAGGTGAGCCAGCTCCCGGATCGCGGGTGACAGGCCCATAAACCTCGTAAAACAAAGCCCACTGCTTGCACAGTGGGCTTGTTGACCAGTAACGCCTGGCTTACTGAGGGGAAACTTCGGTTTTTGGTTTGCCGAAGTGCCATTCGTAGACCACGAACTTGAAGTCCTTCAGGTCGCCCTTGGCGTCGAAGCTCAGGTCGCCGGTTGGGGTCTTGAAGGTGCCTGCGTGGATGGCAGCAGCCACTTTGGCGGTGTCTTCGCTTTTCGCGGCGGTGATACCACCGGCGATCACTTCAACAGCCGAGTAGGCCGGGAACACGAACGGACCGGTTGGGTCCTGCTTGTTCTTGGTGAACTCTTCAACGATTGCCTTGTTGGCAGGATCGGTGTCGAAAGACTTCGGCAGGGTAACCAGCAGGCCTTCGGAAGCGCCCTGGGCGATTTGCGAGATGGAGTCGTTGCCGACGCCTTCCGGGCCCATGAACTTGGCGTTCACGCCTTTTTCCTTGGCTTGGCGCAGGATCAGGCCCAGCTCAGGGTGGTAGCCGCCGTAGTAGACGAAGTCGACGTTGGCTTGCTTGAGCTTCTGGATCAGCGAGCCGAAGTCTTTGTCGCCAGCGTTGATGCCTTCGAAGAGGGCAACTTTCACGCCTTTCTTCTCGAGGGTCTGTTTAACCGCGGTGGCGATGCCTTCACCGTATTGCTGTTTGTCGTGAATAACCGCTACGACTTTCGGCTTCACGTGGTCGGCGATGTAGTTGCCGGCGGCCGGGCCTTGAGCGCTGTCCAGGCCGATGGTACGGAAGATCAGCTTGTAGCCACGGGAAGTGATTTCCGGGCTGGTGGCGGCCGGGGTGATCATGATCACGCCTTCGTCTTCGTAAATGTCGGACGCTGGCTGAGTGGAGCTGGAGCAGAGGTGACCGACTACAAACTTGACGCCGTCGTTGACCACTTTGTTGGCTACGGCTACGGCTTGTTTTGGATCGCAAGCGTCGTCGTATTCTTTGGCTTCAAGCATTTTGCCATCGACGCCGCCTTTGGCGTTGATGTCGGCGATAGCCTGCTTGGCGCCCATGAACTGCATGTCGCCGTACTGGGTCACAGGGCCGGTTTTAGGGCCGGCAATACCGATCTTGATGGTGTCAGCTGCGAACGAATGGCTGGCAACCCCGGCCAGGACCATAGCGGCAAACAGTTTGGAAATCTGCTTAGTAGCCTTATTCATAGTGCTCCACTCTTACTGTTGTATTTTTTATAGTTCTAGCGGCCTTGTGAGCTGCAGAACCGGATCAGATATCTCGGATATCCCCCGGCAGCGGCCTGGCAACTGTACCGGTACAGTGTAGAGCGCCGGTTGATCGCTTGAAAAGCTGGCTGCTGGGGGCAAAACCCGGGTATGTCGCTTAAGTGAAAGAAAAAGACAGAATTGCGGCGGGGTGATGCCAGAGTATCGGGCAATCCTTGGCTTTCCTGACACTTTCGTTCGGTGCCTCATTTGCAACTGGGTTTTTCTGCCTGCCGCTCGACGTTATGATTGCGCCGATTTTTCTTCAGGTGAACTCCCATGACGCAAGAACCTAGCACCCTCTATGCCAAGCTGCTTGGTGAAACCGCCGAAATTTCCTGGAAGGAGCTTGAGCCGTTCTTTGCCAAGGGTGCCCTATTGTGGGTCGACGCCGGGCTGGATTTGATCGAGGCCGCCGAGGGTATGGCTGAGGACAACCGTCAGAAAGTCGCTGCCTGGCTGGCTGCGGGGAGTCTTGGCGAAGTGTCTGCGACGCGGGCATTGGACCTGGTTGAGCGGGATCCGAGCTTGTGGGCGGTGGTGGTTTCGCCGTGGATTCTGATCCAGGAAAGGGCGGCGTAGGAAATGCCTGCGCGAAAATGGTGCGGTATTTTTCTGAGTTTAAGTGTGTAGCGGGGTAACTGCATTTGCGGTGATGGCACGTTGCCGTAGAGAAAGGTCACAGGCGGGGGTTACGTGCGCGTCATGGGAACAGTTTTGTTCGCGCCGGAATGCGGTGGGAATTGTTTCTTGGTGTGTGTGTACATATCCGTTAGTTAGGTAACGGCCGCCTATGGTTTCGCTCTTACAGCGACTCACTTTGGAAAAGCCGGAATGCCGGCCCAGCCCAAAGTAAGCAAAGGGCTCTGCCCCGCCTGTCGGCACCTCGCT
>NZ_JAOTOA010000014.1:0-172669 GCF_036346535.1 Pseudomonas sp. Z18(2022)
TTTCAAAAGTGAGCCGCTGTAAGAGCGGAACCAATCGAAGCCGTAACCGAAGAAACGGATATGCCCCCAATCACCGCACCCGCCCTAAAAACCCCTCAATCAACCCATTCACCTCATCCGGATTCTCCAGCGCTGCGAGATGCGCAGTCCGCGCCATCACCACAAACTCCGCCCCGGGAATCACCTGTGCCATGGCCCGGGTTTCCACCACGGCAAACGTGCGATCTTCTTCACCCGCCACCACCAACACCGGCGCACGAATCGCCGCCAGCAACGCCCTCTGATCCGGCCGCTTGGGCACCACGCTGTCCACCGCCCAGGCGACCGAATCCACATCACATTCCGCCAATGCCTGATGAATCCGGGCGATCGCCTCAGGCCGTTGCCGCTCGGTAGTCGGCCCGACAAAAGCGCGGGTCGCCGTACCCACCATCCCCAGCCGAAACCCACCCAACAGCCGAATAACCACCGCCAGCAGCGGAAACTCAAGGCGATGCCGCAACCCCGCCGGCGACGCCGTACAGTTCATCAACACCGCCGCCTCGACCCGCGTCGGATACATTGCTGCAAACGTCCCGCCAATCATCCCGCCCCAGGAGTTCCCCACGAAGGTGCAGCGCTCAATCCCCATCCCATCCAACACCTCACTCACACACCGCGCACACTCGGCAAAGGTAAACGCGCGGCTCAGCGCCTCACTGTCACCATGCCCCGGCGGGTTGATCAGCACCACCCGATAGCGCGGGCTGAAATACCGCGCCTGGGCCATCCACATGCGCGCATCCATCAACAGGCTGGACCAGAACACCATCGCCGGGCCCTCGCCGACACTGCGCACGCGCAAGCGGCCGAGGCAGGTGGGGACGTCCTGAACCTGAAGATCCTGATAATCAAGCAGCGCCATGACGGCCTCGCGCACAAGGGAGATGAACGCCTTAGCCTATACCTGCCGGGCTGCAGGCGGCGTTATCAGCCCATATCAGCCGCGGTGATAAATCGCCGAGCCAGAAACCCATACAGCAGATAACCAAACGCCAACACCAGCATCGCGCCAAACACCGCTTCCTCCCCGCAGGCATAAATCGCATACAGCGAATACCCCACGGCAATCAGCATCACCGCCGTATTACGCGCATAAACCGATGCAGCCACCCGCGCCTTGTGCATGATCACCAACAACCCGGTAAGCGCGGTGACGTAGGGGATCAAATTGGTCACCACCGCCAGGTTCACCAGCTTGCTGAACTGGGCGCTGGCGGTGGGCGAGATGGTCGACAAGGCAATCAGGCTCTGCAACGCCCCGCACGCGATCAGCCCCAAAACGGGCGCCTGCGCGCCGCTCACCCGGCTGAAGAAACGCGGAAACAGGCGCTGGTCTGCCGACATCTTGGCCGTCTGCGCCAGGGTGAACTGCCAACCCAGCAGCGAACCAATACACGCCACCACCGCCAGCGCCATGATGATGTCGCCCACCAATGGCGTGAAGATCTGCGCATACACCAGGGCAAACGGCGCTGAAGACTCGGCCAGCTCGGCATTGGGCACGATGCCCTGGATCACGCTGGTGGACAGCACATACACCAGCGCCGCACCCAGGGTACCCAGCAGGCAAGCAAGGGGCACGGTGCGCCTGGGGTCTTCCACGGCGTCATAGCCCTGGGCAGCGGACTCCATGCCCAGGAAGGCCCAGAGCGTCAGCGGAATACTCGCGCCAACGGCGTCCCACAGTTGCAGTTGGTTGGGGTTCCAGGCGGCGCTGAACACCTCGGTCTTGAAATAGAACCAGCCGATCACACTCAAACCCGCCACGGGAATGATCACGCCCCACACCGTGACTACGCCGATCCGGCCGGTCAGGCGCGGGCCGCCGAAGTTGGCCACGGTGGTCAGCCAGATCAGCCCGAGGGTGCCGATAAACAACGGGATCGGCCCGCTGCCCAACCACGGGATAAAGGACGACAGATAGCCCACCGCCGAAATCGCGATCGCCACATTGGCGATGATCAGCGACAGGAAATACAGGAACGAACACAGGAAGAACCCCGACTTGCCGTGGGCCTCTTCGGTATAGGCCGACATGCCGCCCGTGCGCGTACAGAAGAGGCCGCATTGGGCAAAGCAATACGCGATCGCCATCGAGCCCACGGCGGTGATCACCCACGACAGCAGCGAGATCGCGCCCAATTGCGCCATGCTGGCCGGCAACATGATGATGCCGGAGCCCATCATGTTGATTGCCACCAGAGTGGTCAGGCCTAAAAGGCTCATCTTCTTGCGTGGTTCGGCCATCGGCAACTCCTTGTCGTGGGGGCGTGCGATGGCAGGCTAGCACGCGGTGGTCACTTCGCCTTCGGGCCGCGGTTTTCACCCAGGATTCGCGCCGCGTCCCGCGCCGGTGGCAGGCCGAACACCCGGGCGTAATCCCGGCTGAACTGGGTCGGGCTTTCATAGCCGACCTCAAAGGCGGCGCTGGTAACGTTTTTGGCGCCGGCTACCATCAGCGTGCGGGCCTGCAGCAGGCGCACGCGTTTTTGGTACTGCAACGGGCTCAGGTTGGTGACGGCCTTGAAGTGGCGGTGGAAGGCCGACACGCTCATTGCGGCTTTCTGCGCCAGGGCTTCCACCCGGATGGGCTCGGCGAAGTCCCGGCGAATCCACTGGATGGCCTGGCTCACCCGGGCCATGGCGGTGTCCGGCGCGGCTATCTCCCGCAGCATCCAGCCGTGGGGGCCTTGCAGCACGCGGTAGAGAATCTCGCGCTCGTAAACCGGGGCGAGGGCTGCGATTGCCTCAGGGTTGCCCATCAGCCGCAGCAGGCGCAGCCAGGCGTCCATCAGTTCGGGCGTAACGGCGGCCACCGAAAACCCCGCCTCGTGGTCGTAGCGCCCGGCAGGTTTGGGCAAGTCGCCGAGCAGCGTCGCGAGTATCGCCGGGTCCAGTGTCAGGCTGACCGCCAGGTAAGGTTCACCGGTGGCCACCGGGTGCACGGTGCCCACGGCGGGCAACTCGATGGACATCACAAAATAGGTCGCCGGGTCGTAGCGCAGCGTGCGGTCGCCTACGGTCATGGATTTGCTGCCCTGCAGGATCAGGTTGATCATCGGGTCATACACGGCAGCCAGCATGTGCTCGGGAATCGCGCCCTGGACCATGGCCACGCGCGGGATGCCCGTTTCAGTCCGGCGGTTTTCGGCCTTGGCAGCCAGGGCGCGCAGTTCGGTCAGTTGTGTGTTCATGCCGGCCATGCTGAGCGCCGAGGGGTTGCCTGTGCAAGCAAAAAGCAGAAACAGGCAGGTTTCGAGCAGGAACGGCTGCGCCGGTGCAGGCGGGCAAGCCTACTGTGGTGACTCATTTGAGCAAGCAGTGGAGCCACACATGGGCGTTACCCTCATTACCGGCGGCAGCCGTGGCATTGGTGCCAGCACTGCAGAGTTGTGTGCCCGTAAAGGCATGGGTGTGATCCTGACCTACAACAGTCATCCGCAAGCCGCCCAGGCGCTGGTGCAGCGCATTGAGACGGCCGGCGGCAAGGCCGTCGCGCTGCCATTGGACGTGGCTGACGTCAGTTCCTTCGAGGGTTTTGGCGAGGCGGTAAAACAGGTGCTGTCGGCAACCTTTGGTGAGAGCGGCTTGAGTGGCCTGGTGAACAACGCAGGTTTCGGCCTGTTCAACCCCCTGGAATCGGTCACCGAGGCCCAGTTCGACGGTCTGCTGAATGTGCACCTCAAAGGCCCGTTTTTCCTGACTCAAGCCTTGCTGCCGTTGCTGCAGGCACACGCCTGCATCGTCAACCTGACCAGCGCGACCACCCGCGTGGCTACCGCCGGCGTCGCGCCTTACGCCGCCTTCAAGGGCGCGCTGGATGTGCTCACCCGCTACATGGCCAAGGAGTTTGGCGAGCGGCAGATCCGCGCCAATGCCGTGTCTCCGGGGGCGATCCGCACTGAGCTGGGCGGCGGGCTCAATGATGAGTTTGAAGCGCTGCTGGCGTCACAAACGGCTCTCGGCCGAGTGGGCGAACCTGAGGACGTGGCGCGTGTGATCGCCATGTTGCTGTCGGACGAAGGCCGCTGGATCAATGCCCAGACGATCGAGGTCGCGGGCGGTTACATCATCTGAAGAGCGAGGCTACAGCATGCTGGATCATATCTTTTTGTCGGTCAGCGACATTCAACGCGCCATCGATTTCTATCAGGCCGCACTGACCCCACTGGGCATCACCACGCGCCACGACTACGCCGGCAAGGACGGCCCGCCGGGCCATCCGGACCTCAAGGGTTTCGGCGCCAACGGACGGATATTCTTCTGGTTGCGCGAGGGCGTGGTTGAGGGCAGGGCGGTGCACGTGGGTTTCGTCGCCAGCAGCCGCGCCGAGGTTGATGCGGCCTACCAGGCGGCGATGAGTGCTGGTGCCGTCGACAACGGCGCCCCGGGCGCGCGTTTGCACTATGACCCGAACTACTACGCCGCCAACGTGCTGGACCCTGACGGCTATAGCCTGGAATTCGTCTACAAGAACTGGCAGCACGCCCAGTCGTAGCAGCTGTCGGAGAGGGAGGCGATCAGCCCGCGGCCTGCGGCTGCATCCTCAACTCACCTTCCACATCCTTGACCAACCCGCTGGCCAGCAACAACGGCGCCAGGCGTTTGTGCAACTGCGGCTCGACAAACTCCTTCACCGTGTCCAGGGCCAGCGCGCCGCTCAACGGCAACTCGGCCTTGGTGTAGGACAGCCAGGCTTTCTTCAGCATCAGCAGCACATCGCTGCCGGCGGTGGAGGCGAAGCGGCGGTGGACTTTCTTGCCGTCGAACTCGAAGGTGTGCTGGAACTCGTAACCCGCCTCGTTGCCTTCGCTGGCGACGCAGCGGATGCAGGTGCAGCGGCCATCGCCGAAGGCGCTGCGCAGGTAGCTGTTGAAGTCCACCACGGGCTTGAGTGACAGGCGCTTGTCCACCTCGAACAGGTCACCGGTCATTTTTTCGTCTGTGTTCAAGGTCCATTTCCTCGCAGCGGTTTTTTCAAGGGCGGCACGATACCAGCGCAAGACGTCGGCGGGCAGTGTTTTTCGTATATCCATAGATCCCGATATTCTTTTTCGGGCGCTACGTTGATCGCTACGCTCGCAACCCTTCTCAACCTCGCGGCAGCTCCTCATGCTAATAAAACGTCCCTCATTGAACCTGTTGGCGGCCTCGCTGGTGGCAGCCGGTGTGCTCCTCAGCCCCGGCGCCCAGGCCGAAGGCAAGATCAGCATCGCCCAGCAATTCGGTATCGGCTATTTGATCCTCGACGTGGTGCGCGACCAGAACCTGATCGAGAAACACGGCAAGGAGCAGGGCCTGGACATCAAGGTGGAGTGGAACAGCATTTCCGGCGCCACCGCGATGAACGAGTCGCTGCTGGCCGGTGCGCTGGACGTGGTATCGGCGGGTGTGCCGCCGATGCTCACGCTGTGGGACCGCACCAAGGGCAAGCAGAACGTCAAGGCCATCGCCTCGCTGGGCTCGATGCCCAACTACCTGCTGACCAATAACCCGGACGTGAAGACCCTCAAGGACTTCAGTGAAAAAGACCGCATCGCGGTGCCGGCGGCAGGGGTGGGCTTCCAGTCGCGTACCTTGCAGATTGAAACGGCCAAGCAGTTCGGGAATGACAACTACAAGAAGTTCGACGACATCTCCATCAGCCTGGCGCACCCGGACGCCACCGCCGCGCTGATTGCCGGCGGCTCGGAGATCAACGCGCACTTCTCCAGCCCGCCGTTCCAGTACCAGGAGCTGTTGAATCCCAAGGTGCACAAGGTGCTGAGTTCCTACGACATTCTCGGCGGCCCGGCCACGTTCAACGTGCTGTACACCACCGAAAAATTCCACGACGAAAACCCCAAGACCTACAAGGCGTTCTATGACGCGCTGGCCGAGGCCGAAAAAATCATCAAGGCCGACAAGCCGGCTGCGGCCCAGGCTTATATTCGTGTAGAGCAGTCGAAGCTACCGCTGGCGCTGGTGGAGAAGATCGTCCAGGACCCGGAGATCGACTTCACCATCGTGCCGCAGCGTACCTACATCTATGCCGAGAAATTGCAGGAGCTTGGGGTGCTGAAAAACAAGGCGGGGAGCTGGAAGGATTACTTTTTTGAAGAGGCCCATGGCGGTGACGGGAGCTGACACCGTCCCGGATTGAAACGCGCACAAAAATGTAGGAGCTGGCTTGCCTGCGATGGCGGTGGATCAGTCAATACATGTGTTGGCTGACCCACCGCCATCGCAGGCAAGCCAGCTCCTACATTTGATCTGCGGTGTTTTCAGGTCCCCGCAAGACTGGTTTTGATCCAGTCATACAAGTGATTCCCCTCACTCGACAACTCGCTGTTGGCCCGCCGGCACAGGTAGTACTGGCGGCCATCGTCGACCTGCAAATCAAACAGTTTCACCAACTCCCCATTCGCCACATGCGGCGCCACCAAAGGCTCGCGCAGCAGTGAGCAGCCCAGCCCGGTAAGCGTCGCCGTCAGCGCCAACTGACCATCCTCCAGCAGCAAACCATTCAACGCCGTGCCGTGATGCACCTCTGCCGCCTGGAACCATTGGCTCCAGGTGCCGCGCTCTTCGTCGTGCAACAACGGCAACTCACTCAGGGCTTCGGGCGAGTCGATCGGGCCGTGTTGCTCCAGGAACGCCCGGCTGCAATAGGGCGTCACCGCTCCCGAGATCAACGGCTCGCTGTGGTACCCCGGCCAGTGCCCGGTGCCGAAGCGGATCGACAGGTCGGCCGCGTCGCTGGGGTAGCTGCGGTGGTTGGCGTAGGTGACGTTGATGTCCAGCGCCGGATGGTCCTTGAGGAACTGCGCCAGGCGCGGGATGAACAGGTTGATGCCGAACAGCGGGATCAGGCTGATGGTGACCTGGCGCGTGGCGCTTTTTTCCCGCACGTGTTCGGTGGCGCTGCGCAATACGGCAAAGGCCGAGCGGATCGCGCGGTAATACTCGCGACCTTCTTCGGTGAGCACCAGGTTGCGGCCCTGACGCAAGGTCAACGGCTGCTGCAAAAAGCTTTCCAGCAGGTGCAGTTGATGGCTCACGGCGGAGGGCGACACATCCAGCTCGCGGGCGGCGGAATTCACCCCGCCATGGCGGGCAAACGCTTCGAAGGTGCGCACGGCACGCAGCGGTGGGTCATTGGCTAACTGTTCTAAATTATTCATGTGTTGAATTAAATACCAAGTGAGTTGGTAAATAAAGAGCCATAAATGCCGTATTTATGGCGTTTATAGCGCTTTATTCGTTTGGCATAACCATATGAATTTCTGATATTTGATAAAAACAGAATAGATGCTTAGTGTGCCGCCCTCGTCAGTAGTGAGGTCGATGGTTTCCATGGATGCGTTTATCCAGCAACTGCTCAATGGTTTGATGACGGGCAGTCTCTACGCGCTAGTGGCCTTGGGTTACACCATGGTCTACGGCATTTTGCGGATCATCAACTTCGCCCATGGCGATGTGTTGATGATTGGCGCCCTGGTGGGCCTCTCGGTGATTCGCCTGTTGCAGGCGACATGGCCGGCGATGCCGCCGGTGCTGGTGCTGCTGGTGGCCACCGTGATCGCCATGGCGTTCTGCGCGGTACTTGCGGTGCTGATTGAGCGCGTCGCCTATCGACGCCTGCGCAACGCGCCGCGCCTGGCGCCGTTGATCAGCGGCATCGGGGTGTCGTTGTTGCTGCAAACCATCGCGATGCTGGTGTGGACGCGCAACCCGCAGATGTTCCCGCAACTGCTGCCGCTGGAACCGATTGAAGTACTTGCCGGCGCTTCGGCGCATCCGGCGATCACCAACGCCACAGCCCTGACCACCATTGCCGTCGCACTGTCGGTGATGGTCGCGTTGCTGGTGCTGGTGGAACGCACCCGCTTTGGCCGGGCCATGCGCGCCGTGGCCGAGAACCCGCAGGTAGCGAGCCTGATGGGCATCAACCCGAACCGCATCATCGTGCTGACCTTCGCCATCGGCGGCGCCCTGGCGGCGCTGGCCGGGATCATGATGGCGAGCAACTACGGCAGCGCGCATTTCTACATGGGCTTCCTGCCGGGCATCAAAGCCTTTACCGCAGCAGTGCTGGGCGGCATCGGCAACCTCAAGGGCGCGATGCTCGGCGGCCTGCTGCTGGGCTTGATCGAGGCCTTGGGCACTGGCTATCTGGGCGCCGCCACTAACGGTGTATTCGGCAGCAATTACCAGGATGTGTTTGCCTTTATCGTGTTGATCGCGGTGCTGGTGTTTCGTCCTTCGGGGCTGTTGGGCGAACGACTGGCGACCCGCGCATGAGTGTCCTGAATACTGCCAGCCAGCGCGCCAGCCTCGGCCTTGTGCTGTTTGCCGTGGCGCTGGTGCTGGCGCCGTGGATTGTCGGGCATGCCGGTGGCAACACCTGGGTGCGTACCCTCGATTTCGCCTTGCTGTACATCATGTTGGCCCTGGGCCTGAACATCGTCGTGGGCTACGCCGGGTTGCTGGACATGGGCTTTATCGCGTTCTACGCGGTGGGCGCCTACCTCGCGGCGTTGTTGTCGTCGCCGCACCTGCTGCAGCAATTCCCGGCGCTGATGGCGTTGTTGCCGGCGGGCATGCACACCTCGATCTGGTTGATCCTGCCATTGGCAGCATTGCTGGCGGCGGGTTTCGGCGTATTGCTGGGGGCACCCACCTTGCGCCTGCGCGGCGATTACCTGGCCATCGTCACCCTGGGCTTTGGTGAAATCATCCGCATCCTGCTGCGCAACCTCGATCGCCCGGTGAACATCACCAACGGTCCCAAAGGCATTGCCCAGGTCGACCCGGTGAGCCTGCTGGGGATCAACCTCGGGCGCACCCAGGAGCTGTTCGGCCTGCGCCTGCCTTCGGTCTATCTGTATTACTACCTGTTCGCGGCGCTGGTGGTGCTGATCCTGTTTGCCTGCATCCGTCTTGAGCGTTCACGCATCGGCCGGGCCTGGGTGGCGATCCGCGAGGACGAAGAAGCGGCCCAGGCCATGGGCGTCAACACGCTGCGCTTGAAGCTGTTGGCGTTCGCCATCGGCGCCGGGTTTGGCGGGGTGAGTGGGGCGTTATTTGCTTCGTTCCAGGGCTTTGTCTCGCCGGAATCCTTCACCCTCAACGAGTCCATTGCGGTACTGGCGATGGTGGTGCTCGGCGGCATGGGGCACATCCCGGGGGTGATTCTTGGCTGCGTATTGCTGGCGGCATTGCCCGAAGCGCTGCGCGCAAGCATGGGCCCGTTGCAGCAGGCGCTGTTCGGCCAGGTGCTGGTGGACCCGGAAATCATCCGTCAGTTGTTCTACGGGTTGGCGCTGATCCTGGCGATGCTCTATCGCCCGGCAGGCCTGTGGCCAAAAGGAGTGGCGCGATGAGTCAGCCGTTGTTGCAGATCGACCAGGTGAACAAGCATTTCGGCGGGGTGGCGGCGCTCACCGACGTGAGCCTGAGTATCCAGCCCGGAGAGATCTATGGATTGATCGGCCCCAATGGCGCCGGCAAAACCACCTTCTTCAACGTGATGACCGGCCTGTACACCCCGGATTCCGGGCGCTTCCAGCTCGACGGCCAGGACTACAAACCGGCCAGCGTGCATCAGGTGGCCCAGGCCGGCATTGCCCGGACCTTCCAGAACATCCGCCTGTTCAACGCCATGAGCGCCCTGGAAAACGTCATGGTCGGCCGCCATGTGCGCACCCGCAATGGCTTATGGGCCGCCTTGAGCCGCCATCGCCGGGCCCGGGAAGAAGAAGCGCAAACCCGCGCCCATGCCCATCGCCTGTTGGCGTATGTGGGGCTGGCGGGGTTCGCCAATTACCGCGCCGACAGCCTGTCCTACGGCCATCAACGCCGCCTGGAAATCGCCCGCGCCCTGGCCACCGAGCCGCGCTTGCTGGCCCTGGACGAGCCAGCCGCCGGGATGAACGCTGCCGAGAAAGTGCAACTGCGCGGCCTGCTGGAAAAGATCCGCGACGACGGCCACACGCTGCTGCTGATCGAGCACGACGTAAAGCTGGTGATGGGCGTTTGCGACCGCATCAGCGTGCTCGATTACGGCCAGGTGATTGCCGTGGGCGCGCCCGCCGAGGTGCGCCGCGACCCGGCCGTGATCCAGGCCTATCTGGGAGCCAGCGCGCATGTCTGAACCGCTATTGAAAGTCTCCGGCTTGCAGGTGCGCTACGGCGCCATTGAAGCGGTCAAGTCCCTGGATTTGCACATCGGCGAAGGCGAGCGCGTGACCCTGATCGGCGCCAACGGTGCCGGCAAGACCTCCAGCCTCAAGGCCCTGACCGGATTGTTGCCGGCAGCGGCGGGGCAGATCCAGTTTGCCGGGCGTTCGATCCTCGGCCAGGCGCCGGACCAATTGCTGCGCCAGGGCATCGCGATGGTGCCGGAAGGGCGCGGCATCTTTGCGCGCATGAGCGTGCTGGAAAACCTCCAGGCCGGTGCCTTCCTGCGCCGCGACACCGAACAGGTCAACCGCGAGATCCGCCAGTTGTTCGAACACTTCCCGCGCCTGGAAGAGCGCCTGCAGCAGTCCGCCGGCCTGCTGTCCGGCGGCGAGCAACAAATGCTCGCCCTGGCCCGGGCGCTGCTGTCCAAACCGCGCTTGCTGGTGCTGGACGAACCGTCCATGGGCCTGGCGCCGATCATGGTGGAGAAGATCTTCCAGGTGATCGACGACGTGTGCCGCCAGGGCATGACCCTGCTGCTGGTGGAGCAGAACGCCCGGCTCGCGCTGCAGGTCACCGACCGCGCCTATGTGATGGACACCGGGCGCATCAGCCTCAGCGGCCCGTCCCATGAATTGCTTGACCACCCCGAGGTGCGCAGTGCCTACCTCGGCGAATGAATTAACCCCTGACGCTACCGGACGCCCGGCGTGTTCCGACCAGCCCGTAAAAAAGCAGGAACCACTGATGAAGACTTTCAAGCACACCCTATTGATCGGCCTGGCCCTGAGCAGCCTGGCGAGCGCCGTGGCCCAGGCCGACCAGACTGTACTGATCGGCCTGGCCGGACCCTTGACCGGCCCGTCGGCACGGATCGGCAAGGACCTGGAAAACGGCGCGCAACTGGCCATCGACGCAGCCAACGCCAGGCACCCGAAAATCAACGGCGAGGCGGTGACGTTCAAGCTGTTGTCCGAGGATGACCAGTCCGACCCGCGCACCGCCGTCACCGTGGCCCAGCGCCTGGTGGACGAAGGCGTGGTGGGCGTGGTTGGCCACTGGAACACCGGCACCAGCATTCCGGCGGCGCGGGTTTACCACGATGCGGGCATCGCCCAGGTCGCACCGGTGGCCACCGGGCATGCCTATACCCAGCAGGGCTTCGACACCAGCTTCCGGATCATGGGCCATGACGATGATGGCGGCCAGGTGGCCGGCGACTATGCTTTGAACACCCTCAAGGCGCGACGCATTGCGGTGATCGACGACCGTACCGCGTTCGGCCAGGGCCTGGCGGACCAGTTCGTCAAATCCATCGAGGCCGGCGGCGCCAAGGTGGTGTCCCGCGAATACGTCGACGACAAGACCATCGACTTCAGCGCGGTGCTGACCAATATCCGCAGCCAGAACCCGGACCTGATTTTCTTCGGCGGCGTTGATTCCCAGGCCGCACCGTTGGCCCGGCGCATCAAGCAGTTGGGCATCAAGGCACCGTTGATGGGCGCTGGCGGGTTTGTCAGCCAGACCTTCCTGCAACTGGCGCAGAACGAAGGCGAGGGCGTGATTGCCCTGGAACCGGGTTTGGCGGTTTCGCAGATGCCAGGCGGCAAGGCGTTTGAACAGGCTTACAAGGATCGCTACAAGGCGCCGATCGAACTGCATGCGCCGTTTGCCTATGACGGCGTCGGGGTGTTGGTGGCGGCGATTGAAAAGGCCGATTCGGTGGACCCGCAAAAGTACCTGCCGGTGCTGCGCGCCATCAGCTACCAGGGCGTGACCGGGACTATCGCGTTCGATGCCGAGGGCAATCTGAAGAAACCGTCGTTCACCGTGTATCAGGTCAAGGGTAATCAGTGGCAGCCCGTCAGCGTGGCAGGCGGCAAGTAACAACCACCCTTGTAGGAGCGAGCTTGCTCGCGAAAAACGTTCAGTCAACGCAGCGATGCGCCTGAAATATCTTCGCGAGCAAGCTCGCTCCTACAGGTTTTACGGAGGCACACAATGAGCAAGCTGGAAGGTGAACTGGGCATCCTGGCCCGGCGGCGGATCGAAGCCGAAATCATCAAGCCGATCTACGAGATCTTGGTGCGCGAGCAGGGCAAGGAGTTTGCGGCGGCGGTGATCGGCGAAGCGGTGGGCAACGCGGCGATCCAGGCCGGCAAACACTTTGCCGAACTGGAAGAGCAGGGCGCCGACCTCGAGAGTTTCGTCGAGCTGCAAGTGCTCTGGGAAAAGGACGATGCGCTGAAGGTCGAGATCATCGCCAGCGACGCCGAGCACTATGACTATGACGTGAAGCGCTGCCGCTACGCCGAGATGTACCACGAGATGGGCCTGGGCGAGATCGGGCACCTGCTGTCCTGCAATCGCGACGAGTTGTTTATCGTCGGCTACAACCCGGACATCAAGCTGACCCGCACCCAGACCATCATGGGCGGCGCCCATCACTGTGACTTTCGCTACCGGGCCAAGCCCCAGGAGCCGCGTTCATGAGCGACTTGGCACGGGTCAATGGCGAGCGCCTGTGGGACTCTCTGATGGAAATGGCGCAGATCGGCGGCACGGAAAAGGGTGGGGTTTCGCGCCTGGCCCTCACCGATGAGGACCGCCGGGGTCGTGACCTGTTTGTGCAATGGTGCGAGGCGGCGGGTTGCAGCATCCGGGTGGATGCCATGGGCAATATCTTTGCCCGTCGCGCCGGGCGGCAGGATCACCTGGCGCCGGTGTTGACCGGTTCCCATGGCGACTCCCAGCCGGCGGGCGGCAAGTACGATGGCATCTATGGGGTGCTGGCCGGGCTGGAAGTGCTGCGCACCTTGAATGACCTGGGGATCGAGACCGAGCGGCCGATAGAAGTGGTGAACTGGACCAATGAAGAAGGCTCGCGGTTCGCCCCGGCGATGATTTCTTCGGGGGTGTATGCCGGGGTGTTTGACCTGGAATATGGCCTGTCCCGGGAGGACAAGGCCGGCATCACCATCGGCCGGGCGTTGCAGCAGATTGGTTATGCCGGCACGCACCCGGTGGGTGGTCAGGCGGTGCATGCCGCGTTTGAGCTGCATATCGAGCAGGGGCCGATTCTTGAGGCCCAGGACCTGACCATCGGCGTGGTCACCGGTGCCCAGGGCCAGCGCTGGTATGAAGTGGAACTGAGCGGGCGCAGTGCCCATGCCGGTACCACGCCGATGGATCATCGCCTGGATGCGTTGCTCGGGTTTGCCCGGGTGGTGGAGGCGGTCAACCAGATTGGCCTGGAGCAGGGCGCCGAAGGGCGGGCGACGGTGGGCATGGCGAATATCTTCCCCAATTCACGCAACGTGGTGCCGGGGCGGGTGTTTTTCAGTGTTGAGTTCCGGCACCCGGATGAAGCGGTGCTGGGGTATCAGGACCAGCAGCTGCACGCGGCGGTGGCGCGGATTGCCGAGGGGATTGGCTTGCAGTACAGCGTGAAGCAGATTTTCCAGTACGCGCCGATTGCCTTCGACAGCGGGTGCGTGGACGTGGTGCGGGCTTCGGCGCAAGTGCTGGGGTATAGCCATCGCGACATGATTTCCGGGGCCGGGCATGACGCCTGCTACCTGAACCGGGTGGCGCCGACGGCGATGATTTTTGTGCCGTGTGTGGATGGGCTGAGCCATAACGAGGCGGAGGAGATTTATCCGCAATGGTCGACGGCGGGGGCGGATGTGTTGTTGCAGGCGGTGTTGGCCAAGGCGGGGGAGTGAGCGAGCGCGATTCAACGGTTCAACTGTATTCCCTGTGGGAGCTGTCGAGCTTTAGCGAGGCTGCGATGGCGGCCCGACTGTCGACATCTCTATTGCCTGACAGGGCCTCATCGCAGCCTCGCTAAAGCTCGACAGCTCCCACAGGGGACCAAGTCCTCACAGGGGACCAGGTTCTCACAGGGGGCCAGGTTCTCACAGGGGGCCAGGTTCTTACAGGGGACCAGGTTCTCATTCTGGGTCTTTGTTGTCTGGTGGTCAGCGGAAGAATTCGCCGGGTGTGGCGTCGAATTGCTGGCGGAAGGCGTTGATGAAGGCTGAGGTGGATTCGTAGCCGCAGGCCAATGCCACGTCGGTCACCCGCTCGCCTTGTTCCAGCGCGGGCAGGGCACTCAGCAGTCGCAGGCGCTGGCGCCAGGCGCGGAAGGTCAGGCCGGTGTCGCTCAGGAATAGCCGGCTGAGGGTTTTTTCGCTCACTGCCAGTTTCTCGCTCCACTGCCGCAGGGTGGTTGGCTGCTCGGGGTGCAGGTTCAGGCTGCGGTAAATCTGGCGCAAGCGGCTGTCGGCGGGCAGCGGCAGCATCAGGTCGACCTTGGGCGCCGCGGCCAGTTGGTCCAGCACCACTTGGGCCAGCCGCCCGTCCGGGCCGTCCTCGGCATATTCCACCGGCAACTCACTGAAGCTGCGGATCAACTCCCGCAACAGGCTGTTCACCGCCAGCACCTGGCAGCGGTCGGCCGCCCAGCCGGTGACGCTGCAATCGAGGTACAAGCTGCGCATCTCCGTATGGGGCGAGCTGAACACCCGGTGCGGCATGCCGGCGGGGATCCATACGGCTCGCTGGGGGGGCGCGACGAAGCGGCCGGCGCTGGTCTGGATCTCCAATACCCCGGAAATCGCATAGGACAACTGCACCCACGGGTGACTATGGCGCCGCGTGAGTGCGCGGTTGGGCAGGGACTCGGTGCGCCCGTACACCGGCCTCGGCAGGCTGGAAAGCCCGGGCACGCTGCGGCGTACGGTTTTGTCATGTCCTTTAGGCGGCATTTACTGGCTCATTGGCGTTAGTCGGTAACAAGCCGTTACGTTAGAGTCGCGACGATGCTCTTGGCAACCCCTGGAAGATTGGCCTATGACCCGCCCACGCTTTTTACCTGACAACTTCACCCTGACCCTGGTGGCCACGGTGATCCTCGCGTCCCTGCTGCCCGCCAGCGGCCAGACCGCCGTGGCCTTCGGCTGGGTGACCAACCTGGCCATCGCGCTGCTGTTTTTCCTGCACGGTGCCAAGCTGTCGCGCCAGGCCATCGTCGCCGGCGCTGGCCACTGGCGCTTGCACCTGCTGGTGTTCAGCCTGACCTTCGTGCTGTTCCCGCTGCTGGGCCTGGCGCTCAAGCCGGTGCTGTCGCCGCTGATCGGCAAAGACCTGTACATGGGCATGCTCTATTTGTGTGCGTTGCCCGCCACCGTGCAGTCGGCGATTGCCTTTACTTCGCTGGCCCGGGGCAATATCCCGGCGGCGATCTGCAGTGCGGCGGCTTCCAGCCTGTTCGGGATCTTCCTCACGCCGTTGCTGGTGACCCTGCTGCTGAATGTGCATGGTGACGGCGGCTCCACTGTTGATGCGATCCTGAAGATCAGCGTGCAACTGCTGCTACCGTTCATCGCCGGGCAAATCGCTCGCCGCTGGATCGGCGAGTGGGTAGGGCGCAACAAATCCTGGCTGAAATTCGTCGACCAGGGTTCGATCCTGCTGGTGGTCTACGGCGCGTTCAGCGAAGCGGTCAATGAAGGCATTTGGCACCAGATTCCGTTGTGGGAGCTGGGCGGCCTGGTGGTGGCGTGCTGTGTGCTGCTGGCGCTGGTGCTGGTGGCCTCCACGGTGCTGGGCAAGGCGTTTGGGTTCAGCCAGGAAGACCGCATTACCATTCTGTTCTGTGGCTCCAAAAAGAGCTTGGCCACTGGTGTACCCATGGCCCAGGTGTTGTTTGCCGGGGCGAGCATGGGCGTGTTGATCCTGCCGCTGATGCTGTTTCACCAGATCCAGCTGATGGTGTGTGCGGCCTTGGCCCAGCGTTATGCCAAGCGTCCGGAATCGATTCCGGAGTTGATGGGGCAAGTCGATCCCTGAACCGTCGTGTTACTATTTTTTGCGCGCAGCTCAAGGGGCGGCATCGGGCCGGCTTGATCTGCGTGCACATGAGTACGACGACCTGTAAATGAGCATTTCCGCCGCAACACCTCAAGCCAACTGGCAACCGGTCTTCGCCCTCGCGTTGGCCGCCTTCGTTTTCAATACCACCGAATTTGTGCCGGTCGGTCTGCTGAGTGCCATCGGCGCGAGCTTCGACATGCCCATCGCCAGCGTCGGCCTGATGCTGACCATCTATGCGTGGATCGTGTCCCTGACCTCGCTGCCGGTGATGCTGCTGACCCGTAACGTCGAGCGGCGCAAGCTGTTGATCGTGCTGTTCGGCATGTTTATCGCCAGCCATATCCTTTCCAGCGTGGCCACCAGCTTTGGCATTTTGATGCTCAGCCGGGTGGGCATTGCGTTGTCCCATGCGTTGTTCTGGTCGATTACCGCCTCGCTCGCGGTGCGCCTGGCGCCGGAGGGCAAGCAGGTGCAGGCCCTCGGGTTGCTGGCCACCGGCACGTCCCTGGCGATGGTGTTGGGTATTCCGCTGGGCCGCCTGCTGGGTGAAGCCATGGGCTGGCGCACCACATTTCTGGTGATTGGCGCGTTTGCGGCCGGGCTGGTGTTCTGGCTGGCGCGCACCTTGCCGCTGTTGCCGAGCCAGAACTCCGGCTCGTTGCGCAGCCTGCCGCTGCTGTTCAAGCGCCCGGCGCTGGTGGCGTTGTATGTGCTGACGGCGATGGTGGTGACGGCGCAGTTCACGGCCTACAGCTACGTTGAGCCGTTTGTTGAAGGTGTTGCGGGTATGAGTGGCAACACGGTGACCCTGATCTTGCTGGTGTTCGGTGGTGCGGGGATCATCGGTTCGCTGCTGTTCAGTCTGGTGCACCGCTTTAACCCCCATCGTTTCCTGATCACTGCGGTGACTATCCTGGCGCTGTGCCTGGCGCTGTTGCTGCCGTTGAGTGGCGAGGTGTCGTACCTGGTGACCCTGAGTGTGTTCTGGGGCATGGCCATCATGGGCTTTGGCCTGGCGTTGCAATCGAAGGTGTTGGTGCTGGCGCCGGATGCTACCGATGTGGCCATGGCGATGTTTTCCGGGATCTACAACATTGGGATTGGCGGTGGGGCGTTGATGGGCAGTTGGGTGGGCAGCCACTTTGGGTTTGCCTGGATTGGCGCGGCGGGCGGGTTGTTGGCGGCGGTGGCGTTGATCGGGTATTGCCTGGCGATTTATCGGTTTGGGCAGGGCGTGGCGCGTCGCCCTCTTTAGGTGCGGTATTCTTGATGCAGTGTATTTTTCCAGGGATTTAGTATGAAAGCAGGGTTGCTGTTCGCTGTTTTATTGATGCTGGGTGGTTGTGTTACCAATCAGCTGCATTTCGCTTCGTATACTTCTGATGCGGAGTTGGCCAGCATTAAGAATAGTGCTGTTCAGTCGGATATTGTCGGGGTGTCGGGTTACGAACGTTGTGGGCCCTGTACCGAGCGCAGCAAGATTGTATGGCATGCCGCGAACCACGAAATGGTCAGCCTTTACGAGGGGATGGCCAATGTCCCTGTTGATGATTGGGTTGGCTTTACCAGGCAGGCGATAGGGTCTGATTCGACATCGTCCATTAAAGCCCGGGTCGAGATTGATCGGGTCTTCGTAAAAACCTGGAGTGATCCCGAATACTATGCGGCTGATGTAGAACTTTCGGTCTATATCGGCGGTGTCAAATATGCCGGGCATTCACGTATCAAGATAAAAGGCGCAGGCCAGAAGGTGCTTCAGCGGGATAAGGTGGCTTTCAATTCAGCCACGCTTGATGCAGTCAGCTTGGGGTTGAAGGCCGCTTATCTGGATGCGTTTGCGAAGTTTAAAAACTCAGTCCACTGATTAGCCCTCTGTAGGATTGGGTGTCAGGTTACCCGCGTTATCGTTGACGTCCATCGCGAGCAAGCTTGCTCCTACAGGAGGATATTTTCATGGTGGTTCGTTTGATTAAACCGGCGGTATTTGCGGTGCTCGCGGGGTTTTCCGTGTTGTGGGTAAGCCCTGTAAGCCTGGCGGCCAGTTTTGACTGTGACCGGGCGAAGGCGTCTGACGAGAAAACCATTTGTGCCACGCGTTCGCTTAATGATCAGGACGTGACCATGGCGCTGCTTTATGACCTGAACCGGCACTTTATGGCCATGGGCGGGCGCGGTTCGTTGATGGATGATCAGGCTGTGTGGCTCAAGCAGCGGCATACGTGCGGGACTCAAGTGAGCTGCCTGAGCAAAGCGTATACGCAGCGTATTGCGATGTTGCGTAGCTTTATTGATGAGCGCGTGATGACGAAGGGGCCGTTTTGAACGGCCGCTTACTGTAGGAGCGAGCTTGCTCGCGAAAAACCTGAGGGCTCCGTTGGGGGTCAGGCTTCCCGAGTTATCGTTGACGTCCATCGCGAGCAAGCTTGCTCCTACAGAAGCAGGGTGTTGGATCCGGCGGCCTATCACGTCCATCAGGTCACAGCCATCGCGTAGCGGAATGGCGAGCAGGCGTGCAAAGTCGTGAAGCACGACGGCGTCGCTGCTGATTTCTTCGCGGAAGGCAATGTTTTCCAGCAGTTGGGTCACGGCGTTGATGCGGTAAGCGGCAGCCTGGTGGAGTACGTCGAGCGGCGCCTGGGTGTCGATGAGCAGGGAAGGGATGTCGCAGTCGTTGCCTGTCAGGGGCATGTATCGATTCATGGTAAAGCCTCGGTCTAATTAATTGAGGCTGTCACCTATCGTCGCCAAACGAATGGGTGACAGCTGTACGCAGGTTGGCGAACCGGGACCGAGTTCCGGCAGACCCGAAGGTCTCCCGCGCACAGCTGCCATAAAGCAGCTTTGCGGGTGCGAAAGTGCCTGCAATCAAGCAGAGCGCTTTCGCATACGGTCAACGGATCGCCAAATCCGATCGCCATGTCGGGCGACCGGCGGACTATAAGCGCTGCCCTTCAACCCATGCAAGGCAATCGTCGACACGCTATCTATTACAGATCTTGTAATAGTTTTGCATTGTAGGAAATTACCGTTTCGCCTGTACGATTCAAGTCCTTTTTCTGCAACAGGACCTACATGAACACCCTCTCGGAGCCCCCCAGTCGTCTTTCCCCAAGACATTCGCTGCCGCCGTTCCCGTTGATCGCCTGCCTTCAGGCCAAGCACCCCGTATTCCGATTGCCTACCCTTACCCGGTCCCTCGACCGTGCGTTGCCGTGCCCGGCATTCTGAAAAACTTGAAGAGATACTGAAAAATGGAATGGTTAGCGGATCCAACGGCCTGGCTCGGCCTGTTGACTTTGATTGTGCTGGAGCTGGTGCTCGGCATCGACAACCTGGTGTTTATTGCGATCCTGGCGGCCAAGTTGCCGCCGGAGCAGCGTGACCGGGCGCGATTGATCGGTTTGTCCCTGGCCTTGCTGATGCGCCTGGGCTTGCTGGCGAGTATTTCGTGGTTGGTGACGCTGACCCAGCCGCTGTTCGAGGTGTTCGACAAGAGCTTCTCGGGCCGTGACCTGATCATGCTGTTTGGTGGTGTGTTCCTGTTGTTCAAGGCCACCATGGAGTTGCATGAGCGCCTTGAAGGGCATGTCGCCCAACGTACCGGCAACGTGGCTTATGCGATGTTCTGGCCGATCGTTGCGCAGATTGTGGTGCTGGATGCGGTGTTCTCCCTCGACGCGGTGATCACCGCCGTGGGCATGGTGGATGAGCTGGCGGTGATGATGATCGCGGTGATCATTTCCATCGGCCTGATGATCATTGCCAGCAAGCCGCTGACCCGTTTCGTCAACGCGCACCCGACAGTGATCATGCTGTGCCTGGGCTTCCTGATGATGATCGGTTTTGCCCTGACCGCTGAAGGCCTGGGTTTCCATATCCCTAAAGGCTACCTGTACGCGGCCATTGGTTTCTCGATTCTGATCGAGGTGTTCAACCAGATCGCCAGGGCGCGCCGCAAGAAGTCGGCGCAAGGCACGCGGCCGATGCGTGAGCGTACGGCCCATGCCGTGATGCGTTTGCTCGGCGGTCGCAACCTGGCGGTGGAGGAGGTGGGCGAAGAGGTGGCCGACCTGCTGGACAACCCCGATGCCAACGGCGGGCCGCTGTTTGACCGGCGTGAGCGGGTGATGATCAGTGGGGTGCTGCAACTGGCTGAACGCCCGATCCGCAGACTGATGACGCCCCGGGCCAAGGTGGACTATATAGATCTGTCGGACGATCCCGACACTATCCGCCTGAAACTGATGCATTCGTCTTACTCGCGGCTGCCCTTGATCCGCAACGGTGCTGTCGACGAGCCATTGGGTTTCGTGCACAAGAAGGAGTTGCTCAAGGAATACCTGGCCGGCAACGAGCCGAACCTGGAGCACCTGGCGCGCCGGGCGATCAACCTGCTGGAGAGTTTTTCGATCCTCAACGCCCTGGAGCAGATGCGCCAGGAGTCCACTCACATTGCCTTCGTGATCAACGAATTTGGCGACTTTATCGGGGTGTTGAGCATGACTGACATCCTGGAGTCCATCGCCGGTGAGTTGCCGGATGCGAGTGAAGTCGAAGGGCCGGATATCGTCGAGGAAGCGGGCGGTTTCCGGGTCAACGGTGCCTTGAACCTCAACCTGATCCGTCAGCGTACCGGTTTCAAGGCGGTGGCGACGGAGGATTACCAGACGCTCGCCGGGCTGGTGATGAGCCTGCTGGATCGCCTGCCGGTGGTGGGCGATAGCCTGGAACATGAAGGCTGGCGCCTGACCGTGGCTGCGGTTGAGGAGCGGCGGGTCACGCAGGTGTTGCTGGCGCCTCTGTAGCTGGATAGCATCGCCGCTCACTGAACCGTTAAGGAAGGGTTACCCGAATGACTTTGGACGTGCTTAAGATTTCTGCATTTTGTGACGGTAACCAGGGCGGTAATCCGGCAGGCGTATGGATCGGCGACAATTTGCCGGAAGCCGCAGAGATGCAACGCATTGCCCACGAAGTCGGGTTTTCGGAAACCGTATTCGCCTGCCCGCAGGACGATGGCTGGCGTGTGCGCTACTTCGCGCCAGATGCCGAAGTCGCCTTTTGCGGCCACGCCACCATCGCCCTGGGCGCCGCTTTGAGCCTGGCGCTGGGCGACGGTGAATTCCACCTGACGTTGAACAATGGCGATATTTCCGTCAGTGGCCGCAGCGAAGGCGAGCTGATCGAGGCCGCCCTGCAATCCCCGCCCACCCGCAGTGCACCGGCAGACGATGCGCTGGTGGACGCGGGCCTGACGTTGTTCGGTTACACCCGTAACGACCTGGACCCGAGTATCCCGCCGGCGATCATCCATGGCGGTATCGACCACCTGGTGCTGGCCTTCGACAGCCGCGCCAAGCTGAGCCAGATGCACTATGAACTGGAAGCCGGTCGCCGCTACATGACCGACGCTCGCCTGGGTACCGTGGTGCTGGTGTTTGCCGAAAGCCCGACGCTGTTCCACACCCGCAACCCGTTTGCGGTGGGCGGCGTGTACGAAGACCCGGCCACCGGCGCCGCGACTGCCGCATTTGCCGGCTACCTGCGGGACCTGGGCTGGCCGCACAACGGCTGCATCGACATCATCCAGGGCGAGGACATGGGCAGCCGTTCACGCTTGCAGGCGCAGATCAGCGATGAGAAGGGCGCCTCGATTCGGGTGTCCGGCACTGCTCGCCTGATGCTGGATGACCTGTAACGCTCGCCGGTTGCGTATACCGACCGAAACACGCCTCGACGGTCTTCTCGGCAAGCCCGGGGAGTGTTTCCAGTAGCACGTTATGTTGGTAGACCAGCAGCATCGGGACGCGGGTGACGCTGGGATGCCGAGGTGTGTTCGTACAGTCCAGGATCAGCACCTTCACTTGCTCCTGGTACCTGCTGGCAATCCCCGCAAACGTCGGCAGCGCGTCTTCGCATGCGGTACACCCCCGCGAAGTGAACACCACAAACACGGGCAATGGAGTGTCCAATGCCCGCTCAAACGCTGCTTTATCCTCAATGACCGCATTTACGTAGTTCATCGCGCATCTCCTGTGGCACCTCGGCTCACGCTAAGCCAGGAGATAAAAACGGTCTACTGTCAAAACCAACAGGTCCCCCAGCAAAGTGCTTTTTGTGGCGAGGGAGCTTGCTCCCGCTGGACTGCGCAGCAGTCCCATAAGCTTCAACGCTCCGCCCGTTCCCGAGCCTTCTTCGCCAACCCCACACACTGCTTATAATCGCCCTGATCCTTGGCATCCTTGGCCCGACGATAACCATGATGATTCTGCGTGGTGTAGTTCGTACTGAACGCCGCCTTCAGCTTGACCAGCTCGGCCTTGCATTCACGACGGTCATCCTTGGCGAACACCTGGGTGGCACACACCAGCGACAGCAACATAAAAACAAGGCTGATCTTCATCTGAGCGCATTCCTTGGGGGTCGATCTCCTGCAAAGGCTAGTCCAGCCACGGGATTTTTCCATTCTGCCACTGCACCCCAGCGGTGCACGGTAACGACCCGCCCCCGCACCCAAATGTGGCCTGTCACCCCGGTGTGTGGCCAACGGTAGCAATCTGATTGCAACGACTGGCCAAGCGCCTTCCCAGCAACAAAAATTTATCCCGTTGATTTAAAAAGAAATTAATCCCGCAATATTTTTCTGTTACCGCGTGTGGCACACTTTCTGCTGTCTATTCCGTTGTTACATACTAAGTTCCGGTATAGCGGAATACACAACCCCTGGAGTGCTTGTCATGCATCACCGACCTTCCGTGTTCAAAGCGTGTGTTTTTCTCTTCGCCGCATCGGCTTCCCTCGCAAGCGTAGTGCACGCGGCGGACAGCAAGCTCGATACGGTGCTCAAGCGTGGGCACCTGATCGTGGGTACAGGCAGTACCAATGCGCCGTGGCACTTCCAGGGAGCGGATGGCAAGTTGCAGGGTTTTGATATCGACATCGGCCACATCGTGGCCAAGGGTCTGTTCAACGACCCGAGCAAAGTCGAATACGTGGTGCAGTCCTCCGATGCGCGGATTCCCAACCTGTTGACCGACAAGGTCGACATGAGCTGCCAGTTCATCACCGTCACCGCCAGCCGTGCGCAGCAAGTGGCCTTCACCCTGCCGTACTACCGCGAAGGCGTGGGCCTGCTGCTGCCGGCCAACAGCAAGTACAAGGAAATCGAAGACCTGCAGGCAGCCGGCGACGGCGTCACCGTGGCCGTGCTGCAAAACGTCTACGCCGAAGAACTGGTGCACCAGGCACTGCCTAAAGCCAAGGTCGACCAGTACGACAGCGTCGACCTGATGTACCAGGCCGTGAACTCCGGCCGTGCCGACACCGCCGCCACCGACCAGTCCTCGGTCAAGTACCTGATGGTGCAAAACCCGGGCCGCTACCGCAGCCCGAGCTACGCGTGGAGCCCGCAGACCTACGCGTGCGCCGTCAAGCGTGGCGACCAGGACTGGCTGAACTTCGTCAACACCGCGCTGCATGAAGCCATGACCGGCGTGGAATTCCCGATGTACAAGGCCTCGTTCAAGCAATGGTTCGGTGTGGATCTGCCAGAGCCGGCGATCGGTTTCCCGGTTGAGTTCAAGTAATTCGTAAACCCTGGGGCGTCGCGTACGGCGCCCCAATCAGGTACTGCCGACCATGAACTATCAGTTGAACTTTGCCGCTGTGTGGCGCGACTTCCCCAGCTTGCTGGCGGGGCTCGGCCTCGGCCTTGAACTGGCACTGCTGTCCATCGCCATCGGCTGCGTGATCGGCCTGTTGATGGCGTTTGCCATGCTGTCCAAACACCGTGCGCTGCGCATCCTGGCCTCGGTGTATGTGACGGTGATCCGCAACACCCCGATCCTGGTACTGATCCTGTTGATCTACTTCGCCTTGCCCAGCCTTGGTATCCGGCTGGACAAGATCCCCTCGTTCATCATCACCCTGTCGCTGTACGCCGGTGCCTACCTGACCGAAGTATTCCGCGCAGGCCTCTTGAACATTCCCAAGGGGTTGCGTGAAGCGGGCCTGGCCATTGGTCTTGGCGAATGGCGCATTCGCGCGTACATCACCGTGCCGGTGATGCTGCGCAACGTGCTGCCGGCGCTGTCGAACAACTTCATCTCGCTGTTCAAGGACACCTCCCTGGCGGCCGCCATCGCGGTGCCGGAGCTGACCTATTACGCCCGCAAGATCAACGTCGAAAGCTACCGGGTGATTGAAACCTGGATGGTCACGACCGCGCTCTACGTGGCTGCCTGTTACCTCATTGCCATGCTGCTCCGTTACCTGGAACAGCGTTTGGCGATTCGCCGCTAAGGAGCGCCCATGTACGAATCCCCCAGCTGGCTGCATGAGTTGTGGATCGCCCGGGAAACCCTCTGGGCAGGGTTCCAGACCAGCGTCTACTGCTCGGCCCTGGCGATTATCTTCGGCACCCTGATCGGCATCGTTGCCGGGTTGGTCCTGACCTACGGCAAATTCTGGATGCGAGCACCGTTTCGCCTGTACGTCGACCTGATCCGCGGTACGCCGGTGTTTGTGCTGGTGTTGGCCTGCTTCTACATGCTGCCGGCGCTTGGCTGGCAGATCACCGCGTTCCAGGCCGGTGCCGTGGGCCTGACGCTGTTCTGTGGCTCCCACGTGTCCGAGATCGTGCGCGGCGCGCTGCAAGCCATTCCCAAGGGGCAACTGGAAGCCGGCAAGGCCATCGGCCTGACGTTCTACCAGTCCCTGGGCTACGTGCTGTTGCCCCAGGCGCTGCGGCAGATCCTGCCGACCTGGGTCAACTCGTCCACGGAAATCGTCAAGGCATCCACCTTGCTGTCGGTGATCGGCGTGGCCGAATTGCTCCTCAGCACCCAACAGGTCATCGCCCGGACGTTCATGACCCTGGAGTTCTACCTGTTCGCAGGCTTTATGTTTTTTGTCATCAACTACGCCATCGAATTGTTGGGGCGTTACATTGAAAAGCGGGTGGCTTTGCCATGAACCAACTCTCAAAAGAAAGCCAGCCACTGCTGAACATTCGCGGCCTGCGTAAACAGTACGGCCCGGTGGAAGTGCTCAAGGGCGTCGACCTGAGCATGCAGCGTGGCAACGTCGTGACGTTGATCGGCTCCAGCGGCTCGGGCAAGACCACGCTGCTGCGTTGCGTCAACCTGCTGGAAGAATTCCAGGGCGGCCAGATCACCCTCGACGGTGAGTCCATCGGCTACAGCGAAGTCGGCGGCAAGCGCGTGCGCCACCCTGAGCGGGTGATTTCCCAGCACCGTGCGATGACCGGCATGGCGTTCCAGCAATTCAACCTGTTCCCGCACCTCACCGCGTTGCAGAACGTCACCCTGGGCCTGCTCAAGGTCAAGAAAATGGGCAAGGACGAGGCGGTGGCGCTGGCGGAAAAATGGCTGGACCGTGTCGGCCTGCTGGAGCGCCGCAATCACTTCCCGGGGCAGTTGTCGGGCGGGCAGCAACAGCGCGTGGCGATTGCCCGGGCGATTGCGATGAACCCCAGCCTGATGCTGTTCGACGAAGTCACCTCGGCCCTCGACCCGGAACTGGTGGGCGAAGTGCTCAGCGTGATCAAGGGTTTGGCAGAAGAGGGCATGACCATGTTGCTGGTCACCCACGAAATGCGTTTTGCCTATGAAGTCTCGGACAAGATCGTCTTCATGAACCAGGGCCGCATTGAAGAACAGGGGCCGCCGAAAGACATTTTCGAACGCCCGCAATCGCCGCGACTGGCGGAATTTCTCAAGAACATTCGTTTTTAATTCACTCGTTTCAGGAGATCCATTATGAGCATTACTCGTTACGGCACCGGCGCCACTGCAGGCGGCGGCCAGCCTCGTCCTTTCGCCCGCGCGGTGGAAGCGGATGGCTGGTTGTACGTGTCGGGCCAGGTGCCGGCGGTGGACGGTGAAATCATCACCGGCGGGATCGTCGAGCAGACGCACCAGACCATGCGCAACGTGGTAGCGATTCTCGAAGAAGCCGGCTATGCCCTTGAAGACGTGGTGCGCGTTGGCGTATGGCTGGAAGACCCACGGGATTTCTGGAGCTTCAACAAGGTATTCGGCGAATACTTCAACCCGGAACACGCCCCGGCGCGGGCCTGTGTGCAGGCGAACATGATGGTCGATTGCAAGGTTGAGATTGATTGCGTGGCCTACAAGAAAAAGGGCTAAATGCCCGACCGCAACTTGCAGTGATGAAACTCGTTGTGGCGAGGGAGCTTGCTCCCGCTGGAGTGCGAAGCGCTCCCGTTTTTTGGGGCCGCTACGCAGCCCAGCGGGAGCAAGCTCCCTCGCCACAGAGAACTTATCTGCTGCGATTTTAAGCCTTTGACGGGACCCGAAACTGCCATGACCGAAGACACCATCAAACGCCGCGCCAAAGGCCTCGACCGGGCATTCGATATCCTCGATTTCCTCAAGGAAATCGGCCAGCCCCTGCGCCCGAATGATATCGCCAGCGGCATCGGCAGCCCCAAGTCCACGGTCTACGAGCTGGTGGCCTCGCTGCTGGAACGGCGCATCCTCGAAACCGTCGGCAAGGACGGTCACGTCTACCTCGGCCGCCAACTGTACTTCCTCGGCCAGGCCCACCTGCGTCACTTCGACCTGACCCGCGAAGCCGACCACGCCCTGCAGGAAATCGTCAGCCAGACCCACGAAACCGCCCAGATGTGCCTGCTCAATGGCCGCAAATACACCGTGGCCCTGATGCGCGAAGGCGAGCGGCATTTCCGCATCTCCTCAGACATCGGCGAAAACGCCCCAATCCCCTGGACCGCCTCCGGCCGCCTGCTGCTGGGCCACCTGAGCGACCAGCAAATCATCGACCTGATCGACTACGACGACTTCATCCTCCCGGACGGTCAGCGCCTGCCCCTGGAAACCTTCCTCGGGCAAATCCGCCAGGCCACCCTCGACGGATTCTTCTCCTTCGACAGCGTCGCCGACACCTTTACCCATTGCTTTGCCGCCCCGGTGCGGGACGCCCAAGGCATCAGCATTGCGACCCTGTGCATCGTCGCCCCACGGGCCGATGCCATCACACACTACAACGACTATCGCCGGGTGCTGATCGACAGCGCGAACAACCTGGCCCGTCGCATCAACGAATAGGAAACCCTTATGTCTGCCTTCAATGCCGTTGAAAAAGGCGCCGCCGAAGTCGGTGCACATCTGGTCCGTGACGTCAGCCTGCCGGCCCTGGTGCTGCACCGCGATGCCCTGGAACACAACATCCGCTGGATGCAGGACTTCGTCAGCAACAGCGGCGCGCAACTGGCGCCCCACGGCAAGACCAGCATGATGCCAGCGCTGTTCCAGCGGCAGATCGAGCAGGGCGCCTGGGGCATCACCCTGGCCAACGCCGTGCAGACCCGCGCTGCGTATGCCGGTGGTGTTCGCCGGGTATTGATGGCCAACCAACTGGTGGGCGCACCGAACATGGCGTTGATCGCCGACCTGCTGGCCGACCCGGAATTCGACTTCCACTGCATGGTCGACCACCCGGACAACGTCGCCGACCTGGGTGCATTCTTCGCCGCCCGCGGCCTGCGCTTGAACGTGATGATCGAATACGGTGTGGTCGGCGGGCGTTGCGGTTGCCGCACTGAACAGCAGGTGCTCGACCTGGCCAAGGCGATCAAGGCCCAGCCTGCGCTGGCCCTCACCGGCATTGAAGGCTACGAAGGGGTGATCCACGGCGAACACGCCATCAGCGGCATCCGCGACTTCGCCGCGTCCCTGGTGCGCCTGGCCGTCGACCTGCAAAACAGCGGCGCGTTCGACCTCGGCAAGCCCATCATCACTGCCTCGGGCTCGGCCTGGTACGACCTGATCGCCGAATCCTTCGAAGCCCAGAATGCCGCCGGCCGCTTCCTCAGCGTATTGCGCCCGGGCAGCTACGTGGCCCACGACCACGGCATCTACAAAGAAGCGCAGTGCTGCGTACTCGACCGTCGCAACGACCTCAACGAAGGACTGCGCCCGGCGCTGGAAGTCTGGGCCCATGTGCAATCCTTGCCGGAGCCGGGCTTTGCCGTGATCGCCCTCGGCAAGCGTGATGTGGCCTACGACGCCGGCCTGCCGGTGCCGCTCAAACGCTACAAGGCCGGCGTGCTGCCGGCGGTGGGTGATGACGTGAGCGCGTGCAAGGTCACCGCCGTGATGGACCAGCATGCGTTCATGGTGGTGGCGCCGGGGGTTGAGTTGCGTATCGGCGACATCATCTCCTTTGGTACTTCCCACCCGTGCCTGACGTTCGACAAGTGGCAAGTGGGTAATTTGGTGGATGAGCAACTGCAAGTGATCGAAAGCCTGCATACCTGCTTCTAGACCGAGTCGCGCCCATCGCAGGCAAGCCAGCTCCCACATTGACCGTGTTCCTTCAGGTACAACCCGGTCAACTGTGGGAGCCGGGCTTGCCCGCGATGAGGCCCTCAAGCACCCCCGAGAATCCCCAGCCATGAACACAAAACCCCGCATCGCCCTCATCGGCGAATGCATGATCGAACTCCAACACCGCGCCGATGGCAGCCTGCAACAAAGCTTCGGCGGCGACACCCTGAACGCCGCCGTCTACCTGCGCCGCGAACTGGGCGAGCCCAGCACCGTCGACTACGTCACCGCCCTGGGCGATGACAGCTTCAGCGACGCCATGTGCAAGCACTGGGCTGAAGAAGGCCTGGGCCTGGGCATGGTCCAGCGCCTGCCCGGACGTCTGCCGGGCTTGTACTGCATCCAGACCGATGCCAGGGGCGAACGCAAATTCCTCTACTGGCGCAACGAAGCGGCGGTACGCGACTGCTTCACCACACCGGCGGCCGAGCCGATCCTGGCAGCACTGCCGACCTACGACGTGGTGTATTTCAGCGGCATCACCCTGGCGGTATTGGGAGAAGTGGGCCGTGAGCGGTTGCTGAAAACCCTGATCGAAACCCGTAAGCGCGGCGGCAAGGTGGTGTTCGACAACAACTACCGACCCCGTTTGTGGGCCAGTCTGGAAGCCGCGCGCGCGGCATATCACACGGTATTGGCCGAGGTGGATATCGCCTTGCTGACCGAAGATGACGAGCGCGCGTTGTTTGGTTATGAGGACAGCGAACAGGTGTTTGCGGCATACCCGACGATTGCCGAAGTGGTGCTCAAGCGTGGCGCGGATGCGTGTTTGATTCGCTGCGAAGGTGAGCGATTCGAGGCGCCGGCGCTGGTGGTGGAGAAGGTGGTCGACACCACCGCGGCGGGGGATTCGTTCAGCGCGGCGTACCTGGCCAGTCGGCTCAAAGGTGGTTCCCCGCAAGAGGCCGCACTGGCCGGGCATCGCCTGGCGAGCCGGGTCATTCAAGTACCCGGTGCACTGATTCCCCGAGATTGAGGTGTTTGGCCGCCTGCGGCGGATCGCGGGCAAGCCCGGCTCCCACAGTTGACCGTATTCTTGAGAGAGAACTCGGTCAACTGTGGGAGCTGGCTTGCCTGCGATGGCGGCCTAAAGCCAACCCCTCAATCTCGGTAAAACACCTGCACCAGGTGATACCCGAACTTGCTCTTGATCGGCCCATGAACCACCTTCACCGGCTTCTTGAAGATCACCGCATCAATCACCCCCACCATCTGCCCCGGCCGCACTTCACCCAAATCACCGCCGCGCTTGGCAGACGGGCAGGTGGAGTACTTCTTGGCCAGCACATCAAACGCTTCGCCCTTGGCAATACGCTGCTTGAGCTGTTCGGCTTCCTCGCTGGTTTTCACCAGAATGTGACGGGCTTGGGCTTTCATTGATCGGTCCTGATGTGAAACGGCGCGCGATTATGCCTGAAGTCAGGCCTCTGAGCTGATCATGCTGCGGATTTTGTTAGCCAGAAGGTCTATCGAAAACGGCTTGGCTACCATGTCCATGCCTGCCTCCAGGAACCCTTGGCGTTCGGCGGCTTTCTCGGCATAACCGGTCATGAACAGCACCTTGAGTTCCGGCCGGTGTTGCCGGGCGATCTCCGCCAACTGCCGGCCATTCATCCCCGGCAAGCCCACATCGGTCACCAGCAAGTCCACCCGCAAATCAGACTCCAGCAACGGCAGCGCCGCCCGTGCATCGGCGGCCTGGTGCGCGGTGTAGCCGAGTTCATCCAGTACATTCACCACCAGCATGCGCACCGCCGGGTCATCCTCGACCACCACCACTGCTTCGCCCGCCAGCGCCACCGGGGCTTCGCCCTGGCTGGCGGGCACGCTCCGTTCCAGCGCCGTGCCATGCAGGCGCGGCAAATACAGGCGTACGCAAGTGCCTTGGCCTGGTTCACTTTCAATGGTGACGTGGCCACCGGATTGCTGGGCAAACCCGTAGATCATCGACAACCCAAGGCCCGTGCCCTGGCCGATGGGCTTGGTGGTGAAGAACGGGTCGAAGGCCTTGGCGAGGATCTTCGCGGTCATGCCGGCGCCGTTGTCGCTCACGCCGAGCATCACGTAGTCGCCGGCCTTGACTGGCTCCAGCGTGGTGATATCCGTGCCGTCGAGGTAGCTGTTGGCGGTCTCGATGCACAGTTGCCCGCCGTCGGGCATCGCATCCCGGGCGTTGATCACCAGGTTGAGCAGGGCGTTTTCCAGCTGGCTGGCGTCGGTGTTCACCGGCCACACGTCGGCGCCCAGGTTCACCTTGAGTTCGATGTGCGCGCCCTTGGTGCGGCGGAACAGGTCTTCCAGGGACGCCACCAACTGATTCGGGTCCACCGGCTTGCGGTCCAGCGACTGGCGCCGGGAGAAGGCCAGCAAGCGATGGGTCAGTGCGGCGGCGCGATGGGCCGAGGACACGGCGGCGTCGGTGAATCGGCCGATCTCGTCGCTGCGCCCGGCGGCGATGTAGCGTTGCATCAGGTCCAGGCTGCCGATGATCCCGGTGAGCATGTTGTTGAAGTCATGGGCGATGCCGCCGGTGAGCTGGCCGACCGCTTCCATTTTCTGGGCATGGCGCAGGGCGTCTTCGGCGCGCTCGCGTTCGAACATCTCGTTTTGCAGGCGCTGGTTGGCTTCGGCCAGGGCCTGGGTGCGCTGGCTGACGCGCTCTTCGAGGTTCTCATTGAGGTGACGCAGCGCTTCTTCGGTGAGTTTGCGCTCGGTCTCGTCGATCACAAAAATGTAGAAGCCGTTGACCGAACCGTCGGCACTGAACCGCGGCAGGTACTTCATCAGCGCGTGGCGCGGCCGCCCGTCATGGTGCGGCGTGACGGTGACAAAGCTGCAGGCCTTGCCCTTGAGCGCCGCTTCGATTTTGTCGACGCGCCCGGCATAGACTTCATCCCCCAGCACCTCGCGGATGGACTTGCCATACAGCTCCTGCGGGGTCATGCCGTACCAGTCCAGGTAGGCGCTGTTGTTCAGGCGAAAACGCTGCTCATGGTCGACATAGCCGATCAGCACCGGCATGGCGTTGATGATCAACTGCAGCTCGGTCTGGCTTTGGCGCAGGGCCTGCTCGGTGTGCTTGCGTTCGGTCAGGTCGAGGGCCGCGCCGAGAAAGCGCGCCGGGCGGCCATGATGGTCCTTGTAGCAGCGGCCCCGGGCGAACACCCAGCGCACTTCGCCATCGGCTTGCAGCAGGCGGTATTCCTCGGCGTATTCGGTGCCGTGGGTGATGCAGTGCTTGATGCTGCGGGCCACCATGCCGCGGTCTTCGGGGTGCACGCCTTGCAGGTAGTCGCTGATGGGCAGCAGGCCGGCATCGCAGGGATCAACGCCGTGCAACTGGGCAAAATGCGCGTCGGCGATAAACCGGTCTTCGCCGATGTCCCAGTCCCAGGTGCCCACGGCGTCGGTGGCGGCCAGGGCCAGTTGCAGGCGCTGCTCGGTGTTGCGCTGGGCCTTGAGGCTGTTTTCGGTGCGCTGCTGCAGTTCCAGGGCGATGCGCCGGCGTTCGTTGGTTTCGATGGCGGTGATCAGGATCCCGGCGACCTCGCCACGTTCGTCCCGGATGGGACTGTAGGTCAGGTCGAGCCAGATCTCGGTGTCGCGGTGGTTGCGCTGCAGGACAAATCGCTGCTCGGTGAAGGTGCGCACCTGGCCGGTGAGGACGGCGCTGTAGATCGGGTCGGTGAATGGCTTGAGTTCCGGCCAGATCAGGTCGGCGGGCTGGCCGAAGGCGGCAGGGTGCTTGTTGCCGGCCAGCATCGCGAAGCCGTCGTTGTAGATCTGGGTGAGTTCGGCGCCCCACAGCAACAGCATCGGCATGGGTGAATGGATCACGATGTCGACGGCTGTACGGAGGCTTTGCGGCCAATCAATGGCGTCACCGAGGGGGCTTCGTGCCCAGTCCAGCCGCGCAATCAGTGCCGCGGCCTCGCTGCCGGTGGGTGATACGTTCATGTAGATGCCCTGCGCGTAACGCTTGAAGAATGACAAAATCCGATTATCCCGTGAGTGGGGAACGGCTTTCCACCCCCGAAAAATAGCATGCTTGAGGGGTTTGTCTTCAAATGAGTGCCTAAGGGCTAAAACGTTTCATCTTTCTGCCAGCTCCCGACGGTCGCGAAATTGCTCCAGGGCTTCGGGGTTGGCCAGGGCATCGGTGTTCTTGACCGGCTCGCCGTGCACCACGTTGCGCACCGCCAGTTCGACGATCTTGCCGCTGATGGTGCGCGGGATGTCCGTCACCGCGAGGATCTTCGCCGGCACATGGCGCGGCGTGGTGTTGGCGCGGATCACCTGGCGGATCTGCTGCTCCAGGGCGTCATCCAGTTCGATGCCGTCGTTGAGCCGCACAAACAGCACCACTCGCACATCGTCCTGCCAGCGTTGGCCGATGGCCAGGCTTTCCAGGACCTGGGGCACCTTTTCCACCTGGCGATAAATCTCTGCGGTACCGATGCGCACGCCGCCGGGGTTGAGCACCGCGTCTGAACGGCCGTGGATCAGCAGGCTGCCATTGGGCCGTTGTTCGGCGTAGTCGCCCTGGGCCCATACGCCGGGGAACTGGCTGAAATACGAGGCCCGCAGCTTTTCCTGATGCGGGTCATTCCACAGGCCGATGGGCATCGCCGGGAAGTGTCGGGTGCACACCAGCTCGCCTTTTTCGCCCACCAGCGGGCGGCCCTGGTCGTCCCACACTTCGATGGCCATCGCCAGGCTCTTGCACTGCATCTCGCCACGGCGCACCGGCAGCACCGGGTTGCCGATCACAAAGCAGGAGACGATGTCGGTGCCGCCCGACATCGACGACAGGCACAGCTCGGGCTTGATCTCGCGGTACACGTAATCGTAGCTCTGGGGCGACAGCGGCGAGCCGGTGGAGATCAAACCCTTGAGGCTGCCCAGGTCATGGCTCAGGCGCGGTTGCAGCCCGGCTTTTTCCAGGGTCGCGAGGAATTTCGGGCTGGTGCCGAATACGCTGATTTTCTCCTGATCGATCAGGTCCATCAGGCGTTCCGGCCCCGGGTGAAACGGCGAGCCGTCATACAGCACCGCCGTGGCGCCGATGGCCAGCACCGACACCAGCCAGTTCCACATCATCCAGCCGCAGGTGGTGTAGTAGAACAGGCAGTCGTTGCGGGACAGGTCGGCGTGCAGGCCGTGTTCCTTGAGGTGGGTGAGCAGCACGCCGCCGGTGCCATGGATGATGCACTTGGGCACGCCGGTGGTGCCGCTGGAATACAGGATGTACAGCGGGTGGTCGAAAGGTACGGCGACGAAGTCGGGCTCACCGCCGGGGGTGTAGAAGTCGTCCCAGAGTGCGACGCTGGCTTGGGTTTGATAGTCCTCGGGGCGCGCTTGCGGGCGGGCGTACGGCACGATGATCAGTTGTTGCAGGGACGGCAGCCGCTCGAGGATTTCATTGAGCTTGCTGCTCTGGTCAATGACCTTGCCGGCATAGCGGTAGCCGGCGCAGGTGATCAGCACCTTGGGTTCGATCTGGCCGAAGCGGTCGATCACGCCCTGGGTACCGAAATCCGGCGAGGAGCATGACCAGATCGCTCCAAGGCTGGTGGTGGCGAGCATGCCCACCAGGGTTTGCCAGGTGTTGGGCATGCACGCGGCCACCCGATCACCCACGCCCACCCCGGCGGCCCGCAGGCTGCGTTGCAGGCCGGCGACGTGGTGGGCGAGTTCGGCGTAGGTCAGTTGTTCGCGCTGGCCGTCTTCGCCAATGGCGACCACGGCGGGGTGATCATCGCGGCGGCGCAGCAAGTGTTCGGCAAAGTTCAGGGTAGCGCCGGGAAACCACTGGGCGCTGGGCATCTCGGCGTCTTCAATCAGCACTGCGCTGGGCGGTGTGCGGAATTGCACGTCGAAGAACTCGACAATCGCCCGCCAGAAGTCCGGGCGCTGGTCGATGCTCCATTGGTGCAGGGCCGGGTAATCGCTGATCTGCAAGGCGTGGCGATCATTGATGAAGCGCCGGAACTGGTCCATCCGGGTGGCGTGGATGCGTTCGGGGGAGGGTTGCCAGAGTATTTCGGACATAAGGAAATCTCTTGTTCTTGTGTCAAATCTGCCAAACAACACAGGTCAAAAATGTGGGAGCTGGCTTGCCTGCGATAGCGGTGTGTCAGGTGCCAGTGATGCAAGCTGACTCACCGCTATCGCAGGCAAGCCAGCTCCCACATTTGATCTCCGGTGTCTTGGGGGTCGTCGTTTACTGGGCCAGCCAGCCGCCGTCGATATTCCACGCCGCGCCGCGCACCTGGCTGCCGGCTTCGCTGCACAGGAACAGCACCAGTTCCCCCAGTTGCGGCGGCGTCACGAATTCCAGCGACGGCTGCTTCTCCGCCAGCAAGTCATGCTGCGCCTGTTGCGGGTCCACCCCGGTCGCAATGCGATCATCAATCTGCTTCTGCACCAGCGGCGTCAACACCCACCCCGGGCAGATCGCGTTGCAGGTGACATTACTCTGGGCGGTTTCCAGCCCCACCACCTTGGTCAACCCGATCACCCCGTGCTTGGCAGCGACGTAAGCCGCCTTGCCCACCGACCCCACCAGCCCATGCACCGAAGCGATATTCACGATCCGCCCCCAGCCCCTGGCCTTCATGCCCGGCAAGCTCAGGCGGGTGCTGTGGAACACCGAAGACAGGTTGATCGCAATGATCGAATCCCAGCGCTCCACCGGGAACTCATCCACCGGCGCCACATGCTGGATCCCGGCGTTGTTCACCAGGATGTCCACGCCACCAAACTCGCGCTCGGCGTAGGCGATCATCTCGGCGATCTGTGCCGGGTCGCTGACGTCGGCCGGGTGATGCCCGACCTTGCCGCCGAAGGCCTGCACCTGGGCGATCACCGCGCTGGCGTCGCCGAAGCCGTTGAGGATCAGGTTGGCGCCGGCCTTGGCCAGGCTCAGGGCGATGCCCAGGCCGATGCCGCTGGTGGAACCGGTGACCAGGGCGGTCTTGCCGTTCAATGTCGTCATATCAACCTCACACAATGCCGGTGGCGTAGAAAGTACCAATCACCACGAACACCGCGAGGGTCTTGATGATCGTGATGCCGAAAATATCTTTATAGGCTTCGCGGTGGGTCAGCCCGGTGACCGCCAGCAGCGTGATCACGGCGCCGTTGTGGGGCAGGGTGTCCATGCCGCCACTGGCCATGGCCGCGACCCGGTGCAGTACTTCAAGGGGGATATTGGCCGCATGGGCCGCTGAAATAAAGCTCTCCGACATGGCTGCCAGCGCGATGCTCATGCCGCCCGAAGCGGAACCGGTGATACCGGCCAGCAGGGTCACGGTAATCGCTTCGTTGACCAGCGGGTTGGGGATGCCCTTGAGCCAGTCGGCCAGTACCAGAAAGCCCGGCAACGAGGCGATCACCGCCCCAAAGCCGTATTCCGACGCAGTGTTCATCGCCGCCAGCAGTGCACCGCTGACCGCGCTCTTGCTGCCTTCGGCAAGCTTGCTGCGAATCGCCGAGAAGCCGAACACCAGCACCACGATGATCCCCACCAGCAAGGCCGCCTGCACCGCCCAGATCGCTGTGAGCTTGGCGACTTCGGTCTGCACCGGCGCGCTCATGCCCGGCAGGCTGAGGGTGTGGGTCTTGCCGTACCACAGCGGAATCCAGTGGGTGAACAGCAGGTTCATGATGCCCACCAGCAACAGCGGCGACAGGGCGATCCACGGGTTGGGCAGCTGGATATCTTCGGCGGTTTCCGGCTCGTTGCGCAGGTTGGTGCCATAGCCTTCACCGGCGCGCTGGGCCTTGTTGCGCTGGCGGGCCAGGTACAGCATGCCGACGCAGAACACGAAGATCGTGCCGATCAGCCCCAACCACGGCGCGGCCCAGGCGGTGGTGTTGAAGAAGGTGCTGGGGATGATGTTCTGGATCTGCGGCGTGCCGGGCAGAGCGTCCATGGTGAACGAGAACGCACCGAGGGCGATGGTCGCCGGCAACAGGCGCTTGGGGATATTGCTTTGGCGGAACATCTCGGCGGCAAACGGGTACACCGCGAACACTACGACGAACAGCGACACGCCGCCGTAGGTCAGCAGGGCGCACACCAGCACGATCACCAGCATCGCCTGGCGGGTGCCAAGCAAGCGGATGGCGGCGGCGACGATGGAGCGCGAGAAGCCGGAGATCTCGATCAGCTTGCCGAACACCGCGCCGAGCAGGAACACCGGGAAATACAGTTTGAGGAAGCCGACCATTTTCTCCATGAACACCCCGGTGAAGGCAGGGGCGACGGCGGACGGGTCGGTGAGCAGCACGGCGCCGAGGGCGGCGATGGGGGCAAACAGGATGACGCTGTAGCCACGGTAGGCGGCCAGCATCAGCAACGCCAGGGCTGCGAGGGCAATGATCACACTCATGGTGTGTCTCCATCTGATTGTTATTTTTGTGGGGGTGAGGCTGTGGGGAGGGGCTATAGCGAGATGTGTGCCAAGTACTTAACTTGTTGAAATATATAGATAATATTGTTTTTTGAGTTTTGGGTTCTGAAGTTTGTCTCTGACTTGAGACTGACGGTGATCAAATGTGGGAGCTGGCTTGCCTGCGATGGCGGTTTGTCAGTTGATGAATGTGTTGGCTGACCCACCGCTATCGCAGGCAAGCCAGCTCCCACAGTAGATTGTCTTTGATATGAGATTTGTGTCTCTTTTTTGAGACTAGGCGATACCCAGAGCAACCATCTTCTTGTACAAGGTCGACCGGCCGAGCCCCAGCCGCTTCGCCGCCTCCACCACATTCCCCTCACACTGCTTCAACGCCGCCCCAATCACCTGCCGATCAAACCGCTCCCGGGCCGCACTGAAACTCTCGCCCTCAACGGTCTCTACCGAACTGTGCTCCACCGGACTGAACGTACCAATGGCTGCGCGAATTTCACTGGCATCCAGCACCAGGTCGTCACTCAACAACGCCGCCCGCTCCAGCACATTGCGCAGCTCGCGGATATTGCCCGGCCACGCATGCTGTGCCAACAACGCCAAGGCCTCGCGGTCCAGCTCATGCTGGCTGCGCAACTCCTCCAGAATCGCTTCACTCAACGCCGGCAAATCATCCAGCCGGGCGCGCAACGGCGGCACCTGGATCGGCAGCACATTCAGCCGGTAATACAGGTCTGCCCGAAACTCGCCGCGCTTGATCGCCGCTTCAAGATCCATCGACGTGGCGGCAATCACCCGCACATCACTGTGGATCATCTCGTTGGAGCCCACCGGCTCGAACTCTTTCTCCTGCAACACCCGCAGCAGCTTGCTTTGCAGCGGCAGGGGCATGTCGCCGATCTCATCGAGAAACAGCGTGCCGCCCTGGGCGATTTGCAGCTTGCCGGGACGACCCTTGCGGTCGGCCCCGGTAAACGCGCCCGGCGCGGTACCGAAGAATTCTGCTTCCAGCAGGTCGTGGGGAATCGCCGCGCTGTTGATGCTCACAAACGCCTTGTGCGCCCGGGGCGATGCACCGTGAATCGCCTGGGCCAGCAATTCCTTGCCGGTACCGGTTTCCCCCAGCAGCAACACTGGCGACTCCGCGCTCGCACTGCGCCGTGCCCGGCGTTTGACTTCCAGGCTGGCCGCGCTGGTGCCGATAAAGTGCGCGAAGTTGTACTTGCTCTGCCGCGACCTCAGCAGCGAACGGGTAGAGGCCAGTTCCTGCTGCATGCTCAGGTAGCGCTCGATCAGCGGCGACAGGTTGCGCAGCTCATCAAACAGCGCAAACCCGATGGCGCCGATCACCTTGCCCCCATCGTCGTGGATCGGCAGGCGCATCACCACCAGCGGGCCCTTGGGGGTGTCCTGGATATCCAGCAGAATCGGCTGGTCATTGCGCACCACCTGGCGCAGCAGGCTGTTGGAAATCACCTGCTCGCAGGGTTGGCCGATGGCTTCGTCGGCGCTTTTCAGGCCGAAGCGCTTGGCGTAGCGCTCGTTCATCCAGACGATATTCGCGTCGCCGTCGACAATCACCGTGCCTTCGCTGGACTGCTCGATGATCTCGAACAACGACTGGATCGCCAGGCCGCGAACGTGCTGGTAGTCCTTGAGGCTTTCGCTGTTGTTCATGGGCGGGACCGCTAAAAATAATGATGAGAATATGCCCCTGCAGGAGCCGGCTTGCCGGCGATGGCAATCTTGAGGACGCCATCGCCGGCAAGCCGGCTCCTACAGGGGGATGTGCGCTGCGGCCAGCAGTTCCCGGGTGTAGGGGTGTTGAGGCGCGGCAAACACTTCATCGCTCGGCCCGCGTTCCACCACCTTGCCGTCCTTGATCACGATCATGTCGTGGGCCAGGGCCCGCACCACGGCCAGGTCATGGCTGATAAACAGGTAGGTCAGGCCGTACTTTTCCTGTAGCTCAAGCAGCAGGGAGACTACCTGTTTCTGCACGGTACGGTCCAGCGCCGAGGTGGGCTCGTCCAGCAGGATCAGCGCCGGCTTGAGCACCAGGGCGCGGGCGATGGCGATGCGCTGACGCTGGCCGCCGGAGAATTCGTGGGGGTAGCGATGGCGGCTGGCGGGATCCAGGCCCACATCCTCCAGCACGCGGATCACTTGGGCTTCGCGGTCCTTGAGGCTGCACGGGGCATGCACTTCCAGGCCTTCGCTGATGATCTGCGCCACCGACATCCGCGGGCTGAGGCTGCCGAACGGGTCCTGGAACACCACCTGCATCTGCTTGCGCCACGGCTGCATCTGCTTTTGCGTCAGGCCCTCGAGCGCTTCGCCCTGGAAGCGAATCGCGCCGCTGGCATCCAGCAGGCGCAAGATCGCCTGGCCCAGGGTGGACTTGCCCGAGCCGGACTCGCCGACAATCCCCAGCGTCTTGCCGCGCTGCACCGTCAGGCTGATGCCGTCCACCGCCTGCAGGTACTGTTTGCGCCGGAACAGCCCGCCGCCCAGCGGGAACTGCACGCTCAGGTCATCCACCTGCAGCACCGTCTCGCGAACCTCGTGATTCAAGACGATGCCTGCCGGCTCGGCATCCAGCAGCAGGCGGCTGTAAGGGTGCTGCGGGGCGCAGAACAGGGTCTCGCATTCGGCTTGCTCGACAATCTCCCCGGCCTTCATCACGCACACCCGTTGGGCAATGCTGCGCACCAGGTTGAGGTCGTGGCTGATCAGCAGCAGCGACATGCCCAGGCGTTGTTGCAGGGACTTGAGCAGCAGCAGGATCTTGCGCTGCACCGTCACATCCAGCGCGGTGGTGGGTTCGTCGGCAATCAACAGTTCCGGCTCGCAGGCCAGGGCCATGGCGATCATCACCCGCTGGCGCTGGCCGCCGGAGAGTTGATGAGGGTAGGCCTTGAGGCGTTCCCGGGGCTTCTGGATGCCCACCAGTTCCAGCAATTCAAGGATCCGCGCCTGGGCTTGTTTGCCGCCCAGGCCCTTGTGCAGCAGCAGGGTTTCGCCGATCTGCTTCTCGATGCTGTGCAGCGGATTGAGGGAGGTCATCGGCTCCTGGAAGATCATCGCAATCCGGTTGCCCCGCAGTTTTTGCAGGGTGGCGGGGGAGGCGCCGAGCAGTTCCTGGCCGCGATAGCGCACCGAGCCGGTGGTTTCGGTGCCGGCCTCGGGCAGCAGTTGCAGGATCGAATGGGCGGTCACCGATTTGCCCGAACCCGACTCGCCCACCAGCGCCAGGCATTCGCCGGGGCGCACGTCGAGGCACAGTTTGCGCACCACGGCCTGGCCATTGAAGGCGACGCTCAGATCGCGAATCTCGATCAGGTTTTCAGTCATCTCAAAGCCCTTCATGAGCGTGGGTCGAAGGCGTCACGCAACGCCTCGCCGATAAACACCAGCAACGACAGGATCAGCGCCAGGGTGAAAAACGCGGTCAGCCCCAGCCACGGCGCCTGCAGGTTTTGCTTGCCCTGGGCGATCAGTTCCCCCAGTGACGCGCTGCCGGTGGGCATGCCGAAGCCAAGGAAATCCAGGGCGCTCAAGGTGGAAATCGCCCCGGTCAAAATGAACGGCAAGTAGCTCAGGGTGGCGGTCATCGCGTTCGGCAGGATATGCCGGCGGATGATCTTGCCGTCCCCCAGGCCCAGCGCCCGCGCAGCCTTGACGTACTCCAGGTTGCGCCCCCGCAGGAACTCGGCGCGCACCACGTCCACCAGGGCCAGCCACGAAAACAGCGCCATGATCCCCAGCAACCACCAGAAATTCGGCTCGACAAACCCCGACAGGATGATCAGCAAATACAGCACCGGCAGCCCGGACCACACCTCCAGGATGCGTTGCCCGAGCAAGTCGACCCAGCCTCCGTAGTAACCCTGCAAGGCCCCGGCGGCGATGCCGATGGCGGCGCTGATGGCGGTGAGGGCCAGGGCAAACAGGATCGACACCCGTGCGCCGAAGATCACCCGCGCCAGCACGTCGCGGGACTGGTCGTCGGTGCCCAGCCAGTTCACGCTCGAGGGCGGGCTGGGGGCAGGGCGGGTCAGTTCATAGTTGGGCGTGTCGTCGCTGAACGGGATCGGCGGGAACAGCATCCATCCGCCGTCCTTCTTGATCAGGTTCTGCACGTACTCACTGCGGTAATCCGCCTGGAACGGCAGTTGCCCGCCGAACTCCTGCTCGGTGTAGCGCTTGAACACCGGGAAATACAGTTCGTTCTGGTAGCTGAGCACCAAGGGTTTGTCGTTGGCGATCAACTCGCCGCCGAGGGTCAGGATAAACAGGCCGATAAACAGCCACAGCGACCACCAGCCGCGTCGGTTTTTCTTGAAGCGTTCAAAGCGTCGACGGGCCACGGGAGAAAGCTTGAGCATCAGGCGTTCCTCGCGGCGAAGTCGATACGCGGGTCCACCAGGGTGTAGCAGAGGTCACCGATGAGTTTTATCAAGAGGCCAAACAACGTGAAGATAAACAACGAACCGAATACCACCGGGTAGTCCCGTGAAACTGCGGCTTCGTAGCTCATGCGGCCGAGGCCATCGAGGGAGAAAATCACCTCGATCAGCAGCGAACCGGCAAAGAACACCGCGATAAACGCTTGGGGAATCCCCGAGATCACCAGCAGCATGGCGTTGCGAAACACATGCCCGTACAGCACCCGGCGCTCGCTCAAGCCTTTGGCTCGGGCGGTGACCACGTATTGGCGGGTGATTTCATTGAGGAACGAGTTTTTGGTGAGAATGGTCAAGGTGGCGAAACCGCCGATCACCAGGGCGCTGACCGGCAACACCAGGTGCCAGAAGTAGTCGGCGATCTTGCCGACGGTGCTCAACTGGTCGAAGTTTTCCGAGACCAGCCCGCGCACCGGGAACCAGTTCAGCGAGGTGCCGCCGGCGAATACCACGATCAGGAACATCGCAAACAGGAATGCCGGCATCGCATAGCCAATCACGATCGCGGTGCTGCTCCACACATCAAAACTGCTGCCATGACGCACCGCCTTGCGTATCCCCAGGGGGATCGACACCAGGTAGGTGATCAAGGTGGCCCACAGCCCGAGGGAAATGGTCACCGGCATCTTTTCCAGGATCAGGTCGATCACACTTTTGCCACGGAAGAAGCTGTTGCCGAAATCCAGTTGGGCGTAGCTCTTGAGCATCAGCCACAGGCGTTCCGGGGCGGATTTGTCGAAGCCGTATTGTTTTTCGATTTCCTGGATCAGTTTCGGGTCCAGGCCACGACTGGCCCGTGAGCCGACGGCGGCACCATCACCGCCGCCCGTACCGATGCCGCCGCCGCCAATCCCCTGGAGGTGGGCGATGGCTTGTTCCACCGGCCCGCCGGGCGCGGCCTGGACGATGACGAAGTTCACCAGCAGGATAATCACCAGGGTGGGAATGATCAGCAGCAAGCGCCGCACGATATAGGCAAACATCAGCGGGCTCCCGGGCGTTTGGTCAGTTCGGCTTTCATCTGTTCATTGGTCAACGGCGTGGGGCTGATTTCCCACCAGGTTTCCAGGGCTTCATCGGTCTTGGCCTCTACGGCCGGGCGGCCGAAACGGTTCCACCACGCGGCGGAAGTGCCGGGCGGGTAGTAGTTGGGAATCCACAGGTAATTCCATTGCAGCACGCGGTCCAGGGCATGGGCGTAACTGAGCATCTGCGACTGGGTGTTGGCCTTCACCAGGCCGTTGATCAGGCTGTCGACGGCCGGGTCCTTGAGCACCATGTAGTTGTTGGCGCCGGTATCAAACGCTGCGGCGGAACCGAAGTAGTTGTACAGCTCCATCCCCGGCGAGGTGGTGACCGGGAAGCCGGTGACGATCATGTCGTAGTCCCGGGTCATCAGGCGGTTGACGTATTGCGAGGAGTCGATACGCCGGATGTTGAGGGTGATGCCGATCTGCGCCAGGTTGCGCTTGTACGGCAACAACAGGCGCTCAAGGCCGTTCTGGGCGTTGAGGAAGGTGAACTCCAGCGGCTCGCCCTCGGCATTCACCAGCTTGTCACCGTCAGGCTTCCAGCCGGCCTGCTCCAGTAGCGCCAGGGCTTGCAGCTGCTTGTCGCGGATCATCCCGGTGCCGTCGGTGGTGGGGGCCTTGAATACCTGGGTGAAGACTTCGTCGGGAATCTGCCCGCGCAGGGGTTCCAGGATCGCCAGCTCCTGGGCGTCCGGCAGTTGGGTCGCCGCCAGCGGGCTGTTGGAGAAAAAGCTCTGCTGGCGGATGTACATGTTGCGCATCATCTGCCGGTTGGCCCACTCGAAGTCCCACAGCATCGCCAGGGCCTGGCGCACGCGGCGGTCCTTGAACATCGGTTTTTGCACGTTGAACACGTAACCCTGGGCCGGCTGCGGCGCCTCCTTGGCCAGGTGCGCACGTTGCAGGCGGCCATCATCGAGGGCCGGGCCGTTGTAGCCGATGGAGTAGCCGGTGGCGGAGAATTCGCGGTTGAAGTCGTAGGCGCCGCCCCGCAGGACCTGGCGCGCCACTTCGGTGTCGCCGAAGTATTCCAGGCTCAGGTGATCGAAGTTGTACAGGCCACGGCTGATGGGCAGGTCCTTGCCCCACCAGTTCGGGTCGCGCTTGAAGGTGATGGTGTTGCCGGCATCCACCTTGCTGATGGTGTAGGGGCCGCTGCCGAGGGGAATCTCGTAGCCGCCGCCGTCGGCGAAGTCGCGGGTCTTCCACCAATGCTCGGGAAACACCGGCAGGGTGGCGACGTCCAGGGGCAGGGTGCGGTTTTCATTGCTTGCGAAATCGAAGCGCACCTGGCGCGGGCCTTCGACCTCGACGTGTTTCACGTCGGCGAACAGCGTGCGGTAGCGCAGGCTGCCCTGGGTCATCAGCAGGTTGAAACTGTAGCGCACGTCTTCGGCGGTGATCGGCTGCCCATCGGCGAAGCGCGCCTTGGGGTTCAGGTAAAAACGCAGGGACAGACCGTCGTCTGACCGCTCCATCTTTTCCGCCACCAGGCCGTAGACCGTGTAGGGCTCGTCCAGCGAGCGCAGGGCCAGGGGCGAATACAGCCAGCCGTCGACCTGGCTCACGCCAATGCCTTTGTCGCCATAGGGCAGCACATGGTCGTAGCGCCCGATCTCGATGGCCGAGCGTCGCAGGCTGCCGCCCTTGGGGGCGTTGGGGTTGGCGTAGTCGAAGTGGGTGAAGCCGGGTTGGTATTTGGCCGGTTCGCCATACACGGTCAGCGCCGATTGCGGCGCGGCGATCACGGCGGTGCTGGCCAGCAGCAGGGCCAGGGTGGAGCAAAACAGGGTAGAAAAAGCGACTCGCATTATCAGCCTTGGGCGCCGGGTGAAGAGGTAAAGGGATTTGTACGCTAAGCGCGTACGCCTCGCCAGTCATCACACTGTCTCGGATGCACAACGGCCCACCAAAAGGCGGGCCGTTGTTTTAAACATTAGCGCGGACCGAATCAGTCCTGACGGCTGGTCACTTCCAGCAGGTGATAACCGAACTGGGTTTTCACCGGGCCTTGCACGGTGTTGACCGGGGCGCTGAACACGACGGTGTCGAATTCCTTGACCATTTGGCCCGGGCCGAACGAACCCAGGTCGCCGCCTTGACGGCTGGACGGGCAGGACGAGTTGGCTTTGGCAACTTCGGCGAAGTCGGCGCCGCCTTCGATTTGCGCTTTCAGTTCGTTGCACTTGTCTTCGGTGGCAACGAGGATGTGACGGGCGGTGGCTTTGGCCATGAGGGGTATCTCCTTGGGTAAAAATGCTGAGCGTACCGGATTCAGGTGGTTATTTCCTGGCAAAGTTCCCCAAGAATGACCCGCAGCCTCACGAGCGCCCCCCCGTAGCAGCTGTCGAGCCCCAGCGAGGCTGCGTTAGCCGCACCACCGCTGTTGCGCCAGGCACGAGATCGGGTCGCTCCCAACGCAGCCTCGCTGGGGCTCGACAGCTGCTACCCGGGGGGGGGGGTCAGGTGTGGCGGGCCATTACGCCGCTGTGGGTCAGCCAATCGATAAACAGCGCAAACAGCTCCGCCTGGGAATTGATCTCAAGCTTCGTGTACAGATGCTTGCGGTGCATGCGCACGGTTTCCGGGGAGATGCCCAGCACCTGCGCGGTGGATTTCACCGAGTGCCCGCGCAGGATCAGGTGGGCAATTTCCCGCTCGCGTACCGTCAACACGCCGCTGCCAAAATGCATGAACGCCGCTTCGATCTGCTGATGCACCTGGGTCTGGGTGAAGGCCTCGTCGCTGAGCACCTTGCACAGCCCGCCCGTGGTGCCGAAGCGGCGCAGCAGTTCGCGCACGATCGGTTGTGCGGTTCGCTGCAGCGCCAGTTGTTCGTCGCTGAACTGGCCGGCACTCAGGCCCTGGAACATGCACAGGGAAATCTTGCTGTTGGGGCACAGGTCGACGATGTAGTAGCTCTCCTGGGCGCCGCCGCTGCGCAGGTAGTAGGTCTTGTAGTACTCGCTGTTGAAGAAGTCGTCCGGGGCAATCTGGGCCAGGTGGTAGAAGCCTTCGGCCAGGCCCTTGTCTACCGCGAGGCAGAAGGGGTCCAGCAGGTAGCCCCGGGAAAAGTAGCGGTTGATGATTTCTTCGTAGTGCGGCCGGGGGATGCCTTGCTGGTAGAGCAAGTGCGGCGCCTGGCCCTGGCGCTCCAGGCTGATCATCATCGATTCGATCGGGGTCAGGGCGCTGAGGGCGCAGGCCAGGTGTTCAAGGAAGGTCGCTTCGTCAACGCTGGCGAAGGCATGGGCCAACGCGCCATTCCAGGCGTCAAGCATCTGGAAAGACGGGGCAGGGCAGTGATCGGCATGCTGGTTCATGCCGGCCAGTCTACCCGCCGGCCAGGGCCCCGGCAAAAGCACCGAGGCGCCGGGGTTCATCGGCCTTGATACTCGCCGCTTTGGCGCAGCTCTTGGGCGGTGTCGAGGATGCACTGGCGCAGGATCTCCACCACCTCATCCACCTGGGCGTGGGTGATGATCAGCGGTGGCGACATCACATTCAGGTGGCCGATGGGCCGCACCAGCAAGCCTTTGGCCTGGGCCCTCAGGTGGATTTTCTCGCCGATGTTCACCGCGTCGGGCAGCAGCGCCTTGGTGTGTTTGTCGGCGACAAACTCAATGCAGGCCATCAGGCGCTGGCAGCGCACGTCGCCCACCAGCGGCAGGCTGGCCAGGGTTTGCAGGCGCTGTTCCAGGTACACACCGACGTCCTCGACATGGGCCAGCAGGTTTTCCCGCTCGATGATCTCGATGTTCTTCAGCGCCGCCACGCAACTGACCGGGTGGCCGCTGTAGGTGAAACCGTGGGTAAAGCAGCGGCCCTTGCCCGGTTCGCCGATCACTTGCCAGATGCGATCCGAGAAAATACACGCGCCCAGGGGCAGGTAGCCGGAGGTCAGGCCCTTGGCGGTGGTGATGATGTCCGGCTGCATGTCGAACACCTCCTGGGAGGCGAAGAATTTTCCCAGCCGGCCGAAGGACGTCACCACTTCATCGGCCACGTACAGCAGGTCATAACGTTGGCAGATTTCCCACATGCGCCGGTGATAACCCTTCGGCGGGATGATCACGCCGCCCGAGCCCATGATCGGCTCGGCAAAGAACGCCGCCACCTTGTCGGCGCCGATGGTCAGGATCTTGTCTTCGAACTCATCCACCAGGAAGTCGAGGAACTGCGCCTCGCTCATGCCCGCAGGCGCCCGGTAATAGTTGGGGCACGAGATGTGGTGGAACAGGTCGCTCATGAAATCGAATTCCGGCGCGCGGTCGGCGGCCTTGTTGCCGATGGACATCGTCAGGAACGTGGAGCCGTGGTACGCGCTGAAGCGCGAGATGATGTGTTTCTTCTCATGCTTGCCGCGACTGTTCTGATAGAACTGCACCAGGCGGTAGGCGGTATCGACGGCGGTGGAGCCACCGGTGGTCAGGAACACATGGTCGAGGTCGCCGGGAGCCAGGCTGGCGAGTTTGGCGCACAGTTCAATGGCGGTGACGTTGGCCATGTCGCAGAACGGGTTGGAGTACGCCAGTTGGCGGACCTGGTTGGCGATGGCATCGGCCATTTCCTCGCGCCCCAGGCCGATATTCGTGCACCACATGCCGCCGACCGCGTCCAGGTAGCGGTTGCCGGCAGTGTCGTAGATGTAGGCGCCGTCACCGGCTGCGATGTTCAGCGAGCCTTGTTCGCGGTGCTCGTCGAACATGTGGAAGCCGTGCATGTAATGGGCCTTGTCGGCGGCGTCCAGCTGGTCGTGGTCGAACTGGGCGAAAAAGGCAGGATTTGGCAGAGTCATGGCATTTACCTTCAATGGCTGGGTTTCACTTGCCGGTCTTCACGGCATTCCAGGTACGGGTGATCAGGCGCACGGCGGCTTGGGACTGGCTTTTCTGGGTGAACAGGCGCTGCATCGTCGCCGCGTCCGGGTAGATGGCCGGGTTGTCGCGTATGTCTGCATTCACCAGGGGCTTTGCGGCCAAGTTGCTGTTGGCGTAGTGAATGGTGTTGCTGACGCCGGCGATAACCTCGGGTTGCAGGAGGAATTCGATGAACTTGTGGGCATTCGCCACGTGAGGCGCGTCTGCCGGGATGTAGAAGTTATCGAACCAGATCAGCGAGCCTTCCTTGGGAATGAAGTAGCCCAGGTTGACCTTGGCCCCGGCTTCCGCCGCCCGGGCCTGGGAGGTGGCGTAATCGCCGGACCAGGTGGTGGCCATGCACAGCTCACCGTTGGCCAGGCCGTTGATAAAGCCACTGGAGTCGAATTTACGGATGTAGGGCCGCACGGCTATCAACACATCCTGGGCGGCCTTGAGGTCTTTGGGCGCCACACTGTTGGGGTCCAGGCCCAGGTAAGTCAGGGCCAGCGGGATCATGTCGGTGGGGGAGTCGATAAAAGTGATGCCGCAGTCGGCGAAGCGCGAAATGATCTTGGGGTCGAAGATCATCGCCAGGGAGCCGATGGGCGCGTCCGGCATGCGCTCCTTGATCTTGTCGATGTTGTAGGTCACGCCATTGCTGCCCCAGGTGTAGGGCGCGGAATAGGTCACGCCCGGGTCATGGGTTTCCAGGCTTTTCAGCACTTGCGGGTCGAGGTTATTCCAGTCGGGCAGCAGCGCTTTGTTGAGGGGCTGGAAGGCCTTGGCCTTGATCAGCAGCGGCACCAGTGAAGCGTTGAGCACCACCAGGTCATAACCCGAACGCCCGGAGAGCAGCTTGCCTTGCACGGTTTCGTAGGAATCGTAGGTGTCGTAGATCACCTTGATGCCGGTGGCCTTTTCGAAGTCGGCGAGGGTGTGTTCCCCGATGTAATCGGCCCAGTTGTAGATGCGCAAGGTGTTGCCCGGGTCGTCAGCGGCCTGGCTGAAGGACGTTGAGGCAAGCAAGACAGCGCTGAACAGGGCGATAACGGCTTTATGCATGGCGAACCCACCTTGATGTTGTGCTTGTTGTCAGGCCGAGGGGCTGATTGCACTTTCAGGCAGGTAGCGGGTGGGCGCCATACCCCGTTCGGGTAGGAGACGGTCAGGGCAGGACGATGTAGTCGTTTCGCGTGGTGACCGGACGGTGGGCGCCGGGTTCCAGGTGGATGTAGCGCCCGTCTACCAGGTCGATGGGCAGGCAATCGTCGATGTCCAGCACGCCGTCGGTGTGGGATTGTGTCCAGTGGCTGAGCATCTGCCGTTTGCCTTGGGTTGCGGCTTCCCTGGCGGTGCGGGCCACCACCAGCAGGTAGTGGTGGGCTTCGCCAAAGACGTTCGATTCATAACCGCCCAGGTTGATGAAGTACAGGCGTTGCGCCCCGGCTTCGGGTGCCAGCGGGCTGAGCCGGACTTTCCAGCCATCGACGCCGTCGACCGTCATCCAGGAATCGATATGCACACCTTTCTGGCTGCCGAACCAGCCGTCGCGCAGTTGCGGGTAGGCGGCTTCCAGGGTGTCGGCGACGGCAAACACCACGTCGTGTACTTCGATTTTTGCCCGAGGGTGTTTGCCCCCGAGCATGACCACAAACAGCATTGCACGTCCTTTTTAAGGCCCGGATGAAAGGTGCCACCATCGTTCGATTGAACCCTTTTGTCCAGTCAGTGCCACACTGTTAATTGGCGAATTCATCAGGAGGTTGTCATGCGTACCATTGATCTGGCCGGCGTACCCGTCCCTGTCATCGGCCAGGGGACCTGGCGCATGGGCGAGGATCCCGGCCAACGCAGCGCCGAGGTCGCCGCGTTGCAATTGGGCATCGATGAGGGCCTGACCCTGATCGACACCGCTGAGATGTATGGCGAAGGCGGCGCCGAAGAAGTCGTCGGCGAGGCGATTCGCGGCAAACGCGACCAGGTATTCCTGGTGAGCAAGGTGTACCCGCACAATGCCAGCCACAAAGGCGTTCCACGTGCGTGTGAGGCCAGTCTCCAGCGCCTGGGCACCGACTATATCGACCTGTATCTGCTGCATTGGCGTGGGCAGTATCCCCTTGAAGAAACGGTGGAAGCCTTCGAGCGCTTGCGTGAGGCGGGCAAGATCGGCCGTTGGGGCGTGTCCAACTTTGATGTGGCCGACCTGCAGGAACTGGCGTCCCCGGCCTGCGCCACCAATCAGGTGCTCTACAACATCGAAGAGCGCGGTATCGAATTCGACCTGCTGCCGTGGTGGCAGCAACATAACCTGCCCTTGATGGCCTACTGTCCCATCGCCCAGGGCGGCGAGCTGCTGGCCAGCCCGACCCTCAAACAAATTGCCCGTCGCCACGAGGTCACACCCGCCCAGGTTTCCCTGGCCTGGGTATTGCGCCAGGACGGCGTGATCGCCATCCCCAAGGCCGTGACGCCCGAGCATGTGCGGCTCAATGCTGCGGCGGCAAAGCTTGTGCTGGATGAGCACGACCTGGATGCGATCGACCGGGTATTTGGCGCGCCCAAGCGCAAGCATCCGTTGGCGATGGTCTAGAGCCTGGCAGAAACGGCGCCGCCCATGGCGTTGCCGTATCTGTTTCGGCTTGTGCTTAGCCTGCTACCGGGCTGCGCCAGTCATCAGAGCCCGAGGTGCCGGACACCTCATGGGTCCAGACGATTTTCCGGTAAGTGAAATACACGTCCTCCAGGTGCGTGAAGTGCGCGTTGTTCGGGTCCTGGCAGTTAGGCATCCGTGACTGGATGTCCACCAGGATCGCGTCCTCCAACTCGATGGTGAAATAGTGCTCCTGGGTGCCGGCTGAAGAGGTGCGGTACCACTCCAGGCGGCACTTGACCATTTCCCCGGAGGTCAACGCGCTGAACAGCAGTGGCGAAGACTTATCGAACACCTTGCTGATCATCAGGGGTTTGTGCACGCGCTGACCGGTTGGCTGGCCGGATTGCGGGTCGCGGGGAATGATCACCTGATGCTGGAATGCTTCCACCAGGATCTGGTCCTCGTGGCCTTCCTGATAAATGTTGCCGACCGAGTCCTGGGTGAACGTGCCTGCCGTAATCAAGCCTTGCTTGGTGCCGGTGATGGAGAGATACGCGGGTGTTGGCATGACGGGTTTCCTTGCCTGATAAATGAGGTCGCCCCAATCGGCTGATCTGCCGAGCGGGTAATGCTCGATATCAAGAAGTGTGCCGGAAAGTTAAAGGGTTAATAAAAACAGCGAGTTAAGGTGTTGTGGGCTTGTGTTTTAAAGTGGGTTGTCTGTTTGCAGGTTGAATTAGTTGTATTTGTTTGCGCAGGGGTGCGCAGTTAGTTGCTCATGTCGATACGGGTTTTGTTTGTTGGGTTTGCTTCTGCTGTAACGTTAGTTTCTGATTTTACTGTGCAAATTACTGCGCATTACCTCGGTTTGTATTTTTGTAGGATATTCCTTAACTCTCGTTTCGTGGCTTGAACATTGCTTTTTTCATGGATAAGGTTCGTGCTCTTTCCGCCGGTAAGGCGAATTTAAAACAGTGTTCTAATCCGGGTTTGAATTGCTATTAGTTCGCTGGACATGTCCTGAAAAGTAAAGCGCGGCCCTTAATGGTTTATTCAGACAGAATTTCCGATTATTACCTGGAACTTGCACGGGCACCCAACTCGAAAGCGAGTTTTGCGGGCGCTGATATGCGTTTTTCTACGGAGTATGAGGCGCTTGAAGTCGAACTGGGAAAGGCGCATTCCATACACGGTAACAGTCAGCCTGACTGGCAGTGGGTCGTGGAAAAAAGTGAAGCGCTGTTGCGTCATAAGTCCAAGGACTTGCGGGTCGCTGTCTGGTTGACCTGGGCATTGCATCAGCGCGAATCCTTCCCGGGGCTGCTCGCGGGCCTGGGGTTGTTGCGCTACCTCTGTGAGCATCATTGGGCAGTTGTGTATCCGGGCAAGCTGCGCACCCGCGGTGCCGCCTTTGGCTGGCTGGTCCCGCGCCTCGAGCAGGTGCTTGGGCAACACCTTTCATTCAAGGATCAGCGGCCCTTGTTCCACTGCATGCTCGAGCACCTGACCCGGCTCGATGAGCTGTGGACCGAACATCTCTGTGCAGACGCGCCACTGTTATTGCCGATTCGCAGGCAGTTGTCGGACAGGTTGCAGCAGGTCACCGAGAGCGATCCCCCGCCGGGCGGTACCGCAGGTGTGATCGCCCAGATCAGGCATGTAGCGACTCAGCTACTGGCACCTGAGCCGGTGGTGGATAACGAAAAGGATGCCCATAAGCTGCTGCGCACGCTGCAGGAGAGTGCCCGGCCGTTGTGTGCCTGGTGGCAGCGCCAGAACGCCACTGACCTGCGCGCGCTGCGCCTGAGTCGAACGTTGACCTGGTTGACGATCACCAGTCTGCCGGACTGTGACGCGGAGCTGGTCACGCCGTTGCGGGGTCCCGCGCCGGACAAGCTCAAGCGCTTCCAGGAGCGCCTTGCCCAGGGGCAGCACGCCGACCTGTTGCTGGAGCTTGAGGCCAGCCTGGCCTGCGCACCTTTCTGGTTTGACGGCTTGTACAGGGTTTGGGAGTGCCTGCAGGCACTTCAGGCGGATTTGGCCATGACCGAGCTGGAAGTGCACTTCGCCTTGTTGCTCCAGCGATTGCCAGGGCTCGTCCAGTTGCGCTTTCACGATGGCACACCCTTCGCCGACCCCGTTACCCGAGGCTGGATCAACACCCAGGTTGCCCGTCATTTGCAAGCTCCGGTATCCCCCAAGTCAGTGCTTGATACCCAGGCTGCGCCCTGGGACATCGCATTGAGCGAGATCATGCCCGTGCTGCGCAAGGACGGGATCAAGGTAGCCGTCCGGTCGCTCAAGCAAGGCATGCAAACCGCAACAGGTGAGCGTGCACGATTCCATTGGCGGCTTGGCCTGGCCAGGTTGTGTGTGCTGGCGGGCAAGCACGATCTCGCCAAAGTCCAGCTCGACCACCTGGACCACGAACTTCAGCAATCAGGCTTGCAGCGTTGGGAGCCCGAACTGGCGGTTGAAGTGCTGCAACTCTTGTATGGCTGTTGTGATGCGTTGCCGCAAAGCCATTCCGTGCGTGAGCGCAAGGAAGAAGTCCATCGCAGGCTGTGCCACTTCGATCTTGAAGCGGTACTTGAATAGGCTTTCGAGTCACCCGAAAAAGGAGAAACACCATGGCGAAAGAAGGTTCGGTAGCCCCCAAGGAGCGTATCAATATCACGTTCAAACCCGCCGTCGGCGGCGCACAGGAAGAGGTTGAGCTGCCGTTGAAGTTGCTGGTGCTTGGCGACTTCACCCAGCGTGAAGACCTGCGCAAGCTCGAAGACCGCAAGCCCGTCGGTATCGACAAGAACAGCCTTGACGAGGTGCTGGCCAAACAGGCCTTGAGCCTGACCTTGAGTGTCCCCAATCGGCTCCAGGATTCTGCGGAACCCGACGAGCTGGCGGTCCAGGTCAGGATCAATTCGATGAAGGACTTCAACCCTGCGCACCTGATCGAACAAATACCCGAGCTGAAGAAACTGATGGACCTGCGCGATGCACTCGTGGCGCTCAAGGGGCCCCTGGGCAACACACCGAGTTTTCGAAAAGCCATTGAAAACGCCCTTGCAGATGACGAGTCCCGCAGCCGGGTACTGGCTGAACTGGGGCTGACCAGCTCCGCCGTATGAATCTCTCAGTAAAAGGACACTGACCCCATGACTACCCGCCAAAGCCCGTTGCATGCACAGGCAACAGACGAATACAGCATCCTCGACAACATCATTGCCCAGACCCGCCTCAGCGCTGACGATGAGGCCTATGGCATCGCAAAGCGCGGGGTCTCTGCATTTATCGAGGAACTGATCAAACCGCAAAACAGGGGCGAACCGGTCAAGAAGCGCCTGGTTGACCGGATGATTGCCGAGATTGATGCAAGGCTCAGCCAGCAGATGGACGAGATTCTTCACCATGCCGATTTCCAGGCACTGGAGTCATCCTGGCGCGGCCTGCAGTTGCTGGTTGATCGCACCAATTTCCGTGAAAACATCAAGATCGAATTGCTGAGCGTCTCCCGGCAGGACCTGCTGGATGACTTTGAGGACTCGCCTGAGGTGACCCAGTCCGGGCTCTACAAGCATATCTACAGTGCTGAATACGGCCAGTTCGGCGGTCAGCCCGTGGGTGCAATCATCGCCAACTATTTCCTTTCGCCCAGCGCCCCCGACGTCAGGCTGATGCAGTACGTTTCCAGCGTGGCCTGCATGGCCCATGCGCCGTTCATTGCGGCCGCTGGCCCAGGCTTCTTTGGCCTGGAGAGTTTCACCGGCCTGCCTGACCTGAAGGACCTGAAAGACCATTTCGAGGGGCCACAGTTTGCCAAATGGCAGAGCTTTCGCCAGAGCGAAGACGCCCGATATATCGGCCTCACCGTTCCGCGCTTTTTGCTGCGTACGCCCTACGATCCCGTTGATTGCCCGGTCAAGACCTTCGCCTACCAGGAAAACGTGGCCAACAGCCATGAGCACTATCTGTGGGGCAACACGGCGTATGCCTTTGCTACCCGCTTGACGGACAGCTTTGCCCGGTTTCGCTGGTGCCCGAACATTATCGGCCCGCAAAGTGGAGGCGCGGTGGAGGACTTGCCGCTGCATCATTTTCACAGCATGGGCGAGATCGAAACCAAGATTCCCACCGAAGTACTGGTATCCGACCGGCGTGAATATGAACTGGCGCAAGAGGGTTTCATTGCGCTGACCATGCGCAAGGGCAGCGACAATGCGGCGTTCTTTTCCGCCAGCTCGGTGCAGAAACCCAAGTCCTTTGGCATCAGCGCCGAGGGCAAGGCTGCCGAACTGAATTACCGGCTTGGCACCCAGTTGCCGTACATGATGATCGTCAATCGCTTGGCTCACTACCTCAAGGTTCTGCAGCGTGAGCAGTTGGGGTCGTGGAAGGAACGGACCGACCTGGAACTGGAACTCAATAAATGGATTCGCCAGTACGTAGCTGACCAGGATAACCCCAGCGCCGAAGTGCGTGGGCGGCGGCCGCTGCGGGCGGCACGCATTGTGGTCAGCGATGTTGACGGTGAGCCTGGCTGGTACCGCGTCAACCTGAGCGTTCGCCCGCATTTCAAATACATGGGGGCGGATTTCACGCTGTCTCTCGTCGGTAAGCTCGATAAAGAATGAGCCTCAGACACGTGACAACCCAAAACTGTAGCCTTTTCGAACGCCTGGAGTCCGGTGCGGGTCGTCGTCCCCACGGCGGCATCGTGGAGTCCGTGGCGCGCCATCTGGCGAAAATGCTCAGCACCCGTATGGGCAGTGTGCAGACGCTACCGGATTATGGGTTGCCTGACCTGAACGCCATGCACCTCAGCCTGCATGACTCGGTGAGTCAGGCACGCTTTCTGATTGAGCGTTTTATCCAGGCCTATGAACCGCGTCTGAAGGATGTACGTGTCAAGGTATTGCCTCAGGACCGCGATCCCCTGGCCCTGGCTTTCGCCATCGAGGGCGCAATGGACATCGATGGGGTGACGCAAGCGATCACCTTCTGCGCAAGCCTGGTTCACGGGGCACAGGTTGAGGTCACGCCTGATGTCCTTTAACCGCTACTACCAGGGTGAACTGAGTGCACTGCGACAGTTGGGGCGACGCTTCTGCGAGCGCAACCCGGCACTTGCGCCGTTCCTTGGGAGTGCCGGCCAGGACCCGGATGTAGAGCGATTGCTTGAGGGGTTTGCATTCCTCACCGGTCGCCTGCGCCAGAAGCTTGATGACCAGTTGCCGGAGTTGAGTCACTCGTTGATGCATTTGCTGTGGCCCAACTATATGCGGCCACTGCCTTCGTTCAGCATGCTGCAGTTCGATCCGCTCAGGCGGGCAGGACCTGCCATTCAAGTCGAACGGGATACGCCGGTGGAAAGTGTTGCGATCAACGGTGAGCGTTGCCGTTTGCGTACCTGCTACCCCACGGAAGTTTTACCCCTGCAACTGGCCGCCCTGGAGTACTCGGCGCAGGGCGAGGGTGCGTTACTGTGCCTGCGTCTGGAAATGACGGTCGAGGGCAACTTCAGTGAGCTGGCATTGGGTCGCTTGCGCCTGCATCTCGCGGGGGACCGACCTGTCAGCCAGGCGCTTTACCTGGGCCTTTTGCGTCACTTGGACGGGTTCCAATTGCAGCCCTTGGGCAGCGATGGACTACCGATTATCGGCGGTGACGGGCAGGTCATGTCGTTACGCTTGCCGAGTAACGAGATCAGTCCGGTGGGTTTTTCCGAGGATGAGGCACTGATCCCTTATCCGTTGAATACCTTCCGTGGCTATCGCCATCTCCAGGAGTACTTCGCCTTTCCGGACAAATACCTGTTTGTCGAGGTGGGTGGCCTTGATGTGCTCAACAGGCTGCCCGTTGATGTGCTCAAGCAGGTACATGGCCTGGCGTTGCGCTTCAACCTGCGTGGGCGTGGCCTTGAGCGACTGATGCCGACCCTGGACAACGTGAAGCTGTATTGCACGCCCATCGTCAATCTGTTCAAGCACGATGGTGTGCCGATTCGCCTGGATGGCACGCAGGACGAATACCTGTTGTTGCCTGGCGAGTATGCCCGGGACAACTGCGGCGTGTTTTCCGTCGACAAGGTAACGGGATGGCGGCCGGGAGGCCTGGGCTACCAGGACTATGTGCCATTCGAGTCGTTTGAACACGACTTTGGCAGCGGGGCGCCCAGTTATGCTGTTCGCCAGCGGCCATCACTGCAACATACCGGCCTGGATACCTGGCTGAGCTTCGGCCAGCGCCGGGTGCAGGATCAGGAAACCCTGTCGGTGGAGCTGACCTGCACCAACCACAACCTGCCGCGCCAGCTGCAGGTGGGGGATATCAACCAGGCTTGCGAGCAGACCCCCGAGTTTCTTGCGTTTCGCAACATCACGCCGGCAACCCCCAGTTTTGCGCCCCCCCTGGACAGCGACTTCCTGTGGCGGCTGATCAGCAATATGTCGCTCAACTATTTGTCATTGACCGATATCAACGCCTTGAGGGTGATCCTCGAAACCTATGACCTGCCGCGTTATCACGACCGCCAGGTGGAGAAGGTCAGCAGGAGAAGACTCGGCGCACTCCTGTCCATCAGCCACCAGCCAGTGGATCGATTGCACCGAGGCCTGCCATTTCGCGGCTTGCGGGTTGACCTCACCATCGACCCCGAGGGCTACCTGGGGGAGGGCGACGTGTTTGTCTTTGCCTCGGTACTGAATGAGTTCTTCGCGCTTTACGCCAGCCTCAACTCGTACCACGAACTGCGAGTCATCAGCACACAAGGAGACGTGTACCTATGGCCACCCCGGATGGGCCAGCAGCCCCTGCTTTAACCGCTCTGTCCCGAGTGATTCGCGAGTACTCGGTGTTTCAGGCGGTCGCGCAGATCATCGAGCGTCTGCGTGAGGCACACCCCTCGCTGGATGAGCAGGCGCTCTACGACCAGTTGGAGTTCCAGGCCAATCCAGGCTTCGGGTTTCCAGGCAACGATATTGACCGTGTGGAGTTTTTTGTCGAGCACGGCCATTTACGGGCACGACTACGTCTCAACGTGCTGGGCCTGTTTGGTACAGGGTCACCGCTGCCGGCGTTCTATGGCGAGCAAGCCTTTGCCGAAGTCAGGGGCGGCAACTCGACGCGTGATTTCCTGGATCTTTTTCACCATCGCCTGCACCGGCTGATGGTACCGATCTGGCGCAAATATCGTTACCAGGCGAGGTTTCAAACCGGTGCCCGGGATCCATTCTCCGAGCAGATGTTTGCGTTGGTGGGCCTGGGCGGCAGTGCAATTCGCAACGCCGCTCAACTGAACTGGAAGCGCCTGTTGCCCTACCTGGGGTTGCTGAGTCTGCGTGCCCACTCCGCCGCGTTGATCGAGACGGTGCTGCGTTATTACTTCAAGCACAGCCGGTTGGTGATCGAGCAGTGGGTCAAGCGCACGGTAGTGATTGCACACGAGCAGCGTAATGACCTGGGCCGTCGCTATAGCTCGCTGGGTTCTGACCTGGTGCTGGGGGATCGCATCGTCGACCGCAGTGGCATGTTCCGGGTTCATGTACTGGCACTCGACTGGGCGCGTTTTCACGAATTCTTGCCCACCGGGGCGGGGTATGAGCCGCTGTGTGCACTGGTGCGTTTCGCCGCCAGGGACCCCTTGGAATATGACGTACGGCTGGTGCTGGCTGAGGGTGAGGTGCGGCCGTTGCACATCGGCGAGCACAACGTCTGCCGCCTGGGCTGGACCAGTTGGTTGGGGCATGAGCGGGCAGATGGCGTGGTCACGTTGGCCAGTAAATCTCATTAGGGACTGATGGATATGATGAATGTGGATCTGCAACAACTTATCCAGGCATTGACGGCGCACACGCGGCGCGACCTGGAACGCTGCGCCGAACGTTGCGTCACCCGTGGCGGTGGCGAAGTCCTGGTGGAAGACCTGCTGCTGACCCTCCTGGAGCATCCTGATGGCGTATTGATGCGTGCGCTGCAGGATGCGGGCGTCGATGTCGGCGAACTGCATGCGGTGCTGCAACCCCGCACCGAACAAAGCGCCTCCCGCAATCCGGTGTTTTCACCCGCGCTGGTGCAATGGTTGCAGCAGGCCTTGCTGGTTGCCCACCTGGAACTGGGCCGAAGCGACGTGGAGCATGGCGCCTTGCTGCTTGCTCTGTTGCGTAACCCGCTGCAGCACGCGGGCAGTCGGTATCAGGCGGTATTGAGCAAGCTTGATGCGCAGCGGGTGCTGGGGTTTCTCTTGAGTGAAAGCCCGCAGATGCCTCCCGGTGAAGTGGGGAGTTCATTACTGGAACGCTTTACCCATGACCTGACTCGCCAGGCTCGGGACGGAAAACTCGACCCCGTACTGTGTCGCGATAACGAAATCCGGCAAATGATCGATACCCTCGCACGGCGTCGCAAGAACAACCCCATCCTGGTGGGCGAGGCAGGTGTCGGGAAAACCGCGATAGTCGAGGGGCTGGCCCTGCAGATAGCGGCCGGGCAAGTGCCAGAGGTGCTCAGGAGCGTGCGCCTGCTGACCTTGGACATGGGCTTGCTGCAAGCCGGGGCCAGTATCAAGGGCGAGTTTGAGCGACGCTTGAAAGGCTTGATCGACGAGGTGAGTGCATCGCTGCAACCGGTGATCCTGTTTATCGACGAGGCCCACACCCTGGTAGGTGCAGGCGGCCAGGCCGGTGGTTCCGATGCGGCCAACCTGCTCAAGCCGGCGCTGGCGCGGGGTGAGTTGCGCACCATCGCCGCCACGACTTGGTCGGAGTACAAGAAATACTTCGAGAAAGACCCGGCATTGGCGCGACGTTTCCAGCCGGTGCAGGTGCACGAGCCGAGGGTTGCGGATGCGGTGACGATTCTGCGTGGATTGGTCCCGGTGTACGAGGCCAGTCACGGCGTCTACGTACGTGATGATGCCGTGGTCGCCGCCGCGCAGTTGAGTGCTCGCTACCTCGCCGGCCGCCAGTTGCCTGACAAGGCAGTGGACGTATTGGACACCGCATGTGCTCGTGTGCGCATCAGCCTGGTCACGGCGCCAGAGGAACTGCAGCGGTTGCGTGCCGAACTGGCGGAGGGTACGCGTCAGCAACTCGCCGTGCGCCGGGACGCTGATGCGGGACTGGCCATCGATGAACTGGCGTTGCAGCAACTGACCCTGCGTCTGGAGGCCGCAGAGGTCGCACAGTTACAGCTTGAGCAGCGCTGGAGCCATCAGCGCGACCTGGCCGAGAAGGTGCTCTCGTTGCGCCAGCAACTGGCCGAGGCCCGCAGCCGGGGCGACCGGATTGAAACCCTTGAACGGGACCTTGCTGAAACCCATCACGGGTTGCAGGCCCTACCGCACGAGCAACGGCTGGTCAGCTTCGAAGTGTGCCCGCGATTGGTGGCCCAGGTAATCAGCGCCTGGACCGGCATCCCGCTGGAGCAGCTTGCCCGCGAACACAGCGCGAAGGTCATGAGCGTTGCCAGGGATCTGCGCGGCCGTATTCTCGGCCAGGAATGTGCCGTGCAGGTTCTGGATCGTTGCCTGCGCGCTGTCGCGGCCGGCGTGAACCGGCCTGATGCTCCCGTAGGAGTATTCCTGTTGGTGGGTCCCAGTGGTGTTGGCAAGACCGAGACCGCACACGCCTTGGCCGACCTGCTGTACGGCGGCGAGCGTTTTCTTACCACGGTCAATATGTCGGAGTACCAGGAGAAACATTCCTTGTCCCGGTTGATCGGTGCTCCACCGGGTTACGTCGGCTATGGGGAGGGCGGGGTGCTGACGGAGGCTGTGCGACAAAAGCCCTATTCAGTGGTGCTGCTCGACGAGGTGGAGAAGGCCGATCCGGATGTGTTGAACCTGTTTTACCAGGTGTTCGACAAAGGTGTGGCCAATGACGGTGAAGGGCGTGAAATCGATTTTCGCAACACCCTGATCCTGATGACTTCCAACCTGGGCAGCGACCGTATCACTGAGTTGTGTGCCGATGGGCAAAGACCGGATGTCGAGGTGCTGCATGCTGCTCTCCGGCCGGCCCTGACCGCTCATTTCAAACCGGCGTTGCTGGCTCGCATGCGTGTGGTCCCGTATTACCCGGTTGCGGGTGCCGTGCTGCATGAACTGATTGAAAACAAGCTGCAGCGCCTGGGCCAGCGCCTGCTTCAACGCAAGCTGACATTCAGTCACGCAGGGGAACTGGTCGGCCATATGGCCGAGCGCTGTAGCCACAGTGAGAGTGGCGCGAGGTTTGTCGATCAATGGATCGAGGCGAACCTGTTGCCACAGGTGGTGGACCGGCTGCTGGAGGCGATGGCCGTTGGCAAATCCCTGCAGTCCGTTCACGCGAGGCTGGGCACCAACGGCACTGTTCACTGTGAGTTCAACTGATGAAGAACGAACTGTTTGCCCGGTTGCCAGACCCGCTGGACTACGCCGGTGCCTTGCTGGGGTGGTTCACCCGGCTGGGTGCCCATAGCAACGAATCGACACTGGCCGAGGACTTCGCAGCAGGCGCCGCGCAGTTGAGCGCGTGCGAGCTAAGCCAGTTGTACCTGTTTGACCAGGCCACCGGCCGCCTCGACCTGGCTGCCCAGCACTTGCCGGGTGTACTGCCGCCCGGTGACGTTGCGAACCCGGGAACCGACTTCAAGCACGAGCAACTGCTGCAGTACGTTCTGGCACAGAACCGTGTACTGAACCTCACGGAGCTGGTCAGCAGTGTGTATGACACGGCGTTTCTGCCGGCGCTCGAGTTGCCCTGGCAATCACTGCTGTGCGTGCCATTGCCGGGGCCACGCCAGCAGGTGTCCGGGGTGTTGTTGTGTGCCAGTCAGCGAGGGACGGAGCTGGCTGGCTACGGGGCTTCCCTTGGGCAGTTGGGCAGCTTTGCCTTGAACCAGTTGGCCATGTTGCGACGAATGCGCCGGGTTCCCGGTGCCTTGAAGGTGGTCCGCAGCACGCCGGGCGCCAGTGCTTACGGCTTGATCGGTAACAGCACGGCGATGGATGAAACGTGCCGTCTGATCGGCAAGGTGGTGCACAGCCCCTACACCGTATTGTTGCGGGGAGAGACCGGCACTGGAAAAGAAGTGGTCGCACGGGCGATTCACGCAGCCGGGTCGCGCAGCAGCAAGGCCTTTGTGGTGCAAAACTGCGCCGCGTTTCCCGAAGGCCTGCTGGAAAGCGAATTGTTCGGCTACCGCAAAGGAGCTTTCACGGGCGCTGACAGAGACTACGTCGGCCTGTTTGACACCGCCCACGGCGGCACGCTGCTGCTGGACGAAATCGGTGATATGCCGCTGCCACTGCAGGCCAAGTTGTTGCGGGTGCTGCAGGAGGGCGAGATTCGGCCGTTGGGTGCCAATACGGCCCACAAGGTCGATGTGCGGATCCTCGCGGCGACCCATCGGGACCTCACGAGCATGGTGGCCGACGGGAGTTTTCGCGAGGACCTTTATTACCGGTTGGCGCAGTTCCCCATTGAGCTGCCGGCGCTGCGCCAGCGCGACGGTGATGTGTTGCAACTGGCCCGGCACTTCGCCGACAAGGCCTGCTCAATGCTCGGGCGGGCGTCGCTGGGCTGGTCGAGTGCGGCGCTGGATCAACTGTCCAGCCACAGCTTCCCCGGCAATGTTCGCGAGCTCAAATGCATGGTGGAGCGGGCGGTGCTGCTGTGCGACGACGACGTCATCCTGCCCGCGCACCTGTCGTTGTCGTCCGGCCTGACTGCGCCAGCGGTTGAGGCGACGCTGCGCCAGCGGATGGAGCGGGTCGAGCGGGTTGTGCTCATCGACTGCCTGCGCAAGAACCGCGGCAATCGAACCCGCACTGCCCGCGAGCTGGGCCTTGCCCGGCGGACGCTGCTGTACCGCCTTGCACGCCTGGACATTCCCTTTGGCGACGCCAAGGGAGAGTGCTGAATGGCGCGTTCCTCAAATTCTGCGAAGGTCCCGCCGACCTTCCGCACCTACCTCAACGGGAGATACCTGATGCCTGTTTGTCAGTGGCAAGCGCTGATGCTTGTGTTGTTTGTGCTGGGTGGCTGTAACACCAATCACGTCTTTGATGACGGCGACTACCGCCCGCTGGGTGATCCGCAGTCCATCAGTCGTGGCCAGTGAGCCCCCGGGAGCCCTATATGCAACTCGTGTTAGAGGTGTGCCCTGCGGGGCAGGCAGCGTCAGCGCCGGCCCTGCGCAAAACGCTCAACGGTGTCGGCGGCGTCATCGGCCGGGGAGCCAGTTGTGACTGGCGCCTTCCTGACACCAGCCGTCAGGTCTCCAGTCGTCATGCGGTGATCAGTTATCGTGATGGCCGGTACTTCCTCACGGACACCAGCAGCAATGGAACCCGCCTGGCAGGCAGTGGCGAGCGTCTGCGGGAGGGCCAGGAGCATCCGATAGATGACGGCGCGATATTTCAGTTAGGGCCGCTGGAAATCCGTGCACGGTTGGTCAGCCCTGCGATGGTTTCGGGCCAGGATGGATTGCACACGCTGATTCCCGATGACGCATTTTTTGACCTGGATCCGATGCGGGCATTGGCCCGCGAACTGCAGCGCGAGGACGAGTCGCCAGAGTTGGCCGCCCTGGGCATGCCCCCCCATGAAGCAATGCAGCGGACGGACCACGGGCCGCCGGACAGGGATCATTTGAAGGTTCCCGGGCTCGTCGAGCCCGTGCGCAAGGCTGCCTCGGGCCTCGAGCCGGCGCTTTCAAACCAAGGTTCAGAGCCATTCTGGTCGGCGTTTGCCCAGGCCCTGGGTATCGACCTGGACACCGTTGATGGGCCGGGAAGAGAGGTACTGGCGATCAAGGCGGCCGGGTTGCTCAGGCAAATGACTGAAGGATTGCAACAGAGCCTGAGCACCCGCAACGAGCTCAAGCATGAGCTGAAGCTGGCACTCACCCACACGGCGCTCCAGAGTCCCAATCCGCTTAACGACAGTGCTGATGCCGGTGCGGCCCTGGGGTTGCTGCTGGGCGTCGGGCAGTTGGGGCAGATGCCCGCCGAGAGGGTGGTCACGCGGGCCTACCGCGACCTGCAGGCGCACCAGGTGGCGTTGCTGGCGGCCTGCCGCGCAGCAGTGCGTGGAGCCCTGGCGGCCTTTGCACCGGGTCATTTGCTCCTGTGCTTCGAGCGCCAGGCGAAGCCCCCGCTGATTCCCCGGGGTGGCGCCCACTGGCGGGCGTATCAGCGTCACTACCAGGTGCTGATTGAGGACGAACATCTGAGCGAACGCTTGTTGGGCAGTGATTTCACCAAGGCCTACGAGGAGCAGATTCGTCTGATCTCCACCCTTCACCGTTATCCAGGATGACCTTCATGTCCCGAGTCACCGTTGCATTGTTGTACACCCTGATCGGTTTACTGGGTGGTTGCTCCCTGTCGCCCTTTTCGACACTGACCAAGCTGGACCTGACGCTGACCGCCAGCGAGCGAGTCAACCCGGATATTCACGGCCGACCGTCGCCGATCGTGGTGCGCCTGATGGAGCTTCGACACCCCGTGGCCTTTGAGAATGCAGACTTTTTCAGCCTTTACGGCCATGGGGCGCAGACCCTGCCCAAAGACCTGGTGAACCTTGAAGAGTTGGAGTTGCGCCCCGGGGATCAAACCACCCTCAAACTCAGCCTTGAGCCGGGCAGTCGTTATGTCGGCGTGCTGGCGGCCTATCGTGATTTGCCCCACGCGCAATGGCGCTACGTGTTGCCGGTGACGGTGCAGCAATTGACGCGCGCCGAACTGGTCCTTGATCAGGCCGGTATCCGGCTGGTGAATCCACACTCAGCCAAGGCGGTCGACTGACATGCACAGCCAAAAAGTCATCTGGCAGGAAGGCATGTTGCTGCGGCCTCAACATTTTCAGCAAAGCGACCGTTACCACGATCAGCAACTCAAGCGCCGCACCCAGTTGTTGTGCCGCCACGCCTGGGGCTTCCTGACCCTGGAAATTGATGTGCAATACCTGAATATGGGCAAGGTCGTTATCAGCCAGGCCAGCGGGATATTGCCCGATGGCAGCCTTTTCGAACTGGGCGGGGCCATGGAATCGCTGGTACTGGAGGTTCCGGCAAATGCCGGGAAGCAGGCCGTATACCTGGCCTTGCCGCTGGCTACCGGCAACTGCGTGGAAGCCCGTCGACCCGAGCAGGTCGATGTAGTAGCGCGTTACAAGACCCTGGCGGTAGACGTCAGTGACTCCAACGCCGGGGAGGATTCTCGTCGTCAGGTCAATTGCGGGCAGCTGGATTTTCGCCTGCTGCTGGGGGAGCAGCACAGTGATCAGCATTACGTGAAGCTCAAGGTTGCCCAAGTGCTCGGTTGTACCGAGGAGGGCGTCAGCCTGGACGCGGATTTCATCCCGACCTTCATTCACCTGCAGGGCTCGCGGTACCTGCTGTCCTGCCTCAAGGAGGTGATCAGCCTGCTCGCTTACCGGGGGGATGCCATCGCCGAGCGGATCCGCACCAACGGTGCCGCAGCCGGTGCGCAGGTCGGTGACTTCCTGATGCTGCAACTGATCAATCGCAGCGAACTGGTCTTGCGTCACTACCTGGGCCTGAGCCAGGTCAGTCCGGAAACCCTGTACCGAACACTGCTGTCGATCCTGGGTGAGCTGGCGACGTTTGCCAGCGACAGCAAGCGTGCGCACTTCGAGGGGTGTTACCGGCACAGCGAACAGGGTGCCAGCTTCCGTGAATTGATGGAGCCGATTCGCAGCCTGCTGTCGATGGTGCTTGAGCAGCACGCCGTCGAGCTTGTGCTACAGCCTCGCCAGTATGGGGTACTGGTGTGCCCGGTCAGGGATCTCAACCTGTTGGGGGCGGCGACCTTCATTCTGGCCGCCAGCGCCCAGTGTGACTCCGAGGAGCTGCGCCACCGGCTTCCGGCGCATCTCAAGGTCGGCCCTGTGGAGCGGATTCGCGAGTTGGTCAACCTGCAGTTGGCGGGCATCAGGATCAAGCCGCTGCCGGTGGCTCCCCGGCAGATTCCGTTTCATGCCGCAAACACCTATTTCATGCTCGAACTCGGTACCCGTGACATTGAGCAGTTGAAGCAATCGGGAGGGTTTGCCTTCCACGTCAGCGGCGAATTTGCCGAGCTGGAACTGAAATTCTGGGCCATCAGGAACTGAGACCATGGACAGGGAATACCCGCACGACGAGAAAACCATCCTGCTCGATCGACAGGGGCGCACGCCGGCGCAGGGGCCGGTCACTGACTTCGCATCGCCACCGCGTTTCGAACAACTGGAAGACCGGATGATTTACGCCGCCCGAATGCAGGGCGCGGAGCATTTCAACGTTGGCTTGAACAGTTTGGTTGCGCCTGCCTGGGCGCTGCTGTCCGAGGTGGTGCAGCTCAAGCGCAGCACCTCCCAGGAAAGCCTGCGCGGGCTCAACGAACGGCTGTCATCCGCTGTCACGCTTTTCGAGACCCGGGCCCGGCACGACGGCGCGCAGGTCAGCGAGGTCATGGCAGCGCGATATGTACTGTGCAGTGTGATCGACGAAGCGGTAGTCACCACCTCATGGGGCAGCCAGAGCGATTGGTCGAAGATGAGCCTGCTGAGCAGCTTTCACAATGAAACCTTCGGCGGCGAGAAGTTTTTCCAGCTGCTTGAGCGAATGTCGCGGGACCCTTTCAAGCACTTGGCGATGCTGGAGCTGATGTACCTGTGCCTGTCACTGGGGTTCGAGGGCAAGTACCGGGTCATGGAGCGTGGGTTGTTGCAGCTTGAGCAGGTTCGGGATGCGCTGTATCGGCAGATCCGGCATGTGCGGGGCGATTCCCCGCCTGCGTGCGCGCCGCCGCCCAGCCGGGGGGCGCAGCGCCAGAGACGGCTGAGGGTTGTGCCGGCGACCTGGATCGCAGTGTGTGTCGTGGCCAGCCTGCTGGCCTTGTATTCGGGGTTTGCCTGGGTGTTGGGAGAGCAGCGCGAGACGGTGCTGCAACGGTATCAATTATCGGCGCCGGACATTACCCGGGCGCCCCTCTAACGCAGGGAGCAACTCATGAACGCATTCTTCAGGAGCGCGGGCACCGTGCTGGCCAGGATTTGGGTCTGGAGCCTGTTGCTGGTGCTCGCGATCGCGATGATCGTGTGGTTCCTAGGGCCATTACTGGCTGTTGATGACTATCGGTTCTGGCAGGGAACTGCGGCGCGCCTGCTGACGATCAGCGGGCTGTTTTTGTTGTGGGGCCTGGCGATGGTGTATGCCAATTGGCGCAGCATGACCCGGCTACAAACCGTCGACAGTGTTGAGCAGCGCCAGGGTAAAGGGCAGATCGAAAACGAGCAGCGCCAACTGCGCGGTCGTTTCAAGGACGCCCTGTACACCCTGAAAAATTCGAGCATTTATGGCGACCGCAGCCCGCGTTGGCGCAACGCGCTGCCGTGGTATCTGCTGATCGGCAAGGAGGGCAGCGGCAAGTCCCGGTTGTTGGCCGCCAGTGGGTTGCAATTGCTCCAGGATCGTGGCGAGCCGATGGCGACGACGGGCTACTGTGATTGGCATTTCGCCGAAGACGGCCTGTTGCTCGACACGGCGGGCCGCTACCTTACCCAGCCCGACGGCGGTGTGGATGGCGCGGGTTGGTCGACGCTGTTGGGGCTGCTCAAGGCGCGTCGCCGGACACGTCCGCTCAATGGCGTGGTGGTCGCTCTCTCGATGGATACCTTGCTCCATGGCGGCGAGCGTGATCTGGAGAATGAGGCGCGGGCAGTCCAAAGCCGGCTGCAGGAAATCCGGCAGACGCTGCATGTGGACCTGCCGATTTACCTGGTGGTGACCCAGGCCGACCGTCTGCCGGGGTTTGCGGAATTCTTCGACCGTCCACTGAGTGAAGGCACTGATGCGGTGCTCGGCGAACCCATCGTTCCGGGCAAGGGCGGTATGGAAATGGGCCAGGTACGCCAGGCCTTTGAAGCACTGCTGCAGCGCCTGAGCGGTGAGCTTGTACAGCGACTGCACCAGGAGCGTAACAGCGACCTGCGGGGCCGGATGCTCGATTTCCCCCATCAGGCGGCCCGGATTGGCGAACGTCTGAGCCTGTACATCGAAGTGGCTTTCTGCGGCCCGCGTTATCAGCGCACCAACGGATTCCGTGGCTTCTACTTGACCAGTGCCGACGGTGGCCCACAGGCACTGGATCCTCGCCCACGCTTTATCCAGGGCTTGTTCAGCCTGATTCTGGCAGAAGCGGACCTGGCGGGCCTCGATAGCCTGGAACGGCGTCGAATTCGCTGGCGCCAGTGGGGGATGGGCCTGAGTGCACTGGTGGTGGTCGGGGCGGCCGGTTTGCTTTGGACCCACAGTTACTCTTCCAATCATCAACGTCTGGAGCAACTGCGGGAACTGGTGCAGCAGCCAACGACCACGCCACCTGGCCTGGACGCGACCCTGGCGGTCCTGCCCCTGCTGGACAGGCGCCTGGCATCGACGCGGGTTTTTCCTGTTCAGGGCGAAGCCCGGCTGGTTGAACGGGCGGGGTTGTATCAAGGCACGCTCAGCCATCCAGTGCTGGAGCAGGCCTATGAGCAGGCGTTGGGGCAGTTGCTGTTGCCTCAGATCAACGAGATGCTGCAGGAACAGGTGCGCGCCAGCCTGGAAGATCGCGAGCGGCTGCTGGACAACCTCCGCGCCTACCTGATGCTTAACCTGCGGGAGCGGCGAGACGTTGGCTGGTTGCGTGAGCGGGTGGCGGGGCATTGGTCTGTAAGGTTTGCCGGCGAGCCCTCTGTGCAAAGTCGTTTGAATGAACACTTCGCACGGTTGCTTGAGCAGCCGTTCGTGCAGTCGCTCGATAACGAACTGGTGGCACAGGCACGGCACGTGTTGCGAGGGGAGTCATTGGTCGATGTGGTGTACCGCGTGCTGCGGGAGCAAGCCCGCGCTCTTGAGCCTTACCGCCTTGCACAGGGGCTGGTGTTTGACGGGGTCGACCGTCCCATTCCGGGTTTTTATACCCGCAACTACCTGCGGCATTTCGAAGAGCAGGGCGCGCGCCTGGTGAACACTATCGTGCAGGACAACTGGGTGCTGGGGGAGGGTGCGGACCTGAGTGCCATGGACTTGCAGCGGTTGATGGTGGAACTCGAGCAACGCTACTTCAGCGAGTATGCCAATGCCTGGAGCGAGGCGCTTGGGCGGATTAGCCTGCGGGAGACTGACAATTCCCGCCAGGGCGCCGAGCAACTTGCCAGCCTGACGTCAGCCCAGTCACCGTTGCTGCAGTTGTTACAACAGGTGCGTGATAACACGCGCTTGCCATCGGCCACGGAGCGCCTGGATGAAGTGGCTGCCAAACTGCCCGGCCCTGCGGCAGAGCGGGTACAGGTTGCCCGGACGGCAGTCGGGTTGACCCATGTATTGCCTGACACGGCACGGCGCGCCATGCAACGCCGCTTCGAACCCTTGCACCAGTTGCTCGACAGCCAGGAAAACCCCGGCACCGAGTTGACCCAGGTGTTGCAGGCACTCAACGACTTGCACCTGCAACTGGCGACCTTGAATCGTGACGGCTCGCCGGAGCCGGTGGCCTTCGAGATGGTCAAGCGCCGGATCCAGGGGCAGCAGGATGCCCTGGGTAACCTGCGGAACGTGGCTGCTCGGTTGCCGTTGCCGTTGGCGGGCTGGTTCGAAAGCCTGGCCGACGAGCATTGGCGTCGCCTGCTCGATCAGGCCTATCGCCATGTGAACCAGCGCTATCAGAGCGAGGTATATGGTTTTTACGCCAAGGCAATCAAGCAGCGTTTTCCGTTCAATGCCCATGCCAGCAGCGACGTTTCCCTCAATGATTTTCAGGAGTTCTTCAAGCCGGAAGGGGTCATGGCGCGATTTTTTGACAGCTATCTAAGGCCTTTTGTCAGCGGTGATGCCGGCCGCTACAGGCTGCGCAGCCTGGACGGGCGAAGCTTGCCGATGTCCCGGGCGTTGCTCGATCAGCAAGAGAAGGTGCAGGTGATCAGGCGCGGTTTCTTTGCCGATGAGCCGGGGGACCTGCAGGTTCGTTTCACGTTGGCGCCCTACAGCCTGGACTCGTCGGTGAGTCGTGCGGTCTTGCGTTTTGGCGACCAGCAAATGGAGTACCGCCATGGGCCAATCGTGCCCATGGCGATGCAATGGCCAACCGAGGTGGAAAATGGTCGCAGCAGCCTGGTGCTGGAGCGGGGCAGTGAGCGGGCGCTGGGGCTTGAAAAAAATACCGGGGCCTGGTCGCTGTTCCGCTTGTTCGACCTGATGCAGAGCGAAGCTTCTGACGGGCAGGATGTGCTGATCCTCAAGGCTGACCTGGCAGGCTTGCGCGCCAACTACCTGCTGACCAGCCGGCGGACGCCCAACCCGTTTCAGATGGCGCAGTGGCGTACCTTCCGCCTGCCGGAGCAGTTGTGACCCAACCCCTCGAACGCTGGCACAGCGCTGGCCGTACAGACCGTGGAAAGGTCCGGTTACGCAACGAGGACGCCTTTCTCGATTGCCCCTGGAAGGGTTACTGGGCCGTGGCAGACGGAATGGGCGGGCACCAGGCGGGGGATGTTGCCAGCCAGTTGGTGGTCGACAGCCTGGCGTCGTTGCCTGGCCAGGGTAGCCTGGACGAGCGGGTCGAGGCGACGCGCCGCTGCCTGCAATGGCTCAACCGGCGGCTGGGGGAGGAGCTGACACTGGCCACCCATGGCGCCGAGGCCATCATGGGGAGCACGGTCGTGGCATTGCTGCTCCAGGGCGACCGTGCCGCGTGTGTCTGGGCCGGTGACAGCCGTTGTTACCTGTGGCGCGGGCAGATGTTGTACCAGCTGTCACGGGACCATTCGTTGTTCGAGCAAATGATTGACCAGCAGGTAAACCCGGAACAGGCCAGGGCCCATCCTGATGCACGGGCCTTGACCCGGGCCATCGGTTCACGGGCTCCTTTGAGTCCCCAGGTACTGGAGCTGGAGACGTTGGCGGGGGATGTCTTTCTGTTGTGCAGCGATGGCCTGTACCAGGCGCTTAGCCATAGCGAATTGGGCCAGGCGTTGAGCCTGGGTAACCCGCAGCGAATTCTGGACCAACTGTTCGCAGGCGTATTGCGGGGAACCGCCGGTGACAACCTGACGGCTGTGGTGGTGCAGTCATGAGTGAGGTGACTCACTTTGCCTTTGCCAGGGCACAGGCAAACCTGCAGCGTGGAAGCACACCCGAGTTGCTGGCCGGGCGATACCTGATCGAACGTGTGCTGGGCGCTGGCGGCATGGGCGTGGTCTATCGCGCCCGGGACCTGCTGCATGAACAGTTTGGCGAGTCACGTTCCAGTGTGGCGATCAAGGTACTGGGCGAAGCCATCCGCGAGTCTGCGGATGCCCACGTGCTGCTGTACAGCGAGTTCGCCCTGACGCGCAGCCTGCGGCATGAGCAAGTGGTGCGGGTGTTTTCGTTTGAGGTGGACGCTCCCTCCCATCTGGCGTTCTTCACCATGGAGCTGCTCCAGGGCATGACCCTGGACCGGTTGCTGCTGGAGTGCCCGAGCGGCTTACCCTGGCGAGAGTTGCAAGGCATCGCCGTGCAACTGCTCGATGCATTGCGACATTGTCATCAGCAGGGGGTGCTGCACGGGGATGTGAAACCCGGCAATGTCATGGTGGAAGAGGCAGGATTGCGGCTGTTTGATTTTGGCCTGGGCCAGGCTTCAGCGGGTCCGCCGGGCTTGAGTCGCAGCCGTTTCAACGCCTGGACGCCCACGTATGCCGCACCGGAGTTGCTGGCCGGCGGGGCACTGTCGCCCAGTACCGATCTTTACGCAGTGGCCTGTGTGCTTTACGAGTTGGCACACGGACGGCACCCGTCCGGTGAGCGGCCGCCTCGGCCCCCGCAGTTGCCTCGCCATTGCTGGCCTGCCTTACGCACGGCTTTGGCGGCAGACCCTGAACGCCGGACCATCACCCTTGATGAATTACAGGCAGTGATCGGCGATACCCGCCAGGGGTTGAGCCGCTGGTTCTAACCCGGCAAGTCATGCAATTGGCAATACTCCGCCCAACTCAGGCCTGCCATCTGCGCCACTTCCTTGTGCACCTCCAGCCGCTGGGCCTCGAACTCGGCAGGGGAATGCGCCGTCAATTTCAGCGTCAGTTCCCAGGCGAAGAGCCCTTGCTGCTCGGCTTCGGCCTCAAACGCTTCATGCAGCCGCTCGGCGCGATACTGCTCGAGTGTTTCCCCTTTGGCCTGGGCGGCCAGGGGGTTCAACGTATTCAGTTCCGCGGCCAGGGCCGGGTGCTCGGTCAGGAATCTGTCCAGGGCTAGCTGGTGGTTTTCGCCGGGTTGGGACAAAGGTTTACTCCACGGTCATTTACGACAACAAGTGCGTCAAAGGATGGGCCAACCCGTGCCAATCGACAAGCAGCAGCGCCACGGGGGGATTCTGAATAATTGCGCCAGTGGCAGCAAAAGCCTTTCGCTCGCGGTATCAGGCCGTGTAGCGTTAACCCGGCGATAAAGGCTACGGCCGGGTGTTATTTTGCGACCCTGGCATCAGGGACCGAGGGACAGGTGATGGCGCAAACGCTGTTCAAGCTTTTCTTCACCCAGCGACTGGCGGCTTTGGCCAGCACCGAGTCGTTGCGGGCCATACGCGAGGGGCTGTTGTGGATCCTGCCGTGCCTGTTGGTGTCGGCGGGTTTCCTGATCTTGTCCGAATGCGCCCGCGTGCTGGGTTTCGACCCGCAGGTGGTGGCCTTCCTGGCCGGGTTGCACAATAAGATCAGCTCGGTGATCCCGTTGCTGGTGGCCGCTTCCATCGGTTACATGCTCGCGATTCAATACCGCCTGCCGCAGTTGCCGGTAGCATTTCTGTGCCTGGCCCATGTGGTGATTGCGACGTATGTGCTGCGGGATTTTCCCCGCGCCTCGGCGACCTTCGTGCTGTTTATCGCGATTGCCTCGCCGCTGCTCAACGTGCCGGTTATCGCCTGGCTGCACCGGCGCCGCTGGACCCGGTTGGTCAATGAAGACCTGGTGGGACACAACCTCAAGGGCACCATCAATATGGTGGTACCGGGGGCGATCACCGCGCTCGGGCTGGTGCTTGTGCTGTCGTTGCTGCTGCAGATTCCTCAGGTGGCGCAGCTTCAGGGCCCACAGGTGCTCGATGCGCTGCAGTCGCCCTATGGCACCGGCCTGTTTGTGACCCTGATGAATTCGCTGCTGTGGTTTTTCGGCATCCATGGTGTCTACGCCATGCAGCCGTTGTTTGATGTGCTGGACCAGGCCGTTGTGCTCAACAACGCGGCGCTGGCGGCAGGCGAACCGATCAAATATGTGTTGAACGGCGGCTTGCTGGGCAGCTTTGCGTTTATCGGTGGCTCCGGCGGTGCGTTGAGCCTGCTGCTGGCGATCCTGGTGTTTTCCAGGAGCCAGTCCATGCGATTGGTGGCGATAGCCAGCCTGCCGCTGTCCTTGTTCAATGTCAGTGAAGTGCTGTTGTTTGGCCTGCCGATTATCCTCAACCCACGCCTGTTCATTCCCTTTCTGCTGGTGCCGGCGCTCAACGCGATGCTGGCACTCACGGTGGTGCAGTTGGGCTGGGTGTCGCCCGCAGTGGTCAGCGTGCCGTTCACCGCACCGGTGTTGCTCAACGCTTACCTGAGTACCCATGGTGACCTGGCGGCTGTGGTGCTGCAGGTGGTGTTGCTGGTGATTGGTACGCTGATTTATGCGCCCTATGTGCGGGCGATTCATCGCCAGGCTACGGAAGGCGGTACGGTGTATCTGAAGTCGCTGGACATGACCTTTCGCGGCCTGGAAGAAAAAGGGCGCTTGCTGGAACTGGACCCAGTGATGGCCTCCCATAAGGCCCAGGCGCGTCAGGTCAGCGAGTTGAGCCACATCCAGCAGATCAGCGACTATGAGTTCTACCTCGAATTCCAGCCGCAGATTTCGACCCGGACCGGGCTCTGCACCGGTTGCGAAGCCTTGATGCGCGCCCGGGATGCCGAGGGCACGGTGCATTCGCCGTGGGAGTTCCTGCAATGGTTGGCTCATGCCCGGCTGATGCCCGACGTGGATGTGTGGGTCGCGTCCCAGGCGGTGCGCCAGTATCAGAAATGGCAGAAGGTCGGCTTTGGGTTGCCGATGACCATTAATATCTCCAGTGCCACGCTCACCACCCCGGCGTACGGTGACCGGCTGGTGGAGATCCTGGCCCAGGCCCATGGCCAGGTGTCGGTGGAGATCACCGAGGATGCCTTGATCGGAGATATCCAGGGCACGCGGCAAATGATCGAGAAGCTGCAGGCGATTGGCGCCAAGGTCTACATCGACGACTTTGGCACCGGGTTTTCGGCGCTGAGTTATCTGCATCAGTTCCCGGTGGATTTCATCAAGATCGATCGCAGTTTCGTGGTGGCCCAGCATGATCCGAAGGGCGCCCAGGTGTTGACCGGGATGCTGCGGTTTTGTGAGGCGTTGAACCTCGGAGTGGTGGTCGAAGGCGTGGAAACTGCCGAGCAGCTGGCGTTTCTGCAATCGGGCTCGGAGTTGATCATCCAGGGCTGGTATTTCAGCAAGGCGTTGCCAGGAGATGAACTGGAGCGGTTTGTGCGCGGGCGCTATAACCAGATGCAGCCTAGCGCTCCAGAACCCCTCTGAAGGTTGCACTCAAGGCCCGCAACGTCTCGCGAGAGCGGCCATCACTGATTCGGCTATGCAGAACGATTTCACTGACGGGCAACGCTGGTAATCCGTACTGTTCACTTACGTCTACAGCACCTGCGGGTGCCACCCGCCGGGCCAGTGCGGCCACGCCCAGGCCGGCACTCACTGCCGCACCCACGGCCATGACGCCGCCGCCGACAAACACTTCGGTCCAGTCAATCCGCGCCTCATCCAGCGCCCGCACTGCCAGGTGCCGCACGCCGCAGGGCGAGGCCATGGTCGCCATGCGCAGGGGCGTGCCGGGCGTGTGCTGCCAGGTCGGTGCGGCGAACCAGCCAAAGCGCTCCACCACCAACACTTCACCGTCCTGGCGGTCGCCTTCGTTGCGCACGATCACGGCGTCCAGTTCGTCGCGGTCGAACGCGGCGACCAGGTCCCGGGACGAGGCAATCCGCACCTCCAGAATCACCAGCGGGTCGTACGCCGCCAGGCGGCTGAGCCACAGCGGCAGGTCCGGCCCGGCCACATGGTCGCTGATACCGATCACCAGCCGTCGCGGTGCGCCGTTGCCCATGTCACCCAATGCCCGTTCGTGAGCGTTGAGCAGCGCACGGGCGGCAACGATGAATTGCTCGCCCTGGGGCGACAGCCGTACGTGCCGTGGCGTGCGCACCAGCAGGCGGTAACCGAGGCGCTCTTCCAGGCGCTTGAGCTTGAGGCTGATGGCCGCCTGTGAAGTATCCAGGGCCTGGGCCGCGCGGGTGAAGCTGGCGAAATCAGCCACCAGGACAAAGGCATGCACGGTGTCGATATCCAGCGGTTTGAGTGCGTCGGTCATTTCAGTTCCTTATCACACTTATATCGGGTGATATCTTGCTGAAATCATGGCCGCTGCGCAAGCTGGTCACTCATCTGAACAGGAGCGCCATGATGTTTGCCAAACAGTATTCACACCGCTTGCCAGCCGATTACGACATGGGTGTCATCCGCGAGCGGGCCGCCCGCCTGGGGCCGTTGTGGGATCACACCGAGGGTTTGCTGTTCAAGGCGTTTATTGCCCAGGAGCGAGGGCAGGCGCCGGGCGTGGGCAACCTGTATTCGTCGGTTTATCTCTGGTCGGACCCGTTGCAGGCTGCGGACTTTTTACTCGGCGAGCGCTTTCAGAAGGTCCTCGACAGTTTTGGCCAGCCGCACATTGAGTCCTGGTTGCCGCTGGATGTGCAGCGAGGCCCGGCGCAAACCGCCTTGAGCCTGTATCGGGAGGAGTGGGCGCTGGCGCCGGGAGCGGATCGTGGGCAGGTCCTGGCCGCAGAAAAGGCGCGCAACCAGCAGATTGCGGACAGCAGCGATAACTTCGCGGTGTTTCTGGCGCTGGATGTACAGGCGTGGAAGCTGGTGCGGATTACCTTGTCGGGCAAGGCGCTGGATGTGAATCACCCGGGCAGCGGCTACGAGGTGTTTTACCTGGCGCGACCAGGCGTGTGATTGCCGGTCGCCGCCGATCCGTCGGCGGCGACCTCTGCCATCAGGAGTTGAGGCGCGCCTGAGGCTGGCTCAGCTTGCGCTCGGCCACGGCGCCGAACACCAGGCCCAGGGTGGTCCACAGCACCAGTTGAATGCCCAGGGAGGCTACGCGGAATTTCCACAGCAACACGGCCGAGAATTGCTCCGGCACTTCGTTGATGGTCGGGAACAGGCTGCCGGCCACCGAGACGATCACGATGTACAACGCCACACCCAGAATCGCGCCGGTCCATATGCCCCGACTGGCAATCAGCTTGCGCGCAGCGTTGATCGCAATCACCGCAGCCGCCACCGACACCAGCAGCATCAGGAAGAACAGCTTGGTGCGTTGCGCGATGGTCGCCGGGTCACCCACCGATGGCGGGTTGGCCGGATACTTGAGCCCCGGTACCACGATGATCGTCACAAACGCCGCCAAGGCCAGCAGCGCCGCCAGGCCACGGGGCCCAACCTTGCCGATGCGGCCCAGGGAGTAGGCGAACACCAGAGCGAAAATGCCGCCCAGGGACACGCTGTACACCGCCACACCGGTGAACAGGCCGAAGGTACTTTGTACTTCGCGGCTCACCAGTTCTTCTTCCGGCGCGTCGCCGTGCATCTGTGCCATCTGATCTTCGAAGGCGATGGCCTTGTCGATCTGCGGTTCGCCAAAGGTCTTGGCGAAACCGAAGGCCAGGATGCCCGCGAGCAAGCCCACCAGCATCCCGCGAACGAGTAAATGCCCTGTCATGTCGTCACGCTCCAATCAATGGCAGGGGAAACCCAGCAGGTGACGACCGTCATGCACAAACTCATGCACGTACATGCCTTTGAACACGGCGGTTGCGCCTTGCTCGGCGCCAACGAAGTAAATCGCCAGCAACAGCAGCAGGCCTCCGAAAATCGCCCAGGGCAGGATTTCGCCCAGGGGAATGGACGGGATTGAAACGTCGGAATCAGTTGCAGCGGTATAAGCCATGAGAACCTCCAGGGATGACGCGTCCCGAAATGGATAGCGAGTTGGCTGAAACAGGGTCTGGCTTACGGCTATCAGGCCGAATACAGTGGCGCGACCGCGCCGGCATTGAACCGGCTTCCTGTTGCAGAATAGTTGAAACATATTGAAACAACTTCGCGAGTCTACGCTGACTGCACCTTAAAACCAGAGCGATTTGTCATGCAGGCCACCCGTTTGACCCTTGTTTCCCATGCCAGCACCCGTGCCCAGAAGCGTGCACGCTTTGCGCTGGATGAGCCGGTGGAGATGGACTGGCAGCAGGCCGCGTTGTCCCAGGCGCAGCGTTTCAAGCGCGCGCCCCTTGTGGTGTGTGGCCCGGAGGCACGAACCCGGCAGACGGCCACGCTGTTTGCCGCCGACGCTTCGGTTGAAACAGCCCTGCGCGATTGTGATTTCGGCCACTGGCAAGGGCTGGCCATTGATGAGATCCAGCAGGCCGAACCGCAGGCACTGCAGGCCTGGCTGACCGACAGCACCTCGGCGCCCCACGGCGGTGAGTCGGTGGTGCAGTTGTGTGAACGGGTAGGGCAGTGGTTGCAGTCCCTCGAGCAAACACCCGGGCATGTACTGGCCGTGACCCACCCGTTCGTCATCCGCGCGGCGCTGTTGCACGTCATGCAATGCCCGCCCGCACTGTTCAACCTGATCGACGTGGAGCCGCTGTCATCCACCGAACTGCGCTTCAACGGCCGTTGGCGACTGCGCCTGGAAACTCACGCCTGACGCCCCGAACATGGCAAAATCCGCTCCCCGCACCGAGCACACCCATGAAGACTTACCCATGAAACGCATCCTGATCATCGGCATTGGCGCCGGCAACCCCGACTACATCACGATGCAGGCGGTCAAGGCGCTCAACCGCACCGACGTGTTTTTCCTGATGGACAAGGGCCAGAGCAAGGACAAGCTGATCGACCTGCGCCGGGAAATCTGCGAGACCTACATCACCGATCATGCCTACCGCTTTGTCGAGGCCGATTGCCCCGAGCGGGTGCGCGGTGACATTGACTACACCACCGCCGTAAAGGACCTGAACCGCGACAAGCAGCAGACCTTCGAGCGGATGATCAACGAAGAAATGGCTGACGGCGAAGTCGGTGCGTTCCTGGCCTGGGGCGACCCGGCGCTGTACGACAGCACCATTCGGATCCTGCAGGCGATTCTCGCCAGTGGCAGTTGCACGTTCGAGTTTGAGGTGATCCCGGGGATTACCAGCGTCCAGGCCCTGGCGGCCCAGCACAAGGTGCCGTTGAACCGCATCGGGCGCTCCATCGAAATCACCACCGGGCGCCGGTTGGCGGCGGGGCAGGCGAGTGATGCCGATACCCTGGTTGTCATGCTTGATGCCGAAGATTCCTACCGCACCGTGGCCGATCAAGACCTGGATATCTACTGGGGTGCCTACCTGGGCACGCCGGATGAAATCCTGATCAGCGGCAAAGTCGCCGAGGTGGCCGAAGAGATCGAACGGGTGCGCAAGGCGGCGCGCCAGGCCAATGGCTGGATCATGGACACTTATCTGTTACGCAAACCCTAGAGGTTGATGCCCATGCTCAAACTGATCGCCCTGACGCTGGCGCTGTTTGCCAGTGCTGCCCATGCCGAAGCCGAATTGCATACTGACTTGCCGCTGCCGTATCTGGAACAGACCCAGAGCGATGCGCGCAACGAACCACTGGTGATCTTCCTGCATGGTTATGGCAGTGACGAGGCGGATTTGTTCGGGCTCAAGGACCGCTTGCCGTCGACCTGGACCTACCTGTCTGCGCGGGCACCGATGCCGGTGGAAGGCGGCGGTTATCGCTGGTTTCGCAAGAAGCCGGGAGACGGCGACTTTGATGGCGAGACCGCCGATCTGCAGAGCAGCGCCAAGCTGATCGAAGACTTCGTCGCACAGGCCACCACCAAGTACCACACCCAACCCGAGCGGGTGTTCCTGGTGGGGTTCAGCCAGGGTGCAATCATGTCCTATGAGGTGGGATTACGGCACCCCGAAACCCTGCGCGGGATTGCGGCATTGAGTGGCAGCGTGCTGCCGGTGCTCAAGGCTGAGCTCAAGCCGGATGCGCGACTGGGCAAGCTGGCGATTTTCATCGGCCACGGGACGTTGGACCAGGCGCTGCCTTACTACTCGGCCACGCGGGCCAATGAGGTGTTGATGGGGATTGGTCTCAAGCCGGAATTCCATGGCTACCCCGGGATGATTCATACCGTCGGCGAGGCGGAATTGCTGGACTTGAAAAACTGGCTGGAAAACAGCCTGCGCTAAAAATGTGGGAGCTGGCTTGCCTGCGATAGCGGTGTATCAGTCGCCAAAAACAGTGACTGGTCAATCGCTATCGCAGGCAAGCCAGCTCCCACATTAGATTTTCATTGTCAGGTAAATCGGGTTATTTACCGCCGATAATCTGTTTCACCAACAGTGCATGACCGGCTTCGTCATCCGCCCGGGAAATCGCCTGCACCACCAACTGGTGGCTGCCGGAGCCGGTGAGGAAGGTGGAACTCAGTGTCTTGCCGCCGCCCATGGTCGCGGTGCTGTCCACCTGGCGCAGGGCCAGGCCCTTGACGGTGAGTTTCTTCTCGGCGCCTTTCTTGAAGTCCGGCAGGGCAGCGCTTTGCTCCTTGACGAAATCCGCCACGGCGCCGTCGAGGAACTGCGGGTCGTTGTCTTTGATCAGGCCGGCGGCACTCGGTTTTTCGACAACGAAGATCACGCTTTTGGTGGCCTGGTCGCTGTACATCGTGCCGGTGGCGCCTGCGGTGCCGTGTTCGGCATCACCGGCTGGCAGCGGGTCGGCCAGGTAGGATTTTGGCAGGTTGAAGCTGAACTTGCCGTCCAGGGTGGAGATGGTCTGGGTGGCGGTTTTCTGCGCTGCAGGCTTGCTGGCGGCGAGGACTTGGCTGGCGCCGAAGCCGGCGGCCAGCGCGAGGGCCAAGAGGGCTGCGGTCTTGCTGAGGGTGGCCATGAAGCTCTCCAGGGATGAACGAAATTGCGCCGTATTCTGTCAGAATTTTCGCAAGATCGTTCATCCCCATCCCTACACCTTGTCGGACTCCTCCTCGAGTCGGTCCATCTCAAACAACCGCGCCAATTCTGTCCGGGCTTCCTGGGCAGATTGCATCACCTTGGCTGCATCGTCGTATACCGCGTGTTGGGCCGCCAGCAGTTGCAGGTCATGGTTTTTGAAGCGACTGATGCGCGCATCGGCCTGGGCTTGGGTCAAGCCAAGGCCCACCAGGGTGCGGCGGCTCATTTCCAGGCTGGAGTAAAACGTCTCGCGCACCGGTGATGCGTCGAGGTCCACCAGGCGGTGCACGTGTTGGCGGTTACGGGCGCGGGCGATGATTTTCATGTGGGGGTAGAGGCTGCGCACCAACTCGGCGGTCTTGATGTTGATTTCGGGGTCGTCCATGGCGATCACGAAGAATTCGGCCTGGTCGACCTTCGCCGCGTGGAGGATTTCCGGGCGCTGGGGGTCGCCGTAGAACACCGGCATGCCGCCGAAACTGCGGGTCAGCTCGATGGTTTCCACCGAGGTGTCGAGGGCGATAAACGAGATATTCTGCGCCCGCAGGATCCGCGCCACGATCTGCCCCATTCGGCCCATCCCGGCGATCACTACCCGTGGCGCATCGCTTTCGATGGCGCGGTATTCCTCGGGCACTTCCACCGGCTTGGCCTTGGGCTTGAACAGTTTCGGGCAGAGCAACAGCAGCAACGGCGTCACGGCCATGGACAGGGTGATGGTCAGCACCAGGATGTCGTAGAGGTGCGGCTCGAACAGCCCTTGGTCGCGGCCGATCTTGAATACCACGAAGGCGAATTCACCACCGGCCGCCAGCACCACGCCCAGGCGCAGTGCGCTTTCGCGGTTCAGGTCACCGGCCAGGCGCCCCACGCAAAACAGCAGCGGCAGCTTGATGGCGATCAGCAGCAGGGTCAGGCCCAGCACGATCACTGGCGCGCTGAACAGCAGGCTGATATTGGCGCCCATGCCCACGCTGATAAAAAACAGCCCCAGCAGCAGGCCCTTGAACGGTTCGATCTGCGACTCCAGCTCGTGCCGGTATTCGGAATCTGCCAGCAGCAGCCCTGCGAGGAACGCGCCGAGGGCCATGGACACGCCCACCAACTCCATCAACCACGCAGTGCCGATCACTACCAGCAACGCCGTAGCAGTGGAGACTTCCCGCAGGCCGGTCTTGGCCACGATGCGAAATACCGGGCGCAACAGATAGCGCCCGCCGATGATCACCACGGCGATACTGCCCAATATTTCCAGGCCGTGTTGCAGGCCTTGGGAGGTGGTGGTGGGGTGATCGCTGCCGGCGAGCAGCGGCACCATGGCAATCAGCGGGATGGCCGCGATGTCCTGGAACAACAGGATGGCAAAGGCCAGGCGCCCGTGGGGCTGGTTGAGTTCCTTGCGCTCGGCCAGGCTTTGCAGGCCGAATGCGGTGGAGGAGAGCGCCAGGCCAAGGCCCAGCACAATCGCGCTGTTCCAGGATTGACCAAACACGAACAGCGCTACCACGCCGATCACAGTGCCCGTCAACAGCACCTGCGCCAGACCCACACCGAATACCGCCTTGCGCATCACCCACAAGCGTTTCGGCGATAACTCCAGGCCAATGATGAACAGCAGCAACACCACCCCAAGCTCGGAAAACTGGCTGACGCTTTGCGGGTTGCCCACCAGGCCCAGCACTGACGGGCCGATGATCACCCCGGCCAGCAAGTAACCGAGCACGGCGCCCAGTTGCAGGCGCTTGGCCAGTGGCACGGTCAGTACGGCGGCGAACAGGAACACAACCGCCGCTTGTAACAGGTTGCCTTCATGGGGCATTGGGGACTCCAGGATCTTTTTGCTGAATCAACAGGTTTTACTGTAGGAGCGAGCTTGCTCGCGAGGGTCGTTAACGATGACGCTGACTGTCTGAATACACGCGGTGCCTTAGCGTTTTTCGCGAGCAAGCTCGCTCCTACAGGGGTAACACAGGGCGCTATTAGAGCGCTTTTTTACGTTTTGAAATCTGAATTTTTGCAGAGTCCAAGGCTCTCGCTTCAGCGTTCATTGGAGGGCGCCCGATTCTTACGAGGCACTCGCGAAAGTATTAATACCATTTATTTCAATGGCTTTTATGTACCCGGCTAACGTTTTGACAAACAGGATCAGTTGTCACCACGGTCAGGTATTTCGAAGTCGATGCGTGTTTGGATCTGTATTAGGGGCTTCTGCGCATTCATGGATGAAAGGCTTTGACCACAAGGAGTTTCACGTGGAAAGAAGACTTGCTACTGCCGCCACACCTCGTATTTCTCCTCTTAATCTTGCTATTCGCCTCGGTATTGCCGGCCTGGTTCTAGGCCTGGCGAGTTCCCCGGTGATGGCCGCCTGTACGCCTGGAAGCCCCCCGGCCGGTGGCACGGTGACGTGCAGCGGCGTGCCTACGCTGCCGTTGTTCTTGAACACTTTTTCCAGTGCGGTGAATGACCTGACCGTCAATGTGGGTTCGGCTGCCCAACTGAACGCGACGCTGGGTGGTCTGGCGCTGAACCTCACCGGCAATAACATTACCTTGAACAACGCGGGTCTGATCGACCCGGCGTTGCTCGGGCTTGTCACTGTGTTGAGTGGCGGTGTCGTGGCGGGTAACACAGGGGCGAGTGTGATGAACGTCACCAACGCCGCCACCGGGACCATTCGGGGTACTGGGGACCTGCTGGGGCTCAATCTCGCGAGCCTCAATGGTATGGCGCTTAACCTGCAAAACGGCGCCGGCGGCAGCACCAACATCGTGAACAATGGCACCATCGGTTCCACCGCATTGCTTAACCTTTCGTTGTTTTCCGCGGACACGCCGGTGGTCGCGATTCGCGGGGGCGCGCAAGTCAACGTGATCAACGCGGGCACGATCAACGGGCGGGTGGCTTTTGAAAGTTCCACCTCGGGTAATACCTTCGTCAACTCCGGTACGATTTCTGGCGGCGTCTCCATGGGGGCTGCCAGTACCAACACCTTCACCGCCATCACCGGTTCGACGATCTCCAGCGGTGGCGGTATAGGGCTTGAGCTGGGTGGCCTGATTGGCGTCAACCTGACCTTCGCCCCGACCGGCCAGATTGATGGCGGCGCAGGCGGCGTCAACTCGCTGATCCTGCAAAACCCCATTGGCATCGGCGGCGGCACCAGTGGTGTGGGCACGGTGTCCAGCGCCAACTACGTCAACTTCAACAACCTGACGCTCAACAGCGGCACCTGGACGCTCCAGGGGCCGGTGGTCAGTGGCAGCACGACCCTCAACGGCGGGGTTGCCCAATTCAACAATAGCCAGGCGTTTGGCAGCGGCGTACTCACCTCCAATGGTGGCGCGCTGCAGGCGAGCACCGGCGGCTTGAGCCTCAGCAACCTGATCAACCTTGGGGCCAGCGGCTTGACCCTGCAAGGCACCAATGCCATCACCCTGGGCAACGTGGTCTCGGGGCAGGGCGGTTTGACCAAGAACGGCACCGGGCAGTTGGTGCTCAGTGGCGCCAACACCTACCTGGGCAACACCAGCCTCAATGGCGGCTCCGTACAACTGGGCAATAACCTGGCCTTCAGCACCGGCACCGTGACCGTCGGTGGCTCGACGGTGCTCCAGGCACCGGGCACCATCACGTTGAACAACGCGCTGGTGCTGAATTCCGCCGTTGGCACCAGCGGTGTCGGCAGCCTCACCCTGGCCGGTGCCGTCAGCGGTGCCGGCGGGATCTCCAAGAACGGCAGTGGCAGCCTGACCCTCAGCGCCGCCAACACCGGCTACACCGGCAGCACCGATCTGAACGCTGGCACATTGATTGTCAGCAACAACAACTCCCTGGGTTCCGGTTCCCTGAACGTCAACGCCGCTGCCAGCCTGGGCAGCACCGGCGCCGTGGCGCTCGCCAACAACATTGGGCTCAACGGTAACTTGACCCTGCTCGGCAGCAATGCCCTGACCCTTGGTGGCGTGATCTCCGGGGCCAGCGGGCTGGTCAAGAATGGCAGCGCGACCCTGACGCTGACGGGCAACAACACCCAACTCGGGCCGACCGCACTCAATGCCGGCACACTGCAGGTGGGCAGCAACACGGCACTGGGGACCGGCGCGCTCAATACGGCCGCCGGCACCACGCTGGACGCCACGGCGGCGGTGACCCTGACCAATGCTGTCAACATGGCCGCCGACCTGATCATCGGTGGCACCCAGGCGCTGAGCCTCAATGGCATCGTCAGCGGTCTTGGCGCCGGCCTGATCAAGAACGGTACGGCGGCACTGAGCCTCGGTGGCGCCAATACCTACACCGGCAACACCTCACTCAACGCCGGTTCGCTGATCGTGGGGTCCAACACCGCGCTGGGCGCGGGCGGAACCTTGAACACCGCCGCCGGCACCTCGCTGGACGCAAGCACTGCCGTTACCCTGGCCAATGCGGCCAACATCACCGGTAACCTGAACATCGGCGGGACCGCTGACCTGACCCTTGGCGGCCTGGTCGGGGGCAGCGGAGGCCTGACCAAGAACGGTACGGCCAAGCTGATCCTCAACGGCGCCAATACCTTCCTCAGCGGTGTCACACTCAACGCGGGTACGCTCACCGCCGGCAATAACGCAGCCCTGGGCGTCGGCAACCTGACCGTCAGCGGCGCCGCGACCCTCGACAGCAATACCAATGTGACCCTGGGCAATGACGTTGCGCTGAATGCCGACCTGAGCGTGGCGGGCAGCAACGCCCTGACCCTGGGTGGGGTGCTGGCCGGCACCGGTCAGTTGATCAAGAACGGCGCGGCCAACCTGACCCTCAACGGTGTGAACACCTACAGCGGCGGCAGTACCCTTAACGCCGGCACCCTGACGTTGGGCAATGGCGCGGCGCTGGGCACCGGAGCATTGACCGTGGGCGGCGCCAGCAGCCTCAACGGCACCGGTGCGCTGGTGTTGAGTAATGCGATCAACCTCAATGCCAACCTGACTGCCGGCGGGGCCAACCCGTTGACCCTCGGTGGGGTGATCGCCGGCACCGGCGGCCTGATCAAGACCGGCGCTTCGAGCCTGACCCTCAATGGCAACAACACCTATACCGGCACCACGGCGCTCAATGCCGGGACCTTGATTGTCGGTTCCAATACCGCGCTGGGCACGGGCGCGCTGAACGCGGCCAACGGCAGCACCCTGGACGCCGACGCCGCCATCACCCTGGCCAATGCCCTCAACCTTGGCGGCAACCTGACCGTCGCGGGCAGCAACGCATTGACCCTCGGCGGCAGCGTCAACGGCATCGGTGGCTTGACCAAGAACGGCGCGGCCGACCTGACGCTCAACGGGACCAACAACTACCTCGGCGACACGACGCTCAACACCGGCAAGATTATCGTCGGCGCCAATAACGCCTTGGGCTCGGGCGTGCTGAGTACGGGTATCAATACCAGCCTGGACGCCAGTACCGCCGTCAGCCTGGGTAACCAGATCAGCATGACCGGCCCGCTGACCATCGGCGGTAGCGCCGACCTGACCTTGGGCGGTGTCATCAGCGGCAACGGTAACCTGGTGAAAAACGGCGCGGCCAACCTGATCCTCAACGGCGCCAATACGTTTATCGACGGCACCGGATTGAATGCCGGTACCCTGACCGTCGGCAACAACCTGGCCCTCGGCACCGGCAGCCTGGCAATCAACGGCGCGGCGACGCTGGACAGCAACGCCCCGGTGGCGCTGGCCAACAGCATCGCCCTCAACGCCGACCTCACCGTGGGCGGCACTCAAGGCCTGACGCTGGGCGGCCTCATTGGCGGCGCCGGCCAGTTGATCAAGAACGGCGCGGCCAACCTGACCCTCAACGGCATCAACACCTACAACGGCGGCAGCACCCTCAACGCCGGCACCCTGACGCTGGGCAATGGCTCGGCGCTGGGCACCGGCAGCCTGACGGTAGGTGGCACCTCGACGCTGGACAACAGCGCGGCGATGACCGTGAACAATGGGATCGTCCTCAATGCCGATTTGAACGTGGCCGGCAACAATGACCTGGCGCTCGGCGGCGTGATCAGCGGCGCCGCTGCGTTGAATAAAAATGGCCTGGCCGACCTGACACTCAGCGGTACCAACACCTTTACCGGCGCCCTGAATGTCCTGTCCGGCAGTGTCACCACCGCCAGCGCAGGCGCGTTGGGCAATACCTCGGGCGCGAATGTCAGCGCCGGTGCGTCGCTGATCATGGGCAGTGATGCCGGCCTCGCGACCCTTGCAGGCAGCGGTGATGTGCTGGTCAGCGGGAGCAACACGCTATCGGTGGGTGGCCTCAATTCCACCAGCACCTTCGACGGCGGCCTGAGCGGCAGCGGTGCCCTGGCCAAGGTCGGCACCGGTACCCTCAACCTTACCGGCATCAATGGCCTCACCGGTGACACCAACGTGAACGCCGGCACCCTGAACCTCAGCGGCTCGCTGGGCAGTGCCAACGTCAACGTCAATACCGGCGGGACCTTCACTGGTACCGGTTCGGTGCTCGGTACGCTGAGCGTCAACAACGGCGGCCACCTGGCCCTGAGCAGCGGCAATACGCTGTCGGCCGGTTCGCTGGTGATGGCCGGCAACGGCAACCTGGATGTGGCGCTTGGCGCACCGTCCACCAACTCGCTGCTCAACGTCGGCGGCAATCTGACCCTGGATGGCAACCTCAACGTGACCGATGCCGGCGGCTTCGGTGTCGGGGTGTATCGCCTGATCAACTACACCGGTGCACTTACCAACCTGGGGCTGAATGTGACCGGTGTGCCGGTGGGCTTCGGCCTCGGCGACCTGGTGGTGCAGACCTCGGTAGGCAATCAGGTCAACGTGCTGGTGTCTGCACCGAACGCCAACATCCGCTTCTGGGACGGCAGCCAGACCATCGCCAACGGCGTGGTGGACGGTGGCACCGGCACCTGGACGGCGGTCGGCACCAACTGGACTTCGGTCGACGGCTTGGTCAACCAGCCGTGGGCCGCCGACTTCGGCGTGTTCCAGGGCGCGGCGGGCACCGTCACGGTGGTGGGCACGCAAGCGTTCACCGGGCTGCAATTTGTCACCGATGGCTACAACCTGGTGGCGGGAGCGGCAGGGCAGTTGACGGCGGTGAACGGCACCGGCGGCAACACTGCGATTCGCGTCGACCCGGGCGCCACCGCCACCATCGGCGTTGGCATTGACGGCACTGGTACCCTGGCCAAACTCGACAGCGGCACACTGGTGCTCAATGGCGCCAACACCTTCACCGGAGGCACCGAGCTGCAAGGCGGTACATTGGTGGTGGGCAGCAACACCGCCCTTGGTACCGGACAACTGAGCACTTCGACCGGCACCAGGCTGGACAGCAACACCGCCATCACCCTGGCCAACGGGGTGAGTCTGGGCGGCAACCTGACGGTGGGTGGCAGCAATGCGCTGACCCTCAATGGCGTGATCGCCGGTACCGGTGGCCTGGTGAAAAACGGCGCAGCCAACCTGACCCTCGGTGGCAACAATGCCTTCCTCGGCCCGGTGGCGCTGAATGCCGGCGGGCTGATCCTGGCGTCCAATACCGCACTGGGCAGCGGCACACTTAACGTGGCGGGCGGTACCACGCTGGACGCGGCCTCTGCGGTCAGCGTTAACAACGCGGTAAACCTCGCGGGCAATCTGGGCATCGGCGGCACGGCTGACCTGACCCTCGCCGGCGTCGTTAACGGCGCGGGCGGCCTGACCAAGAACGGCGCGGCCAACCTGACGCTAAGCGGCTTCAACAGTTTTCTCGGTGGTACCACGTTGAACGCCGGCACCTTGACTGCCGGGAGCAACTCGGCGCTGGGCCTGGGCAACCTGACGGTGGGGGGCGCTTCCAGCCTGGACAGCAGTACTGTGGTGAGCCTGGGCAATAACGTCGTGCTCAACGCGAACCTGGCGGTGGCCGGCAGCAACAACCTGACGCTCGCGGGTGTGATCAGCGGCGCCGGGGGCTTGGGCAAAAACGGCAACGCCAACCTGACACTGAATGGCATCAACACCTATACCGGCGGTACCACCCTGAACGCCGGCACCCTGACTCTCGGCACCGCCGCAGCACTCGGCAGTGGCGCGTTGACGGTGACAGGGCCTTCGACACTGGACAACAGTTCGGCGCTGGCGCTGGGCAACAACATCACGGTCAACGACAACCTGAGTGTGGCCGGCAACAACAACCTGACCTTGACCGGCGTACTGGATGGCGCGGGCACCCTGACGAAAAATGGCGCGTCCGACCTGACCCTTGGTGGCAACAACACCTTCAGCGGCAACTTCGACGTGCTGGGCGGCAGCCTGACCACCTCCAGTGCCACGGCCCTCGGCAACAACGCCGGCTTGAACCTGGGTGCCGGTACCCAACTCAACCTCGGCGCTTCCAGCAGCCTCGGTAGCCTCACCGGCAGTGGCACGGCACTGGTCGGCGCCGGGAACACCCTCAGCCTGGGCGGTGGCAACCTGAGCAGCACGTTTGGCGGTGTGCTCGACGGTACCGGGCAGCTGAGCAAACTCGGCACCGGTACGTTGACCCTCAGCGGTATCAATACCCTGGCCGGCGACACCAGCATCAACGGTGGCACCCTGAATGTCAGCGGCTCCCTGGCCAGCGGCAACGTCGCGGTCAACAACGGCGCGACGCTTACGGGCACTGGCAGCCTGGGAGGCGCCGTCACGGTGGCTGATGGCGGTCACCTCGCGGGCGCGACCGGCAGCACCTTGTCGGTGGGTTCGCTGGTGCTGTCGGGTAATTCCAACCTGGATGTCGGGCTGGGCACACCGGTCGCTGGCGGTGGCAACGCGCTGATCAATGTCGGCGGCAACCTGACCCTCGACGGCAACCTCAACGTCAGCGATATCGGCGGCTTTGGCAGCGGTGTGTATCGCATCATCGACTACACCGGCGGCTTGACCGATAACGGCCTGGTAGTCGGCACCGTGCCTGGCAGCGTGACGCCGGGGGATCTGCAAGTGCAAACGGCGCTGGCCAATCAAGTCAACCTGCTGGTGACGGCGCCGAACACCACGGTGCAGTTCTGGGATGGCAGCCAACTGGTGGGCGACGGCAGCATCAACGGCGGCAGCGGCACCTGGGGCACCGGCACCACCAACTGGACCAGCGTGGATGGCACCGTCAACCAGGCCTGGGGCAACAGTTTTGCGGTATTCCAGGGCACGGCGGGTACGGTCACGGTCAACGGCACGCAGAGCATTACCGGGCTGCAGTTCGCCACCGATGGCTACAGCCTGGTGAACGGCACGGCAGGCGCGTTGAACCTGGTCAATGGCGGCACGGGGAACGCGGCAATTCGCGTCGACCCCAACAACACCGCCACGATCGGTGTGGCCATCAACGGCGCCGGTACGCTGGGCAAATACGACACCGGCACCCTGGTCCTCAATGGCACCAATGGCTACACCGGCGGCACGGCGCTCAACGGCGGCAAGCTGGTGGTGGGCAACGACAGTGCGCTGGGGACCGGCGTATTGACCACGGCCAACGGCACGGCGCTGGACAGCAACACAGCGGTCAACCTGGCCAATGCGGTGGTGCTGAACGGTACCTTGAATGTCGCCGGTTCCAACGCCTTGACCCTGGGCGGCGTGGTCAGTGGCAGCGGCAGCCTGGTCAAGAGCGGCGCGGCCAGCCTGACCCTCAATGGCAACAACACCTACAGCGGCGGGACGCAGCTGGCGGCAGGTACGCTGGTGCTCGGCAATAACAATGCCCTGGGCAGCGGCATCCTTGGCGTTACCGGCAATGCAGTGCTCGACAGCACGGCGGCGCTGCAACTCAACAACGCGATCAACCTCGGTGCGCAACTGGCCCTCGCGGGGACTCAAGACACCGTCCTCGGTGGTGTTATCAGTGGCACCGCCAGCCTGGTGAAAAACGGCACCGGCGCACTGCTGCTGACCGGCGCCAACACCTACAGCGGCGGCACCACCTTGAATGGCGGCACCACCACGGGTGACACCAGCAGCTTGCAGGGCGCGATCGCCAACAATGCGACCCTGACCTTCGAACAGGCGGCCGATGGCACCTACACCGGCAACCTCACCGGTGCCGGAGTGCTGAACAAGAACGGTACGGGCGACCTGCTGCTCAGTGGCAACAACGCCTTTACCGGCGATACCAACGTCAATGCCGGCGGCCTGCTGGTCAACGGCACCCTGAACAGTGCCAACGTGCTGGTCGGCAGTGGCGCGTCCCTGGGTGGTTCAGGCCAACTGGCGGGCACGGTGACCCTGGCAAGCGGCTCGACCCTGACCGCAGGCACCGGCGGTACGCCGTTGTCGGTCGGCGGCCTCAACCTGTCCTCGGGCACCAACCTGGACTTCAGCCTCGGCGCGCCGGGGGCTGCTACCTCGGTGGTGAATGTTGCGGGCAACCTGACCCTGGACGGCACACTTAACATTACCGACGCCGGTGGTTTCGGTACCGGGGTTTACCAGCTGTTCCGCTACGGCGGCAGCCTGACCGACAACGGCCTGGCGTACGGCACGTTGCCGTCGGGCATCCTGCCGGGGGCACTGACCTTGCAAACGGCGCTGGCCAATCAGGTCAACCTGTTGGTGCAAACCACACCGGGGCAAATCCAGTTCTGGAACGGCGGCACCACCAATCCTGATGGCACCATCACTGGCGGCAGCGGCACGTGGGGCCCAGGCACCAACTGGACCGATCCGAACGGCACCCAGGGCGAGGCGTCGACCAACCAGTTCGCGGTGTTTGGCGGCCAGGGCGGGACAGTGACAGTGGTGGGCACCCAGGGCTTTACCGGGGTGCAATTCCTCGACCCGAATTACTCGCTGGTGGCCGGTGCAGGCGGTAGCTTGAGCCCGACCAATGCACCGGACGGCAGCCTGGCCACAGCGCGGGTGAATGCCGGCGTGACCACCCAGATTGATGCGCCACTGGTGGGCGCCGGCGGCATCAACAAACTGGATGCGGGCACACTGGTGCTGACGGGCGCCAACACCTACACCGGCGGCACCACCGTCAGTGGCGGGACCCTGGCCGGTAACACCACCAGCCTGCGGGGCAATATTCTCAACAACGCGCGGTTGCTGTTCACACAACTGAGCAGTGGCCAATTCAACGGTGTGCTGAGCGGCACCGGTGCGCTGGTCAAGCAGGGCGCGGGGACGCTGCTGCTCACCGGCAACCAGTCGTTCAGCGGAACGGTGGCGGTGGATCAGGGCGTGTTGCAAGTTGGCAACGCGGCCAATCCCAACGCCATCCTGGGTGGGCAGGTCACCGTGGCTAACGGTGCCGGGCTGACAGGTAATGGCAGTGTCGGCTCGCTGGTCAACCACGGTGCGGTGACGCCCGACAGCGGCAAATTGAGTGTTGCCGGCAACTTCACCAATGCCGCCGATGGCGCGCTGAACCTGGTCATCACTCCATCGGCCGCAGGCGCCCTGGCGGTGGGCGGCACGGCAAACCTGGCGGGCACGCTGAACGTGGTTAACCTGGCACCTTATGCCGGGCCCACCACCTACACCTTATTGACGGCGGGTGGCGGGGTAACGGGTACGTTTGCCAGCACCAACCTTGAGAACCTGGCGTTCCTCAATACCGCCCTCAGCTACACCCCGAATGAGGTCGCCCTGGCAGTCAGCCGCAATAACGTCAGCTATGCCAGCGTGGCAGCCACCGGCAATCAGCGGGCGGTCGCGGCGGCACTGGGCAGCGGGGCAGCAGTGGGCGGTGCAGCGGTGCAAAACGCGCTGCTTAACGGCAGTGCAGCCAGTGCCCGCGCCGCTTTCGATAACCTCTCGGGGGAAATTCACGCCAGCACCGCCAGCGCTTTGCTCGAAGACTCGCGTTACATCCGTGACGCGGTCAATGAGCGCCTGCGCCAACCGGGTTGCTACCGCCAGGACGATCCACGCAGCAGCCTGGCACCGAGCGAAAACCAGTTGAGCAGCGCCGGTTGCCAAGGCGAAATGGTCGGCTGGGCACGTGTCCTGGGCACCTGGGGCCATATGGGCGGCGACAGCAACACCGCCCGCCTGGACCGCAACCTCGGTGGCTTCCTGCTGGGCACCGACAAGCAACTGGACGACGCCTGGCGCGCCGGTGTTGCCGCCGGCTACACTCGCAGCGACCTCGACGCCAAGCGCCGCAACTCCAGCGCCGATGTCGACAGCTATCACCTGATGGCCTACACCGCGTACCAGCAGGAAGCCTTTGCCGCACGTATGGGCGTGGCCTACAGCTGGCATGACATCGAGAGCAAACGCGATGTGGCAGTCGGTGATGTAGGCCAACGCCTGAAGGCCGACTACAAGGCTCGCAGTGCGCAAGTGTTCGGTGAAGTCGGCTACACCATTCAAACCGCCAGTGTTGCCCTGGAACCGTTCGCCGGCCTGGCCTACGTCAACTACGACAGCGACACCATCAAGGAGAAGGGCGGCTCAGCGGCCCTGCGCGGTGATGCCGATCAAGACATTACCTTCTCCACGTTGGGCCTGCGTGTCGGCCAGACCCTCACCCTGGGCAACGGCTCGAAGATCACCCCGCGGGGCAGCATCGGCTGGCGTCATGCCTTCGGCGATACCCAGCCGGATGCCGACCTGAGCTTTATCAACGGCGGTGGAGCCTCATTCAGCATCCAAGGCGTACCGATCGCCAAGGACAGCGCCGTGCTGGAAGCAGGCATCGACTATCAGATCAGCCCCAACGGCAAGCTTGGCCTGGGTTACTCCGGACAAGTCTCGCGCAACGACAAGGACCACGCGATGACTATCAGTTTCTCCCTCGGCTTCTGATCAAGGCCGGGTCCCTTCAACCGCCCGAAAGGGCGGTTTTTTTATGGGCGCTACCGTGCAGTTTGATCGTTCCTACCCTCTGCGTAGGAATGCAGCCTAGGATGCTCTGCGTCCCGTTCCGCTCCGCTAATAATCATACTGGAATAACCTACAAACACTTTCCCGGGAAGAACGGGAGGTTGTGTGCCTCATTCGTGCCATGGGAGGAGAGTTGGAGATTGTCGCCACGTTTCCGGATGGCCAGGTAAAGATTGAGAACTTTGCCAACTAAGTCATTCTTTCCATCAAAGCCCGGCCATACGCCGGGCTTTTTGTTATGTGAACGGTTGTCGCCATTGTGCAGATTTATGGACAATACTTGGTATTCTCGCCCCATCGGACATCACCGTGAACCAACTCCTTGCCATGCGCGCCTTCGTCCGTGTCGTCGAAACCGGCTCCTTCAGCCGTGCGTCCGACCAGCTGGCGCTGCCGCGTTCCACCGTCAGCAAGCTCATCACCGACCTGGAGAAGCACCTTGGCGTCAAGCTGATGCATCGCACCACCCGAGCGCTGGCGGCCACGCCGGAAGGGCTTACGTACTACAACCATGCGCTGTGCCTGGTGGCCGAACTGGACGAGTTGGATAACGCCCTGCGCGGGCAGAAGCTCAAGCCCGGTGGTCACCTGAAGGTGGATGCGCCGGCGTCCTTTGCCAATTGCCTGCTGATCCCGGCGCTGGTGGATTTTCATCGGGAGTATCCCGACATCACCATCGCCCTGGGCATCAGCGACCGCGCCGTGAATATCGTGGGGGAGGGGGTGGATTGCGTGCTGCGGGTGGGCAAGCTGGATGACATGGCCATGATTGGCCGCAAGGTCGCAGACCTTGAGTACATCACCTGCGCCGCACCGGGCTACCTGGAACGTATGGGCACGCCCGCTTCTCCCGAAGACCTCGAGCAAAACCACCTCAAGGCTGGCTATTTCTTTGCCGGGTCGGGTAAACCGGAGCCGTTGATTTTCGAGAAGGGTGCCGCCCGTCATGAAATAGGCAACTGCGGGTTTTCGACCAACGAAGGCAATGGCCTTAAAGAGATGCTGCTCGCCGGCCTGGGCGTCGGGCAGCATTTCAAGTCCATCGTTGACTACTACGTTGAGACCGGCCAGTTAGTCCCGGTGCTGGCGGACTGGACCCGGCCCGCCACGCCGCTGCACATCATCTACCCGCCCAACCGGCATCAGAACGCCCGGTTGAAGGTGTTTATCGACTGGGTGATCGAGCGGTTCGGCGTCAGGCAATGATTGCCGTCACGCGGATTTCAATGCGCATCGCCGGCAGGCCCAGGGCCTCCACCCCCAGTTCGGTCCAGATCGGTGAGTGATTGGGCATGTAATGGCGGTACCACTTGACCATCTGCTCGTTCACCTCGGGAGGAAAACCGCCCACGTGGTAGGAGTTGACGTGGACCACATGCTCCCAGCCGGCACCGGCTTGCGCCAGGGTGCGTTCCAGGTTCTGGAAGGCCAGGGCAATCTCGTCGGTGAGGGACTCGGGTATCTGGAATGCGTCGTCCCAGCCGCCCTGGCCTGAGGTTTCAACGCGGTTGCCGATTTTTACGGCTTGGGCGTAATGCAGCGTTTCGCGTGCGATGTCGCCATAACCTGGGGTGATGAAAAATTCGGGCTTGCTCATGGTGTTCCTCGGTTCCAGTAGTTGACCCGACAAAGGCTAATGGACTGAATGGCTGAACAAAATCCGTGTTTTCTGTCATCACTGTGCATGGCTGTGGATAGTCCGGGTATCAGTTTTTCACATTCCCGTGCCTCACCCTTTGTTACTATCGCCCTCCGTCGTCACCAGGAGTCACTGCCACATGCAACACCAGTGGGATGAAATGCACCGTACCCGCAAGCCCACGTTTGTGCTGTGTGGCGAGCCCCAGGGGGAGGTGCTCAATCTCTACGTCCATGGTTATTCGGCGTTCTTCAACCAGCAGCAGCTGGGCAATTTTTCGCAGCAACTGGCAACCATCGAAGGCTCCACCAACCTGATGCTGTTCTGGCCGGCCGGGCATTTCCTGGAAAACCTGTTTGCGCCGTTCAAGGACGTGATCGCCTCGATGCTCGGCGGCGGTAGCCTGGGGGCGGCGACCATTGGGGTGGGCAAGGCGATTGCCTATTTCCTTGACCACTACAAGAGCGTCGAGGCGCGGGTGGACGAGGTGGCTAAAAGCCTGCTGCCCGAGCTGGCCAACTACCTGCACGGCGAGTCGATCAAGGTGCGGCAGATCAACCTGATCGGCCATTCCCTGGGCGCGCGGATCCTGGTCAAGAGCCTGCTGGCCAGCCCTGAAGTGGCCCGTGAGTTGCCGCTGAACAACCTGTTGTTGATGGGCGGCGCCATTTGTACGTCCAGCCCGTGGGACCAGGTGTCGGCGCCACTCACGGGGCGCGTGATCAATTGCCACTCCAGCAAGGATTGGGCCCTGGCGCTCAAGCCCGACACTGAACGTTGCATCGGCCGGTACGCAATCCCGCTGACGCCTGCGCTCAAGGCCAAGGTGGCGAATGTCCACTTGGCAACCTTTGACCACGCCGCCTACTGGCCGCAGTTGAAGACGGTGGTGCAGTACACCGACCTGTTGCAGGAGCGCCGGGGCATGATCCGCGCCGATCAGCGCAGCAGCGAAGTTCGGTTTGCCGAAGAGGATGTCGACCTGTTCCCGCTGTTGCTGCAGGCGCGACCGGAAGAGTTGAAGTTTTTCGCCGAGCTGATGGCGCAGAAGCGCAGTGCGTCTATCGATGCCACGGTGCGTGAGCCGTTGAAGCTGGCCATCGAGTTGCAGCGCATGGGCGGCGACACCTTTATGAACCTGGCCCGGGGCCATGGCGTGAGCTATCGCGAAATCGCCCAGGATGTGGCGCAGCGCGTGGGCATCAAGTTCGATGAGCCGATCGAGACCGTTGCACTGGCGGCGCTGGAACTGCAGGTCGCCGAGCGGCTGATCGAGCAATACAAGGACAAGCTCAGCCAGGCCGATCGCCAAGTGTTCGAGGCCGAGTTGAAGGCAGCGGCGCAGAAAGAGCAGGGCTTTTTCAATCGATTCGATGTCGGGCGTTCAGCGACGACCGCCCTGAGTGGCACCGCGCTGGCCGGGCTCACCGGGTTTATCCTGCGCCGGGGCGCTGCTACGGCAATTCCGGTGGTTGGGCAGGCGCTGGCCGCCGCGATGCTGCTGGTGACCGGGGTGCGGGCATTTTCCGGCCCGGCGTACTCCATCACTACCTTGGCGGTGCTGGTGATCGGGGTGATTCGCGAGCGTATGGAGCGCGAGGCGCTGAACCAGGAGATGGATCTGGTGGTCCAGGTGGTAGAGGCGTTTGATCTGCCCCGGGAGACGGTGATGCGTACCGTCGCGTCTGACTGATAAGCTGCGTTCACGTCTTGTGTGAATGCCTGGTACCCCGCGTGAAATTCAGCCTGCCAAAAATCGCTACCGCCCCGTTCTGCCCGCCGGAAGTCGCCGGCTCCATCGTCGTTGATCCCAGCGCTTCATTTTTCAAGCGCATACTGAAATTTGCCGGCCCCGGCTTGCTGATTTCCATCGGCTACATGGACCCGGGTAACTGGGCCACGGCCATCGAAGCCGGTTCGCGCTACGGCTACAACTTGTTGTTCGTGGTGCTGTTGGCCAGCCTGGCCGGGATGGCGGTGCAATGCCTGTGCTCCCGGCTGGGCATCGCCACCGGCAAGGACCTGGCGCAATTGAGCCGTGAGCGCTACAGCCGGCGCTCGTCGTTCGTGCAGTGGGTCCTCGCGGAAATCTCGATCATCGCCACCGACCTCGCCGAAGTCCTCGGCTGCGCCCTGGCGTTTCACCTGTTGCTGGGCGTGTCCCTGACCACCGGGATTGTGATCACCGCCTTCGATACGCTGTTGATCCTGGCCCTGCAAAACCGCGGTTTCCGCCGGCTGGAAGCGATCATGCTGGCGCTGGTGGCGACCATCGGCGTGTGTTTCTTCATCGAGCTGGTGCTGATCAAGCCTTACTGGCCCGACGTGTTCCGTGGTTTCACGCCGTCGCTGTCGGCCATCAGTGATGCCGCACCGTTGTACCTGGCCATCGGCATACTGGGCGCCACGGTGATGCCCCATAACCTGTACCTGCACACCTCCATTGTGCAAACCCGGCTGTTCGGCAAGGACCTGGCCAGCCGCCAGGACGCGGTCAAGCTGGCACGTATCGACACCATTGGTTCCCTGGCCCTGGCGCTGCTGGTGAACGCGGCCATCCTGATACTGGCCGCCGCGGCGTTCCACCAGACCGGTCACACGGACGTAGTGGAAATCCAGGACGCCTACCACTTGCTGGACCCGCTGGTGGGCGGCGCCTTCGCCAGTGTGCTGTTCGGTGTTGCGTTGTTGGCGTCCGGCCAGAGCTCGACGTTCACCGGCACCATCGCCGGGCAGGTGATCATGGAGGGCTACCTCAACCTGCGTATTCCCTGCTGGCAGCGGCGCCTGATCACCCGTGGCCTGGCGCTGATCCCGGCGTTCCTCGGGGTGTGGCTGATGGGCGACGACGCCATCGGCAAGTTGCTGATCCTCAGCCAGGTGGTGTTGAGCCTGCAGTTGCCGTTTGCGTTGTACCCGCTGATCCGCATGACGGGTGACGAGCGCCTGATGGGGCCGTTCGTTAACCGTTTGCCGACGCGCCTGCTGGCTTGGGGCTTGTTTATAGTGATCAGCGCGGCAAATGCCTGGCTGATCGGGCAGTGGGTGTTTTTTTGAACCCGGTGATTCAGGTCAGAACCGCCAATGACGTGTATTTCGCCACCATCGGATCGGCCGTCACCAGCTTCATCGGTTCGATGATGGCCGTCGCGATGATCAGTCGGTCAAACGGGTCTCGGTGATGGTGCTCGAGGTCCTTCACCGCGATGGCGTGTTCTGAGGTGATGGGTAATTCCACGTAACCGCTTTCGAGGCAGTATTCGCGAATTTCCTCCAGGTTGACGTTGAGCTTGCCGAGCCCGACCTTTATTGCCAGCTCCCAGAATGTGGCAGCGCTGACGTAGATTTCTGCCGCGTTCTCGATCAGCTTTCGGGCCTTGGTGGACAGTTTTGGATCATCGCTCAGGGCCCACAGCAGGATGTGGGTGTCCAGCAACACCCTCATGGGTGGTTTCCCTCGAACGCATCCAGCATGTCGTCTGGCAATGGCGCATCAAAGTCATCCGGTACCACCAGTTTCCCTTTCATTGCGCCGATGCGTCGGCCTGTCGGTTTCCCGACGGGGACAAGGCGGGCCATGGCGCGCCCATGCTTGGCGATGGTGATGATCTGGCCGGCGGCGGCATCATCGACCAGTTTCGACAGGTTATTTTTTGCTTCGCCCAACGGTACGGTAATCATGTGGTCTTCTCCGGATTTTGGCCAAATATAGCCAAAATTTCGAAGCCAGGCAAAGGTCAGCCGACTGCTGGTCGAGGGTGATTTTTGCGCGTGTGAGTGGGTGTTTCCGAACGGGTAATGACTGGCATCCATGACGTCTCTCCTGAAGGAATTCATCGAAGTCTGCCCGAGTGCAAGAGACTTTGGACCAGTGTTTCGCAAAAACAGACCGGACTTACCCGAAGGAGAATTTTCTCTGACAGGGTGGGGCGAATAGGGGCACTGAGGGTTCAACGGTCCCAGTACGGCACCGTCCCAAAACACTCGACGAAGTAGTCGATCACGGTGCGCACCTTCAACGACAACCGCCGACTACCCGGCCACAACGCGGCAATCTGTTGCGGCTCCAGGGTCGTCGCCACTTCATAGTCGGTCAGCACCGCCTGCAGCGTACCGGCGCGCAGGCCTTCGCCGATCAGCCACGATGGAAACACCACCAGGCCAAGGCCTTGTTCGGCGGCGTGGGTCAGGGTGTCGGCATGGTTGCCGGTGATCGGGCCTTTGACGCTGTAGGGCGTCCAGTCACCCTGGTCACGGCGGAAGAACCAGCGCTGCTGGCCGGTAACGCCCTTGTAGGCCAGGCATTGGTGGTTGACCAGTTCGTCGGGATGTTGCGGTGTACCGAAACGCTCCAGATAGCCGGGACTGGCGGCGAGGCGGAAGCGCTGGGGAGCGAAGATTCGCGCCTGCATGCCGGAATCGTTCAGCACGCCAATGCGAAACAGCAGGTCGGTGCCGTCTTGCAACGGGTCGACATAGGTGTCGGTTTGCTGGATATCCAGTTGCAGCTTCGGATAACGCCGGCACAACTCCCCCAGCCAGGGCGACAGATGGCGCTGGCCAAACACCATGGGCGCGTTGATGCGCACCAGCCCACTGGGTTCGCTTTCCTGTTCCTGCAGCGCCTGGCCGGCGGCTTCCAGTTGCTCCAGCATCAACCGTGCATGACGGCCCAGCAGGCGCCCGGCTTCGGTAGGGCTGACGGCACGGGTATGCCGATACAACAGCTGCTGGCCCAGGGCCTGTTCCATCAGCTGGATTTGCCGGGAAATGGAGGAGGGCGCCAGGCCCTCGCGGCGTGCGACTTCAGAGAAACTGCCGTAGTCCAGCACGGCGACAAACAGGCGAAGCGCCTTGAAACTCAGTTCGTTCAAGCCCTGCATCATCACTCCGTTCTGTGCGATTTACGCAAAGGTGTTGTCGGCATGCTCCCATTTATCGCACAGCAGTGCCACCGGATAATGCGCGCCATTGTTCCTCTCTCTAACGCGCAGGTGATGTATGCAGGCTTCTTCAATGGCGGGGGTGGCTCAGGCCAGGCCCAAGACGTTTCTTCGGTTGCTGTTGCTGCCACTGGTGATTTTCGCCGGCATGGGTTTGTCGGTAGAGGCCGGGTTGCTGGGCCCGCTGGGTGTGCAGGTCGGGCATTTGTGGGCGACCTTGAGCATCTTCGGCGTCGGCTCGGCGATCCTGTTTTTGCTGCTGCTGTTCAGCGGTCCGCAAAAGGGCCCGGCGTTGACCGATCTGCCGCGCTGGCAATTGATTGGTGGCTTCCTGGGGCCGATGTACGTGGTGGTGCTGACCCTGGCCACACCGCATATCGGCATCGCGATGACCATGATCGCGATCTTGTCGGGCCAGGTGGGCAAGAGCGTGCTGATCGACCACTTTGGCTGGTTCGGCACTGCACGCAAGCGGGTCAACGTGGAGCGTTGGATCGCACTGGGGTTGATTGTGGTGGCACTTGTTCTGATTGCACGGGGTTAAGGCGATGAATCTGATTCTATTGTTGGTAGTGGTGGTGGCCGCCGGTGCGGTGTTGAGTGTGCAGGCAGCCATCAACGGCCGCCTCGGGCAGGCGGTGGGCGTATTGCGCAGCAGCCTGCTGACGTTTGTGGTGGGGGCAATCAGTACGGGTTTGCTGATTCTGTTCTTTGAACCGGCCCATGCCGTCAGCCTGCTGGACGTGCCGAAATGGCAACTGACCGGGGCGTTGTTCGGGGTGGTGTACATGATGGTGATGGTCGGTGCGGTACCGATTGTCGGCACTGCGGTGGCCACGGTGGCCGTAATTGTCGGCCAGTTGGGCATGGGCATGCTGATCGACAACTTCGGCTGGCTCGGCAACCCTGCCATCGAGCTGTCCGGCAGCCGGATCGTGGCGATGCTCTGCCTGGCGCTGGCCCTGGTGTTCATGTACCGCAGCAACGCTCGTCGGGCGGACTAACGGGCCTTTGAACCTTGCATCATTGCCTATAGTCACTCCTTGAGGTGCCGGCGTTCGCCGCACCTGGACGACCATGAAAAAGGAGTCTGACCATGCAAGAGAAAACATGCGCCTGCCCTCACTGCAACTGCCAGTTGGGGAAAAACGCGGTGATGAAGGATGGCAAGGGCTATTGCTGCCAAGGCTGCGCCGAGCATCATGCCCATGGTGAGCCTTGTGCTTCGGCGACCGGGTGCGAATGTGCCAAGTCGGCCCATGGCTAACGCAGGCCACCTCCTGTAGGAGCGAGCTTGCTCGCGAAACACCCGAGAGCGACGCGGGGCACCAGATGCCCCGCGTCATCGTTAACGACCTTCGCGAGCAAGCTCGCTCCTACAGGTTTCAGACACTGGAGCGCGCATCCGAGCGGCGCCATTGCACGTTTTCGATGCCGAATTTCTCGGCCTGGGGCTGGCTGGTCTTCTTCACCTGCTCCCGGGCAAAGCGCCCGATGCGACCCACGCCCGCGTCGCAGCTTGCCCAATGCCAGGCTTCGGCGGTGTCGAGTTTTTCCAGGCGGATGATGAATGACTTGGGCTGGCCATGCAGCGTGTAGTCGATCACGAAAAGTTTTGCGTTAGTCATGGATCCGTTAACCCTCCTTGTGTCTTTAAGTGACCCTCCCCAGACGGTAAAAATTCACTCGGATTATCCGACACGGGTCATTACCATGGCTGTCCATCCTTCAACGATGTGCCTTCCATGGCCCTTGCCGCGCCCCCCGACCTCAGTAACCACGCCGTCCCCGTGCAACCCTTGGCGCGCACCTACCCGCGTGGCTTGTACGTTGAGCCGCATCAACACGATTGGGGCCAGTTGCTGTATGCGATGAGTGGCGTGATGTGGGTCGAGACGCCCCAGGAAGCGCTGGTGGTGCCGCCCCAGCGCGCGGTGTGGCTGCCGCCGGGTGTGGAGCACGGGATTCGCGTGGTGTCCGACCTGCAGATGCGCAACATCTACCTGCGCCCGGCACTGGCCGCGACCCTGGACAGCCAGGTGCAAGTGATCGAGGTCGGCGGGCTGCTGCGCGAACTGATCGTGGCGTTGGTAGAGCAGGGCGACAAGGGTGATCAGGCCTACTACGAGGCAGTGGTCGGCCTGGCCCTGCTGGAACTGCAACGGGCCCGGCGTTCGCCGATCCGCATTGCCTTGCCCGTGGGCGCCGACCGGCGACTGATGAGCGCGTGCCAGGCGGTGATGGCGTCGCCGTCCCTGGACATTCCCTTCGAGCAGCACGCCGAAGCCTCCGGTGCCAGCGTGCGCACCCTGGCCCGGCTGTTCCAGAACAGCCTGGGCATGGGCTTTGCCGAGTGGCGTCGGCAGGTGCAACTGGCCACCGCCGTGGCCGAGTTGATCCAGGGCCAGTCGGTCAGTGCCATCGCCCGGTCGCTGGGTTATTCACCCAGCAGTTTCAGCGACATGTTTCGCCGTGAACTGGGGATGGCCCCGTCGCAGTATCCTGTCTGAGGCTTGGCCGAAATCCTGAAGCACTTGGCCGATGCTTCGGATTTGAGCCCCCTACACTGACCGCATCAACCCTTGCTGCGGAGCGTTCCATGAATTACCTGATTTCCTTGGCCATCGGCCTGTTGGTCGGCGTGATTTACGGTGCCCTGGACTTTCGTTCGCCTGCGCCTCCCGCCATCGCCCTGGTGGGGCTGATGGGCATGTTGATGGGCGAGAAGCTCTGGCCCATGGGCCGGCAGTTGATCAGCAGCTGGTTGTCCTGAAACCCTTTTTAACCTCGATGGATGTTGGCCATGAAAGCACTGCAATTTTCCGCCACCGGCGATCTCGCTGCCCTTGCTTACGTCGAAGTTCCCACTCCGGTGCCGGCAGTGGGTGAAGTCCTGGTGCAGATCAAGGCTGCCGGGCTGAACCCCAGCGACGTCAAGAACGTACTCGGGCGTTTCCCTTACACCACGTTGCCACGCATTCCCGGGCGTGATTTTGCCGGGGTCGTGGTTGAAGGCCCGCAGCACCTTGTCGGCCAGGAAGTCTGGGGCACCGGCCGTGACCTGGGCTTTTTTGCCGACGGTTCCCACGCCCAGTACCTCACCGTGTCGGCCAAGGGCGTGGCCCACAAGCCCAGCCATTTGAGCTTTGCCCAGGCCGCCAGCCTCGGCGTGCCTTACACCACGGCGTGGGACGCCCTTGAGCGCAGCGGTGTCGGCAAAGGCACGCGTTTGCTGGTGATTGGTGCCAACGGGGCGGTAGGCAGTGCGGCCCTGGCCCTGGCGAAAATTCGTGGGGCCCAGGTGCTGGGGGCCGTGCGTCGGCCGGAGCAGGTCGAGGCCTTGCGTGAGCAGGGTTTCGAGGGAATTTTACTGGGGCAGCCGGAGGCGCTGGGCGGGCAGGTCAATGCCTTGTTCGGCGGGGGCGCCGATGTGATTTTCGACACCACCGGCTTCTGGTTGCCGGCTGCCGTGGCGGCGCTGGCGCCTTTCGGTCGTATCGCAATCATCGCCGCGCCGGTGGACGGGCACGTGCAACTGCCGGCCCTGGCGTTGTACCGCAAGGGCGGTTCGGTGGTGGGGATCAATTCGTTGCTCTACAACTGCGAGCAGTGCGCCGTGATGCTGGAGCAGTTCGGGCGGTTCTTTGACGAGGATTTGTTGCCGTTGCCGACCGGCTTGCGGGAAGTATCGCTGGCCGACGGTGTGCAGTGCTTTGAGGAAGTGAACCAGGGCAGCGCAGACAAGATTATCTTCCTGCCCTGATCAACCCCTGTAGGAGCGAGCTTGCTCGCGAAAAGCCTGAGAACGACGCGGGGTACCCGATGCCCCGCGTTATCGTTAACCACCATCGCGAGCAAGCTTGCTCCTACAGACGTGCTGCGTATTTTTTACTCTTGCGGAACGCCTTTCTCCCACGCCGACCAGTTCTTCAGAATCGCCTGCACCAGCGGGTTACCGGTGCGGTACAGGTTCTCCAGTGCTGGCACAAAACCGCCCTGGTCTGCGTATTTCAACAGGTTGTCCACTTCGCTGTAGCCCGGGTACGGTCGATCAAAATCGGAACCGGCCCGCACCACCGCCAGGCGATTGATATCCACCAACCCTTCACGGCTGGCCCGCAACAACGCCTCATAGGTGGAGTTGTCTTCCTGCTGGGTGGTGCAGTACACGCCTTTATTGTCCGTCAGCAATTTGGTCCAGACCTCGGCGCGCTCACTCAGGCGAGTCCCGGAGAACCAGGTATTGCCCGCCAGGGTGTCGCACCGGGTGACCTGCGGCGGCTGATTGGCCGGCGCGTACGGGTAGTGTTTGCGCCAGGCCGCGGACTCCTTGCTTTCGCTGAGTTCGACTTTCTGCGACAGCGCAAAGGCCTTGGCCTGCAGTTTGGGATTGAGCTCGAAGACTTCGGTCTTGTAGTCCAGCGGCGGTTTCTCGTTCGGCCCCTTGGTATTGATGCCGATGTAACCGGTCGGCCAATCCTTCGGTGCATCCCGTGAGTCCAGCTCCCACTGGGTGCCGAACTCCACCAGGTAATGGGCCCACGCGGCGGTGCCGATGGTGCCGTGGTGCGGGTTGATCCCGGCAATCCCGGCAATCAGGAAGTAGCTCTGGCGCAGGTCGAACTTGGGCGACAACGCCAGTGCCAGGGTCGAGGCGGCAGCGTTGGTCTGGCCCATGCCGGTGACCAGCAGGCACACGTCCTGGGTATTGCAGCGGATCACCGGATACTCGGCCGACAGGCCCGGTACGCGTACTTCCTGTTTAAGCTCCAGGCGATCGATCCAGTTTTGCGCCTCGGGGGCGAACATGGTGATCAGCATCACCTTGGGCTTGATCGGGGCCGGCGTATCGGCCAGCACGACTTGCGGCAACAGCGCCCCGGCGGCCAGGCCGATGGCGATGGAAAGACGGGTAAAAATCTTCATCTACTGCTCCTTGTTCACACTCAGAATTGATAGCCCACACCGGCGTAGTAACCCCAGCCGTTGGAGCGGGCGCGGAAGTTACCGTCGCCAAAGTTCAGCTCGCTGCCGTCTTCCCAGTTGCCGCCGTTATGGAAGTAACGGCCAACCAGGGTGAAGCGCAGGTGAGTGAACGAATACAACAGCACGTTTGTTGCAACCAGTGAGTTGGCGGTGCGCGCGGGGTTGTCTTTGTGCAGGTCCGAGCCGAAATCGTAGTTAGTGAAGCCGATATAGGTCAGCGAGGCACCATTGTCGAAGCTGCCGATGGGCACGATGTATTTCATCTGTGCCCGGTAGCCGTCCCACGAGTATTCGTTGCTGGCACCGTAGTTTTCCCACTGGTAGCGGCCATAGAAGTTCGCCGACAGGTTGACCCGCGAGTGGGTCTCGATGTCGGTGCCCAGGCCGCTGTACAAGGTGTTGGCGCGGTTGGCCTTGTTGCTGCCGTGGTCGTAGATCCAGTCGAACGCCACGTACCATTCCTTGAACGGCCCGATGGCCAGGCTGCGGCCGGCCAGGTAGTCGATGGAGATGCGCGGCTCGTGCTCCATGAACACCGGAGAACCGTGGTCCCACGCGCCTTTGTCATTGCTGTTGCCGATGCCGAAGATCTTCGGGATGTCGACGTAGCCATACAGTTCGAACGGGCCCTTGCGGCCGAAGTATTCGTACTCCAGGTAAACGTCATCGGCGGGTTTGGGGCCGAAGCTGATGTCTTTGCTGCCGATTACCGTCAGGTCCTGGTTGAACCAGTCCGACAGGTACACGCCTTTTTTCGAGGGGCTAGCTTCCGGCGCCAGGGTTTCGCCCTGTGCTGAGTCATCGGCAGGTTTTTGCTGCGCCAAAATGGGTGCGCTGAGTACTCCCGTAACGGCAGCCAGTAGCAGGGAAACAGCAAAAGGAGTGGCCGACGTGGGTCGTCTGGAAGTGGGGTGCATTGAAAATCCCTGTTCGTACGCGGTTGTGGCCCGATTCTTCGGGTTGAGGTGAACTTGGCTGCCAAGTTCGTTCCGCAAACGTTTGCACAGGTTGTACCAATTTGTGTCAATTGCATGAACGAATTAAGAAAAGTGGGAAATAGTCGGCCTTTTGGTCAGAAATGCGCCTTGGTAAACGGCAGCGCCTGATCACCGTTGCGGTTGAACAGATACGTTGCGGTTTCCCTGCGATATTCGCTGGGAGTCTGGTTCATCTCGATACGAAAGTGCCGGTTGAAGTTGGAGAGGTTGGCGTAGCCCACTTCAAAGCAGATATCCGCCACGGACATTTCGCTTTGCAGTAACAGGCGGCAGGCACGCTGCACCCGGAACTTGCGCATAAGGTCGATAAAGCCGTGGCCGGTGACGCGCTTGAAGAACCGCGAAAAGCCCGGCTCGCTCATGTCCAGGCGCTGGGCGATCACCGACAGCCGCAGGTCGCCGGTCAACTCCGTCATCAGGTAATCGAAAGCCTTGTGGATTCGCTCCGAGTTGCGGGCATCCAGGCTCGGCGTGTAGCAGGCACTGGCCAGGCAGTGGGCTTCCCGGGCGGGCGCCTGCATCAAGGTGTGCAGCAACTGGATGAACAGAATCAGGCGCGCCAGGCCTTGGGCGGGCCCGATGGATTCCAGCAGTTGCGCAGCCTTCAGGGCGGTCTCGCCGGTAAATTCCAGGCCGCGCCGGGCTCGGTCAAACAGGCTTTGCAGGTCGCCCAGCTCGGGCAGGGTGGTGCGCAGGGCCAGCAGCGCAGCCCCGTCGAACTGCAACACCACGTCGCGCCCGGTCAGGTATTCGCCCGGCGCCAGGTCGCCGATCCAGTCGTGGGGCAGGTCGGGGCCGATCAGTGCGACATGGCCGGCCCCAAACGCACCGATATAGTCGCCCGCCACCAACTTGCCGCTGCCCTGGCGGATCAGGTGAATCTCGAATTCGGGGTGATGGTTCCAGCGCGCGAGTTCGAATGGATAGTCATGTTCGTACCAGCGAAAGCCATGCTCGGGCTCGGCCAGAATCACTTCCAGCTCGGCGGGGCGTTGCTCGAAAAGGGCGGAGCGGCTTGCAGGCATGGGCTTGGCCCTTCTGGGCTTTTTGGAATGGGACCAAAATACGCCCTTTGCGCGGGCAGCCGCTACCCCGGATTTTGCCCGCCACTGATACTTTTTTGATTTGGGCTGCGCGGTTAAAAAAGTATCAGCCGGGCATCCGCCAGTCGTTTGTCCGGTTCCGGGCAAGCTGCTGTAATCGGGCCGTCAACAACAAAAACAATAAGTGGAAACCGCCATGTTCAAGATTCCGAAAGCGCTGTTCCTGCTCTCCGGCCTCACGCTGGCAATCGCCGCCCACGCGGCCGAAACCGTGACCATCGCCACCGTCAACAACAGCGACATGATCCGCATGCAACGCCTGTCCAAGGTGTTCGAGCAACAACACCCCGACGTGAAACTCAATTGGGTGGTGCTCGAAGAAAACGTCCTGCGTCAACGCCTCACCACCGACATCGCCACCCAGGGCGGCCAGTTCGATGTGCTGACCATCGGCACCTACGAAACCCCGCTGTGGGGCGCCAAGCACTGGCTGGAACCGATCACGCCACTGCCTGCCGGTTACGACGTGGACGACATCTTCCCGGCCGTGCGCCAGGGGCTGTCGGTGAACAACACCCTCTACGCCTTGCCGTTCTATGGCGAAAGCACCGTCACCTATTACCGCACCGACCTGTTCAAACAGGCCGGCCTGACGATGCCCGAGCATCCGACCTGGACCCAGTTGGGCGAGTTCGCCGCCAAGCTCAACCAACCCGCCAAGGACCAATACGGCATGTGCCTGCGGGGCAAGGCTGGCTGGGGTGAAAACATCGCGCTGCTGAGCACCATGGCCAACGCCTTTGGCGCCCGCTGGTTTGACGAGCAATGGAAGCCCGAGCTGACGAGCCCCGAGTGGACGGCGGCAGCCAACTTCTACGTCAACACCCTGAAGAACTACGGCCCGCCCGGCGTCTCCAGCAACGGTTTCAACGAAACCCTGGCGCTGTTTAACAGCGGCAAATGCGCGATCTGGGTCGACGCCAGCGTCGCCGGCTCGTTCACCACCGACAAAACCCAAAGCAAGGTGGCCGACAGCGTGGGCTTTGCCGCCGCACCCACCGAGGTCACCGACAAGGGCTCGTCGTGGCTGTACGCCTGGTCCCTCGCGATCCCGGCCACCTCCAAACACAAGGACGCCGCCAAAGCCTTCATCACCTGGGCCACCTCCAAGGAATACATCCAGTTGGTGGCGGACAAGGACGGCATCACCAACGTGCCGCCGGGCACGCGTCAGTCCACCTACAACGCGGCGTACCTGGCTGCGGCGCCGTTCGCCAAGGTGACCTTGCAGATGATGCAACACGCCGACCCTGCGCACCCGTCGGCCAAGCCCGTGCCGTACGTGGGCATCCAATACGTGACGATCCCCGAGTTCCAGGCCATCGGCACCTCGGTGGGCAAGCTGTTTTCGGCGGCGCTCACCGGCGGCATGACCGTCGACAAGGCGCTGGCCGAGGCGCAGTCCACCACCGAGCGTGAAATGAAACGCGCCGGCTACCCGAAATAATCACCTTATGGACACTGCATTCATGAAACGACTGGAAGGTAAAAGCGCGCTGGTCACCGGCAGCGCCCGGGGTATTGGCCGGGCATTTGCCCAGGCCTACATCAACGAAGGCGCCACCGTTGCCATCGCCGACATCGACCTGGAACGGGCCCGGGCCACCGCCGCCGAGCTGGGCCCGATGGCTTACGCGGTGGCGATGGACGTCACCGACCAGGCCTCCATCGACGCCGCGATTGCCGCCGTGGTGGCCCAGGCCGGCAAGCTCGATATCCTGATCAACAACGCCGCGTTGTTCGACCTGGCACCCATCACCGACATCACCCGCGACAGCTTCGACCGGTTGTTCTCGATCAACGTCGCCGGAACGCTGTTCACCTTGCAGGCGGCTGCCAAGCAGATGATCAAGCAGGGCCATGGCGGCAAGATCATCAACATGGCCAGCCAGGCCGGGCGCCGTGGTGAGCCGCTGGTGGCGGTGTACTGCGCGACCAAGGCGGCGGTGATCAGCCTCACGCAGTCGGCGGGGCTGAATTTGATCAAGCAGGGCATCAACGTGAATGCCATCGCGCCGGGCGTGGTGGACGGTGAACATTGGGACGGGGTGGATGCGATGTTCGCCCGGCATGAAGGGCTACCGCTGGGTGAGAAGAAAAAGCGCGTGGGGGCAGAGGTGCCTTACGGGCGGATGGGCACGGCTGAGGATTTGACTGGGATGGCGGTTTTTCTTGCGTCAAAGGATGCCGATTACGTGGTGGCACAGACCTATAACGTCGACGGCGGTAACTGGATGAACTGATGGCACTGGTCCGTTGCGGTGGTCGTCAATGATAGCGCAGGAGGCCTGATACTCCTCGGTGCTCTCAGGTTTTTCGCGAGCAAGCTTGCTCCTACAGCCGGCCCTGTGCTTTTGTGCGCATGCCAGAGGAGAACGCCAAAATGACCGTCCCGAAAACCGCTGTTGCCTCATTTGATGTCGATGCCCAGAAGAGTTTCACGCCGCTGTGCCCCGCTGAACTGCCGGTGGCCGGCGGCGACCAGATCGGTAGTGAACTCAACTATATGGCCAGCCTCGCCGGGCGCCGTGTGGGCAGCAAGGACGCCCACACCCCGCACGCGCCCTGGGTGGTCTCGCACCACAGCGAGATGCTGCAACCCACCGGCCTGGTGCACGCCGATGTCACCTGGGTGGCCCACTGCGTGCCCGGCACCGAGGGTTTCACGCTGCTGGACGAATTACCCACGCCCTATGACTACGACTACTTCATCTGGAAAGGCGTCGAGCCCGACCTGCATCCCTACGGCGCCTGCTTTCACGACCTCCACGACAAACTCTCCACCGGGGTCATTGAATACCTCAATGCCCAGGGCATTCGGCGCGTGATCGTCGGTGGCCTGGCGCTGGACTACTGCGTCAAGACCACCGTCTTGCAACTGTTCAAGGCCGGTTTCGAGGTGATCCTGCACTTGCCGGCGTGCCGGGGGATCAGCGAGGAGGGCGGCGTGGCAGCGGTTGACCACCTTGCACAAGTCGGCGTGATGATCAGCCGCAGCCGCGAAGAACTGGCCGCGATGGTTGTAGGAGCTGTCGAGCTTTAGCGAGGCTGCGAGGGGAGCGCTGCGGTGTGACCGGGGTACCGAGTCGCCTGTATCGCAGGCAAGCCAGCTCCTACATTTTGATTGGTGAATACATTCCAATGTGGGAGCTGTCGAGCTTTAGCGAGGCTACGTTGGGAGCGCTGCGGTGTGACTGGGGTAGCGAGTTGCCTGCATCGCAGGCAAGCCAGCTCCCACATTTTGATTTGTGAATACATGCCAATGTGGGAGCTGTCGAGCTTTAGCGAGGCTGCGATGGGATCACCGCGGTGTGACTGGGGTACCGAGTCGCCTGTATCGCAGGCAAGCTAGCTCCCACATTTTGATTTGTGAATACATGCCAATGTGGGAGCTGTCGAGCTTTAGCGAGGCTGCGATGGGATCACCGCGGTGTGGCTGGGGTACCGAGTTGCCTGTATCGCAGGCAAGCCAGCTCCCACATTTTGATTTGTGAATACATTCCAATGTGGGAGCTGTCGAGCTTTAGCGAGGCTGCGATGGGATCACCGCGGTGTGACCGGGGCACCGAGTCGCCTGTATCGCAGGCAGCTCCCACATTTTGATTTGTGAATACATGCCAATGTGGGAGCTGTCGAGCTTTAGCGAGGCTGCGATGGGATCACCGCGGTGTGACCGGGGCACCGAGTCGCCTGTATCGCAGGCAGCTCCCACATTTTGATTTGTGAATACATTCCAATGTGGGAGCTGTCGAGCTTTAGCGAGGCTGCGAGGGGAGCGCTGCGGTGTGACCGGGGTACCGAGTCGCCTGTATCGCAGGCAAGCCAGCTCCTACATTTTGATTTGTGGATACATTCCAATGTGGGAGCTGTCGAGCTTTAGCGAGGCTGCGATGGGAGCGCTGCGGTGTGACTGGGGTACCGCGTCGCCTGCATCGCGGGCAAGCCCGGCTCCCACGCTAGAGCTTCCTGCCCACTAATACTTCCTGCTCCTTCCCGGCACTGTTGACGTTGACCGTACGGGCCACACGCACGCGGTCACGGTCAAACTCACACACCACCCGGTCGCGAAACGCCGTCTGCGGGTAGATCCAGGTCATCTCCAGCGTCCCGGTATCCAGCCAGCGCGCGCCGGCAACGATCTGCGCGTCCTTGAATTCATAACCATGGTGCAACGCTCGCCCCGGCATGCTGGTGGTGCCGGTGATCCAGCGATCAATCCCCACTTCAAGGACATGGCTGGCCTTGCTGTCGGTCAGTTGGAAGCGCAGCACATCGCCCTCAACGGCGAACGCCAGTTGCCGCACATCCAGGCCATTCGGTTCCACCTGATAGCCACCAGTGAAATCCGCCGGTCCGGCGCAGGCTGAAAGCAAATCAGGCCGCAGCGCCATGCTCGCCAAACGCTCCTCCAACCGCGCATCCGCTTCAGGGTTGACGCTGCAATCACTGCCAAACGCCGCCGGAAAATGCCGCTCGACAAACGGGATCAGCTCTGCCGAATTCTTCATCCCGCCGATCACCACCAGTGTTGCGCCGTACTCACGAAACACCATCGCCATTTGCACAAACACACCCACGGCACTGAAGGCGTGTGCCGGCTTCATCATCCAGTGATAACCGTAACGACTGTCCGGCCCACCTTGTGGCCGGGTGGCCGCAGCAACCCAGGCGGCGGGGAGAATCTGCTGGCCGTTCCACACGCCGCCTTGTGCATGCAGCACGGCCAGCTTGAGCATGGCCGACGTAGGTGCCTTGAGCCCGTTACCGCCGGGGTTCACACCGTCGGGGCCGATGTCCCAGCGTTCGTTATGGATGTCCAGCGGCACAAATAGCCGTGGTTTGAGATAAGCGTGCAAGGTCTGCCCGGTGACCTTGTTGATCAGCGCCGAGAGCATGTAGCTCGCCGCACTGGTATAGACGTAGGTGGTGCCCGGCGCATAGGCCAGCGGGATCTTGAAAAACTCGGCAATCCAGCTGGTCTCGATCCCGCGCCACACCGAGCCCGAGGTATTGGCGGCGTGGCCGGTGCGCATGGTCAGCAGGTGCTCCACGGTCATGTCCGCCAGGCGCGGGTCGGCATCGGCCGGCACGAACTCGGGGAAGAACCCCACCAGCCGGTCTTCCAGCTTCAACAACCCTTCATCCAGCGCCAGGCCAATGGCGCAGGCGGTAAAACTCTTGGCCACCGAGTGCAATACCCGTGGCTCGTTGGGGTCCACCGGCCAGCTCCAGCCTTCGGCGACCACCTGGCCGTGGCGGTGCAGCATCAGGCCTTGCAGGTCGAGGCCGGCCGCTTTCACTTCGTCGAGAAAGGCAATCAGGTGCTCGGGATCAACGCCGACACTGCTGGCGCTGGCGCGGGACAAACCATCGTAGGACATGGGCATAAACAGGCTCGTGGTGGGAGGGAAATCAACGGCTGCGGTGCACCAGCCGCGAATAGGAAATCAGCATGCTGGTCAGTTCCTGGCTGACGCTGGTGAGCGGTGATGAGCGGCGGCTGATCAGGCACACATCGCGGGGGGCCAGCGGCTCGTCGATGGCGATGGTGGTCAGGGCGCTGGAAAACAGCTTCATCCCCGGCAGCATGCGCGGCTCGATGGTCAGGTAGTCGGTTTCCGAGACGATGTGCAGGGTTTCCAGCAACGAATCGGTGGTGATCGCGATCTTCGGCGGCGCCAGGCCCTGGGTGCGGAACAGTTCGATCAAGCGGTTCTCCGCGCCGCCTACCACGCCGGCCGGGCGTACGCTGATCCACTGGCAGTCGGTGAGGGCTTGCACGGATTTTGCGTGGGCCTGCGGGTGGCCCTTGCGCGCAATGATGCCGGCGTTGGAGCTGTAGAGGCGGTCGATGGCCAGGTCGATATCGGCCACATTGGGCGCCAGCGGGCACAAGACGAAATCCAGGCGCCCATCGCGGACTTTTTCCACCAGGCCTTTGGTCGTATCGCTGGCCACATGCACCTGCATGCGCGGGAAGCGCTGGGTGAAGTTGCTCAGTACCGGCAGCAGCAGCTCGGCCAAGGGTTCGGAGGTGACGCCCAGGGCGATATGGCCTTCGGGCTCGCCTTTCCAGGGTTGCAGGTCGAGCAGGGCGCGTTCGCAATCGAGGGTGATGGAGCGGGCGCGGGCCAGGAACACTTCACCGGCCGGGGTCAGGTTGATGCCCTGGTTGGAGCGTTGCAGCAGCACCACCCCGAGTTCTTTTTCCAGGGTCTGGATCGATTGGGTCAGGGTGCTTTGCGCCACATCCAGCTGGCGTGCGGCAGAGCGGAAGCTGCCTTTTTCAACCACGGAGCAGAACGCACGAAGATGGGTGAGGGTCATGACAGTCGACTCAGTCAGTGCTGCATTTAAACCATTGAATGCCAGCCAGCTTATCTGATGACTATAGGTGCGCACAGATCGGTATGAGTGATCACGATCATTATTTCTGATCGGAAAAACCGTCTGTTTTTCAGCTACAGGCCCTGATTTCTCGGTACGGTAAGGCCTGGGCAACCCACGGACGGTTGATGATCGGATAAACCGAGCCCGATCACTCGGAGCGTTCTTCTCAAGTTCATCCGGTGGCGAATAAGATCGGTCCAGGAACATTCGCAAACCGTAATCAGCGACTAAAACAACAACAACTATTCAGGTGTTCGGCCGTGCCTCTTTTTGGGTCCTGCCAGCGTCCGAACCCAAGCGTAAGGATCATTCAAGGTGCATTTATCATGAACAAGACTTTAATCCTGGCTGGCGCCTTGTCCGCCGCGCTGGTGGGCACTGCCCACGCCGAGAATCTGTTGAAGGTCGCGTTGAACGCCGACATTCGCAGCACCGAGCCAGGCGTCAACCGTGACACCAACTCCGACGCCGTCATCTTGCACATTACCGAAGGACTGGTGGCCTTCCGTGAAGATGCCACCGTCGGCCCACTGCTGGCCAAGGACGTGCAGGTGTCCGACGACGGCCTGCGCTACACCTTCCATCTGCGCAGCGGGGTCAAGTTCCAGAACGGTGCGCCGTTGACCTCCGCCGAAGTGCTGTGGACCTGGAAACACTACCTCGACCCGAAAACCCAGTGGCGCTGCGCCCCTGAATTCGATGGCCATGGCGGCGCCAAGATCGTCGACATGAGCGCCCCGGACCCACTCACCGTGGTGTTCACCCTGGACAAACCCAACGGCCTGTTCCTGACCAGCACCGCACTGCCGGAATGCGGCGGCAGCGGCATCCTGCACCCAGACTCGGTGGTCGACGGCCAATGGAAAACCCCCATCGGCACCGGCCCGTTCCGCCTGGGCGAGTGGAAGCCCGGCCAGTACATCGACCTGCTGCGCAACGCCCATTACACCCCGCGTGACGAGAAAGAACCGGACGGCTACACCGGCAATAAAACCACCACCCTCGACCGCGTACGCCTGCTGGTGATCCCCGACCCGGCGGCGGCCAAGGCGGCCTTGCTGTCGAAGAACGTCGACCTGCTGATTGACGTCACACCGCTGGACGCCACCGAACTGGCGGCCAACCCCGGCATCAAGGTCACCTCCAGCGGCACCATGTCGGTCAACGCGCTGTTGTTCCAGACCCGCGACCCGTTGCTCAAGGATGTGCGCCTGCGCCAGGCCATCGCCCATTCGCTGGATTCGGCGCAAATCGTCGCCGCCTTGACCGGTGGCCGCTCCCAGGCCAACAACTCGATGGTCGCCAGCGGCAGCCACTACCACCAGGCCATCGAGAACCAGGGCTTCGACTTCGACCCGGCCAAGACTGCCCAACTGCTGCGTGAAGCCGGCTATAAAGGCCAGCCGATCAAGCTGATCGTCAACAAACGCTACGCCGCGATCTTCGACATGGGCGTGTTCGTGCAAGCCATGGCCAAGGCCAGCGGCATCAACCTGGAACTGGAAACCCTGGAGTGGGGCACTCAGCTGGAGCGCTACCAGACCGGCAACTACCAGATGATGGCGTTCCCGTATTCCGAACGCCTCGACCCGGCCCTGAGTTTCGACTCCATGACCGGCGACAAGGACAAGGAAGCCCGCAAGGTCTGGGACAACCCCCAGGCCCAGGAATGGCTGCGTGAAGCCCAGCGCGAAGGCGACATCACCAAGCGCCAGGCGCTGTTTGATCAACTGCATCAGCAGATGCTCAAGGACGTGCCGATGATCCCGATGTACAACGGCAACGCCATCGCCGCCAGCCGCGACTATGTGCACGGCCTGCGCACCTGGCCGGTGTCCAAGCCGCGCCTGTGGACCGTCAGCGTGCCTGCCACCGGGAGTAACTGAGGATGTTGCGTTTCATCTTCCAACGGCTGGCGATGTCGATCCCGACCTTGCTGCTGATCTCGCTGATGGTGTTCGCGATCATCCGGCTGGTGCCCGGTGACCCGGCGCTGCTGATGCTGGGTGACATGGCCGACGCCCATAGCCTGGAGGTCGCGCGTGCGTCCCTGGGCCTGGACCAGCCGTTGCCGCTGCAGTTTGTGATCTGGCTCAAGGCGGTGCTCAGTGGCGACCTCGGGCATTCCATCACCACCAATGAGGCGGTGTTGCCGCTGATCCTTGACCGCTTCCAGGTGAGTGCCGGGATCGTGCTGGTCTCGGTGTTGCTCGCGGCGTTGATTGCGGTACCGGCCGGTTTGCTCTCGGCGTGGAAACAGAACAGCTCCCTGGACTTTGGCGTGGTGTCGACCGCCACCCTGTTGCTGTCGATCCCCAGCTTCTGGCTCGGCTTGCTGTTGCTCTATGCGTTCGGCATCAAGCTCGGCTGGTTGCCGGTGGTGGGGTATGTGTCGTTCGGCCAGTCGCCGTGGCAGGCGTTGAGTTTTATCGTGCTGCCGATTGTCACCCTGACCCTGGTGGAACTGGGCGCAATCACCCGCATGGCCCGGGCCAGTGCAATCGAAGTGCTGCGCCTGGAATACATCACCCACGCCCGGGCCAAGGGCCTGTCGGAGCGGGCGGTGTTGTGGCGGCATGCGCTGCGCAACTCGTTTGCACCGACCCTGACCCTGATCGGCCTGATCCTCGGCAACCTGCTCAGCGGCATCGCGGTGCTGGAGACCGTGTTCACCCTGCCGGGCATCGGCCGGCTGATGGTCGACGCCATCTACGCCCGGGACTACCCGGTGCTGCAAGGCTGCCTGCTGCTGGTGACCTTTGTTTATGTGCTGGTCAACCTGTTGGTGGACCTGCTGTACCCGCTCTTCGACCCCAGGGTTAAGTTATGAATAAGCCTCTACCTGCCGCACCCGAGGTGCTGTTGCCGGCACCGGCGCGTGCCCCCAGGGCCTGGCGTGTGCCGCCGTTGAACGCGCTGATCGGTGCGCTGCTGCTGGCCTTGTTGTTGATTATGGCCTTGCTCGGCCTGGTCTGGACGCCCCACGACCCGTTGGCCCTGAACCTGTTGGCGCGCTTGCAGGCGCCCACGGCCGCCCACTGGCTGGGCACTGACGAATATGGCCGCGATGTGCTGAGCCGCCTGATGATCGGCGCGCACACCAGCCTGTGGGTGAGTGTGTTGACGGTGACGCTGGCGATCACCGCCGGCACAGTGCTGGGCCTGCTGGCCGGGTTCCTGCGGGGCTGGGTCGACCGTGGCTTGATGATGGTCAACGACGCATTGCTGGCGTTTCCCGGCATCCTGCTGGCCCTGGGCTTGATGGCGATCATCGGCCCGAGCCTCTACGGGATCGTGTTTGCGCTGAGCCTGGCCTACACGCCGTCGGTGGTGCGAGTGGTGCGCGGCACGGTGCTGTCGCTGCGCGAGAAAGAGTTTGTCGAGGCCTCGCGGGTGATCGGCAACTCCGAGCTGTACACCATGCTGCGGCACATCGCGCCGAACTGCGTGGCACCGGTGTGCGTGCTCGCCACCAGCATGTTCGGCTGGGCGATCCTCGCGGAAAGCTCCCTGAGCTTCCTCGGCCTGGGCGTACCGCCGCCGGCTGCCACCTGGGGCAACATGCTCGCCGCCAGCCGGCCGTATATCGCCACGGCCAGTTGGCTGGGGCTGTTTCCCGGTGTCTGCATCGCCATGGCGTTGCTGGCGTTCAACCTGTGTGGCGATGCCTTGCGCGATCGTCTCGACCCGCGGATGAGTAAATGACCATGACTGACATCCTTCTGGCAGTCGACCAGCTGAAAATCCGCGTGGGGGCCCACGGCCCGCTGGCGGTCAACGACCTGAGCTTCACCATCGCGCCCGGCGAAATCGTGGCGCTGGTGGGCGAGTCCGGCAGCGGCAAGACCATGGCCGCCCGCGCCGCCATCGGCCTGCTGCCACCGCCCCTGGAACAATGCAGCGGCCAGGTGCGCTTCCAGGGCCATGACCTGGGCAGCCTGGCGCCGGAGCAACTGCGCCAGTTGCGCGGGGCGAAGATCGGCATGGTGTTCCAGGAACCCATGGTGTCCCTCAACCCGTCCATGAGCATCGGCGAGCAAATGGCCGAAGGCCTGCGCCTGCACACCAAACTGACCGAGGCGCAGATCCGCGAGCGCAGCCTGGAGATGCTCGGGCATATCGGCATCAAGGACGCCGAGCGTTGCCTGGCGGCGTTTCCCCACGAGTTCTCCGGCGGCATGCGCCAGCGCATCATGCTGGCCTCGGTGATGCTGCTGCGCCCGGCCTTGCTGATTGCCGACGAACCCACCACGGCCCTCGATTGCCTGGCGCAACTGGACGTGTTGAAGCTGATGCTCGACCTGACCCGCGAGCAGGGCACCGCGATCCTGTTTATCAGCCACGACCTGTCGCTGGTGGCGCGCTACGCCGACAAAGTGGTGGTGATGCGCGAAGGCCGCGCGGTGGAGCAGGGCACCATCGAGCAGATCCTGCTGGCGCCCAAGGCCGAGTACACCCGGCAACTGCTGGAAGCCCTGCCGCGGCGCGGCACCCTGGCGCCATTGCCCAAGGCCGACCGGCCGTTGCTCACGGTCAAGGACGTGTGCATCGAACACCCGGGGCCGCGCAGCCTGTGGGGCCGCAGCCAGTTCAAGCGGGTGGTGCACTCGGCCAACCTGTCCATCGCCCCCGGGGAAACCCTGGCGCTGGTGGGTGGCAGCGGCTCGGGCAAGACCACCCTGGGCCGCGCGATTGTCGGCCTGAACAGCCCGTGTTCCGGCGCCATCGAGTTTGAGGGCGTGGACATTCTCAAGGCCGGCAACCGCGAGCATCGCCTGCAATGCCAGATGATTTTCCAGGACCCGTATTCGTCCCTCGACCCGCGCATGAAGATCGGCGACATCCTCGCCGAACCCCTGCGCCATGTGCCCGGCATGACGCCGGCGCAACGGCGGGAGCGGGTGGCGAAAACCCTGGTGGACATTGGCCTGGCGGAGCAGTTTGTCGACCGCTTCCCGCACCAGTTGTCCGGTGGCCAGCGCCAACGCGTGGCCATCGGCCGGGCACTGGTGCGTCACCCGCGCCTGGTGATCGCCGATGAGCCGATCTCGGCGCTGGACATGACCATCCAGAAGCAGATCCTCGAGCTGTTCGAACGCCTGCAGGCGCAGTACGGCTTTGCCTGCCTGTTCATCTCCCACGACCTGGCGGCGGTGGAACGCATCGCCCACCGGGTGGCGGTGATGAGCGAGGGCAGGGTGGTGGAAATGGGCGCCCGCGACGAGATCTTCGACCGCCCGCAACACCCTTACACCCGCAAGCTGCTGGCCGCTGCCAGCCCCTTGGAGAAACTTGAAAACGGTGGCTACCGCATCCGCCAAGGCCCCGTACCGCTAGCGCTGTAACCCAGGACTGACGTCACCCGCCGCGCAAATCGCTGATTTGCGCGAACGGCGAAGCCATGCCCGAAGAACAATAAAAACACCAACCCCCACCACACTGCCAGGAGCTAAAAAAATGAAAAAATCCCTGACTCAACTCATCACCGGCGTCGGCGTTGTCAGCAGCGGGCTGGTCCCGTCACTGGCCCACGCAGACTTCATCAAGGACAGCAGCGGTACGCTGGAATTGAAGAACTATTACTTCAACCGTGACTACCGCGAAGCGGCGTCCCAGTCGATGCGCGCCGAGTGGGCCCAAGGTTTTATCCTCGGCATCAAGTCCGGTTTCACCGAAGGCACCGTGGGCTTCGGCCTGGACCTGACCGGCATGCTGGGGGTGAAACTCGACTCCAGCCCTGGGCTGTCCGGTACGGGCTTGCTGCAGCGTGACAGCGACAAAAACGTCTCTGACGATTACTCCAAACTGGGCGTAACCGCCAAGGCGCGCTTCGCAAAAAGCGAGCTGCGTGTGGGTTACCTGGTGCCGGACCTCCCGATCCTGCAACCCAACACCAGCCGTCTGTTCCCGCAGTCCTTCAGCGGCACCCAGTTGGTGTCCAACGACATCAGCAACTTGAAAATCACCCTCGGCCAGATCGACCAGGCCAAGGACCGTGACTCCACCAACTACGAAGACATGAAGCTGACCACGGTGAGCAAGGTCTACAAAAGCACCGCCCTGAGCGACCAGTTTCGCTTTGCCGGTGGCGACTATTCGCTGACCCCCAACACCTTGCTCAGCTACCACTACGCTGCGCTGGACAGCATCTACCAGCAGCAATACGTGGGCTTCAAGAACAACTTCGGCCTGGGACCGGGCACGCTGAAAACCGACGTGCGCTACTTCAAGTCCGACAAGGACGGTGCGGGCCTGGCGGGCAAGGTCGACAACAGCGCGTTGAGCAGCCGCCTGACCTACACCTACGGCGGCCACAGCATTGGCGGCGGCTTCCAGCAGCAATACGGCACCACGCCGTTTACTTACCTGGACGGCTCCATCACCTACCTGTTCACCGAGTACCAGTTCAGCAACTTCACCCAGACCAAGGAACGTGCCTGGCACGCCCGCTATGACTACAACTTTGCCGACCTCGGTTTGCCGGGCCTGCTGTTCGGGATCAAGTACGCCAAGGGTGATTCGGCCGAGGTGCTCGGCTTCAACCGCGAAGGCCGCGAGTGGGAGCGCGACCTGGACCTGGGTTACGTGGTGCAGAACGGGCCTTTCAAAGGCGTGTCGATGCGCTGGCGCAACGCGCTGAGCAAAGGCAACTACTTCAACGACGTTAACGAGAACCGCGTGATGCTGGGCTACACCCTGGCGCTCTGGTAACCACCCACTGTGGGAGCGGGCTTGCCCGCGATTGCGGTGGGTCAGTCACGCAATAGGCTGGCTGACCCACCGCTATCGCAGGCAAGCCAGCTCCCACACTGATCGGATTACCAGATCGAGATAGCCCTGGCCGCCCTTACAGACGATCACGCCGGCTCGTTAATATTTCTTCAGCGTTCATCACTCGAATATCGAGATTTCCGGTTTATGAAACTTAAATCACACCCCTTGCTGCAAGCGACACAAGGTACCCACAGGCACGTGGACAGTGAGCATTACGGTGCAATGGGTGCAGGTCGAAAAATCTATATCCAGGCGGCGCTGCATGCCGACGAAACCCCGGCGCTGCTGGTAGCCGCGCAACTGCGCCGGCAACTGGCGGAACTGGAAAATGCCAACCGCCTGAATGCCGAGATCGTGCTGGTGGCCGTGGCCAACCCCACCGGGCTGAGCCAATACATCATGGGCGCGCCCAGCGGGCGTTTCGAGCTGGGCAGCGGGCGCAATTACAACCGGGGTTTTCCGGTGCCATACCCGGCGATTGCCGACAAGATTGAACACCTGCTGGGCCAGGACATCGACGCCAACCGCCAACTGATCCGTCAGGCGTGGGGCGAATGCCTGCTGGACGCGCAGCCGCTGGACGAATTCCAGTCCCTGCAACGTACCCTGATGCTGCTGGCCCACGACGCCGATATCGTGCTGGACCTGCACTGCTCCCGTGAAGCCGCGATGCACGTGTACACCGGTGAAGCAGTGTGGGCGACGGTGGAACCACTGGCGCGCTATATCGGTTCCGAAGCCTCGTTGCTGGCCACCGACTCCCAGGCCAACTCGTTCGATGAGGCGCTGTACCTGCTGTGGGTCAACTTGCGCGAGCGGTTTGGCGACCGGTTCCCGATTCCGGACAGCAGCGTGGCGGTGACCGTTGAGCATCGTGGCCAGCGGGATGTGTCCTATGAGCTGGCGCAGCATGACGCCACGGCAATTATTGACTACCTGACTCACCTGGGCGCGATTGAAGGCACGCCCCGGCCATTGCCGGCCCTGCGCAACCCGGCGACGCCATTGGCCGGCAGTGAGCAGTTTTATGCGCCGTGCGCCGGGGTGCTGGTGCACCGGGCGGCGGTGGGCAGCCGCATCGAGGCGGGGCAGGCGTTGTTCGATATTGTTGACCCCCACAGTGGGCAGGTCACCACAGTCAACAGCCACAACACTGGCGTGCTCTACATGCGCCGCGACGTGCGCTTCGTCAAACCCGGCGATCCGCTGGGGCGCGTATCCGGTGCCACACCGATTCGCAGCGGCAAGCTACTCAGCGCCTGACGCAGGACAAGTGTGGGAGCTGGCTTGCCTGCGATAGCGGCGGCACATTTGACATCAATGCCGCCTGATACACCGCCATCGCAGGCAAGCCAGCTCCCACATTGGCGCTGCGTTGTTCATTCATTATTTATTTGGCAGGACATCGCTCATGCATTCCAACCCGGCAATTACCCTCGAAAACCAATTCTGCGCCCACAACTATTCCCCCTTGCCGGTGGTGATCGTCAAGGGTGAGGGCGTCTGGGCCATTGGTGACGATGGCAAGCGCTACCTGGACATGATGTCGGCCTATTCCGCCGTCAGTCACGGCCATGTTCACCCGCGTATCCGCGCCGCCGCCGTGGCGCAGATCGACAAGATCAGCGTGGTGTCCCGGGCGTTCTACAGCGAATCCCTGGGCAACTTCCTCAAGACCCTGTGCCGCATCACGGGCTTTGACTCGGCCCTGCCGATGAACAGCGGCGCCGAAGCCGTGGAAACCGCGATCAAGGCCGCCCGGCGCTGGGGCTATCGAATCAAGGGCATCGCGGCCAACCAGGCCAACATCGTGGTGGCCGACAACAATTTCCACGGCCGCACCTCGACCATTGTCGGCTTCTCGTCAGAGCCCGACTACAAGGCCGACTTCGGCCCGTTCTGCAACGGCTTCACCGAGGCGCGCTTCGGTGATATCGAGAGTTTTCGCCAGGCCATCACCGCCGACACCTGCGCGGTGCTGATCGAACCGATCCAGGGCGAGGCCGGCATTCGCGTGCCGCCGGCCGGTTTCCTGCGGGCACTGCGCCAACTGTGCGACGAGACCAACACCTTGCTGATCCTCGATGAGATCCAGTCCGGCCTGGGCCGCACCGGCAAGTGGTTCGCGTTCCAGCACGAAGGCATCCGCCCCGACGCATTGATCCTCGGCAAAGCCCTGGGCGGCGGGATCATGCCGGTGTCGGCGTTTGTCGCCGATCACTCGATCATGGATCTGTTTGACGCCGGCAGCCACGGCTCGACCTTCGGCGGCAACCCGCTGGCGGCGGCCATTGGCCTGGAAGCGCTGAAGGTGCTGGAAGAGGAGGGCTTGATCGACAACAGCGCGCAACTGGGCCATTACCTGGTGGAGCGCCTGAAGGCGATGGACTCGCCGGCCATTCGCGAGATTCGCGGGCGTGGCTTGTGGGTCGGCGTGGAGCTGGACCGCGATGCACGGCCAATCTGTGAAGCGCTGCTGGCCGAAGGATTGCTGACCAAGGAAACCCACGAAAACGTACTGCGCATCGCGCCGCCGTTATCCATTACCCGAGAAGAACTGGACTGGGGCCTTGAGCGTATCGAGCGGGTATTCAAACAGCTTGCCTGACCACGCCCTTTTACGTAACAGCTGTCGAGCGAAGCGAGGCTGCGTTCGAGGACGAAGTCCTCGCCGGGTTCACGGCCGCCTCGCCGCCGGACGCAGCCTCGCTTCGCTCGACAGCTGCTACGACTTACCCAGATTTGAGTGTTCCGCATGACTGATTTTCTAAATCACTTGAATGTCGACCAGCAGCGCTTCGCCTACATCGACCTGCACCGACTGCTGACCCCGGCGCAACTCCAGCGGCTGCCGTATTCCGTGCGCATCCTCCTGGAAAACATCGCCCGCTGTGCCCCGGCGTCACTGCCCCAGGTAGTGGCGCGGGCCATCGGCGAAGGGCCGGATTGCGAAGTGCCGTTCCAGCCCAACCGGCTGATGTTCCACGACACCACGTGCCTGCCGGCCCTGGCGGATTTCGCCGGGATGCGCGATGTGGTGGCGGAACTGGGCGGCGATCCCCGGGCGGTCAACCCGTCGATCCCGGCGGTGCTGACCATCGACCATTCGGTGATAGTCGAGCATTACGCCGAGGCGGGCGCGGTGGACGCCAACCTGGACATCGATTTTCGCCGCAACAGCGAGCGCTATCGCTTTATCAAGTGGGCCCAGGCCAGCCTCGACAACTTCAAGGTGATCCCGCCGGGTACCGGGATCATCCACCAGATGAACATGGAGTCCATCGCCCAGGTGGTGTGGGAAAGCGCGCCGCGCGACGGCCATGTGCTGCTGCACCCCGACTGCATGGTCGCCACCGACAGCCACACCCCAATGATCAATGCCATCGGCGTGCTGGGCTGGGGCGTTGGCGGCCTTGAAGGGCAGGCGGCGATGCTCGGTGAGCCGGTGCCGATTCCTTACCCGCAGGTGGTGGGCATTCGCGTGACCAACGCCTTGCGCGACGGCGTGACCGCCACAGACCTGGCGTTGACGGTGACTGAACTGTTGCGCCGGCGCAGCATGGTCGGCAAGTTCGTCGAGTTCACCGGGCCGGGCCTGGCCTCCCTGAGTTGGGCGGCGCGGGGTACGGTGGCGAACATGGCGCCGGAATACGGCGCCACCGTGGTGTTTTTCCCGTTTGATGACGAGACGCTGGCGTACCTTAACCTGAGTGCGCGGCCACAAACCTTGATCAACAAGGTCTCGGCCTATATGGCGGCGCAGTCGCTGTGGCGCCGGGAGGAGGACCCCGAGCCGCTGTTCGATGAGTTGATCGAGCTGGACCTGGCACAGGTGGAGCCGAGCGTCGCCGGCCCCCATCAACCCCATCAGCGCCAGTCCCTGGCAGACGCCGGGGCTTCGTTTCATCAGCACGTGAGCGCCGACAAACAGGTGTTTTTCGAGCCGTCGTTCCAGGTGCCGATTACCCATGGCGCAGTGGTGATGTCGGCGATCACCAGCTGCACCAACACCGCCAACCCGGCGCAGATGATCCAGGCCGGGTTGTTTGCCCGCAATGCCCGCGCCCGTGGGCTGACGCGCAAACCGTGGGTCAAGACGTCGCTGTCGCCGGGCTCGCGGGTGGTGGCCGACTACCTCGAAGCCGCCGGCTTGCTGGAGGATTTTGCCGCACTGGGTTTCGACCTGGCCGGCTTTGGTTGCATGACCTGCATCGGCAACTCCGGCAGCCTTGAACGCCACGTCGAGACCTTCGCCGAACAGGGCTTGAAAGGCGTGGTGGTGCTTTCGGGCAATCGCAACTTCGAAGGCCGGGTCAACCCGAAAGTCCCCGCTGGTTACCTCGCATCGCCCGCGTTGTGCGTGGCCTATGCGATTGCCGGCAGCATCGACATCGACCTGTCGACCCAGCCGCTGGCGATGGACGCCCACGGCCAGCCGGTGTTCCTGCATGAGCTGATGCCCGGCGAGGGCGATGTGGCCGCGCAAGTGGCGGCGGTGGTGCGCCCGGCGCTGTTCCGGCAGCGTCAGCAACTGCTGTGGCAAGGCACTCACCATTGGCAGGCGCTGGAGGCCGACGCCAGCGTGCAGTTCGCCTGGCACCCGGATTCCACCTACCTGCGCCGCCCGCAGTACCTTGCCGAGGTAGCGCCGTTGCCGGCCGCTTCGTTGTCCATCCGCAATGCCCGGGCGTTGGTGGTACTGGGGGACAACGTCACCACCGACCATATCTCCCCTGCGGGCACGATCCCGGCTGACAGCCTGGCCGGGCACTGGCTGCAGGAGCGCGGTGAAGCGCTGGCGGACCTCAATCAGTATTCGACCCGACGCAGCAACCACGAGGTGATGGTGCGCGGCGCCTTCACCAACCCGCGCCTGAACAACCTGCTGAGCCCCGACCAACCCCCGCGCCAGGGCGTCTGGGCGTGGAATGCCGACCGCAGCGACTACCTGCCGCTGTACCTCGCCGCACAAAGCTATGCGGGTACGCCGACGGTGCTGTTTGCCGGGATCAACTACGGTGCCGGCTCCAGCCGCGACTGGGCGGCCAAGGTCCTGACCCTGCTGGGGATCAAGGCGGTGGTGGCCCGCAGTATCGAGCGGATCCATCGCAGCAACCTGATCGGCATGGGCGTGTTGCCGCTGGTGTTTGATGAGGGCGCGACAGTGCAGGACTTGCACCTCGATGGCGGTGAGTCCCTGAGCTTCCTCGGCCTGGATCACTTGCAGGTCGGCGAGAACCCGATCACCTTGCTGATTGAACGTGCCAACGGCGAAACCACGCACACCGCGCTGACCTTGCGCCTCGACTCGTTGCAAGAGGTTGGTTACCTTGAACACGGCGGCGTCTTGCCCTTTGTCATTCGCAAGACCGTGCAAAGAACCGTTCAAGGAGCGCGTAATGATTGACCCGCAGGTACTGCAACAACTGGCCCCCGAGGGTGTGCTCAAAGCCGCCATCAACTTCGGCAACCCGGTGCTGGCCCAGCGCGGCGAGGGCGGCGAGCCCCAGGGCGTGTCGGTGGCACTGGCCAAGGCCCTGGCCGATGAGCTGGGCGCAAGGCTTGAACTGATCACCTTTGAAGCAGCCGGCAAGGTCTTCGCCGCGTTGGCCGATGACCTCTGGCGGGTGGCTTTCCTGGCCATCGAGCCGGTGCGCGAACAGGAAATTGCCTTCAGCGCGCCCTACGTGATCATCAAGGGCACCTGCCTGGTGGCGGTGGACTCACCCTTGACCCACGTCGCGCAGCTGGACGCTCCCGGCCAACGCATCGCCGTCGGCCAGGGCGCAGCGTACGACCTGTACCTGAGCCGCACGGTGCAACACGCCGAATTGGTGCGCGCGCCCACCTCGGCGGGCGCCGTAGACCTGTTTATCGAGCAAGGCTTGAACGCAGCGGCCGGGGTTCGCGATTACCTGCGCACCCGGGTCGATGAGCGCTGGCGCCTGCTGGACGATGATTTCATGAGCATCAGCCAGGCCGTCGCGGTACCGGTGGCGCACACAGCCGCTGCCGCGTTCGTCAAATCCTTTGTCGAACGGCAGAAAGCGAATGGCTTGGTAAAACAGGCGTTGTCGCGCAGTGGGCAAAGCCCGGAACTGGCGGCGCCTTAGAGACGGCGCAGGAACGATTTGACGATCTGCTGGGTGGCCTGTGTGGTGTCCAGGTCGTCCAGGCGCGTGTAGGGATGCCACTGGCATTCCTTGATTTCACTCAGAGGCCGGGCCTCATCGATATTCACCACTGACGCCTCGAACACATGGTGCAGCGTGTCGCTGGCCTTCAGCTCCTGCAATAACAGCAAACCGTCCACGTTCAGCCCGGTTTCTTCTTCCAGTTCCCGCGCGGCGGCGCCCGCCGGCCGCTCGTCGCGCTCGACCTTGCCACCGGGCAGTGCCCATTTCGATCGGGCTTTACGCACGAACAGGATGTGCCCGTCGTGCTCGCAAATCACCGTGGCCCTTATTTTCATCGTCTGTGCCCCTGCAGTTGGATGAATGTCATAAAAGTGTAATGCAATTGTCATGCTCAGTCTTTATCCGGCAGGGTGGAGAGGGGGCCGGAAAACACCGATACTGCGCCATCGAAAAAAACTCACCTGAAGGAGATGCAGATGAACACCGTACGCTGGGGCATGATCGGCTGTGGCGATGTCACTGAACTCAAGAGTGGACCCGCTTTCTACAAGGCGCCAGGTTCCGCGCTGGTGGCCGTGATGGGGCGCCGCGAGGAAGCTGCGCGCGATTATGCGGCACGCCATGGTATCGCCCGGTTCTACACCGACGCCCAGGCGCTGATCGACGACCCGGAAGTGGACGCGGTCTATATCGCCACGCCGCCCGACAGCCACCTCGAATACAGCCTGATGGTGGCCGCCGCCGGCAAGCATTGCTGTGTCGAGAAACCCATGTCGCTGAACGCCGAGCAAAGCGCGTTGATGCAGCGCACCTTCGAACAGGCCGGGCTGCACCTGTTTGTGTCCTACTACCGGCGCTCCCTGCCGCGTTTCCAGCAGGTGCGGGACTGGCTGCAGGCCGGGCGCATCGGCGAGTTGCGCCATCTGACGTGGACCTTGTGCAAGCCGCCGTCCGAGGATGACGCCAGCAGCACCAACTGGCGTACCGATCCGCTGATCGCCGGCGGCGGCTATTTTGCCGATCTCGCCAGCCACGGTTTTGACCTGTTCCAGTACCTGGCCGGGGATATCGTCGATGTGGCCGGTTTCACCGCGCGCCAGGCCGGGCGGTATGCCGCCGAGGATGCCGTGACCGCCTGCTGGACCTTCGCCTCGGGCGCGCTGGGCATGGGCTGCTGGAACTTTGTTGCCGACCGTCGCGAGGACTTGGTGGAACTGATCGGCAGCAAGGGCCGTATCACCTTCTCGGTATTCGATGAGGCACCGTTGCGCCTTGAGGCTGAGACCCGTGAGGAACTGACGGTGCCTAACCATGCGCACATCCAGTGGCATCACGTGCTGGCAATGAATGCGCATATTCGCGGCGAGAGCAAACACCCGGCGCTGGCGATCGAGGCGTTGAAGACCGACCGGGTCATGGACCGGGTGCTACAACGTAACCCCAACCTGGCTGTTTAACCGTGCTTGAATGTTCTCTTTTAAAGGAATGAGCAGATGAAATGGAACGCAGCCTGGATGGGTTTGTGGCTGATATTGGCGGGTGCCGCCACGGCAGCGCCGCGGGCCCAGGGCCAGGCCGGGGAGTTTGATTTTTATGTGTTGTCGCTGTCCTGGTCGCCGACCTTCTGCCTGACTCACCCGGACGACCAGCAATGTTCGGGCAAGGGTTATGGTTTTGTCCTGCACGGGCTGTGGCCGCAGTACGCGAAAGGCGGCTGGCCGGCGTCCTGTGCGCCGCAGTCGCGTCTGTCGGATGCCGATTTCGCCAAGGGCAAGACGCTGTTCCCGTCGCCCAAGCTGCTGCGGCATGAGTGGGCCAAGCACGGCACCTGCAGCGGCCTCGAGGCTTCGGCCTATCTGGACAAGACCGATGCAGCGCTGGGCGTGGTCAAGATCCCGCAGAAGCTTGAGCCCTTCAATGTGCCCAGTGGCCTGGCTGCGCGGGACATCGAAGCGCTGTTTCGCGAGAGCAACCCGGCCATGGGCAACCATGGCCTGGCTGTGATCTGCAAGGGCGCGGTGCTGACCGAGGTGCGGGTGTGCCTGACCAAGGACCTGGCGTTTGCCGGCTGCCCGCGCAGCGTCAAGAGCCAGTGCCGGGACGGTGACATCCGTATCCCCACCCAGCGCTAAGGGGACTCAGGCGGGCCCATAGCCTTTGTGGGTCTGCTCGATCTCTTCCACCAAGCGGTCGATTCCCGCCAGGCGCGCCCGGTTGTCATGGTCCCAGGGGTGAAACCCGGGCTTGAAGTAATGCAGCCACGGCAGTGCCATGCGCGGGAACACGCCCTTGGGCCCGTACAGAAACTTGAGCATCCGCCAGAAGCCTTTCAAATGCCCGCCCGAACGTCGGTCGGCAAACAGCAGGCGCAGGTGGAAATCGAAGATCACCAGCCAGAAGAGCAGCGTGGTGGTCAGCATGGTGCCGGTGCGCAGCAAGTACCGCTTGGGCCCGGGCTTGATCACGCTGTTCCACACATCAAACGCCACCGCCTTGTGCTCGGTTTCCTCCAGGGCATGCCAGTACCACATCTGCTGGTAACCCTTGACCGAATCACCAAACCGCGACGGGTCGCTGAGGAGGATTTCCGCGAGCATCGCGGTGTAGTGCTCCAGGGCAATGGTGACCGCCAGGTTGAACGAGGCGGGCATGTATTTCTTCTGCGCGTCGAGGATCATCTTCAGGCGGCGATCCAGGGTGTGCGCCGGCAGCCCTGCGGCTTGCAGCAGATCGTTGTAGGCCACGTGCTCGCGGCTGTGCATGGCTTCCTGGCCAATGAACCCCTGGATTTCTTTCTTCAGTTGCGGGTCTTCGATGCGCTGGCGGTAATGGCGCACGCTGTCCATGAAGAACAGTTCCCCCTGGGGAAACAGCAACGACAGCGCATTGAAGAAGTGGGTAATGAACGGGCCTTGTTCGTGCCAGTTCTTGATGCGTTCGGCCGGCAAGGCAAAACGGAGGTCGCGGCGAATCGGCAGCATGGTCGGTACTCCAGTTCAGAGACGTTGCTCTTCGTTGGTTTCAAGGACGGGCGAGGGCGCGCTGCGTTGTTTGGGCGCCATGCGTTTGCTGGCGAGCACCACCAGCGCTTGATAGGCGGCCGGCAGGCAGCGGGCGAGCAGGTCCAGGAAGTAGGCGTCGCGGCCGATCAGCACGCGGCGTTTGTTTTTGCGTACGCCATTGAGGATCACTTTGGCGGCCTGGTCGGCGTCGGTGATGAACAGTTTTTCGAAGTCGGCCCGGGCCTGTTGTTCGCTGTGGATCAGAAAGCCGGTCATGTTCGCGTCGATCCGACTGCTGCGGCAGATATCGGTGCGGATCCCGCCGGGGTGCACGCAGGTGGCCGAGACTCCGCTTTGTTGCAGGTCGAGTTCCTGGCGCAGGGATTCGGTAAAGCCGCGCACGGCGAACTTGGTGGCGTTGTAGCCGCTCATGCCCGGCTGGGCGAACAGGCCGAACACGCTGGAGGTGTTGACCACATGCCCGGCGCCGCTGGCCTTGAGGTACGGCAGGAACGCCTTGGTGCCATACACCACGCCCCAGAAGTTGATGCCGACGATCCATTCAAGGTCGGCGTAGTCCACGCCTTCGACGGTGCTCGACAGGGCGACCCCGGCGTTGTTGAAGATCAGGTTGACCTGGCCATGTTCGGCTGCGCAGCGGGCGGCCCAGTCTTCCACGGCCTGGCGGTCGGAGACGTCGATCACGTGTGAGGTGACCAGCACGGGAGACAGGACCTGGGCCTTGATCAACGCAACCGTCTCCTCCAGGCCCTGGCTGTTTTTATCCGCCAGCGCCAGGTGGCAACCCTCGCGCGCCAACGCCAATGCCAGCGCGCGCCCCATGCCCGAAGCCGCACCGGTAATCGCCGCCACGCGGCCGTTGAATGACTTCATGACAGGCTCCCTTCAGGGGTGGTGTGGGGCGGCGCCGAAGCAGGGCGCGGTGTGGACGGCACCGGCACCAGGCTGGCGACGTAGTCCTTGAGGGCGAAATGCCGGGTGACCTGCTTGAAACGCCAGGTCGAGCCGGGCCACAGCGTGGTGTTCTTGCCGGTGCGCGGGTCCAGGTACCAGCTCTTGCAGCCGCCGGTGGACCAGATGGTGCGCTGGAGTTTTTCCTGCAGCCTGGCGTTGTAGGCCAGTTCCACTGTCGGCTTGACGTCCACCGTGGCGATGCGATGGCGCTGCATCTGTTGCAGGGCGTCGAGGATGTAGGTGACCTGGGCCTCGATCATCAGGATCATCGAGTTATGCCCCAGCCCGGTGTTGGGCCCGACGATCAGGAACAGGTTCGGATAGCCCGGCACCGTGGTGCCAAGGTAGGCGTGGGCGCCGTCTTGCCAGGTGTCCATCAGGTCGATGCCGTAGCGCCCGATGATGCAATCGCGGGGCAGGGGATCGGTGGCCTGGAAGCCGGTGCCGAAGATGATGCAGTCGGCCGGGTGCTTGATGCCGTCGGCGGTGATCACCCCGTCGGCCTCGATGCGCTGCACGTTGTCGGTCACCACCTGCACGTTGCTGCGCGACAGCGCCGGGTAGTAGTCGTTGGAGATCAGCACGCGCTTGCAGCCGATGGTGTAATCGGGCGTCAGGGTCTTGCGCAGGGAAGGGCGGGCCACTTGTTTGTGCAGGTGGCGCATGGCGATTTTCTGCACCATTTTCATCAGGCCCGGGTGCCGGGCAAAGCCCACCACGCGGCCTTCCAGTGCCCAGTAGAACGCGCCGCGCATCAGGCGCTGGGTGAAGGGCAGGTGCTTGAACGCCCAACGTTCGACGCGTGAAATCGGCCGGTCGGGCTTGGGCATGATCCACGGCGGGGTGCGCTGGAACAGGTCCAGATGGGCCACCTGCGGCGCGATCTGCGGCACGAACTGAATGGCACTGGCGCCGGTGCCGATCACCGCCACGCGTTTGCCCTTCAACGAATACTCGTGGTCCCACTGCTGGGAGTGGAAGCGCTTGCCCTTGAAGCTGTCCAGGCCGGGAATGTCCGGTAGTGCCGGGCGCGACAGGCCGCCCATCCCTGATACCAGCACCCGCGCGCTGACCTGGCGGCCATTGCTGAAACTCAGGCTCCAGCGCTGTTGCGCCTCATCAAACACCGCCTTCTCCAACCCCATGCCAAAGCGCAGGACCGGCGCCAGTTCGAAGCGTTGGGCGCACTGCTCCAGGTACGCGCGAATCTCCGCCTGGGGCGCGAATTGCCGCGTCCAGTGCGGGTTGGGTGCAAAGGAAAACGAATAGACATGGGATTGCACGTCGCAGGCGCAACCGGGGTAGTGGTTGTCCCGCCAGGTGCCGCCCAGGGAGTCGGCCTGCTCGGCAATAAAGAAGTCGTTGAAGCCGGCTTCCTTGAGTTTGATCGCCATGCACAGCCCGGCAAATCCGGAACCGATGATGGCGATGTCGACAGTGTCGTGGGCATTCATAGGCTGTCCCTCGTGGGCTGATGGCGCCTGACGGGTTTCGACATCGGATGTGCTCCTTGTTTTTGTTTTGGCTTTTTAGATAGAACACCATTGCAAAGGAAAATTGAATTAATTATTTTAAAAAAGATTTTAAATAATCTACCTGAAAATATCGTCTAGGCTACGATCCAGTTCCTAATGTGCGACTTATCCGACGGACGAGGGCTTTTACGCACGCAGTCAAGGTCCAGGGTATGGACGATGCCGAGGTGCTGACCAATCCCGGTCAGGCCGCCGGCTGCAGGGATGCAGAGGAACCGAGCTATGGCTGTCGAATGGTTTGTCGCTGCGGGCGTGTGTGTAGGGTTAAGCGTAGTGTTGTGGGGCTTCAGTGCCCGGATGACACGGCGTATAGAAGCCGCTGTTCCGATCAACGGGCGCTTTCTGGAGATCAACGGCGAGCGCTTTCATTATGTAGACGAGGGCAAGGGCCCGCCGCTGGTGATGATCCACGGGCTGATGGGCAGCAGTCGCAACCTGACGTATGCCTTGTCTGCCCAATTGCGCGAGCACTTTCGGGTGATCACCCTGGATCGTCCGGGGTCGGGTTATTCCACCCGGCATGCCGGCACCGCCGCCGACCTGCCTGGCCAGGCCCGGCAGGTCGCGAGTTTCATCAAGACGCTGGACCTGGAAAAGCCACTGGTGCTGGGCCACTCACTGGGCGGGGCGATTTCCCTGGCGCTGGCGCTGGACCATCCCCACGCGGTGTCCGGATTGATCCTGGTGGCGCCGCTCACCCATCCCCAGCGTATGTTGCCGCTGGTATTTATGTCATTGGCGATACGCCCCGGATGGTTGCGGCGCTTCATGTCCCACACCCTCACCATGCCCATCGGCCTGCTGACCAAAGGCTCGGTGGTCAAGGGCGTGTTCGCTCCCGACCCAGCCCCGGAAGACTTCGCCACGCGTGGCGGCGGCTTGCTGGGCATGCGGCCCGACAACTTCTACGCCGCCTCCACCGAGATCAACCTGGTCAACGATTTCCTGCCGGACATGGTTAAGCGCTACCCGCAATTGACGTTGCCGATCGGGCTGATCTATGGCGCCCAGGACAAGGTGCTGGACTTCCGCAAACACGGCCAGGCCCTGGCCAGCCTGGTGCCGGGCCTGAAGCTGCAGTTGGTGGAAGGGCGTGGGCATATGTTGCCGATCACCGCCACCGAGCGTGTCGCGGCGGTGGTGGAGCAGGTGGCCAGGCGCGTCCGGCCACCGGAGAGCGCCACGGTTTTGCATCCGCCGTTTGCGTTGGCGAGTAAATAATTGTGCGACTGAACACGCGGTTCTACGCCGTCAATGCTTGCCCTAGACGCCTGACCAATCGGCTGAAAAAGAGACTGCCCGGTCACGCAAAAAAGGGTTCAAGAATTTAGTTGACGACCTAACGATTCCGCGCTATTTATTTAAAAAAATTATTTGAATGTCTAATTTGAAATAATTTTTGAAATGCCTAAGAGCGAATAAAATAATGAAAAAAACGCCTTTTATCGCATGGTTGAATTCTCGGAGCAGTCACCGCTCCGTGTACCTGTTCAGTGTTGATTTTTGTTCCCTGCCCACCTGCCTCGTGCGGAGGCTGCCATGAATCAGACCCTGGCTGCCCCGAATGTCTGGACCGACGGCAAGCGCCACCTGTGGTGGCTTGGCATCCTGCCCCTGGCCACCCCATTGCTTTCCGGCTCCCTGGCAATCACCACCGGTGTGCAACAGCTGTGGTGGGTTGGCGTACTGGTGATCTTCGGCCTGATCCCGTTGATCGACGGCCTGCTGGGTGAAGACGTCAGCAACCCGCCGGAATCCGCCGTCAGCAACCTCGAATCCCAAAGCTACTACCGCTGGATCGTCTACACCGGTGTGCTGTTTGTCATCTCCTCCGTGGTGATCACCGGGTGGCTGGCGGCAGGCGGCATCGACTGGATCATCAACGGCGGCCTGCTGCACGCCACCGCCACCCTGGACCCATCGAGCTGGCTGGCAAAGACCGCCGCATTCATCACGGCTCGCACCGAACTGCACGGCGAAGTCAGCTGGTTCACCTACCTGGGCATGGCGATGTCCACCGGCGCCGCCACCGGCATCGCCATCAACACCGCCCATGAACTGGGGCACAAACCGCGCCTGCTGGAGGTCGTCCTGGCCAAGATCACCCTGGCGCCGACCTTCTACGGGCACTTCTACACCGAACACAACCGTGGCCACCACGTGCGCGTCGCCACCCCGGAAGACCCGGCCAGCTCGCGGTTGGGGGAGGGCTTCTGGGCCTTCCTGCCGCGCTCGGTATGGTTCAGCGCCCGCTCGGCGTGGAACCTGGAACGTGAACGCCTGCGCAAACTCGGCCTGCCGGCCTGGCACTGGAAGAACGGCGTGCTCAGTGCATGGATGTACAGCGTGGTGTTGTGGGGCGCGATGATCGCCTGGCTGGGGGCGGCAGTGATTCCGTTCCTGATCATCCAGGGCATCTACGGCTTCTCGCTGCTGGAAGTGGTGAACTATGTCGAACACTACGGCCTGAAACGCCAGAAGCTGCCCAATGGCCGTTATGAACGTTGCTCGCCGCGGCACTCGTGGAACAGCAACCGGATTGTTACCAACATCTTTCTGTTCCAGTTACAGCGTCATTCTGATCATCACGCCAACCCAACCAGAAGTTATCAGTCCCTGCGTCACTTTGATGAGTCGCCGCAATTGCCCTACGGGTATGCCAGCATGATTGTCTGGGCCTATGTACCGTACTTGTGGCGACGACGCATGGACCATCGGGTACTTAATCATTATGCCGGGGACATTACCCTGACCAACCTTCAACCTTCACAGCGTTTGAAGTACCTGGAGAAATACAGCAACACCACCAGTACCTTCTAACGAAAACAGTCAGTTGTAGGGCGTACTCGGGATCTGTGTATCGCGCAGGTTTTTATCGCCCCGGGATTATCGGTTTCGAGTGCGACTTAGTTGCAAGAAAGTTTGTTTGACCCTAACAAAAATAAAATGAAGGGAAGGACGTACACCATGCAAAACCCTGCCAAGTTCACGACGCACATTGTATTGGCCGCCCTGGGCCTGATCGTTTACCACCAGGCCCAGGCTGCCCGTATCGAACCCGCCGGCAGTGCGTTTACTGCCCAGGGGCCCATCAGCTTTTCCAAGGGTGCGCTGATCAGCGCGGACTGCACCATCAAGGTCGCCGGCAAGGTGGCGGCGGATGGCTCGTCGGTGAATGTCGACAAAGTTGAATTCGACGGCGGCCTCAAGTGCAGCCGGGTAGAAGCGATCAACTTGCCGTGGGTATTGGTGGCTAAAGATACCAAGAGCGGTTCGATGTCGAAGATCGCCGTCGATGTGCATGCCTTTGGGTTGGGCGGTAAGTGCGGACCTTCTACGGCAGACGGAACCTGGGATAACGCCACGGGCAAGTTAGAGGCTGCCAATGTGCCTATCGGCGAAGACTGCACGATTAAAACGGTGTCGATCAAGATGCCCCCGACGTTCAAGGTTGTTGAATAACACCCCCCGAATTTGTAGCGGTAATTGAATTGAAGTTTGGCTGGAAAGGGAAGTTCTGCAGATTCACCGTGACCTCTCGATCATGGCCATTACCCCTGGCGAAATGACTCGCCATAACATGTGAGGAAAAAATAATGAAAAGCTTGAAAACCCTCGTTTGTGCAACTTCTTTCGCAGTGTGCTTCGGCGCAGCTTCCATGGCCAGCGCGGCTTCCATCTCCCCGGATGGTCCGTTCTCGACCAGCGCCGGCACCATCGTCGTGAAGTCGCCTTCGTCCTTCGGTGCCGCGGTGACCTGCGGCATCACCTTTACCGGCAACGTTAGCGGTGGCGTGGCCTCGATCAATGGCGCATCCCTGACCGGTGGCGGTCTGTGTGGCCTGCCAACGCTGACCAACCTGCCTTGGGTACTGACGGCTGCAACGGGTACCACCGGTAGCGTAACCAACGTCGGCTACAAGATCACCTCGATCCCGGCCACCAACTGCGGCCCAACCACCATCGCTGTGACCTGGACTCCAGGCAGCAAAACGCTTTCGGCAGCCAATCAGGCGCTCACCGGCAACTGCACCGTGGTTTCGCTGAGTGTTGTTGCCCCAACGCTGACCGTTAATCCGTAAGCGGAACTCCGTAAAGGGCTGATCACCCCGTTGAAAGACCGGTGCCTCGTGTGAGGCGCCGGTTGGGGAAACCACCGGCGGAGCCGGTTGGATACGGTATTTATTGTCTGGGGAACATGACAATGCAAAGCCTTGTGAAAACAGCACTCCTGGGTTCGATGTTAGCGGCTCTGGGCGTTGCCTCATCCATGGCGGTCGCGGCGGGTTTCAGCCCGCCGGGTCCGTTTAGCGGAACCAATGGCAGTGTTGTGTTGAAGCTGCCATCGACGTTTCAAGCCCCGATGACCTGTGGTCTGAGCCTGTCGGGAACGATTGATGCCAATGGCGTGGCGATCATCAGCAGTGCCGTGCCGGCAACCAACGGGCTCTGCCCCTTGCTTAAGGTAACCGGGCTGCCCTGGACCGTGAACCTGAGCAGTACGACGCAGGGAAGTCTGAATAACATCGGTTTTTCGATGGCCAAACTGGGAGTGCCCGGAGATTCAGTTTGTGGCCCAGTCAACGTTGTTGTCTCGTGGGACAACTCTACCCACGTGTTGAGCGCAACCAATCAAGCCATGAGTGGCTACTGCACTTTGGTGTCGTTGAACGCCACGCTGACCGGCTCGCTCACCACCAATCCCTGAATACCGATACACCGTTCCAGGACAGGCGTTCTTTGAAAGACGTTCTGTGGTTACACGACCCACCGGCAGGGGCCGGGTGTAAATAATAATAAGGAGTACCGCATGAACAATAAGAAACAACACGCTCACACGTTACTGGGACTGGCCCTGTTGGGGGGCTTGATGACCACAGGGCAAGCGCAGGCGGGTGGGTTCTCCACACCGACCTTCGGCGCGCCAGGATGGGGTCGTGCGTTTGGTGGTGGTTCACTGTTCAAAAATGACCCCAGTGCGGCGTACAACAACCCGGCAGCCATGGCCTTTATCGATTCAACCATCGCGCAGCAGACCGTTGACTATGCTCGGGTCAAGATCAAATACACCGGCCAGGCCTATGACTACGCGGGCAACCCGGTGACCAATACGCCCGTACTGGATGACCTGGGCAATACGGGCGACCCGGTCCTCAACACTAACAATGGCGGGCAAGGCGGTTTCACCGCTTGGCTGCCGACGGGCTTTCTGGTGATTCCCATGGGCGACCGTTTCGCCTTTGGTCTGAGCCAGGTCGTGCCACAGGGTATGAAAACCACCTGGAACGAAGACTCCAAACTGCGGGATTTCGCGGTCGATACCAAAATTGAGACCATCGGTCTGACGGGCTCCCTGTCGTTCAAGGTCAATGATCAGTTCTCGGTCGGTGGTGGTGCCATCGTCCAGCGCAGTCAAGGGTTCGTCAGCCAGAACATTGATTTGCTGGCCGCCGCGGATGTTTCTCCAGGACTTGGCGGCGCGGGGTTACCCACGGGGCTGGGGCATTCCTTAATGCGTGTGAAAGTCGATAACATCTCGGTGGGCTGGTTTGGTGGCGTGGTTTGGAAGCCGACGCTGCAAGACACACTTGGCTTGAACTATCACGCCAAGATCAAAAACAAGATGACCGGCAAATACAACATCTACACAGATGCCGTCGGCCGTAACGCGATGACCAATCCGATCGGTCCAAACGGCGAAACCCTGGTTGAAATCGCCTACCCTGGTCTCAAGCTGTTCCCGGACGGTGCCCACGCCAGTACCCAACTGGATATCCCGGCTACCGCTTCGGTTGACTGGGTTCACGAGTTCAACGACCGCTGGACGTTGGGGGTGAGTGCTACCTGGACTGAATGGTCTTCCTTCCAGGACCTGACGCTCAAGTCCCAAGGCACCACCATTGTTGCCATTCCCTACAACTACAAAAACGCCTGGATGACCTCGATTGGCGGCGACTACAAAGCCACCGATGAACTCACCCTGCGCGCCGGTGTGGCTTACGACCAGACACCTACCCGCAACTCTACCCGGGACCCGCGAATCCCGGACGGTGACCGTTACTTCCTGGCATTTGGTGCTGGTTATGACATCAAGGCTGTTCCTGGCCTGTCGGTGGATGCCGCGTACTCGCACCAGTTCGTGCAGAAGGTCAACCTGAAGACCAAGAACGTTGATCGTCTCGGTGCGGCGCAGTTGGACGGCGAGGCTGAATCCTCAGGGGATGTGGTCAGCTTGTCGGCAACCTATAAGTTCTAAGGTTGTCAACGGCAGTAGTGGAGACGGGCAGCCAGCGCATCTTGCTGCCTTTCTTCAGGCTGTCGTCTATTGATGGGTCGCCCTGGCGACCGATTTCGATTCCTTCCACTTAACCTGCAAGGCTGGCCCCGTTCAGCCGTTGTTTTTTTTGTCCAAGCATTAAATAAAAATTTCAAAACAAAATTTGAATTTGTCTTTTCAAGTTTGTAGTGTGGCTTTACGTCACAGGTCATTGCGATCTGCTTGGGCGTTGGCCGTACCCTGAATTGAGTAGAGGTATCCCCATGGTTATCTGGTTATTGGCGGGACTCGCAGCAGCGACTGCCCTGGCGTATCGACAAGCCGCTGCCACCCTTTGGCTGGGGGCCGGCCTGGTCTGGCTTGCAGTCGGTTACCTGTTCAACGTGGTCGCCGGTTTCGGCGCCGGTGTGGTGGCGGTGCTGGTGGTGTTGCCCGCGTTGCTGCTGACCATCAAACCCCTGCGCCGCACCCTGTTGACCAGCAAGGCCCTGGGCCTTTTCCGCAGCATCATGCCGGCGATGTCCGACACCGAGCGCGCCGCCATCGAGTCCGGCACTGTGTGGTGGGACGCCGAGCTGTTCAGCGGCAAACCGCGCTGGGAGCGCTTGCTGCAAGCCGCACCGGCCAGCCTCAGCGTTGAAGAACAGGCCTTCCTCGACAACGAAGTGGAGACCCTGTGCGACATGTCCAACGACTGGGAAACCACTCAAATCTGGCAAGACATGTCCCCCGAGGGCTGGCAGTACACCAAGGATGCCGGTTTCCTCGGCATGATCATTCCCAAGCAATACGGCGGCAAAGGTTTCTCCCACTACGCGCATTCGCAGGTGGTGATGAAACTTTCCACCCGTTGCTCGGCGGCGGCGATTTCGGTGATGGTGCCCAACTCCCTGGGCCCGGCGGAACTGCTGCTGCACTACGGCACCGACGCCCAGCGCAACTACTACCTGCCACGCCTGGCCCGTGGCGAAGACATCCCGTGCTTCGCCCTCACCAGCCCGTATGCCGGCTCTGACGCGGGGGCGATTCCGGATCTGGGCATCGTCTGCAAAGGCCTGCACGAAGGGGCGCAAGTACTGGGTTTCCGCGTGACCTGGGACAAGCGCTACATCACCCTCGGGCCGATCGCCACGGTGCTCGGCCTGGCCTTTCGCGCCGAAGACCCGGACGGCCTGCTGGGCCAGCCCGGTTCCCTGGGCATCACTTGTGCGTTGATCCCCACCAGCCACCCAGGGGTGAACAGCGGCCGGCGTCACTGGCCACTCAACGCCGTGTTCCAGAACGGTCCCACCACCGGCAAGGATGTATTCATCCCACTGGAATGGGTGATCGGTGGCCGCGAGCAAGTCGGCAACGGCTGGCGCATGTTGATGGAATGCCTGGCCGCCGGCCGGGCGATTTCCCTGCCGTCGGCCAACGTCGGCCTGGGCAAGGTGGCCGTGCGCGGCACCACGGCTTACGCGGCGATGCGCAAGCAATTCGGCCTGCCCATCGGCAAGTTCGAAGGCGTGCAGGCGCCATTGGCGCGCATGGCCGGGCATCTGTATGCCTGCGATGCGGTGCGCAAGGTTTCGGTGGCGTCACTGGATGCGGGGGAAAAGCCGTCGGTGATCTCGGCCATCGCCAAATACCACGTCACCGAACGTGCACGCATCATCGTCAACGATGGCATGGACATCGTGGCCGGCAAGGGCATCTGCATGGGCCCCAACAACTTCCTCGCCCGGGCCTACCAGCAAAGCCCCATCGCCATCACGGTGGAAGGTGCGAACATCATGACCCGCTGCCTGATCATCTACGGCCAGGGCCTGATCCGTTGCCATCCCTATGTGTTCCGCGAGATGGAAGCGGCGCGCAACACCGACCGGCGCAAGGCCCTGGTGGATTTCGACAGCGCGATGTTCGGTCACCTGAGTTTTGTATTGGCCAATACCGTACGCGCCGCAGTGCATTCGCTGACAGGCGGGCGGCTGATTTCGGTGCCGGGCAAGACCGACCCGGCGCTGGCGTCCTACTATCGCCAGGCCAATCGGCTGTCGGTGGTACTGGCGTTGATCTCGGACATTTCCATGGGCGTGCTGGGCGGTGCCCTCAAGCGCAAGGAAAGCATCACCGGGCGGCTGGGAGACATTCTGTCCCAGCTGTACATCCTGTCCTGCGTGCTCAAGCGCTTCGAGGATGATGGCCGGCCACAGGCGGATTTGCCGCTGGTGCATTGGGCGGCCCAGGACGCGTTGCTGCGCGCCCATGAAGCCCTGGCTGAAGTGCTCGATAACTACCCGTCGAAAGCCGCGTCCGCCGTGGTGCGTGGCTTGACGTTTCCGTTTGGTATCCCGCAACGCAAACCGTCGGATCGCCTGTTGGCGCAAGTGGCGGAGCTGGTGCAGGTACCGGGGGAAACCCGTGACCGCTTGCTGGGCAACTCCTACATTCCGCGGCCGGAAATCGACAAGCTGGCTTATGGCGAACTGGGTTTGCGCCTGCTGCCCCAGGTGGAGTTGATCGAGGCGCGGCTCAAGGGCGCGGTCAAGCAAAGCCTGATCGATCCGATGCCGATTTCTGGCGCTGCGTTCACCCCATGGCGGGTCAAGGCGCGGGCGCTGGACCTGATCACAGACGACGAAGACAGCTTGCTCGCGCGCTATGTGGAATATGGCGATCACGCGATCCAGGTGGACGACTTCCCGCAGGACTTCGGTTTGCTGGAAGCCCTGCAGCAGCGCCAGCAGGCGTTGGAACAGGCGGCCAAACCGAGCGCAAAGCGCCGCGCCAGCCAAGGCGAAAACGCGCCGGTCAACTGACTGGAACTGGAGGAACACGGTCAATGTGGGAGCTGGCTTGCCTGCGATGCAGACGCCGCGGTGTATGCGTTACACCGAGGCGATGCCATCACCGGCAAGCCAGCTCCTACAGAGGCCGGGTTTCCATGGCAACACCGTGTTGTGAGTGAATTTACCCATGAGTGACAGCTACCTTTCTTTCGTCAATTCCCCCTGGGGCGCCTGGCTGGCCCGCACCGCCGGGCTGCCCCAACCCCTGGCACTGCAACGCCACCGCAGCGGCCAGCAAGGCTTGGCCAACCCGGTGATCGTCGCCGGGGCAGGGCGCCTGACTGCTGAAATCCAGCGGATCTTCACCGCCACCGACACCGTGACCGCCACCGCCGCAACCCTCAAGGCACCCTCCACGGTCAAGGTCCAGGGCGCCGTGTTCGATGCAAGCGCTATCGCCGACCTCAAGCAACTGGACGAGCTCTACGCCTTCTTCCACACCAACGCCAAGCGCTTGGGCCAACACGCCCGGGTAGTGGTGCTCGGCACCGCGCCGGAGTTGTGCAAGGACTTGCCCCAGGCCATTGCCCAACGCGCCCTTGAAGGGCTGGTACGCTCACTGGCCAAGGAGCTGCGCCGGGCGATCACCGTGCAGTTGGTCTACGTCGCACCGGGCGCCGAGGGCGCGCTGGAAAGCAGCCTGCGGTTCTTCCTGTCGCGGCGCTCGGCCTATGTCTCGGGGCAAGTGGTTCGCCTCGAAACACCGGTGGACAGCCAAGCCGAGATCAACTGGGACCAACCCTTCAGCGGTCGCCGCGCCCTGGTCACCGGCGCTTCCCGTGGCATCGGCCTGGCGATCGCCCAAGTGTTGGCCCGCGACGGTGCGCAAGTAGTCTGCGTGGATGTGCCCCAGGCCCAGGAATCCTTGCAACAGGCCGCCAGCAGTGTCGGTGGCACCGCGCTGGCGCTGGACATTACCGCCACCGATGCCGCGCAGCAGTTGCAGGCCCATGTCAGCCAACACGGCGCGTTCGACGTGGTGGTGCACAACGCCGGGATCACCCGCGACAAGACCATCGCCAAGATGACTGAAGCGGCTTGGCGCAGCGTATTGGCGGTCAACCTGGAAGCACCGCTGCACCTGAGCACCGCGCTGCTGCAAAGCCAGGGCCTGAATCCGGGCGGGCGGATCGTGTGTGTCTCGTCGATTTCCGGCATTGCCGGCAACCTCGGGCAAAGCAACTACGCCACCTCCAAGGCCGGGGTGATCGGCCTGGTGCAAGGCCTGGCACCGCAAGCAGCGGCGCAGCAAGTGACGGTGAATGCCGTGGCGCCCGGTTTTATCGAAACCCAGATGACCGCGAAAATCCCGCTGATGATCCGCGAAGCGGGGCGACGGATGAATTCCATGTCCCAGGGCGGCCAGCCCATCGACGTGGCGGAAACCATCGCCTGGCTGGCGCATCCGGCCTCCGGCGGGGTCAACGGCCAGGTGGTGCGGGTCTGCGGCCAAAGCCTGTTGGGAGCCTGAACATGGACTATGTGACGCAGATTATTGACCCGCCGCCCTCGCGCTCGCGCTTGCTGCTGGACGGCGTATTGGCAATGCGCAAACCCAAGGTGGACGGTGCACCGACGCTGCCGAAAGAACGCCTGGTGCGTTCGGCGGTCGAGCTGTCTGCCCAAGGCATCGCGGCCTATGGTCGGGCCTGTGGTTTTCGCCGCGAGCAAGGCGTGCCGCTGTCCTATCCCCATGTGCTGGCGTTCCCGTTGCACCTGATGTTGCTGACGCGCCCGAGTTTCCCGTACCCGGCCAGCGGCATGGTGCATCTGGCCAATCGCATCCGTCAGCATCGACGCCTGGAGGAGGGCCAGGCCCTGCGCCTGGAGGTGTATTGCGAGCGCTGGGTCGCCCATCCCAAGGGCCAGGCCCTGAGCATCGCCACCCGGGCCTACAGCGCCGGCACCCTGGTGTGGGAGAGCGACAGCCTGTATTTGCGCCGTGACGTAGACGCCCCGGTGGGTGAGCCCTGGGACGACGTGCTGCCGTTGCAGGAAGAGGGTTTGCTGCGCACCCAGCGCTGGGTGCTACCGGCGGATCTGGGGCGACGGTTTGCCAAAGTCTCGGGGGATTTCAACCCGATTCACACCTCGATAATCGGCGCCAGACTGTTCGGTTTTCGTCGGGCCATCGCCCACGGCATGTGGACCCTTGGCCGCGCCCTGGCGGCCCAGCAACCGCCCGGCGGACTCGACCAGGCCGAGGCCCATTGCGACTTCAAATTGCCGATCTTCCTGCCCGGCCAGGTCGCCCTGTGGAATGCCCCGCCGACCGGCCCGCGCCGTGAGTTTGAAGTGCGCAATTTCGCCGGTGACAAACCCCATATGCGTGGGCTGTTTATCTGGAAAGAGAGCCATTGATGAGTGACTACAGTTTCAACCCGGCCCCCACCCGTCGTGTGGCGATAATCGGCGGCAACCGTATTCCGTTCGCCCGCTCCAACACCGTGTACGCCCATGACAGCAATCAGGATTTGCTGGTCGCTGCTTTGCAAGGTTTAGTGCACCGCTACAACCTTCACGGCCTGCGCCTGGGGGAGTTCGCCGCCGGTGCGGTGATCAAGCATTCCCGGGATTTCAACCTGGCCCGGGAAAGCCTGCTGTCCACCACGCTGTCGCCCGAAACCCCGGCCTACGACCTGCAACAAGCCTGCGGCACCGGCCTGGAAGCGGCGTTGCTGGTGGCGAATAAAATCGCCCTCGGGCAGATCGAAGTGGGCATTGCCGGCGGCTCCGACACCACCTCCGACGCGCCCATCGGCATCAACGAATCCCTGCGCCGCACCTTGCTTTCAGCCAACCGCGCCAAGGGCTCCGGCGCCAAGCTGAAGGCCTTGATGGGCGTGCGCCCGTCGATGTTTTTCAAGCCGCTGCTGCCGCGCAATGGCGAGCCGCGCACCGGCCTGTCCATGGGCGAACACTGCGAAGAAATGGCCAAGCGCTGGCAGATCAAGCGCCTGGCCCAGGACGAGTTGACCCTCACCAGCCACCAGCGGCTGGACGCCGCGTACAAGCAGGGGTTCTTCGACGATTTGATCAGCCCGTATCGCGGCCTGGCCCGGGACAACAACCTGCGGGCCGACGCCAGCCTGGAGAAACTCGCCGGCCTGTCCCCGGCCTACGACCGCCAGAACGGCACGCTCACTGCTGGTAACTCCACACCCCTGACTGACGGCGCCTCGGTGGTACTGCTGGCCAGCGAGGACTGGGCTGCCGAACGCGGCTTGCCGGTGTTGGCGTACCTGCGAACCGGCGAAACCGCAGCGGTGAATTTCGTCGACGGCACCGAAGGCCTGCTGATGGCCCCGGCCTATGCGGTGCCGCGCATGCTCAAGCGCGAAGGCCTGACGTTTGCCGACTTCGATCTGTTCGAGATCCACGAGGCCTTCGCGGCCCAGGTGCTGTGCACCCTCAAGGCCTGGGAAGACCCGCAGTACTGCCGCGACCGCCTGGGCCTGGACGCTCCGCTGGGCAGCATCGACCGCGCCAAAATGAACGTCAACGGCGGCTCCCTCGGCTGCGGTCATCCGTTCGCCGCCACCGGTGGCCGGCAACTGGCGGCATTGGCCAAGGCCATCCACCAGCGCGGCGGCGGGCGTGGCTTGATTTCGATCTGCGCGGCGGGCGGGCTGGGCATTACCGCCATCGTCGAAAAGTAGTTCCCACCATAAAAACAACAAGGAGACTGCCATGAACGCTGTAAGCCTGGAACAGACCGAACGCCTCTGGTTGAACGCTTACCTGCCCGGCGTGCCGGCAGACATCGACGCCGGCATCGAGGCCTACCCGTCGCTGCGCGAGGTGTTCCTGGAGCACCTGCACAAGTTCCGCGACCGCGTGGCCTACGTCAGCATCGGCACCGAAATGACCTACGCCGACTGGGAGGTGCAGGGCATCGCCTTTGCCGCGTGGCTGCAAGCCCAGGGCGTGAAGAAGGGCGACCGGGTGGCGCTGATGATGCCCAACTGCTTGCAATACCCGATCTGCCTGCTGGGCACGATCCTGGCGGGCGCGGTGGTGGTCAACGTCAACCCGCTCTACACCGCCCGGGAGTTACAGCACCTGCTCAAGGACAGCGAAGCAGAGACCATCGTGATCTTCGAAAACTTCGCCCATACGTTAGAGAAAGTGGTCGCCGCCAGCACCGTCAAACGCGTGGTGATTGCCGCCATCGGCGACCTGCTGGGCACCTTCAAGGGTGCGGCGATGAACTTCATCCTGCGCAGCGTGCAGAAGCAGGTGCCACGCTTCAACTTGCCAGGCGCGGTGCGCTTCAACCAGGTGTTGAAACAGGGACGCGGGCAGACCCAGCTGGCGGTGCCGATGAACCGCGAAGACCTGGCCTTCCTGCAATACACCGGCGGCACCACCGGCGACGCCAAGGGCGTGATGCTCAGCCATCGCAACATCATCGCCAACCTGTTGCAGGCCAAGGCGTGGGTGGGTGACCAGTTGGACCAGAACCAGCAGGAAACCAACGTTACCTTGCTGCCGCTGTACCACATCTTTTCCCTCACGGTGAACTGCCTGATGTTCATGTGCCTGGGCGGGCGCAACATCCTGATCGCCAACCCGCGGGACGTGAAACGGGTGCAGATGATCCTGCGCAAGGAGCGATTCAACGGGATTGCCGGGGTGAATACGCTGTTCAACGGTTTGCTGGAAAACAAGGAGTTCTGCGCCCGGGATTTCTCCGACCTGCGCATGGTGATCGCCGGCGGCATGGCTACCCACACCGCCGTGGCCAAGCGCTGGAAGGAAGTCACCGGCTTGCCGATCATCGAAGGCTACGGCCTCACCGAGTGTTCGCCGGTGGTGAGCATCAGCCCCATCGACATCTCACGGATGCGCGAGATGGAATTCACCGGCAGCATCGGCGTGCCGCTGCCGTCGACCTGGGTGCGGTTTATCCGTGAGGACGGTGAGCTGGCGGAGCTGGGGGAGCAGGGCGAGCTGCAAGTGCGCGGGCCGCAGGTGATGCAGGGCTACTGGAGGCGCCCGGCGGAAACGGCCGAGGTGCTGGATGCCGAAGGCTGGCTGTCGACCGGGGATATCGGGGTGATGAATGAGCAGGGCTTCATTCGCCTGGTGGACCGCAAGAAGGACATGATCCTGGTGTCCGGCTTCAACGTGTACCCCAACGAGATCGAAGACGTGGTGGCGCTGCATCCAGGCGTTGGGGAAGTGGCGGCGATTGGGGTTGAGGATGGCGTGACTGGCGAGCGGGTGAAAATCATCGTGGTGCGCAAGGACCCGGGTTTGACCCAGGAGCAGATTCTGGCCCACTGCCGGGAATATTTGACGGGGTACAAGGTGCCGCGGTTTGTGGAGTTTCGTACCGAGGAATTGCCCAAGACGACGGTGGGCAAGGTGCTGCGAAGGGCCCTGCGCTAATCCCGAAATGCATAGCACCCCTGTGGCGAGGGAGCTTGCTCCCGCTGGAGTGCGTAGCGCTCCCGCTTTTTTTGGGTCTGCTGCGCAGCCCAGCGGGAGCAAGCTCCCTCGCCACAGGGTTCAGCGTTTTGCGCTTATTCAGTCGTCGAATCCCACCTGCTCATGAATCTCATCGACCTTCAATTCCAGCCGATACGCCACGGCAATAAACAACGCCTGGCACAGGCACAGCGTCGCACTCAGTGACCTGAACGCAAACGACGACCCTTCATTCACCAGCAACACGGTGCTTGCCCGCTTGGCCAGGGGCGACAGGTTGCTGTCGGTGATGATCAGCGTCTTGGCCTGATGGTGCTGGGCAATCCGCAGGCAGTGCTGGGTTTCCTTGCCATAGGGCGTAAAGCTGATGGCTATCACCAGGTCGTTGGCCCGCACACTGCGCATCTGCTCGCGATAACTGCCGCCCAACCCCGAGACCAGGTGAATGCGCTTGTTGGTGTGCTGCAGGTTGTACACCAGGTAATCCGCCACGGCGAACGAGCGGCGCACGCCCACCACGTAGATATTGTCGGCATTCACCACCAGGTCCACGGCCTTGTCGAAGGCGGCGTCATCCAGCTCCAGCCCCAGGCGCTCGATGCCGGACAGGGTGGCATTCACGCATTCACGCGCCAGGTCGCCGCCGCTGGCTTTCTGCGACTTGTTGGCGATCATGCTGCGGATGCGCTGCTGGTAGTTCTGCACCGGCGTGGTCTTGTGGGTGTAGGCCTCGCGGAACAACGCCTGCATCTCACTGAAGCCACTGAAACCGAAACGCTGGGAAAACCGCACGATGGCCGACGGGTGCACTTCGCATTCACGGGCGATGTCGCTGATGCGGTCGACCATGATCCGGTCGCTCTGCTGGCTCATGTAGCTGGCGATGCGCTTGAGCTGGCGCGGCAGGCTCTCGTACTCATCGGTGATCAGCTGCAACAGGCGCTCGGCGTTGATCGGCGGGCTGGCGAGTGCGTCTTCCGGGGCGCTCTGGGACATAGGGAATCCTTCTGGCTTGTTCTTATAGGGCGCGTTGGAGCGCCCCTGACAATAAGTCGATGTGCGCAAGTCTACAGGGTAGGCGCAAAAAAATACCTCGGCATCCCGCCCCGCGGTACAGCTGAAACGTTGCACCGTGGCTGGAACACGTCGATGGTGGCGTATTGGAAAATATATTCCACAAAAAATATTTATAGAATAAATATTGATTGGTGTCGCCAGACGTTCTAGTCTGCTTGCACCAAGAGCGTATGCCGCCACCACGACGGCACACGCAGGCTGATAAAAATAACAGGAGCCAGCATGGGCCAGACTCGTTTTGCCAGTGGGCGTCAATTGGATCTGATTTGCCTGGGACGCCTGGGCGTCGACCTTTACGCACAACAAGTGGGTGCACGGCTGGAGGATGTCTCAAGCTTCGCCAAGTACCTCGGCGGTTCCTCCGCCAACATCGCCTTCGGTACTGCACGGCTGGGCCTGCGGTCGGCCATGTTGAGCCGGGTGGGGGACGACCATATGGGGCGTTTCCTGCTGGAATCCCTGGCCCGCGAAGGCTGCGACGTCAGCGGCATCAAGGTCGACCCGGAACGCCTTACCGCCATGGTGCTGCTGGGCCTCAAGGACCGCGAAACCTTCCCGCTGGTGTTCTACCGCGAGAACTGCGCCGACATGGCCCTGCGCGCCGAAGACATCAGCGAAGCGTTCATTGCTTCGAGCAAGGCGCTGCTGATCACCGGCACGCACTTCTCCACCGACGGCGTGTACAAGGCCAGCATCCAGGCCCTGGACTACGCTGAGAAGCACAACGTCAAGCGCGTGCTCGATATCGACTACCGCCCGGTGCTCTGGGGCCTGGCCGGCAAGGCCGACGGTGAAACCCGGTTTGTGGCCGACCAGAATGTCAGCCAGCACGTGCAAAAAATCCTCCCGCGTTTCGACCTGATCGTCGGCACCGAAGAAGAATTCCTGATTGCCGGCGGCAGCGAAGATCTGCTGACCGCGCTGCGCACGGTGCGCGGCCTCACGCCGGCCACCCTGGTGGTCAAGCTTGGCCCGCAGGGTTGCACGGTGATCCACGGCGATATCCCGGCGCGCCTCGAAGACGGCGCGATCTACCCCGGTGTGCGGGTGGAAGTGCTCAACGTGTTGGGCGCCGGTGATGCCTTCATGTCCGGCTTCCTCAGTGGCTGGCTGATCGATGCCAGCGACGAGCGCTGCTGCCAGTTGGCCAATGCCTGCGGCGGCCTGGTGGTGTCCCGCCATGCCTGCGCACCGGCGATGCCGACCCGTGCCGAACTCGATTACCTGTTCAACAGCCCGGTGCCGATTACCCGCCCGGACCAGGACGCGGTGCTGCAACGCCTGCACCAGGTCAGCGTGCCGCGCAAAACCTGGAAGCAGCTGTTTGTATTCGCCTTCGACCACCGCTGGCAACTGGTGGAGCTGGCGCAAAAGGGCGGCCAGGACCCGGCGCGCATCAGCGCCCTCAAGCAACTGTTTATCCAGGCCGTGGAACGAGTAGAAAGCAAACTGGCGGAGCAGGGCGTCGAGGCCGACGTCGGAATCCTGGCCGACCAACGTTTCGGCCAGGACGCGCTGAACGCCGCCACCGGTCGCGGGTGGTGGATCGCCCGCCCGGTGGAAGTCCAGAACTCCCGGCCACTGGCCTTTGAACACGGCCGCTCGGTGGGCAGCAACCTGATTGCCTGGCCCCGTGAGCAGATCATCAAGTGCCTGGTGCAATACCACCCCGACGACGAACCGCTGCTGCGCCTGGAACAGGAAGCGCAACTCAAGAGCCTGTACCAGGCCTCCCTGGTCAGCGGCCACGAACTGTTGCTGGAAATCGTGCCGCCCAAGGATCATCCGTCTACTTATCCCGACGTGCTCTATCGCAGCCTCAAGCGCCTGTACAACCTGGGCATCTACCCGGCGTGGTGGAAGATCGAAGCGCAGTCGGCCGAAGACTGGAAGAAGCTCGATGAATTGATCCAGGAACGCGACCCCTACTGCCGAGGCGTGGTGCTGCTGGGCCTGAATGCTTCTGCCGAATGCCTGGCCGATGGCTTTCGGCAAGCCAGCCAGAGCCAGACCTGCCGTGGTTTCGCCGTGGGCCGCACGATCTTCCAGGAGCCCAGCCGAGCGTGGCTGGCAGGGGAGATCGACGATGAGGGGTTGATTCAACAGGCCCAGGGCATCTTTGAACAATTGATCAGTGCCTGGCGCAGCGCCCGAAGTTAAGCGCCGCTCATTGAATTGGAATGCAATCAAAGGTGGGAGCTGGTTTATGTGGGAGCTGGGCTTGCCCGCGATAGGATCCACTCGGTCTATCTGAAGCACCGAGGTGTCTGCATCGCAGGCAAGCCAGCTCCCACACAAGCTGGCTTCCACATAAAGCAGATCTCAGGCAACTCTGAAAAACAATAAAAGGTGCAGCCATGCCCGCTATCCGAATTGGCATCAACCCGATCTCCTGGAGCAACGACGACCTGCCGGCCCTGGGCGGCGAAACGCCGTTGAGCACCGCCCTCAGCGAAGGCAAGGACATCGGCTACGAAGGTTTCGAACTCAACGGCAAATTCCCCAAGGACGCCAAGGGCGTGGGCGATGTGTTGCGCCCGTATGACCTGGCGCTGGTCTCCGGCTGGTACTCCAGCCGCCTGGCCCGGCGCTCGGTGGCGGAAGAAATCGAGGCCATCGCCAGCCACGTCGAACTGCTGCGGGAAAACGGCGCCACAGTGTTGGTGTACGGCGAAGTCGCCGACTCGATCCAGGGTTCGCCGGTACGCCTGATGGAACGCCCGCGTTTCCACAGCGAACAGGCCTGGCAGGAGTACGCCGACAAGCTCACCGAACTGGCGCGTTTCACTCTGTCCCAGGGTGTGCGCCTGGCGTACCACCACCACATGGGCGCCTACGTCGAATCCCCGGAAGACATCGACCAACTGATGCGCCGCACCGGTCCGGAAGTCGGCCTGCTGTTCGACTCGGGCCACTGCTACATGGGCGGCGGCGAGCCCCTCGACGTCCTGCGCAAACACATCGACCGCATCTGCCACGTACATTTCAAGGACGTACGCAAACCGGTGGTGCAACTGGCGCGCAACCAGATGTGGAGCTTCCCGGACTGCATCGTCAACGGCACCTTCACCGTGCCCGGCGACGGTGATATCGACTTCGCCGCACTGCTGGACGTGCTGCTGGCCGCCCACTACCACGGCTGGCTCGTGGTGGAGGCCGAGCAGGATCCCGCCGTGGCGCCGAGCTATATCTACGCGAAGAAAGGCTATGACACGCTGCGCGCACTTCTGAGTGAGAGGACCGGACAATGAGCCTGTTGGTCAAAAGCAGCAAACGCGGGCAGACCATGGTCGCCCTGGAAGAAGGGCGCCTGGAATACGTGGGCTTCGCCGCCTACCGCCTGAGCCTGGGTGAAACCCTGCCCGTCACCGCCGGTGATAAAGAACTGTGCCTGGTGCTGCTCTGCGGCCGGGTAACTATTCAGGGCGAAGGCTTCAACTGGGAAAACCTCGGTGATCGCCACTCGGTGTTCGAAGACAAATCCCCGTTCGCCGCCTACCTGCCGCCGGGCACCGACGCCCAGGTCACCGCCCTGAGCGACGTGCAAATCGCCGTCTGCGCCGCTCCCGGCTCCACCGAAGCCGGCCTGGCCCCACGCCTGATCCGCCCCGAACAATGCAAACGCAGCGTACGCGGCAAGGGTGCCAACACCCGCTACGTGTGCGACATCCTGCCCGACAGCGAGCCTGCTCATTCGCTGCTGGTGGTGGAGGTGCGCACGCCGTCCGGTCACTCGTCGAGCTACCCGCCCCACAAGCACGACACCGACGATCTGCCGCACCAGAGCTTTCTCGAAGAAACCTACTACCACCAGATCAACCCGCCCCAGGGCTTCGTGTTCCAGCGCGTCTACACCGACGATCGCAGCATCGACCAGGCCATGGCCGTGGAGAACAGCGACCTGGTGGTGGTGCCCAAGGGGTATCACCCGGTCAGCGTGCCGTATGGCTACGAGTCCTACTACCTGAACGTGATGGCCGGCCCCAAGCGCGCCTGGCATTTCCATAACGACCCGCAGCACAGCTGGCTGCTGGATCTTTAAAGCACTTTCGACGGAGAACAATAATGAGCAACGCCCCAGTAATCGGCCACTACATCAACGGCCAGGTGCAGGACAGCGGCAGCGAACGTTTCAGCAATGTATTCAACCCGGCCACCGGCGAAGTCCAGGCGCGCGTCGGGCTGGCCAGCCAGAAGACCGTCGATGAAGCCGTGGCCTCGGCGCTGAAAGCCTTCCCGGCGTGGTCCGAGCAGTCGTCCCTGCGCCGTTCGCGGGTGCTGTTCAAGTTCAAGGAACTGCTCGACCGGCACCACGATGAACTGGCCGAAATCATCAGCCGTGAACACGGCAAGGTGTTCTCCGACGCCAAGGGCGAAGTCACTCGCGGCATCGAGATCGTCGAGTACGCCTGTGGCGCGCCGAACCTGCTGAAAACCGATTTCAGCGACAACATCGGCGGCGGCATCGACAACTGGAACCTGCGCCAGCCCCTGGGCGTGTGCGCCGGCATCACCCCGTTCAACTTCCCGGTGATGGTGCCGCTGTGGATGATCCCGCTGGCCCTGGCCACCGGTAACTGCTTCATCCTCAAACCGTCGGAGCGCGACCCGTCCGCCAGCTTGCTGATGGCCCGCCTGCTGACCGAAGCCGGGCTGCCCGACGGTGTGTTCAACGTGGTGCAGGGCGACAAAAGCGCCGTGGACGGCCTGTTGCAGCACCCGGACATCGAGGCGATTTCGTTTGTCGGCTCCACCCCGATTGCCGAGTACATCCACCAGCAGGCGACCCAGCGCGGCAAGCGTGTGCAGGCGTTGGGCGGTGCGAAGAACCATATGATCGTGATGCCCGATGCCGACCTGGACCAGGCCGCCGACGCCTTGATCGGCGCGGCCTACGGCTCGGCCGGTGAGCGTTGCATGGCGATTTCGATTGCCGTGGTGGTGGGCGATGTCGGTGACAAGCTGATCGAAAAACTGCTGCCGCGTATCGACCAGTTGAAGGTCGGCAACGGTATGCAAAAAGACAGCGAGATGGGCCCGCTGGTCACCGCCGAGCACAAAGCCAAGGTCGAAGGTTTTATCGACCAGGGTGTGGCGCAAGGCGCGAAGCTGATCGTCGATGGCCGTGGCTTCAAGGTGCCGGGCGCGGAGGGTGGCTTCTTCGTCGGCGCGACCTTGTTCGATAACGTCACCACCGAAATGAGCATCTACCAGCAAGAGATCTTCGGGCCCGTGCTGGGCATCGTGCGGGTGGCGGATTTTGCCAGCGCGGTGGCCTTGATCAACGCCCATGAGTTCGGCAACGGCGTGTCGTGCTTTACCAGCGACGGCGGCATTGCCCGCGCGTTTGCCCGCACCATCAAGGTGGGCATGGTCGGCATCAACGTGCCGATTCCGGTGCCCATGGCCTGGCATTCGTTTGGTGGCTGGAAGCGCTCGCTGTTCGGCGACCACCATGCCTACGGCGAAGAAGGCATTCGTTTCTACAGCCGCTACAAAAGCGTCATGCAACGCTGGCCCGACAGCATTGCCAAGGGCCCTGAATTCAGCATGCCAACCGCCAAGTAACTGTTAAGTGTGGAGCACAACAATAATGAAGTCGCCTCTACGTTTTGCCCTGAACCGCATGGTCGCCCCCAGCCTTTCCCTGCCGGACTTTATCCAGCTGGCGGTGACCCTCAAATGCGACGCCATCGAGATCCGCAACGACCTCAAGGGCATCGAGATTGAAGACGGTACTCCTGCCAGCCGCGTACGCGAATTGTGCGCGGTGCACGGCATCACCGTGCTGTCGATCAACGCGCTGTACCCGTTTGATGTATGGAACGACGAGCGCCGCGCCCAGGCGATCAAGCTGGCCGCCTATGCCCGCGAATCCGGCGCACAGGCATTGGTGATGTGCCCGTTGAACGACCGTGCCGACTCACGCAACGAAGCCCAGCGCGCCGCCGGTTTGCGCACCGCCTTGAGCGAACTGGCGCCGATCCTGCGGGAATACGGGATTCTCGGCTTCGTCGAACCCCTGGGTTTTGAAGAATGTTCCCTGCGCCGCAAGCGCGTGGCGGTGGATGCGATCAAGGCCATCGGCGGGCTGGATGTATTCCGCGTGGTGCACGACACCTTCCACCATCACCTGGCCAGCGAACATGAGTTCTTCCCCGAGCTGACCGGGCTGGTGCATATCTCCGGTGTGGAAGATGCCGAGGCGCCGCTGAACTCGATCCGCGACGGCCACCGGGTGCTGGTGGGCGAGGCCGACATCCTCGGCAACGCCGCGCAGATCGACACCCTGCTCAGCACCGGCTACAGCGGCTACCTGTCGTTCGAGCCGTTTGCCGAAAGCGTGCATGGCCTGGCGGACATCAAGCAGGCACTGGGGGCGAGCATCGCCCACCTGCAAAAACGATAAGGGGCACCCCATGACCACAACCCGATTGACCATGGCCCAGGCCCTGGTGAAGTTTCTGGATAACCAGTACATCGAAGTCGATGGCGTGCAGAGCAAATTTGTCGCCGGCATCTTCACGATTTTCGGCCACGGCAATGTGCTGGGCCTGGGCCAGGCCCTGGAGCAGGACAGCGGTGACCTGGTGGTGCATCAGGGCCGCAACGAGCAAGGCATGGCCCACGCGGCGATTGGCTTTGCCAAGCAGCACCTGCGCCGCAAGATCTACGCCTGCAGCTCTTCGGTAGGGCCGGGCGCGGCGAATATGCTGACCGCGGCGGCGACTGCCACTGCCAACCGCATTCCATTGCTGCTGTTGCCCGGTGATGTCTACGCCAGCCGCCAGCCGGACCCGGTGTTGCAACAGATCGAGCAGTTCCATGACCTGAGCATCAGCACCAACGACGCCTTTCGTGCCGTGAGCAAATACTGGGACCGCATCAACCGTCCGGAACAGTTGATGACCGCGGCGATCCACGCCATGCGCGTGCTCACCGACCCCGCCGAGACCGGCGCGGTGACCCTGGCTTTACCGCAGGATGTGCAGGGCGAGGCGTGGGATTACCCGGATTACTTCCTGCAGAAACGCGTGCACCGTATCGACCGCCGCCCGGCGACCGAAGCGATGCTGGGCGATGCCGTAGCGGCGTTCAAAGGCAAGCGCAAACCGCTGATCGTGTGTGGCGGCGGGGTCAAATACTCCGGGGCGAATGCCGCGCTGCAAGCCTTCGCCGAGCGCTTCGACATTCCTTTCGCAGAAACCCAGGCGGGCAAGAGTGCGGTGGTGTCCAGCCACCCGCTGAACCTCGGTGGCCTTGGTGAAACCGGCTGCCTGGCGGCGAACCTGCTGGCACCTGAAGCCGACCTGATCATCGGCATCGGCACGCGTTATACCGACTTCACTACCTCGTCCAAATCCTTGTTCAAGCATCCCGAGGTGCGGTTTCTCAACCTCAATATCAGCCCGTGCGATGTGCTGAAACTGGACGCTGTGCAATTGCTGGCGGATGCCAAGGTGGGCCTTGAGGCGCTGGCCGAAGCGCTGGGTGACTATCGCTCCAGTTGGGGTGATCAGCCACGGGACGCCAAGGCGCAACTGGACGCTGAAGTGGACCGCATCTACCAGGCCGATTACCAGAGCGAAAACTTCGTCCCGGAAATCAACGACCACATGGACCCGGCGGTGCTGCGTGAATTCATCGAGCTGACCGGTTCCTGCCTGACCCAAAGCCGCGTGCTCGGGGTGCTCAACGAAACCCTGGCCGACGATGCGATCATCGTCGCCGCCGCTGGCAGCCTGCCGGGCGATTTGCAGCGCAGCTGGCGCAGCAAGGGCGTCAACACCTACCACGTCGAGTACGGCTATTCGTGCATGGGCTACGAGGTCAACGCGGCCCTGGGCGTCAAGCTGGCCGAGCCCGAGCGCGAGGTGTACGCATTGGTGGGCGATGGCTCCTACATGATGCTGCACTCGGAGCTGGCCACCTCGATCCAGGAGCGGCGCAAGATCAACGTGGTGCTGCTGGACAACATGACCTTCGGCTGCATCAACAATTTGCAGATGGAACACGGCATGGACAGCTTCGGCACCGAGTTCCGCTTCCGCAATCCCGAGACCGGCAAGCTCGACGGCGGGTTCGTGCCGGTGGACTTCGCCATGAGCGCGGCGGCCTATGGCTGCAAGACCTACAAGGTCAACACCGTGGAGCAGCTGCAGGCGGCGCTGGCCGATGCGCGCACGCAAACGGTGTCGACGCTGATTGATATCAAGGTTCTGCCCAAGACCATGATCCACAAATACCTGTCGTGGTGGCGAGTCGGTGTGGCGCAGGTGTCCACCAGCGCGCGCACCGATGCGGTGGCCAAACAACTCAATGAACGCCTGGCCAAGGCCCGGCAGTACTAATAACAAGAGGAGTGTTTCCATGTCTTTGAAGTTGGGTGTTATCGGTACTGGCGCCATCGGCCAGGATCACATTCGTCGCTGCAGCCAGACCTTGCTCAACAGCCAGGTGGTGGCGGTGACGGACATCAACCTTGAGCAAGCTGCCAAGGTCGTCGCGGACCTGAAACTCACCGCCGAGGTCTACCCGGACGGCCACGCGCTGATCAACTCGCCGCAAGTCGAGGCGGTCCTGGTGACCTCCTGGGGCCCGAGCCACGAAGAATTCGTGCTGGCGGCGATTGCTGCCGGCAAGCCGGTGTTCTGCGAGAAACCGCTGGCCGTGACCGCCGAGGGCTGCCGCAAGATCGTCGAGGCTGAAGTGGCCCACGGCAAGCGCCTGGTGCAAGTGGGTTTCATGCGCCCGTATGACCACGGCTATCGCGCCCTCAAGGCCGTGATCGACAGCGGCCAGATCGGCGAGCCGTTGATGCTGCACTGTGCCCACCGCAACCCGAGGGTGGGTGAGAACTACAAGACCGACATGGCGATCACCGACACCTTGATCCACGAGCTGGATGTGTTGCGTTGGTTGCTGGCGGATGACTATGTGTCGGTGCAAGTGGTGTTCCCGCGTAAATCGAGCAAGGCGTTGGCGCACTTGCGTGACCCGCAGATCGTGCTGCTGGAAACCGCCAAGGGCACGCGCATCGATGTGGAAGTGTTTGTGAACTGCCAATACGGCTACGACATTCAATGTGAAGTGGTGGGAGAGACCGGTATTGCGAAATTGCCGGAGCCGTCCCAGGTGCAGATGCGCAGTGAGGCCAAGCTGTCCAATGCGATCCTGATGGATTGGAAAGACCGGTTTATCGCGGCCTATGACGTCGAGTTGCAGGCATTTATCGACGGCGTGCGGTCCGGGCAAGTGGGCGGGCCGTCGGCGTGGGATGGTTTTGCGGCGGCGGTGGCGGCGGATGCGTGCATCGAGGCGCAGAACAGTGGGCAGATTGTGAAAGTGGGCCTGCCAACCCGTCCGCATTTCTACGGCTGACCACCTATTCCACTGTAGGAGCTGGCTTGCCTGCGATGACGGCGGCACATTCAATATCACTGTCGCCTGATACACCGCTATCGCAGGCAAGCCAGCTCCCACCTTTGATCGGGTTCCAACATCAGATTTGGGAGCGTTTCTAACATGCGCATCGCATTAGACCCCTACATGTACCGCCACCTGCCCCTCGGCCAAATGGTCGACAAGGCCGCCGAGCTCGGCTACCAGCACATCGAACTCTCGCCCCGGGAAGACTTCCTGCCGTTCTACAAGGCCGCCCGGGTCGACCGGGCGCGCATCAAGGAATTTCGCAAAGCCCTGAGCGACGCCGGCGTGCAACTCTCGTCCCTGCTGCCCATGTACCACTGGGCCGCCGCCGACGAAGGCCTGCGGGTTGCCGCCGTACGCAACTGGAAGCGCGCGATCCAGATCGCCGTGGAAATGGACTGCGAGCTGGTCAACACCGAATTCACTGGCCAGTCCGACAACCCGCTGGTGTGCGAAAACCAGTTCATGCGCTCCATGGACGAGCTGATGCCGGAGTTCGAGCGCGAAGGCGTGAAGCTGGATATCCAGGCGCACCCGTATGACTTCTGCGAGCGCAACAACGAGTCGGTGGACATCATTCGCGGCCTCGACCGCGACTGGATCAACTACCTCTACGCCGCGCCGCACACCTTCTTCTATGACGACGGCAAGGGCGATATCGCCTCGATGCTCAAGTACGCAGGCTCCAAGCTCAGCCACTTGATCATCGCCGACACCTACAACCACCGGGCGTCCTCCAACCTGCGCTACATCGTCAATCCGCCGGGCGTGACGGCCACCGTGCACCAGCACCTGGACATCGGCCAGGGCGAGGTCAACTGGGAGGCGTTTTTCGGCACCCTGCGGGAAATCAAGTTCGACGGCATCGCCACGGTGTCGGTGTTTGCCTGGGAAGACCGGCCGGATGAGTCCAACCGGATGATGCTGGAGCGGGTGACCCGCGAACTTTGCTGTTAGATCGCTGTGGCTTGCTCTGTGGCGAGGGAGCTTGCTCCCGCTCGGCTGCGTAGCAGTCGCAAGCTTTTGGGGGCGCTTCGCACCCCAGCGGGAGCAAGCTCCCTCGCCACAATTAACCAAGGAGTATTTGTATGCGAATCGGACTGGTTGGATACGGCCACGGTGGCCGCTTTTTTCACGCACCGCTGATTGCCAGCCTGCCGGGGGCGACCTTTGTCGGCGTCGTCACCCGCTCACCCGAGCGTCGCCAACAGTTGGCGAAAGAACATCCTGGTGTAAAAGCCTTCGATACCATCGGCCAGATCGTCGAGGCCGGTGTCGACGCCCTGGTGATCTCCACCACCCTCAAGGGCCGTCCTGCGTTGGTGTTGGAAGCCATCGAACACGGTGTGGCGGTGGTCAGCGACAAACCCTTCGCCAGCAATGCCGAACAGGCCCAGGCCTTGATTACCGCCGCCGAGCGCCAGGGCGTGCTGCTCAGCGTCTACCAGAACCGGCGCTGGGATTCGGACTTCCTGACCCTGCGCAAGCTGATCGACGCCGGCGCACTGGGCACCGTCACCCGCTTCGAATCCCGGGTGGAACGCTACAACCCGGGCTCCGTGGGCAATGCCAGCGGCGGCGGGTTCCTGCGGGACCTGGGCAGCCATCTGGTCGACCAGGCGATGCAACTGTTCGGCCCGGTGGAGCGGGTGTTCGCGCAATTGCACTACACCTCGCAGGAGCCCACAGTGGATCACGGTTTCTTCGTGTCCATGACCCACGCCAACGGGGTGATTTCCCACCTGTGGGGCAGTGCCTTGCAAAACAGCCAGGCGCCGCGTTTCCGGGTGAATGGCAGCGCCGGGTGCTACACCGTGGAAGGGCTGGACGGCCAGGAAGCGTTGTTGATGGCCGGCAAGACCCCGAAAACCGAAGGCGAGCACTGGGGCGCCGAAGAACACCGGCGTTGGGGCTGGTTCGAGCAAGGTGAGGAGCGCGAGCGCGTGCCCTCGGAAAAAGGCCGCTGGAACCAGTTCTACAGCCAGTTGCAAAGCGCGGTGGAAGGCCATGGCCCGTTGCCGGTGGACGCCCGGGATGCGCTGCAAACCACCCGTGTACTGGACGCGGCGCGCCTCAGTTCGGAGCGCCAGCAGGTGGTGGAAATACCCGCTGTGGAAAGCCACAGATGAAAAATAGAATAAAATTCTAAAATAAGTTGATATGGAAATTATTTTCCAATAAAGTCATTTCCAGGTTGCATAAAGTACGTTCGGACTCGATTCGGGCGACTCGACAAAAACAAGATCAAAACAACCAGGTACCGTCAGATGAAAATCTTCAACGCTGTACTGCGAGTTTTACGTCCTGCCCTCAAGCCACGCGGTCTGCCCCGCGCCCGGCCGTTTTACTTCTCCCTCCTGAATGTCCTGTGCGTCGAAAGCAAGGGTTCCCTGGTGTGCTGCATTCCGGGGGCGCCGATCGTTCGACTGCCGACAGCTTCGCTCTGAAAAACGCAACGTCCACAAAACCAACAAGAAATTGGAGACAGACCGTTCATGAAGACCCCGATCCGTTTTACCGCGCTGGCCCTGTCAATGATGCTCGCCAGCGGTTTTGCCACCGCCGCCGATATCAAGGTGGGTGTGAGCATGTCGGCATTCGATGACACCTTCCTGACCTACCTGCGCGAGGACATGGACAAGCAAGCCAAGTCCTATCCCAAGGGTGACGGCGTACAGCTGCAGTTCGAAGATGCCCGCGCCGACGTGGTCAAGCAATTGAGCCAGGTCGAGAACTTTATCAGCCAGAAAGTCGACGCCATCATCGTCAACCCGGTCGACACGGCATCTACCGCCAACATCAGTAAAGCGGCGCTCGCGGCGGGCATTCCGCTGGTGTACGTCAACCGTCGTCCCGACCAGACCGATTTGCCCAAGGGCATCGTGGCCGTGACCTCCAATGACGTCGAGGCCGGCCGCCTGCAAATGCAGTACATCGCCGAAAAGCTCGGTGGCAAGGGCAAGATCGTGATCCTGCTGGGTGACCTGGCGAACAACTCCACCACCAACCGCACCAAGGGCGTGAAGGAAGTCCTGGCCAAGTACCCGGACATCAAGATCGAGCAGGAACAGACCGGCATCTGGCTGCGTGACAAGGGCATGACCCTGGTCAATGACTGGCTGACCCAGGGCCGCGAGTTCAACGCAGTACTGGCCAACAACGATGAGATGGCTATCGGTGCGTCCATGGCGTTGAAATCGGCGGGGACCAAGCCGGGCACCGTGTTGATCGCGGGCGTGGATGGCACGCCGGACGGCCTCAACGCGATTACCAAGGGTGACATGGCCGCGTCGGCCTTCCAGGACGCCAACGGCCAGGCCGTGGGCTCGGTGGAAGCAGCACGCAAGATGGCCAGGCACGAGCCGGTGGAGCAGAACGTGGTGATCCCGTTCAAGCTGATCACCCCGGACAACGTCAAAGACTTCAAGTAGCCCTTAATAACAACAATAAACCGGCAGGGCAGCCACGGCGGCCCTGCTGACGGAGTACCCGATATGTTTGCTCAAGCGACTGCTTCCCAGCCTCCCGGTATCCAGCCCCTGGTACTGGAAGAACCCTATCTGCTGGAGATCTCCAACATCAGCAAAGGCTTTCCCGGCGTCGTGGCCCTGGCCGATGTGCAACTGCGGGTGCGCCCCGGTTCGGTGCTGGCGCTGATGGGAGAGAACGGCGCGGGCAAGTCGACGCTGATGAAGATCATCGCCGGCATCTATCAGCCCGACGCCGGTGAAATCCGCCTGCGGGGCAAGCCGATTGTGTTTGAGACACCGCTGGCGGCGCAGAAAGCCGGCATCGCGATGATCCACCAGGAACTCAACCTGATGCCCCACATGAGCATCGCCGAGAACATCTGGATCGGCCGCGAACAGCTCAACGGCCTGCACATGGTCAACCACCGGGAAATGCACCGCTGCACCGCGCAATTGCTGGAGCGGCTGCGGATCAACCTCGACCCGGAAGAACACGTCGGCAACCTGAGCATCGCCGAGCGGCAGATGGTCGAGATTGCCAAGGCCGTGTCCTATGACTCCGACATCCTGATCATGGATGAGCCCACCTCGGCGATTACCGACAAGGAAGTGGCCCACCTGTTTTCGATCATTGCCGACCTCAAGTCCCAGGGCAAAGGCATCATCTACATCACCCATAAAATGAACGAAGTGTTCGCCATCGCCGATGAAGTGGCGGTGTTCCGCGACGGTGCGTACATCGGCCTGCAACGGGCCGACAGCATGGACAGCGACAGCCTGATCTCGATGATGGTGGGGCGCGAGCTGAGCCAGCTGTTCCCGGTGCGCGACAAGCCTATCGGCGATCTGCTGCTGTCGGTACGCGACCTGCGCCTGGATGGGGTGTTCCAGGGCGTGTCGTTTGACCTGCACGCCGGCGAGATTCTCGGCATTGCCGGGTTGATGGGCTCTGGCCGTACCAACGTGGCTGAGACCATTTTTGGCATCACCCCAAGCTCCGGCGGCGAGATCCAGCTGGACGGCAAGACCGTGCGCATCACCGACCCGCACATGGCCATCGAGAAGGGCTTCGCGCTGCTGACCGAAGACCGCAAGCTCAGCGGCTTGTTTCCTTGCCTCTCGGTGCTGGAAAACATGGAAATGGCCGTGCTGCCGCTTTACTCCGGCAACGGCTTCATCCAGCAAAAGGCCCTGCGGGCCCTGTGTGAAGACATGTGCACCAAGCTGCGGGTGAAAACCCCGTCGCTTGAGCAGTGCATCGACACCTTGTCCGGCGGCAACCAGCAAAAAGCCCTGTTGGCCCGCTGGCTGATGACCAACCCGCGGCTGCTGATCCTCGACGAGCCCACTCGCGGTATCGACGTGGGCGCCAAGGCCGAGATCTACCGGCTGATTTCCTACCTGGCCAGCGAAGGCATGGCCGTGATCATGATTTCTTCGGAGCTGCCGGAAGTGCTGGGCATGAGCGACCGGGTAATGGTGATGCACGAAGGCGACCTGATGGGCACCCTGGACCGCGCGGACGCGACCCAGGAAAAAGTCATGCAACTGGCTTCCGGTATGACGGCGGTCCACTAACGAACACACGGCGCCGGCCCGTTGCGGCCGGCGCAACGCGATAAAAAAAGGTGAGTGGTTATGAACGCGATACTGGAAAGCAAACCCGAGGAAAAGAAGCCCGCTGCAGCGCCGGTCAAGCACCGTCGACGCATGCCCACCGAGCTGAGCATCCTGCTGGTGCTGATTGGCATCGGCCTGGTGTTTGAGTTGTTCGGCTGGATCGTGCGGGACCAGAGTTTCCTGATGAACTCCCAGCGCCTGGTGTTGATGATCCTGCAAGTGTCGATCATCGGCCTGCTGGCGATTGGCGTGACCCAGGTGATCATCACCACCGGTATCGACCTGTCCTCGGGCTCGGTGTTGGCGTTGTCGGCGATGATCGCCGCCAGTCTGGCGCAGACTTCCGACTTTTCCCGGGCAGTGTTTCCATCCCTGACCGACTTGCCGGTGTGGATACCGGTGGCGATGGGCCTGGGTGTGGGGCTGCTGGCGGGGGCCATCAACGGCAGCATTATTGCGGTCACCGGGATTCCACCGTTTATTGCCACCCTCGGCATGATGGTCTCGGCCCGTGGCCTGGCGCGTTATTACACCGAAGGCCAGCCGGTGAGCATGCTCTCGGACTCCTACACGGCCATCGGCCACGGCGCGATGCCGGTGGTGATCTTCCTGGTGGTGGCGGTGATCTTCCATATCGCCCTGCGCTACACCAAGTACGGCAAGTACACCTACGCCATCGGCGGCAACATGCAGGCGGCGCGCACCTCTGGGATCAACGTCAAGCGTCACCTGATCATCGTCTACAGCATCGCCGGCCTGCTGGCGGGCCTGGCCGGTGTAGTGGCCTCGGCACGAGCGGCCACCGGGCAGGCGGGCATGGGCATGTCCTATGAGCTGGACGCGATTGCTGCGGCGGTGATCGGCGGCACCAGCTTGGCGGGCGGAGTAGGGCGCATCACCGGCACCGTGATCGGCGCGCTGATCCTCGGGGTGATGGCCAGCGGGTTTACCTTCGTCGGTGTGGATGCCTACATCCAGGACATCATCAAGGGCCTGATCATCGTGGTGGCGGTGGTGATCGACCAGTACCGCAACAAGCGCAAGCTCAAGCGCTAACACGGTCCTCTAGGCTGCATCAATCAATGTGGGAGCTGGCTTGCCTGCGATAGCATCAACTTGGTCTCGCTGACAGACCGAGTCGACTGCATCGCGGGCAAGCCCGGCTCCCACATGAGCGTTTTGCCATCAACGTTTAACCGTTTGTCTTCTATATAGCTCCACAACACTGAATTTCTTGCTATAAACGCACTCCGATGACCGTTCGCCGAGCCCGTCCTGGTGCCTTTGCGGGTTATCTTGGAAAAAATGCCTGTCATTTCAGTTGCTGAGCCCTCAAGTCGGCCTTAGACTGCCGCCCCTCGTAAATTGAGTGCCGGGTGGCGCTTGAAATGGACGGCGCCTTTCCGAGACCTGCACAGGCCTTCCGGAACGCTCCCTTATTCGCCTTGATGCACGTATTTTTTATAGAGAAATCAATGACAAAGGAAAAGTTGCTGGCCATGCCGGCGGATGACTACATGAATGCCGAGCAGCACGCTTTTTTTGAGCAGTTGTTGCAAGACATGAAAGTGGAACACCATGAGCGCATTGAGCAGAACCGCATCGCCATCGAAAGCCTGGACACCCCGGCTGACCCGGCTGACGCTGCTTCTGTCGAAGAAGAGCGCACCTGGCTGGTGAATGCCATCGACCGCGACCAGCGCATGCTGCCGCAACTTGAGCAGGCCCTGGGCCGTATCAAGGAAGATTCCTTCGGCTGGTGCGATGACAGCGGCGAGCCTATCGGCCTCAAGCGCCTGCTGATCAGCCCGACCACCAAGTACTGCATCGAAGCGCAAGAGCGCCACGAGCAAATCGACAAGCACCAGCGTCAAGCCTGATGCCGTCCTTGTAGGAGCGAGCTTGCTCGCGAAGGTCGCTAACGATAACGCGGGAAGCCTGGTACCCAACGGTGCTCTCAGGTTCTTCGCGAGCAAGCTCGCTCCTACATAGATTTCGCCCGTATTACCCCTGTCTATTGATCTGCTGCAAGCCCCCCACTAAAGGCCCATGGATAATGGCCACGTAGTGGCGTTTAATGCAGTCACAATAACGACAAGCAGTGGGGTAACGAAGATGGCTGGAGACGGATCTCTCATAGGCGCGGCAGTGTCACCCCCTGTGGTGACGCGTCAGTTGCCCGGCTGGTTGACGCCGCTCCTGCAAAGTGCCGCCCTGGTGCTGTTGCTGCTGGGCCTGGCGTTCGGCCAACTCTCGATTTACCTGTGCCTGCCGGTGGCCCTGCTGCTGATCTGGCTGCCCCGCCTGAAACATCGCACCGCCAGCACCGTACCGTCCGACACTACCGATGCCATCGGCGAGCTGACCCGCGACCTGTCCTACACCACCAGTCATAACGCATTGTCTGCTGCGGGCGTGGCCTATTCGGTCAAGCAATTGGCGGCCAGGCTGCAATCGCAATTAGGCGCGGCGAGGCAGATTGTCAGCAGTGCCGAAGTGATGATTGACACCGAGAAGGTCACCTCCGAGCTGAGTCGCCAGGCTCTCGGTGCTGCCAGCCAGGCCCATCAGCGCAGCACCGAAGGGCGCGAAGTGCTGGCGCAATCCATCACCCGCATGCACCAGCTCAGCCAGCGTGCCAACGACAGCCGCCACTTGATCGAGGCCTTGAGCCAGCGCAGCGAAGAAATCCAGCGAGTCACTCTGGTGATCCAGTCGATCGCCAGCCAGACCAACCTGTTGGCCCTGAACGCTGCGATTGAGGCCGCGCGGGCCGGTGAGCACGGTCGCGGTTTTGCGGTGGTCGCCGACGAAGTGCGTGGGCTGGCAGGGCGTACGGCCACGGCCACCGACGAGGTCGGAGTGATGGTGGCGGATATCCAGCAGCGTACCGCCCAGGTGGTGGAGCAGATCCGGCAGTTGTCGGCGGATTTGCAGTCCGGTGTAGAACAGGTGGAACACGCCGGTGAGCAATTGGAGAACATTGCTACCCTGGCCGCGGACGTTGAAGGCCAGGTCAATGAAATCGCCCAAGGCACCGACACCAACCGCGCGCAACTCGACAGTCTGTTTCATGCTGTGGAGCAGATGCGTAGCGACTTGACCGTCAGTGACCAGCAAACCCAACAGCTGGCCGCCGCCGCGGTGCAAATGGAAGGGCAGGCCGAAACCATCAGCGAGCGCCTCGCCGAGGTCGGCCTGGACGACTATCACCAGCGCATCTATGACCTGGCCCGGGAAGGAGCCGGCCGGATCGCCGCGCAGTTCGAAGCCGACGTACTGCAGAACCGCATCAGCCTGGATGACCTGTTCGACCGCAGTTACACGCCCATTCCCAGCACCCGGCCAAGCAAGTACCACACCCGCTTTGACGGCTACACCGACCAGGTGCTGCCGGCCATCCAGGAAGCGTTGTTGCCCCGTCATGAGGGGTTGGTATTCGCCATCGCCTGCACGCCACAGGGTTATGTGCCGACCCATAACAAGGCGTTTTCCCAGACGTTGACCGGCGACGCCCAGGTGGATGCGCTGCAAAACCGTACCAAGCGCAAGTTTGACGACCGTACCGGGATCCGCTGTGGCAGCCACCAGCAGGCGGTGTTGTTGCAAACCTACACCCGCGATACCGGTGAGTTGATGCACGACTTGTCAGTGCCGATCACGGTCAAGGGCAGGCATTGGGGTGGCTTGCGTCTGGGCTATAAACCCGAGGGCCGCTGATTCACCGAGGCGATTGTTGCAGGTTATGCAAGGGAGCTATTCCGGGGATAGCTTTTTCCAGCTGGAGGAAAACCGTAGCATGGCTGACATTGTTAGCCAGCTAACTAATTTTCTGGAGGCTCTCCATGCAAAACAAAGTCGATGTCGCCGTGATGATTGGCAGTGGCGTACCGCTCACCCTGCGCGCGCTGGGGCGCAAGGCGTGTTGGGTGGTACTGCTTAACGGCGAGCAGCGCGGCACGGCGTTCGCCAGCCGCGATGAGGCAGAAGAGTGCAGGGCTGCCTGGGAGGCGTTGTTGCGCCTGGAGCAGTCAGACAGCCTGCATTGAAGCATCAGCGTGGCTGGTGCAGGCGCTGGTTCAGTTCGTCGACCGCGATGGCCCAGACCGCGTCTTCACGCAGTTCATCTTTAAGGAATTGGGCTTGCTGCGGTGACCAGAAATCTGCGTCGATCAGCTTTACGTCATTGGCCAGGGTGTGTTCGCCGATGAAGGCGTCAATCGCCTCCGGGGAAGATTCCAGGCCAAGTTGTTCAAACAGGTCTTCGAGGGTGTAAGTCGGCGCGTCCATATCGTTCTCCATGCAGGCTGATCATCGTATGCATGGGAGGGTTGTTGCGGGTCAGAGTTCGATCGGATTGTCGCGCCGGGTTATCAGGAGGTCAGTGCGCCTGAATCGACTGCGGCTTTAAGGGCTTTGGCGGCATCCTTGGCAGCGGTGTTGGCGGCGTCTATGGTTTTGAACCAGCGGTCCTTTTCTACCTGGTGGGTCGTTACGGTGGTCAGGGGGGGCTTGGCTCGCATCACGATCACGGCTTGAAATTCACCGTCTACTTCCCTGGCTTCGCCATGGATGAAAAATTCGCCTATATCAAATTCCGTCACGTATAGCCTTCCCTTGGAGGTAATTGCGCTGATGAAACCTGAACCCCAAGGGGACAAATCTCAATGGACGGACCAGTATGGCAGTTGTTACGCGCTGGCGGCGCAGTAAAGTCAACCAGATGACGAAACGACAGCGCCGAGTTTCAGCCGTGGGGCGTCTGCAGGATAGCTTCCAGCTGCCTGGCCAGTTCGCACGCCTGGCTATGGCCGCTGCGAAAGCCTTTGATCCGCCCGCTGGGCACTTCCAGGATATGAAAGAAGTTTCTTCCGGCGGGTACTACTCGATAGAGAACCGAACGCAGGCAACTGCCCTGGGTGTATAGGGAGTAGAATTGGCCGTCATCCATAAAAGATGAACCGGTGTTCGAGGGTGTGGCAATCGGTTGAGGTCGTTGCATAATCAGCTCCTGTCGATCGATCTTGCGGACCCGCTTGCAGTATTTCGGGTGGTTTTGACCCGTGTTGCTGTTTTAGTATTGTCGTCAGCATCCGGCGTCCGGTTCCATCCAAAGCATTAGTTTCTGTGTTGGATGTCGGAAAACTGCATTTTATTAAGGGTTATTGTCTGAAGTAGGGCGGTCGGTATTCTCCGGCCGTTGAACCTGTGATTTCCTGCAACGCCTGGCGACCTTGCGTAAGGTGCGTCGGGTACGCCTGTACTAGTCTTATGGCTTTGCAGCGTGGGCCTTCTTCAGTTTTTCAGTGGATTTGTTGTGTGATCGTGCCGTTTCGGCCGTTTTTTGTGCTGCCCGCCTGGGCGGTCAGCACCTTTTTGATGTGGGGGCGTTTCCTTGGCAGTCAGTAATCTGGATATGCACGCGTTGTTCGTGCTGGGTGATTTGCGCGCAAAGTTGGTCAAGCAGTTTCAATCCCGTTTCGTCTACGTCACTGAGCAGACACCTGAAGGTATCTACATCGCCGAGATCGATACCGAGACGGCGCTGGTGGTGGACGACAAGCCGCGTCTTGAACTCAAGGTCGGTGATCATTTTCGCGCTGCGGTATTGCCCAGTCGCGAAGGTGGCAAGTTCGAACTGAAGTTTCGCGATATCAAGTTGACGGTGTATGGCCTGGGCGACTACGCCTTTGTTTCCTCGGCCGAAGGCCAGGGCATCGTATTCAAGGAAGGCCACAGTGTGATGTTGGTGTTCGCCGCCCATGAGCAGCTGGTTGAAGGCCTGACCAAGACCCTCAAGGCCGTCACCGGCAAGGCTGCCAAGTGGCGCAAGGGTGAACTCGTGACCTTCAAGGCCAGCGAGTAATGAGCCAGGGTAGGGCGCAGTTCCACGAGCAGCACTTGCTCGATGCCCAGGCCGTGGCGGCGCAGCTGCTTGCCCGCAAGTCCGAGTTGCAGGGCGCCTGGTTGAGTTGGGTGGCCGGCCAGTTATATGAACTCAAGCCCGCCGAGTACGCCAGCATGGTGCGCCGCGAGCTGCAGCGCCTGAACAATCCGCCGTAAATACCAGCACCCTGCCATGTTCGCCGGAACCTCTACTACAGTTGAGTTGACTTAAGTATTCAGAGGCTTCGCGGTGTTACAGCAAAGCCGTTCGCTATTGCTGTAAGGCATGAGGTGTAAAGCATGAAAGGAATTCGAGCACTGTTGGCAGCCTCACTGGCGACCCTGAGTCTGTCGGTGGCGTCGCTGCCTGTATCGGCGGCCCAGGCGCCGATCCATTTCGCGGACCTGAACTGGGAAAGCGGCAGCCTGATCACCGAGGTGCTGCGGGTGATTGTCGAAAAGGGCTATGACTTGCCCACCGACACCTTGCCCGGTACCACCATCACCCTGGAAACCGCCCTGGCAAAAAACGACATCCAGGTGATCGGTGAAGAATGGGCCGGCCGCAGCCCGGTGTGGGTCAAGGCCGAGGCTGAGGGCAAAGTGGTGGGCCTGGGGGATATCGTCAAGGGCGCCACCGAAGGCTGGTGGGTGCCGGAATACGTGGTCAAGGGCGACCCGGCCAAAGGCATCAAGCCCCTGGCGCCGGAACTGCGCAGCGTGAAAGACCTGGCGCGCTACAAGGATGTGTTCAAGGACCCCGAGGCACCGACCAAGGGCCGCTTCCTCAACAGCCCGATTGGCTGGACCTCGGAAGTGGTCAACAAGCAAAAGCTCAAGGCCTACGGGCTTGACGACAGCTACGTGAATTTCCGCAGCGGGTCGGGTGCGGCGCTGGACGCCGAGATTGCCTCGTCGATCCGCCGTGGCAAGCCGGTGCTGTTCTATTACTGGTCACCCACGCCATTGATGGGGCGCTACAAGCTGATCCAGCTGGAAGAGCCGCCGTTTGACGCCGATGCGTGGAAGACCCTGACGGATGCGGATAATCCTGATCCGAAACCCACCCGTTCACTGGCCTCCAAGTTGAGCATCGGTGTGTCCACGCCATTCCAGAAGGAACATCCGCAGATTGCTGAATTCTTTGCCAAGGTCGACTTTCCCATCGAGCCTTTGAACAAGGCGCTGGCCGAAATGAGCGAGAAGCACAGCCAGCCACGTGAAGTCGCCCAGGCGTTCCTCAAGGATCACCCGCAGATCTGGAAGGCGTGGTTGACTGAGGATGTGGCGCAGAAGGTAGAGGCCAGCCTGAAGTAGCCCCTCAATAGTCCTGACTGGCACGGACTAAATGTGGGAGCTGGCTTGCCTGCGATGCCGGCACCTCGGTTTGACTGACAGACCGAGTTGCTGGCATCGCGGGCAAGCCCGGCTCCCACATCGACCCTGTTCCAGCCTTAGAACTTCGTCTGCACCGCCAGCTCGAACGTCCTCGGCGATCCGAGGTAATACGCTGGCGACACATGGGCAAACTCGGCATACACCTCATTGGTCAGGTTGCGCACCCGGCCCGTCACGGAGGTGTGTTGATCCACCTTGTAGGTCAAAAACGTCCCGAACAAGGTATACGCCGGCACCGTCAGGGTGTTGGCATTATCGGCATACACCGACGCCACATACCGTGCATCCACACCCCCTTGCCAATCCTCCGCAAAGTCATAGGTCAGCCACAGATTGCCCACCTGCTTGGGCACATTGGTCGGCGTATTGCCCTTGCGTGATACCACGGCACCACTGGCGGTTTTCTCGTTGAAGTCCTCGTACTCGGCATCGACCCAGGCGTAGTTGCCCTCCAGCAATAGATTGGGCGTGACCCGCAACGAACTGGCCAGTTCGATACCCTTGGACGACTGCGCGCCCACCGGAATGCTGTTGGTCGGGTCCTGCGGGTCGGTGACGGCGAAGTCCTTGCGCTCGATCCGGTAGGCGGCGACGGTGGCCGAGCCGCGACCGTCCAGGTAGTCGAACTTGCTGCCCACTTCCCACTGCTTGCCGGTGGACACGTCGAACACCTGGGTGGTGCTGCTCGGCTGTTCGGCGGCGGTGCTGTATTGCACATAGACATTGGCTTGGGGAATGAACTGATAGGTCAAGCCAATGCGCCCGGTCACCGGCTCCCAGCTGCGTTTGACGTGCCGGGGATTGCTGGCGGTGATGTCTCGGTGATTGGTCACCTCAAGGTCAATCGCGTCATAGCGCAGGCCGGTGAGCAGCGACAGTTTGTCGGTCAGCCCCAGGCGATTTTCCACGAACAGCGCCTTGGTGGTCACCGCGTTGGTCTTGTCCGGATCGAAGCCGGGCTTGGTGCCGGGAAGGTCATAGAAATGCCCCGGATCGTAGTTGTTCGGGTCCACCGTGTTTTTGCCCGGTACGTTCAGTGGGTTGCTGGTGGTGCTGTTGACCTTGTACTCAAATCCACCGGACCAGGTGGTGCTCAAACCGAAGAATGTGTCGTCATGGCGCAGCTCGAACTGGTTGCCGTTCTGCTCGCCCTGATGCCGCACCTGATAGGCCGTGGAGCGATTCACCGCGCTGTTGTCGGCGTTGTACTGGTAGGTTTCCAGGTTGCGATAGTCGCGCTGGCTGTCGAGGTGATAGAGGGTGTTTTTCAGGGTAGTGCTGTTGTTGATCCGGTAGTCGATGATCGAACGGACCCAGATCGTGCGTTGCTCATAACGGCCGTCGGCCACGTTGTAGTTGTTGAAGCGGTTGTGCTTGTCGATCTTCAACTCGCCCGACTTCGGGTTGAGCACCGGCGTGCCCCAGTAGGGACTGTCTTCGTGTTCGTCCTGATACTCCAGCGCCAGGGTGTGGGACAGGTTCGGCGTGAAATCACTCAACAGGGAAAACGCCACACTCCAGGCATCGCGCTGCTGGCGATCAATGTAGGTGTGGTTGGTGTTGCGGCTCACGTCCAGGCGCGCGTAATGCTGGACCTCGGCACCCGGTTCGGTCAGCGCATGGTTCAGGCCGAAGGCCATCCCGGCGGTGTCGTAGCTGCCATATGTCAGTTGCCCTTCGGCGGCTTGTTCCTCGCGGGTGGCGAGCTTGGTCACGTAGTTCAGCGAACCACCAACGGAACCGGCGCCGTTGATCAGGGAGGAGGGGCCGCCGACCAGTTCAACCCGGTCATAGATCCACGCATCCACCGGGCGCGCCAGGCCGCCGGACACGGCGACGCCATTGAACATCTGGGTAATCTGGCTGCTGGTAAAACCCCGATAGGAAATGAAGCCGCCAAACCCCGGCGGCGCACTGGCGTTGACCCCGGGCAGAGTATTGGCCGCGTCCTGGAAGGTCTTGGCGCCTCGGCGCTCGATGTCGTTGCGATTGGCAATGGCGATGGACGCCGGGGTTTCCCGCACGCTCAGCCCGAGGCGCGAGGCCATGCCGCTGGATTGGTCCAGGGCCAGGCCGGGTTCGCCGGTTTGCTCGCCATCAATGGTGGTCGGTGCCAGCTCAATCGCCCAGGCGCTGACAGGCAGGCAGCCGAACAGGCCCGCCAAAAGGGGTAAATGTTTCATGGTTGAATCCTGAAAAACATGGCTTGAAAACAACCCACGGCCGTCCGTACTCCCAAAGGAGACAGCAGCATGGGCAAATCAAAAAAGCGCAGGTATCAGGCGAAGGCGGGTGGGGCGCGCGGATTAGCCGCAGGCCAGGTGAAGCGGGCAGGAATGTCGGCGCTGGCAACGATTGCCGGCGGCGGCGCATGGGGTTGCGGCAGGACGACTACGTTGAGGCTGGAGCTGAGCGCCGGGCCCATGCCGCCCGTGGAGCACAGCGGGCAACCGAAGGCTTTCGAGAGCGTGGGCAGGGATTCATCGGTGGACTTGTAAGGCGCCGGCGCCTGGGTGCGCGGGTCTACCGTACAGAACTGGCCGCCGACGCCGTTGAGTTGCATCCCGACCATTTGCCCGTGGCCAATGCTGCAGGCGAACACATTGAACAGGACGCAGCAATAGAGCATCCAGGCAATGAGCGAGCGGTCGGAACGGGCGAGTTTCATGGGGCGGCACTTTACCATCAGCCGCCGACGAATTGCCTGCAAAAAATCTCAAGAGGACTATCCTCTTCCGGACTTTTCCAAGGATATCCAGCCATGAGCTTTTTAGTCGCGCGATGGATCGTCGGGGTGTTTGGCTTTATCAGCCTGGTGCATTTGTACTGGGCGGCCGGTGGCAAATTGGGGGTTGCCGCGGCGATTCCGCAGCTGCCGGGTGAATTCGCCAGTGGGCCACGCCCTGCGTTCAAGCCGTCGGCGCTGGGCACGTTGCTGGTGGGTGTGGGGCTGGTGGCGATTGCGGTGCTGGTGTGTTTGCGGGCCGGACTGTATTTCGAGCCGGTGTCCAACCATGCGTTGCAATGGGGCATCAGTGCGGTGGCACTGGTGATGTTTGCCCGGGCGATTGGGGATTCGGAGCTGGTGGGTTTTTTCAAGAAGGTGGGTGGGTCGCGGTTTGCGCGGCTGGATACGTTTTTTTACTCGCCGTTGTGTCTGGTGTTGGGGGCGGGGTTGTTGGTGGTGGCGTGGAGTTGAGGGGAAGTGTTTCCCGCGAAAGAGTGAGTTTACGCTGTATAAACTCATATGCTCGCCTGGTGACAGTTGGTCAGGGGGCGAGCCGGGTCAAGGATTCAGGAAGTATAGGTTGGACATGGAATCAGTGATTCTTTGCGCTTTTCCTTGCGCTACATAGTTATTGAATTCTCGTTCGAGTGTGTTTTGGTTAGTGTACTTTTTGTACCTGTGTGGTACTTCGCATGCGTATATGTAAAGCCGCCACGGATCGAAGCCATCCACCCTTTCGTTGGGGCCGTAGTCGAAATCGATACAGACTCCGGAAAAATCGACTCTGCAGCCAATCCCGTGTAGTTCGTAGGAGATGTTGTCAGTGATCCTCCCGCGTTGCGGGATTTGATTGCTGCGCCAAAGCCGGAGAATGTTTTTTGTGCCGAATGTTTGTTCAAGTAAGTCTGTCGCTTTTTTTACTTGATATATATATTCACGGATCAAACTCTCTAGGTTGTTCTTTTTCATCTTCTCGGCCTTTCCAATCTATCAAGTCCAACAGCATTCGAAGCGTTTATTACGTCATCTTTGCTTTTGAGCGTTCCCTTATGGCTATTTAGGTTCTCGATCAATTTTATGGTGACTGGCGTATTTGTCCGTCTTGCCGCTGATGCCCGGTGGTGGCCGTCGATAATATAGCGCTGCCCGTTCACCTCGACCACGTCGATTGGCTCATTTGTGTCGTAACCCTTGCTCCGCATGCTGAGGGAGATTTCGTCAACTCGCTTGGTTGATTTTTTTCCCTCGATGCTATGTGTTCGATTCAAGCTTTCCACGTCAACTCCGCTAATAACCGGCGGCGAAGGTATACCTTCATCGGCTTTTGCTTTGCTAGCAGGGTCGTTATCAAAGGCTTTCGGCTTACATCCATCCCCACCCGGACAAGTATTCAACCCCAGCGGATCAACCCACCCCGTCGGGTTTGGAACGTACTGATAGCCGTTCAGTCCACCCGCCAGTTTCACGGGATCAGGCGTCAGGTAACGGCCAACATCCGGATTGTAGTAGCGATGTCGGTTGTAGTGCAGCCCGCTTTCCGGGTCGAAGTATTGGCCCTGAAAGCGCAGTGGGTTAGTGACGGTGTTGACGTCCAGCTTCGCGATTTGGCCGTAGGCGCGGTAGTGCGCGGACCAGACGATTTCGCCATCGGGTGCTGTGAGTTCTTGTGGGGTGCCGAGGTGGTCGAGTTGGTAGTGGAAGGGGTTTATGTCTTCCGGGCCGTAACCTTTCAGCAGTGCTAACGGGCGGAAGCTGTTGGGTTCATAGATATAGCTTTGGTGATGATCAGCGCTGTGCTCGGCGATCAGCGTATCGCCTTGCCAGAAAAACTCTGTGGTCTGGCCGTCGAGGGTTTTCGCTATGCGCCGACCGAATGGGTCATAGCGATAGCTGGCCTGGGTGCCGTCCGGTTGGGTGACTCCGATCAGGCGGTGCTGACAGTCGTAGCGGTATTCGGTGACCAGCTGCTGGGCACGGCCCCGGCGTTCGCTCAGGAGATTGCCAAAGGCGTCGTAGTCGTAATGACGGTCGCCTTGCATCAACAGGCGGTTGCCTTTGACTACGCTGGGGCCAACGCGGTCCTGCATCAGCAGGTTGCCCGCCGGGTCGTGGGCGAAGCGTTCCTGCAGGTCCTGCGAATGGTCGGCGCGGGTCAGGCGGTCGAGC
>NZ_JAOTOA010000015.1:0-151710 GCF_036346535.1 Pseudomonas sp. Z18(2022)
GAAACCCCTGATTGCTAACGCAGTCAGGGGTTTTGTTTTGGGCGGTCGAAAAGTACGGGCGCGCAACGCATCAAGCGTGTCTCGCTTGCAGCCTGCAACTGCCTTCAATGCTAAAGTCCATCCCTCGATTTTGCTTTTCCCAAGGAAGCCGTTATGCCGGATGCGACGTCCCTCAGTGCTGGATTCATGGTGGTTCACGGCAACCGCCTGGATGAACTGCGCAGCCTGGTTGTCAGTTGGATGCGTCGTTACCCACTGGCTCCCCTGGAAAACGAAATCGCCTTGGTACAAAGCAACGGCATTGCCCAATGGCTCAAACTGGCGCTGGCCGAAGACCCTGAAGATGACGATATGGGCGGTTGCGGTATCGCCGCGGCCATCGACGTGCAACTCCCCGGCAGCTTCATGTGGCAGCTCTACCGAATGGTCCTGGGTAAAGATGAAATCCCGCCCAAGTCCCTGCTCGATAAAGCCCCGCTGACCTGGCGCCTCATGCGCCTGCTCCCGGAGCTGATCGATCAGCCCCACTTCGAACCCCTGCAACGCTTTCTGACCCACGATACTGATCTGCGCAAACGCTACCAACTGGCAGAGCGTCTCGCCGACCTGTTTGACCAATACCAGGTCTACCGTGCTGACTGGCTGGAAGACTGGGCCGCCGGCCGCCACCAATTGCGCAACGGCCGAGGCGAATCAAAACCCTTGAGCCCGGCCAACTGCTGGCAAGCCGAACTATGGCGTGCCCTGTTGCTGGACGTCGGGGAGGAGGGCATGGCCCAGAGTCGTGCCGGTGTTCACCAACGCTTTATCGAGCGCATCAACACCCTGGAACAAGCGCCCGCGGGCCTGCCTTCCCGAGTGATCGTGTTCGGCATTTCATCCCTGCCAGCCCAAGCCCTGGAAGCGCTGGCTGGCCTGGCTCGTTTCAGCCAGGTCCTGTTGTGCGTGCACAACCCATGTCGCCACCACTGGTCCGACATCGTCGCCGACAAAGACCTGCTCCGGAACGAATACAAACGCCAGGCCCGCAAAGCCGGAATGCCGGTCACCATCGACCCGCAAACCCTGCACCAGCATGCCCATCCGCTGCTCGCTGCCTGGGGCAAACAAGGTCGCGACTACATCAACCTGCTGGACAGCTACGACGACCCCAACAGCTACCGCTCGGCATTTCGCGACGGCCGCATCGATCTGTTCAGCGAGAGCGAGCCCACCACCTTGCTCAACCAGCTCCAGGACGACATCCTCGAACTGCGCCCGCTCAACGAAACCCGAGAACTCTGGCCAAGCGTCGATCTGGAGCACGACACCTCCATTCGCTTCCATATTGCCCACAGCGCCCAGCGCGAAGTGGAAGTTCTCCACGACCAATTGCTGCAGCGCTTCAGCGCCGACCCCACGCTGCGCCCACGGGATATCATCGTCATGGTTCCCGACGTCGACAGCTACGCGCCGCACATTCGCGCTGTATTCGGCCAGCTTGAAAGAAGCGACCTACGCTTCATCCCGTTCACGCTCACAGACCAAGGCCAGCGCGGCCGTGACCCATTGCTGATCGCCGTCGAGCACCTGCTCAAGCTCCCCGACAGCCGCTTCCCGGTCAGCGAAATCCTTGACCTGCTCGACGTCCCGGCCTTGCGCGAACGTTTCGCCATCAAGGAACGCGACCTGCCGACCCTGCACCGCTGGATCGAAGGCGCCGGCATCCGCTGGGGCCTCAACGCCGAACAACGCGCGGGCCTTGGCTTACCCCATGAGCTGGAGCAAAACAGCTGGCGTTTCGGCCTGCGCCGCATGCTCCTGGGCTACGCCGTCGGCACAGGTTCTGCCTGTGACGGCATCGAGCCTTACGATGAAATCGGCGGCCTCGACGCCGCATTGATCGGCCCGCTGGTTGCACTGCTCGATGCGCTGCACGACGCCCACCAGGCACTGTCACAACCTGCCGCGCCGCGAGAGTGGGGCGAGCGTCTGCAAAATTTGATGCAGCTGTTCTTCCTCCCGAGCAATGAGCACGACGACTACCTATTGGGCCAGCTCGAGCAACTGAGAGAAACCTGGCTGGAGACCTGCGAGTCCGTCGGACTGCACGACGAGTTACCTCTCACCGTAGTCCGAGAGGCTTGGTTGGCGGGCCTCGACCAAGGCCGCCTGTCCCAGCGCTTCCTTGCAGGTGCTGTCAATTTTTGTACCCTGATGCCCATGCGAGCGATCCCGTTCAAGCTGGTGTGCCTGCTCGGCATGAACGACGGTGATTACCCACGCGCACAACCACCGCTGGACTTTGACCTGATGGGCAGCGACTACCGCCCAGGCGATCGTTCGCGCCGCGAAGACGACCGTTACCTGTTGCTCGAAGCGCTGCTTTCGGCACGCGACCAGCTCTACATCAGTTGGGTCGGCCGCAGTATCCGCGACAACAGTGATCGTCCGGCGTCCGTCCTGATCGGCCAGCTGCGTGACCATATCGCCAGCGGCTGGCACACCACCAGCGGCGTACCACTCCTTGAAGCCATCACCCAGGAACATCCGCTCCAACCCTTCAGTGCCCGCTACTTCCATGAAGGTGACGAGCTGTTCAGCTATGCCCGTGAATGGCAGTTGCTCCACGCGACCCCGGAAAACCTGCCCGATACCGGCAACCTCGCCCCCTACATCCAGGAAGAGCCGCTGAGCCTTGGCCAACTGCAGGACTTCCTGCGCAACCCGGTCAAACACTTCTTCAGCCAGCGTCTGAAAGTGTTCTTTGAAGCCGCCGAAGTCCCGCTGGAAGATGAAGAACCCTTCGTCCTCGACGCACTCCAGCGCTACAGCCTGAGCGACAGTTTGCTCGCCGCCGCGCTGACCCAACCCGACAACCTCGACGAAGCCCTCAACGCCCAGGCCTTGCGCCTGCAAGGTAGCGGCTTGCTGCCAATGGTCGGTTTCGGCGAATGCCTGCGCAAAGAACTGATCGAGCCTTTGCCTGATCTGCTGCAACGTTACCAGCAGCTCCTGGCACTCTGGCCCACACCATACACCAGCGCCGAACCGATCAGTTTTGAGTATCAAGGCATCCAGCTGGAAGGCTGGATCAGCGGCCTGCACCAGCGCAGCGACGGTGGCTTCCTGAGCGTCACCGCCATCCCCAACAGCATCGGTTCGATCAAAACCCGAAAGTGGCACCGCCTGATTCGTCCGTGGGTGAACCACTTGGTGGCCTGTGCTTGCGGACTGCCACTCAGTACCGGCCTGGTCGCCAGCGACGACACGCTGCTATTGGCCCCGCTGGAGCAAGCCACAGCCCAGGAACTCCTCGGCAACCTGCTGCTTGCCTGGAAAACTGGTATGAGCGAACCACTGCCGATTGCCGTTAAAACAGCGTTCGCCTGGCTCGGTCAAACCGACCCGGCCAAAGCCCAAGCCGCCGCCTGCAAGGCCTACGAAGGCGACGGCCAAAACACCGACGGCGAGCGCCGTGAAAGCCCAGCGCTCACCCGCCAGTTCCCGGACTACGCTGCGCTAATGGCCAGCGAAGAGTTCGAAGGCTGGTGCGAAACCCTGTATCGACCGTTGATCAATGCCCCCTGGCGATCACTCACCAGCGCGGAGGCCAGCGCATGAGCGGCACAAAACCCCTGGCCCTGGCTTTCCCGCTTAAAGGCAGCCAACTGATCGAAGCCAGTGCCGGTACGGGCAAGACCTTCACTATCTCGGCGCTCTATCTGCGCCTGGTACTCGGCCATGGCGGTGATGAGTCGGGCTTCGGCCGCGAGTTGCTGCCGCCGCAAATCCTTGTGGTGACCTTTACCGACGCCGCCACCAAAGAGCTGCGCGAACGCATCCGTATCCGCCTGGCAGAAGCCGCGCGTTTTTTTCGCGAAGAAATCGAACAGCCCGATGCACTGATCGCTGAACTGCGCGATCAATACACCCCCGAACAATGGCCCGGCTGCGCCAATCGCCTGGACATCGCCGCCCAATGGATGGACGAAGCCGCCGTCTCGACCATCCACAGTTGGTGCCAGCGCATGCTGCGCGAACACGCATTCGACAGCGGCAGCCTGTTCACCCAGACCCTGGAAACCGACCACAGTGACCTGCTCGGCGAAGTGCTGCGCGACTACTGGCGGTTGTTCTGCTACCCGATGCACGACGATGCGCTGAACTGGGTGCGCAACAATTGGGGCGGCCCGGCTGCGTTGATGCCACGGGTACGCGCCTTGTTCGGCAGCGAACGGCCCACCGATGAAACCCGTGAACCCGCCGAACTGATCAACGCGTGTTTGCAAGAGCGCCGCCAAGCCCTCGTTTCACTCAAGGCGCCCTGGCAGCAATGGGCAGAAGAACTGCGCAATATTTGCCTGCAAGCCGTCGCGGCCAAAGCGGTCGATGGCCGCAAGATGCAAGCCCGTTACTTCGAACCCTGGTTCGAAAAAATCAGCGCCTGGGCGGCTGACGAATCACTCGAACAACTGGATATCGGTACCGGCTTCACCCGGTTGACGCCCGATGGCATGGCCGAAGCCTGGAAAGGCGAACCGCCGCAGCATCCAGGTATCGAAGCCATGGCCGGCCTCAAGGCCAGCCTCGACGCCCTGCCAACGCCCGACGCCGCCGTACTGCAACACGCCGCCGGCTGGGTTGGAAAACGCTTCGAAGAAGAGAAACGCCGTCGCGCTGAAATGGGCTTTGACGACATGCTGATCCGCCTCAACGCCGCTCTGCAGGCCGATGGCGGCGAGCGCCTGGCCAGTGTGATCCGCGAGCAATTCCCGGTCGCCTTGATCGATGAATTCCAGGACACCGACCCGGTTCAATACAGCATCTTCGACAGCATCTACCGCATCGAAGAAAACCACCTCGACAGCGGCCTGTTCCTGATCGGCGACCCGAAGCAGGCGATCTATGCGTTCCGTGGCGCCGACATCTACACCTACCTGCGTGCGCGCCAATCCACCACCGGCCGCCATCACACCCTGGGCACCAACTTCCGTTCGAGCCACGCCATGGTCGAGGCGGTAAACCACGTGTTCCAGCGCGCAGAAAAAGGTCGCGGCGCGTTCCTGTTTCGCGAACCCGACGGTACGAATCCGGTGCCGTTCCAGTCGGTATTGTCCCAAGGCCGCAAGGAACAACTGCAGGTCAACGGTCAGACGTTGCCGGCGCTCAACCTCTGGCATCTGCCCACCGACCAGCCGATCTCCAGCGTGCTCTACCGCCAACAACTGGCCGCGTCCTGTGCCAGTCAAATCGTCGCCTTGCTCAACGGTGGTCAGCAGGGTACTGCGGGATTCCTGAGCAAAGACGGTAGCTTCAAGGGCGTACTGCCGTCGGACATCGCCATCCTCGTGCGCGACGGCAAGGAAGCCCAGGCCGTGCGTGGCGAGCTGGCCGCCCGTGGTGTGCGCAGCGTGTACCTCTCCGACAAGGACTCGGTGTTCGCCGCCCAGGAAGCCCACGACCTGCTGGCCTGGCTCAAGGCCTGCGCCGAGCCGGATGTCGAGCGCCCGCTGCGCGCCGCCCTGGCCTGCATCACCTTGAACCTGTCACTGCCCGAACTGGAACGTCTGAACCAGGACGAATTGGCGTGGGAAAAGCGCGTGATGCAGTTCCGCGATTACCGCACGATCTGGCGCACCCAAGGCGTGCTGCCGATGCTGCGGCGCCTGCTGCACGACTTCAAATTGCCGCAAACCCTGATCACCCGCAGCGATGGCGAACGGGTACTGACCAACCTGCTGCACCTCTCGGAATTGCTGCAACAGGCAGCCGCAGAGCTGGACGGCGAACAGGCACTGATTCGCCACCTGGCCGAACATCTTGCACTCTCCGGGCAGGCCGGCGAAGAGCAGATCCTGCGGCTGGAAAGCGATGAGCAGTTGGTCAAAGTGGTGACGATCCACAAGTCCAAAGGGCTCGAATACGACCTGGTCTTCCTGCCATTCATCTGCTCGGCAAAACCGGTGGATGGCAGCCGCTTGCCGTTGCATTACCACGACGAAAACGGCAAGTCCCAGGTCAGCCTCAGGCCCACCGCCGAATTGATCGCCCAAGCTGACGACGAGCGCCTGGCCGAAGACTTGCGGCTGTTCTACGTAGCACTGACCCGTGCCAAACACGCCTGCTGGCTGGGCATCGCCGACCTGAAACGCGGCAATAACAACAGCTCGGTGTTGCACCTGTCGGCCCTGGGCTACTTGCTCGGCGGCGGCGCTTCACTTGGCGAATCCGCCGGCCTTGCCCGCTGGCTGCTCGACTTACAGGATGGTTGCCCGGCGCTGCATTACGCAGAAATGCCCGAAGCCGACGCGGTCGTGTTTCATCCGCCGCGCAACGAAGCCACCTTGCTCGCGCCGCTGCTGCCCAAGCGCAAGGCGGCAGAAAACTGGTGGATCGCCTCCTACAGCGCCCTGCGTATCGGCGAAAGCATGAGTGCAGCGAGCCTGGAAGCGCCGGAAAGCCCACAGGCGCAGAAGCTGTTCGATGACGAACGCCTCGACCCGGATGCACCGCGTGAAGTACCGGCTTCCGGTGGTGATATTCACCGTTTCCCACGCGGGCCGAACCCCGGCACCTTCCTCCATGGCCTGTTGGAATGGGCGGGCGGCGAAGGCTTCAACGTGACTGCCGAAGCCATCGAAGATGCAGTCGCCCGGCGCTGCAACCGACGTGGCTGGGAAGGCTGGATTGACACGCTGTCCGGTTGGCTTGGGCACTTGTTGCAGGCCCTGCTGCCCTTGGGCAACGGGCAGGTGGCCCTTAGCGAATTGCAGCAGTACCAGATCGAAATGGAGTTCTGGTTCGCCAGCCACAAAGTCGACGTCCTCGCGCTCGACAAACTGGTGTGCCAGCACACTCACAACGGCGTATCCCGTGTGGCCGCCGAGCCGGTGTTGCTCAACGGCATGTTCAAGGGCTTTATCGACCTGACCTTCGAACATGAAGGCCGCTACTACGTGGCCGATTACAAATCCAACTGGCTCGGCCCTGATGATTCGGCCTACACACAACAGGCCATGGAACTGTCGATCCTCGATCATCGTTACGACCTGCAATATGTCCTTTACCTGCTGGCCCTGCATCGCCAGCTCAAGGCTCGACTGCCGGATTACGCCTACGACCGCCACATCGGCGGCGCCTTGTACCTGTTCCTGCGCGGCACCCATTCCGCGAGCCAGGGCGCGTATTTCACCCGTCCGCCTCGTGAATTGATCGAAAGCCTGGACCTGCTGTTCCAGGGCAAACCGCTACCACCCAAGGCCGAACCCGCGTGGGAACAAGGAGTGTTGCTATGAGCCTGTCGCCGTTACCGCTTGAGGACCTGACGCCCCTCAGCCGCGCCGCCGACCTGGTGCAGTTGCTCGATCTCTGGGTGCAGCGCGGATGGTTGCGTGCGCTGGATAAAGCCTTCGTCGGCTTCCTCCACGAACTCGATCCCCAGGCCGACCCCTTGGTGCTGTTGGCCTCTGCCTTGACCAGCCACCAACTGGGCCACGGCCATGTTTGCCTGGACCTGTTCGAAACCCTCAAGGCCCCGGATTTTGCCCTGTCGCTGCCGCCTGAAGGCGATGTGCAAACCGGCGCCATGCTGCTGCCTTCGCAATTGCTTGAAGGCCTGGACGGCGCTCATTGGTGCCACGCCCTGGCCGCCAGCCGCCTGGTGGCACTGGCCGTCGACGGCAGCGAAGACGCGCAAAGCCGGCCACTGGTGCTGTCGGACAAACGCCTGTACTTGCGCCGCTACTGGACCTACGAGCGGCGCATTGACACCGCTCTGCGCCTGCGACTCGCCACCCGCGAGAGCGTTGCCGATGATCTGCCCGAACGCCTGAATCGCCTGTTCGACCAGGCCCCGCCGGATGGGGTTGTCGACTGGCAGAAACTCGCTTGTGCCCTGGCCACCCGCGGTGCATTCAGCATCGTCACCGGCGGCCCTGGCACTGGCAAGACCACCACCGTGGTGCGCTTGCTCGCGTTGTTGCAGGCACCCGCCGTGGAAGCGGGCAGCGCATTGCGCATCCGCCTGGCAGCACCCACCGGCAAGGCGGCCGCGCGCTTGACCGAGTCCATCAGCCAGCAAGTGCTGTCGCTGAAAGTGCCTGATGCAGTGAAGGAAAAAATCCCGACCCAGGTCACCACTGTCCACCGTTTGCTGGGCAGTCGCCCCGGCACCCGGCACTTCCGGCATCACCTCGGCAATCCGTTGCCCCTGGATGTGCTGGTGGTGGACGAAGCCTCGATGATCGACCTGGAAATGATGGCCAACCTGCTGGACGCCTTGCCGCCTCACGCCCGTCTGGTGCTGCTGGGTGACAAGGACCAGTTGGCCTCGGTTGAGGCGGGCGCGGTGCTGGGGGATTTGTGCCGCGACGCCGAAGCCGGTTTCTACAGCCCGCAAACCCGCCAGTGGCTGCAACAGGTCAGCGGCGAAGACCTCGGCGCCAGCGGCCTGCAGGAAGACCTCGACGGCAGCCATCCCTTGGCGCAACAAGTGGTGATGCTGCGTTACTCGCGACGGTTTGGCGAAGGCAGCGGCATTGGCCAACTGGCCCGCTGGGTCAACCAGCAAAACGCCGAACAGGCTCGCAAACTGCTGGCGGCCCGCAGCCATGCCGACCTGTTTTGCGTCAGCCTCAAGGGTGAGCACGACCATGCCCTGGAGCGCCTGGTGCTGGATGGTCACGGCGACGGTGCCCATGGCTATCGCTATTACCTGAAGTTGTTACAGACCGCGCGCCCGGCCCTCGACACTCCTCGGGATGACGAAGCCTGGACCCTCTGGGCGCAAAGGCTGCTGAAAGCCTTCGATGCCTTCCAGCTGCTTTGCGCCGTGCGCAAGGGGCCGTGGGGTGTCGAGGGCTTGAACCTGCGCATCACCGCCGCGCTGCTCAAGGCCCGGCTGATCGACAGCGACCAGCAATGGTACGAAGGCCGCCCGGTGTTGATGACCCGCAACGATTACGGCCTGGGCCTGATGAACGGCGATATCGGCATTGCCCTGAAGCTGCCCGAAAGCGACGGCGGGCCGCAGGTGCTGCGCGTCGCGTTTCTACGCAACGATGGCCAGGGCGGTGTGCGTTTTGTGCTGCCCAGCCGGCTCAACGATGTGGAAACCGTGTACGCGATGACGGTGCACAAATCCCAGGGTTCGGAATTCACCCATACCGCGCTGATCCTGCCGGACGCCTTGAACCCGGTGCTCACCAAAGAGTTGATCTACACCGGCATCACCCGCGCCAAGGACTGGTTCAGTCTGATCGAACCCCGGGGCGGTGTGTTTGAAGAAGCGGTGCGGCGCAAGGTGAAGCGCTTGAGCGGGCTTATGCTGGAACTGGGTACTTGATCATTAAAGAAGCTGACCGATGGGTTATCTAAATTTTCTGATCCATATGTGTGATTTTTCTTAATAAAATGTCGGAATCCTCCTAGGTGTCGCCTCGGGGGTTTTCCGCCGTTGTGCTATCGTTGCGGCATCATCCAAAGAAGATCAAAGAGAATCGCTGCATGAACGTGGCTGTCTCGCCCACAGAGCGAAGTTTGAGCTGGAGACGCATGCTGCTGTTGGCGCTTCTGTGGATATTCACGCCTCTCGCTTTTGCCCAGCCACCTGCCGGCATGGCCGATCAACGGGCCAAGGCCGTCACCCAGGTGGTCCTGGGCATTCTCAGTTACGCCCGCTGGCCAGTAGAGCCCGCGCAATTGCGCCTGTGCATCGTCGGGCCGACTCAATACACCGATGACCTGGTCAAAGGCACCACCCAGGCTACCGGCCGGCCGGTGGTGGTGCAGCGTTTACTGGCCAACCATCCGGACATCGCCAATGCCTGCGACGCGGTGTACATCGGCCAATTGACCAGCGATGAGCGTAGCCGTCTGTTTGCGGCCTTGATCGGCCATCCGGTGCTCAGCATCAGCGAAGGCGGTGATCAATGCACCGTGGGCAGCCTGTTCTGCCTGCGTGTGGCCGATGAGCAGGTGTCGTTCGAGGTCAACCTCGACTCCGTTGCCCGCAGCGGTGTGCGTATTCATCCAAGTGTGCTGCAACTGTCCCGCCGTCGAGCGCCAGGGTCATGAGTGTGGATAAAACCCCGGTACGGCCAACCCTGCGCTCAGTCATCGGTCGCGGGCACCTGAGCCTGGCGCTGATGGCGGTGACCATGGCGAGTGTCTCGCTGACGCTGCTCGGGGTGCTTGCGTTGCGGGTGTATGCCGACCACAACCTGCATTTGATCGCCCGCTCCATCAACTACACCGTAGAAGCGGCCGTGGTGTTCAACGACAGTGCAGCGGCCACTGAAGCATTGGCGGTGATTGCCTCGGAGGAAGAGGTGGCCGAGGCCGAGGTCTTCAATGTCGACGGCAAGCAACTGGCACATTGGGAGCGCCCGGAAACCGGGATGCTCTCAATGATTGAGCTGCAGTTGGCGCATGCACTGCTCGAACAGCCGATCACCCAGCCGATCCTGCATCAGGGTCAAGTTATCGGCAGTGTCCACCTGACGGGGCATGGCGGCAGCCTGTTGCGCTTCCTGCTCAGCGGGCTGGCCGGGATTCTGATATGCACCGCCCTCAGTGCCTGGGTCGCCTTGTTCCTGGCGCGGCGGCTGTTGCGTGGCATCACCGGGCCGCTGCACAGCCTCGCCTCGGTGGCCCACGCCGCCCGCAGCGAGCGGGCGTTTGACCGGCGCGTGCCACCGGCGCAAATCGCCGAGCTCGACAGCCTGGGCAATGACTTCAACGCCTTGCTCGACGAGATGGAAGCCTGGCAAACCCACCTGCAAAGCGAAAACGAAACCCTTGCCCACCAGGCCAGCCACGACAGCCTGACCGGGTTGCCCAACCGGGCGTTCTTTGAAGGGCGATTGATTCGTGCCCTGCGCAGCGCCGCCAAACTCAACGAGAAAGTCGCGGTGTTGTTCCTCGACAGCGACCGCTTCAAAGACATCAACGACAACTTCGGGCACGCCGCCGGCGATGCGGTATTGGTGGCTGTGGCGGCGCGCGTGCGTGCGCAACTGCGCGAAGACGATCTGGTGGCACGCCTGGGTGGCGACGAGTTTGCGGTCCTGCTGTCGCCCCTGCACAAGCTGGAGGATGCCCAGCGCATCGCCGACAAGATCATCGCCAGCATGGATACACCGATTCCTCTGCCCGGCAACACCCAGGTATTGACCTCACTCAGTATCGGCATCGCCGTCTACCCTGACCATGGCGCCACCCCGGGCACCCTGCTCAACGCCGCCGACGCGGCGATGTACCAGGCCAAACGGCTTTCCCAGGGGGGCCAGCAAACGGCGGAATCGGAGGATCCCGCTGTCAACGTTCAACACAGGAGTTGATCCCTTGTTCTCGACCGCACGTTTTTTGTTTATCACCTTGCTCGTGGCCCTGCTCGCGCTGACGGGCTGCCAGACCCCGCCACCCAAAGGCCTGACACCGGCGCAGATTGCCGTGCTCAAACAACAGGGTTTTGAACTGACTGATGAGGGTTGGGCCTTTGGCCTCTCGGGCAAGGTGCTGTTTGGCAGCGACGTCGAAGTGCTGAATGCACCGAGCACCGAGATCGTCCAGCGCATCGGCAAGGCGCTGCTGGGCGTGGGCATTGAGCGGGTGCGGGTCGATGGCCACACCGACGCCTCGGGCAAGGAGACCTACAACCAGCAACTGTCCCTGCGCCGGGCCAAAAGCGTTGCGCACGTGTTGGCGGGCGTGGGGATGAAAGAAGAAAACGTGCAACTGCGCGGGCTGGGCAGCAGCGAACCGGTGGCCTCCAACGAGACCGCGGCGGGGCGTACCGAGAACCGACGGGTGTCGATTGTGGTGATTGCTGACTAGTCTGGCTTCCGGGTAATTCGAGTTGGAATGCAATCAATGTGGGAGCCGGGCTTGCCCGCGATGGCGGTGTATCAGTTGATGTATTGGATGACTGACACACCGCCATCGCGGGCAAGCCCGGCTCCCACATTTTATTTGTGGCGGGCTTTATATGACGTCCGCTTAACCACTTGGCAACATGGCCTTGGTCAGGTCATCAACCACGGCCTTCCCCATCTCACACAGATAATGCGCAGCCCACGCATACTGCTCGCCACGCACATCCATGGCGGCTTCCATTGCGAGCTTCAGCCTGCAAACCGCATCTCCCGCGTCTCCCCCATCAACAACGGCTGATTCTGCTCCGTCACCTCACGGATGTAATCCCACAACAGGGTGATCCGTTTCAACTTCCTCAGATCCTCGCGGCAGTACATCCAGAACTGCCGCGTGATGTTGATCTCTTTGCCCAGCACTGGCAGCAATCGCGGGTCCTGCGCCGCCAAGAAGCACGGCAAGATCGCCAGCGATCGCCCCTGCTGCGCCGCCACGTACTGCGCGATCACGCTGGTGCTGCGCAAGCTCGCGCTGGCGCCGGGCACCACGTTGGCCAGGTACAGCAGCTCCGAACTGAACGCCAGGTCATCTACGTAACTGATAAACGGATGTTCGGCCAGATCCGCCGCCCGGCGGATGGGCGGATGCTGGTCGAGGTATTCCTGGGTCGCGTACAGCTGCAGTTTGTAGTCGCACAGCTTGCAGCACACGTACGGCCCGTGTTCCGGGCGCTCCAGGGCGATGACAATATCCGCCTCGCGCTTGGACAGGCTGATGAAGTGGGGCAGGGGCAGGATGTCCACGGAGATCGCTGGGTAGGTGTCGACGAAGTGGCTCAGTTGCGGGGTGATGAAGAAGCTGCCGAACCCCTCGGTGCAGCCCATGCGCACGTGGCCCGACAGCGCCACGCCGGAGCCGGATACCTGTTCGCAGGCCATGTGCAACGTGCTTTCGATGGACTCGGCGTAACCCAGCAAGCGCTGGCCTTCTGTGGTCAAAACGAAGCCGTTGGTCCGGGATTTTTCAAACAGCAGGGTGCCCAGGGAGCCTTCAAGGGAACTGATGCGTCGCGACACAGTGGTGTAGTCCACCGCCAGGCGCTTGGCGGCGACGCTGGCCTTGCGGGTGCGGGCAACTTCAAGGAAAAACTTCAGGTCATCCCAGTTCAGGGAGCCTAGTGACGTGATGTTTTTTTGCATATTGGACCGGCTTTTATGTGCGTTCTTATTAGAAGTTTGCACATCTATACTCCAAAAACAGTCCGAACGCCTCATTCCTCAAGGCGATTCAATGCCTTGGTTCTCTGCATACCTACAAGAATTGGAGACCACATGAACGCATCTGCCGATATTTCCGTAAAACAGGTCAAGCTGCTGATCAACGGCGAGTGGGTCGAATCCAAGACCACCGAATGGCAAGACATCGTCAACCCGGCCACCCAGCAAGTGCTGGCCCGCGTACCGTTTTCCACCCCCGAAGAAGTCAACGCAGCCATCGACGCCGCCCATCGCGCCTTCCAGACCTGGAAGCTGACGCCGATCGGTGCGCGCATGCGCATCATGCTCAAGCTGCAAGCCTTGATCCGCGAACACTCCAAGCGCATCGCCGTGGTGCTCAGTGCCGAGCAGGGCAAGACCATTGCCGACGCTGAAGGCGACATTTTCCGTGGCCTGGAAGTGGTGGAGCATGCGTGCTCCATCGGCACGTTGCAGATGGGCGAATTCGCGGAAAACGTCGCCGGTGGCGTCGATACCTACACCCTGCGCCAGCCGATCGGCGTGTGCGCCGGCATCACCCCGTTCAACTTCCCGGCGATGATTCCGCTGTGGATGTTCCCGATGGCCATCGCCTGCGGTAACACCTTCGTACTCAAGCCGTCGGAACAGGACCCGCTGTCGACCGTGCTGCTGGTTGAGCTGGCGCTGGAAGCCGGCGTGCCAGCCGGTGTGCTGAACGTGGTTCATGGCGGCAAGGACGTGGTGGATGCGCTCTGCACCCATAAAGACATCAAGGCCGTGTCCTTCGTCGGTTCGACCGCTGTCGGTACCCACGTCTACGACCTCGCCGGCAAACACGGCAAGCGCGTGCAATCGATGATGGGCGCCAAAAACCACGCCGTGGTGCTGCCGGATGCCAATCGCGAGCAAACCCTGAACGCCCTGGTAGGTGCCGGTTTCGGCGCCGCCGGTCAGCGTTGCATGGCAACTTCCGTGGTGGTGCTGGTGGGCGCGGCCAAGCAATGGCTGCCGGACCTCAAGGCCCTGGCGCAAAAGCTCAACGTGAACGCCGGCAGCGAAGCGGGCACCGATGTGGGCCCGGTGATCTCCAAGCGCGCCAAGGCACGCATCCTCGACCTGATCGAAAGCGGTGTAAAAGAAGGCGCCAAGCTGGAGCTGGATGGCCGTGGCATCAAGGTGCCGGGTTTTGAGGACGGCAATTTCGTCGGCCCGACCCTGTTCTCTGGCGTGACCACTGACATGCAGATCTACACCCAGGAAATCTTCGGCCCGGTGCTGGTGGTGCTGGAAGTCGACACCCTCGACCAGGCCATTGCCCTGGTGAACGCCAACCCGTTCGGCAACGGCACCGGCCTGTTTACCCAGAGCGGCGCGGCAGCGCGTAAATTCCAGAGCGAAATCGACGTTGGCCAGGTTGGCATCAACATCCCGATCCCTGTGCCGGTACCGTTCTTCAGCTTCACCGGTTCCCGTGGTTCGAAACTCGGCGACCTGGGCCCGTACGGCAAGCAAGTGGTGCAGTTCTACACCCAGACCAAAACCGTCACCAGCCGCTGGTTCGACGACGACAGCGTCAACGATGGCGTCAACACCACCATCAACCTGCGCTGATCGAGGAGACGACCATGAAGATTGCATTTATTGGCCTGGGCAACATGGGCGCGCCGATGGCGCGCAACCTGATCAAGGCTGGCCACGCGCTGAACCTGTTTGACCTGAACCAGACCGTGCTCAAGGAACTGGCCGAACTGGGCGGCACCATCAGCGCCTCGCCGCGCGCGGCAGCAGAAGGCGCCGAGTTGGTGGTAACCATGCTTCCGGCTGCGGCCCATGTGCGCAGCGTGTGGCTGGGTGAAGACGGCGTGCTGGCCGGCATTGGCAAAGGCGTGCCGGCGGTGGATTGCAGCACCATCGACCCGCAAACCGCTCGCGACGTGGCGGCTGCGGCGGCGAAACACGGCGTGGTGATGGCCGATGCCCCGGTGTCCGGCGGCACCGGCGGCGCCCAGGCCGGGACGTTGACCTTCATGGTCGGCGCCACCCCGGAACTGTTCGCCACCCTGCAACCGGTATTGGCGCAGATGGGCCGCAATATCGTGCACTGCGGCGAAGTCGGCACCGGGCAAATCGCCAAGATCTGCAACAACCTGCTGCTGGGCATCACCATGGTCGGCGTCAGCGAAGCCATGGCCCTGGGCGATGCGCTGGGCATCGACACCCAAGTGCTGGCGGGAATCATCAACAGCTCCACCGGGCGCTGCTGGAGCTCGGACACCTACAACCCGTGGCCCGGGATTATCGAAACGGCGCCGTCGTCCCGGGGTTATACCGGTGGGTTTGGTGCGGAACTGATGCTCAAGGATCTGGGGCTGGCCACTGAAGCAGCACGCCAGGCGCACCAACCAGTGATCCTCGGCGCGGTGGCGCAGCAGTTGTATCAATCCATGAGCCAGCGTGGAGAAGGGGGCAAGGACTTCTCGGCGATCATCAACAGTTATCGCAAGCCCAAATAGGGCGTTTGTGGTGAGGGGGCAAGCCCTCTCACCACAATGGCTTCAGGCAAACACAAAATACTTACGCACCGTCTCGACCACTTCCCACGTCCCCTTCATCCCCGGTTCCACCACGAAGATATCCCCAGCCCGTAAATGGATGGGCTCCAGGCCGTCCGGGGTGATCACGCAGTAGCCTTCCTGGAAATGGCAGTACTCCCACTTCACATACTCCACCCGCCATTTGCCCGGGGTGCAGATCCAGGTGCCCATGATCTTGCTGCCGTCTTCGCTGGTGTAGGCGTTGAGGTTGACGGTGTGCGGGTCGCCTTCGAGTTTTTCCCATTTGCAGGCGTCCAGCACCGGCAGTGGGTGGGTGTCGCGCAGTACGGTGATCGGCTTGGACATGATGATTCCGAGGCAGAGGAAGGGAAGCCCGAACCCTAGCGCCTTGGGCGGCGTGCCAGTGGTCTGAACTCGACATCGGGATGCCCAGAAGCGCAGGCATTTGCACATCCGTGAGTCACCGCTAACCCCTGTGGGAGCCGGGCTTGCCCGCGATGGCGGAGTGTCAGGCGATGGAAGGGCAAGCTGTGCCGGCCTCATCGCGGGCAAGCCCGGCTCCCACAGGGAATATTTGTTGTTTGAAGGATTGAGTCAGTACGAAATATCTGTGCGCCAATCAGCCATTTCCTCGCAGTAAGTGCGAAAGATTTCCCGATTTGCGCTGGAATTCGCAAGAATATTTACAGCCGGCCCTCGTATCATTCACCCCAGTAACGACCGAGAGCCTTGAAATGAATCCAATAAAAACGTGGTGGGACATCAGCCCGCCCTTGAGCACCGCGACCCCGACCTGGCCGGGTGATACGCCGTTTCAGGAAGAGCGCGTCTGGCAGTTCGGCCCTGAGTGCCCGGTGAATGTCGGGCGCATCACCCTGTCGCCCCACACCGGCGCCCATGTGGACGCGCCGCTGCACTACAGCGCCGACGGTGCGCCGATTGGCGAAGTGTCCCTGGATGTGTACATGGGCCCGTGCCGGGTGCTGCATTGCCTGGGCAGTGGCGCGCTGGTGCAGCCGCACCAATTGGAAGGCCACCTGGAGGACCTGCCGGAGCGTGTGCTGTTACGCACTTATCAACAGGCTCCGCTGGAGACCTGGGATTCGAATTTCACTGCGGTCGCCCCGGAAACGATTGAGCTGCTGGCCAGCCTCGGTGTGCGCCTGATCGGCATCGACACGCCGTCGCTGGACCCGCAGCAGTCCAAGACCATGGATTCCCACAACGCCGTGGCCCGGCATGGCATGGCGATTCTCGAAGGCATCGTCCTTGATGACGTGCCGGAGGGTGATTACGAGTTGATCGCGCTGCCGTTGCGTTTTGCCAACCTCGATGCCAGCCCGGTACGAGCCATCCTCCGCCCGCTCAAGGAGCCCACGCGATGAGCCAGTGTCCTTTCTCCCCTGACTACCAGCCGCCGGAAGAATGGCATAACGCCGAGCTGAATTTTTCCGAGTCCATGAGCTACGGCGACTACCTGGACCTGGGCAAAGTGCTCAGCGCCCAGCACCCGCTGTCGCCGGACCACAACGAGATGCTGTTCATCATCCAGCACCAGACCTCGGAGTTGTGGATGAAGCTGATGCTCCACGAGCTCAAGGCCGCCCGCGAACACGTGCGCCTGGGTGAGCTGCCGCCAGCGTTCAAGATGCTGGCGCGGGTATCGCGGATCTTTGACCAACTGGTGCACGCCTGGGCGGTGCTGGCGACCATGACGCCGTCGGAGTACAAGTCGATCCGCCCGTACCTGGGGCAATCGTCGGGCTTCCAGTCGTTCCAGTACCGGGAAATCGAATTCATCCTCGGCAACAAGAGCGCGGCGCTGTTGCGGCCTCACGCCCATCGCCCGGAGTTGTTGAACGAGCTGAAAGTGGCGATTGCCACGCCGTCGCTGTATGACGAGGCGGTCAACCTGATGGCCAAGGCCGGACTGGCGATCGACCCGCAGCGCGCTGAACGCGACCCCACGGCGCCGACGGTTCACGATGATTCCGTGGAGGCGGCGTGGCGCGAGGTCTATCGCGATCCGAGCCGCTATTGGGACCTGTACCAACTGGCCGAAAAGTTTATCGACCTGGAAGATTCCTTCCGCCAATGGCGCTTTCGCCATGTCACCACGGTGGAGCGGATCATCGGCTTCCAGCCGGGCACCGGCGGCACCGAAGGCGTGGGTTACCTGCGCAAGATGCTCGACACCGTGCTGTTCCCCGAGCTGTGGCGAGTGCGTTCCACGCTGTAATAAAAAAGCCCCGGAGAACCGGGGCTTTTCATTTGCAATACGATCCAAATGTGGGAGCTGGCTTGCCTGCGATAGCGGTGTATCAGTCACCACCGCTATCGCAGGCAAGCCAGCTCCCACAGGTTTAGCGCACAGCCACAGCCTTCGCGTTATTCAACCGCAACCGGTACGCCACATAGATAATCCCGACCCAAACCGGGATCGCATACACCGACGCCCGCACACCCGGAATCGCCAGCATCACGCAGATGATCATCAGCATGAACGCCAGGCACAGGTAGTTGCTGAACGGGAACCAGAAGGTCTTGAACGACGGCACCACGCCTTGTTCGCCCATGGCCTTGCGGAACTTGATGTGAGTCAGGCTGATCAGCGCCCAGTTGATCATCAGCGAGGCAACCACCAGCGCAAACAACAACTCCAGTGCGTCATGCGGCGCGACGTAGTTGATCACCACGCACAGCAGCGTCACCAGGGCCGAAATACCCAGGGCACGCAGCGGCACACCTTGCTTGTTCAACTTCATCAGCGCTTTCGGCGCATCGCCCTGCTCGGCCAGGCCGAACAGCATGCGGCTGTTGCAGTACACGCCGCTGTTGTACACCGACAGCGCCGCGGTCAATACCACGAAGTTGAGGATGTGGGCGGCGGTGTCGTTACCGATCAAGGAAAAGATCTGCACAAACGGGCTGCCGCTGTAGGCATCGCCCGACGCGCCGAGGGTTTGCAGCAGTTGGTCCCACGGGTACAGCGACAGCAGCACGGTGAGGGCGCCGACGTAGAAAATCAGGATCCGGTACACCACCTGGTTGATCGCCTTCGGGATCACCTTGCGCGGCTCGCTGGCTTCGGCGGCGGTAATACCCACCAGCTCCAGGCCGCCGAACGAGAACATGATGAACGCCATGGACATCAGCAGCCCCATGCCGCCATTGGGGAAGAACCCGCCGTGGCTCCACAGGTTGCTCACCGAGGCTTGCGGGCCGCCGGTGCCGCTGAACAGCAGGTAGCAACCGAGCACGATCATGCCGACAATCGCCACCACCTTGATGATCGCGAACCAGAACTCGGTCTCACCGAAGAACTTCACGTTGAGGGTGTTGATCAGGTTGACCAGCACGAAGAACACCACCGCGCTGACCCAGGTCGGAATCTCCGGCCACCAGAACTGGATGTACTTGCCCACCGCCGTCAGCTCGGCCATGCCTACCAACACGTAGAGCACCCAGTAGTTCCAGCCGGCGAGGAAGCCTGCGTAACCGCCCCAGTATTTGTGGGCGAAGTGGCTGAAGGACCCGGCCACCGGTTCCTCGACGATCATCTCGCCGAGCTGGCGCATGATCAGGAACGCGATGAAACCGGCTACCGCATAGCCCAGGATCATCGAGGGGCCCGCCGACTTGAGCACGCCCGCCGAGCCGAGGAACAGCCCGGTCCCGATCGCCCCTCCCAAGGCAATCAGCTGAATATGCCGGTTCTTCAGGCCACGCTTGAGGCCCACCGGGTTAACCATGTCATCCGCCATTAACATTCCCTTCTACTTGTTTTTTTCAGGGTTGATCGCACACCGAACCAGCCCCTCATACCGCTGAGGGGTCAGATATTACTCTCGGTAAACTTTTCGTAATACAGCTGAACGTCATCAAGTGCCTGCTCCAGCAGCCATTGTTTGATGGATTCGACCATCGGCGGCGGCCCGCACACATACATATCTGCCGATTGATCCCGCAATTCGGCCAGGTCGAAATGCTCGGTGAGGTAGCCGCGTTTGCCGGGCCAGTCGGGTGGCGGGTCGCTGAGGACTTCGGTGTAGCGAAAGCCCGGGATTTTTTCGGCGTAGGCAGCGATGCGGGCGGCCTCGCACAAATCTGCCGCACCGCGCACGCCGTAGTACAGGTGCACCGGCTGCTGGCAAGCGTTGGCGGCCAGTTCATCGAGCATGCCCAGCAGCGCCGACAAGCCGGTGCCGCCGGCCACCAGTACCAACGGTTGGGTGACATGCCGCAGGTAGAAGGCGCCCAGTGGCGCTTCCAGCAGCAGCTCATCGCCGACCTGGCAGCGTTCGCGGATGTAATTGCTCATCACGCCATCGGGCAGCAGGCGAATCAGGAACTGCAACTGATTGCCCGGGCGGTTGGCGAAGGAGTAGGAGCGCCAACTGTCGGTGCCGGGAATCGACAGTCGGGCGTATTGGCCCGGCAGGAAATCCAGTGGGGTTTCAAGCTCCAGGTGCAGGATCGCCGTGCTGGCCGAGACCTGCTGCACCGCGCTCACCGTGCTGCGAATCTGTACCGGCCCCGGTGCGTTGCACAGGCTGGAATCAAAGTCGAAATAAAACGCTGCGTCGGATTGGACCCGGGTCTGGCAACTGAGCATTTTGCGTTGTTGCAGGTCGAGGCTGGAGAGGGCTTCCTCGTCCACATAGTCCTGAGTGAAATTGCCCGACTCGCACCGGCCCTGGCAGGTGCCGCACACGCCTTCGCGGCAGTCGAGCGGGATCTTGATGCCATTGCGCAAGGCAGCATCCAGCAGGATTTCATTGGCGCCCACCGGGAAAAACAGGGTCTTGCCGTCGGCAAAACTGAAGGCCACTTTGTGATTCATATGATCGCTCTCTAAAGCACCGCGTAGCAGCTGTCGAGCCTTGGCGAGGCTGCGTAGGCGGCGCATCTGACACTCCGCAGACGCAGCCTCGCCAAGGCTCGACAGCTGCTACGGGGGGGGGAGGTGTTCACAGGTGATAGAAATCCAGCACCGAATTGATGGTGTCGTTGAGCAACAACGCATGCTTGCGGGTGATCAACCAACTGTCGCCATCGGGCTTGAGGCTGTAAGTGGCGCTGCCGTAGAACTGCTCCGACGTCGCCAGTCGATAGAACAGCGTGTGCCAGTTCAGCTTCACTTCCAGCAGCCCGTCTGCCTGCTCGGCAATCCGCACGTTATTGATCAAATGCAGCGTCCTCGGCATCGGCGTGGCCGACGCCGCCTTGCCCGTGCGCAGGCGAAACACCCGATCCTCCAGCCCCGACCGGTTGGCGTAATAGATCAACGACATCTCGCGCTTCGGGTCGCGGGTGTAGACGTGTTCCGAATCCCACTGCGGCAGGTGGAACTCACTCTGCGGGTCGAACAGCTGCACGTAGGCGTCCCAATCCTGGGCATCGCACAGCTCGGACTTGCGATAAAAGAACTGCTCGATCCGGTACTGCAATTGCGCATTCATCATTCCACCTCCCGCAGTTTCAGGGCTTGGGCATCGAGCCCGTCCAGCAGGAACTTCTGCCAGTTGCGATGCTGGTTGACGTACAACCCTTCGTGGGTGAATTCGGTGCCGGTCATCGCCGGCTGGATACCGATGGATTCGCTGTTGGGCGTCGGCCCGGTTTCCCAGCGGTGGCTGCCCCGGGAGATATCGCTCCAGCGCTCCAGGCGGCCCTGGAAACCGCGCTGGGCTTCGCGAAATTCCACCAGGTCATCCGGCGTGCCCATGCCCGAGACGTTGAAGAAATCCTCGAACTGGCGAATGCGGTTTTCACGGTCGGCGTCAGACTCGCCTTTCACCCCCAGGCACTGGCTGATGATCTCGGTCTTGTTCCACGCGATAGGACGGATGATCCGCAACTGCGAGCTGATCTGGTCGAGAAAGAACAGGCTCGGATAGATATTCAGGTTGCGCAGGCGGTGCATCATCCACTCGGCTTTTTGCTGGCCGTGTTCTTCGATCAGGCGCGGCATGATGGTGGCGTAGCCCGAGCGCACGGTGGGGTTGGGCATGTCGCTGAACAACAGGCTGTGGCCGTTGTTGAAGGCGAACCAGCCGTCGTCGGTGTTGGCATCACCGGCGCCGAGCTTGCTGTAGTCCAGGGTCGTACCGGAACCTGTGCCGTTCTCGGTGTTGACCTGCTGACGATGCTGCACCGTGGCCACGTAGTTGTAGTGCACGGTGCTGACGTGATAACCGTCCAGGCCGTTTTCGTTTTGCAGTTTCCAGTTGCCGTCATAGGTGTAGGCGGATTTGCCCGGCAGCACTTCCAGCTCGCCAGTGGCCGACTGCGCCACCATCATGTCGAAGAACACTTTGGCATCGCCCAGGAAGTCTTCCAGGCGGTTGGTGCCGTTCACGTCCAGGCTGATGAACACAAAGCCCTTGTAGCTCTCGATCCGCGCCTTCTTCAGGCCGCGAGTGGCCTTGTCGAAGCCTTCCGGGTATTCGCCCGGCGCCTTGACCTTCACCAGCCGGCCGTCGCTCTTGTAGCACCAGGCATGGAACGGGCAGGTGAAGGTGGACTGGTTGCCCTTGCCGACGCGCGTCAGGGTGGTGCCGCGATGCTGGCAGGCGTTGATCAGCGCGTTGAGCTGGCCTTCGCCATCGCGGGTGATGATCATCGGCTGGCGCCCGGCGCGCATCGTCATGAAGTCATGTTTGTTGGCCAGTTCGCTTTCGTGACAGGCGTAGATCCAGTTCTTTTCGAAGATCAGCTCCATCTCCAGATCAAACAGTTCCGGCTCGGTGAACATGTCCCGGGCGATGCGGAACACTTCATCCACCGGACGAAAATCCAGGCAGCCTTCGATAAAACTTTTCCACTGCTCGACGCTTCTTGCACCACTCATGGGAGGCACCTTTTTGATAATGGCTAAACGGGTGGGCCATTAAGGGGCTGCGGCGGGGCGGCGGGCTATCCGGTTAATGGGGGAAGGTGGGCCACTTAGTTGGGCACGAAATACCCACGGCGGTGCAGGGAGGTGGCGCAATGCGCTACTGTCTTGCAAGGTGATTGTCGGAAAAGTCTGCTTGTTATCCACTTAGTCGACGGTTGCTATCCACTCAGTGGCGATCCCGCTGGCGTGGCGCAAAACTTGCTGTTGCTCTACCAGGACGCGCCGTCAGAGCGCGCCGGCCACAATTGCCGTGGGTGCCCCGTGATGAGTAGCAATACACGCGATATACGTATCGAGCGCTTCGACCTTGAAGGCGCCTGCAGCTGGATGTCCGGCATTTGCGGGCCGCACCGGCTGCAAACCGCGACGCCGGAGCGCATCCGCTTTCACCACAGTGCCAATGTGTTCAAGTCCCGCGCCACGACGCTGGGGATTATCGAGTACGGCACCGACGTCACCATCGACATCGAAGACGCCGAGCACTTCAGCAGCTACAGCCTGACCCTGCCGCTGGTGGGCGAGCAGGAGCTGAGCAAGAACGGCGTGCGGCTGAGCTCCAACCGCGACCAGGGCGTGATCATCTCGCCCAACGAGCATCAGGTGCTGGAGATCTCCGGCGACTGCCGCAAGCTGCAAGTGGTGATCACCCGCGCGGCCATGAGCGAATCCCTGGAAGGCCTCCTGCAACGGCCGATTGAGGCGCCGCTGCGCTTCGAGTCGGCGATGGACGCGGTGGACGGTGCCTCCGCATCGTGGTGGCGCATGGCGCGGTATTTCATCGCCGAACTGGAACGCAGCAGCGAGCTGTATGACCAGGTGGCGTTTACCCGGGACCTGGAAAGCTCGCTGATCAAGGGCCTGATCCTGGCCCAGCCGAACAACTATTCCGAAGAACTGCGGGACGTGCTGGGAGTGAAGCTGCCGCACTATCTGATTCGGGCCCGGCAGTACATTCACGACAATGCGCGGGAAGCGGTGCACCTGGAGGATCTGGAGGCGGCGGCAGGCGTGTCGCGATTCAAACTGTTCGATGCCTTCCGCAAATACTTCGCCCTGTCGCCCATGGCTTACCTGAAGAAATACCGCCTGGGTGCCGTGCGCCAGCAAATCCTCGAACACGGCTCAACCCGCACCATCTCCGAGATCGCCCTGGGCTGGGGCTTTACCCACCTGGGACGGTTTTCGGCCGAGTACCGCAAGCTGTTCGACGAGTCCCCCAGCCAGACCCTGCAACGCAACGACGCCCGGCGCATGCGTGGCTGAACACACGACTCAAAACCAACGGAGATCCCCTGTAGGAGCTGGCTTGCCTGCGATAGCGGTGGATCAGCTTGCATTTCCTTTTCTGAATCACCGCTATCGCAGGCAAGCCAGCTCCCACAGGGGATTTGTGGTGGTTGTGAGACCTCAGATCAACTCTTCGACCAATTGCAGACAATGATTGAGCCCCGGCGACTGGTCATTGATCCGCCGGCTGAGAATGATCGGCGACGTGGCGGTGGCTTCCACCACCGGCGTGTAGCCGATATCTGCGCGATGCAGCACCTGCACCGAAGCCGGCACCAGGGTCACGCCCATGCCCGCGCCGACCAGGCCGATGGCGGTCTGCAACTCATTGGTCCACTGCGAAACCTTGAGACTCAATCCATGGGCGTCGAACAGCGCGATCACATGGTCGGCGTAGCTCGGCCGTGGGTTGCCGGGGTAGAGCACGAAGGGTTCCGCAGCCAACTGTGCCAAGGTAGCCGGGGCGCCGAGCAAGGGATGCCCGGCCGGCAGCACCGCCACCAGCCGGTCCTCCACCAACACCCGCTGCACAATGGCCGGGTCGTCGATGCGAATCCGCCCGAAGCCCACGTCAATTCGCCCGGCCTTGAGGGCTTCGACCTGCTGCAAAGTAGTCATTTCCGACAAACCCAACTCCAGCTCCAGGCCATCGTGGCTGCGCAGCCGCCGGATCAACTCCGGCAGCACGCCGTACAGCGTCGACGGCGCAAAACCGATGCCCAGCCAGGTCTTTTGCCCAAGGCCGATGCGCCGGGTGTTGTCGCACACCTTGCCCAGTTGCTCCAGCAGCACATTGGCGTGCTCATAGAAAAACCGCCCGGCCTCGGTCAGCCGCAACGGCCGCCCGCGTTCCAGCAGGACCACACCCAGTTCGTCCTCCAATTGCTGGATCTGCCGGCTCAACGGCGGCTGGGCAATGTGCAGGCGTTCGGCGGCGCGGGTGAAGTTGAGGGTTTCCCCCAGCACCTGGAAGTAACGCAGATGGCGCAGTTCCATAAGGACTCCATTCATACCTTAAGGGTATTGTTCGAGACCAATTCTATATTGGAAGCCAGAAAAAATGGGGAACAGAATCAGGCCAAATCTATAAAGAACCCAACGGGTATTGCCATGCCGATTTGCGCCATCGAGTCGATCGAGACCATCATCGTCGACCTTCCTACCATCCGCCCGCACAAGCTGGCGATGCACACGATGCAGAACCAGACCCTGGTGATCATCCGCGTGCGCTGCGCCGACGGCATCGAAGGCATTGGTGAATCCACCACCATCGGCGGCCTGAGCTACGGCAATGAAAGCCCCGACAGCATCAAGATCAACATCGACCGGCACTTCGCGCCGCTGCTGCTCGGCCAGGACGCCAGCAACATCAACGCTGCCATGTTGCGCCTGGAGCGCAGCATTCGGGGCAACACCTTTGCCAAGTCGGGTATCGAAAGCGCCTTGCTCGATGCCCTCGGCAAGCGCCTGAACCTGCCGGTCAGCGAACTGCTCGGCGGCCGCGTGCGGGACGCCCTGCCAGTGGCCTGGACCCTGGCCAGCGGCAACACCGAAAAAGACATCGCCGAAGCCGAGAAGATGCTCGACCTGCGCCGCCACCGCATCTTCAAACTGAAGATCGGCGCCGGAGAAGTCAGCCAGGACCTGGCCCACGTCATCGCGATCAAAAAAGCCCTGGGCGAGCGCGCCAGTGTGCGGGTCGACGTCAATCAGGCCTGGGACGAAGCCGTGGCCCTGCGCGCCTGCAAGGTGCTGGGCGACAATGGCATCGACCTGATCGAACAACCCATTTCACGCAACAACCGTGGCGGCATGGCCCGCCTCAACCTGTCGAGCCCGGCGCCGATCATGGCCGACGAATCCATCGAATGTGTGGAAGACGCCTTCAACCTGGCCCGCGAAGGCGCGGCTTCGGTGTTCGCCCTGAAGATCGCCAAGAACGGCGGCCCGCGCGCGGTGTTGCGCACTGCCGCGATTGCCGAAGCCGCGGGCATCGGCCTGTACGGCGGCACCATGCTCGAAGGCGGCATCGGCACCCTGGCCTCGGCCCATGCCTTTCTCACCTTGAACAAACTGGCGTGGGACACCGAGCTGTTCGGCCCGCTGTTGCTCACCGAAGACATCCTGGCCGAGCCGCTGGTGTACCGCGATTTCCACCTGCATGTCTCTACCGCTCCGGGCCTGGGCCTGGCCATCGATGAAGAGCGCCTGGCGTTCTTCCGTCGCGATAAATAACAAGAGGACACTTGCGATGTTGTTCCACGTAAAAATGACCGTGAACCTGCCCGTCGACATGAACCCCGAGCGTGCCGCCGCGCTCAAGGCTGAAGAAAAAGCCTTCTCGCAGCGCTTACAAGAGCAAGGCAAATGGCGCCACCTGTGGCGCATCGCCGGGCTGTATGCCAACTACAGCGTGTTCGATGTCGACAGCGTGCAGGAACTGCATGACCTGTTGATGCAGCTGCCGCTTTATCCTTACATGGCCATCGAAGTGAATGCCCTGTGCCGGCATCCATCGTCGATCCGTGAGGATGATCGCTGAGTCTGTTTTTTCACCTAATAATTACAAGATGAGGATTGCACCATGACCATCCGACTTTCCCAGACTGCTCACGCCCAACAGTTTCTCGAAGAAGCCAGCGGCAACCTGAACGACGGCGGCAACCCACGGGCCAAGGCGCTGATCTACCGGATCCTGCGGGACACGGTGAACATCATCGAAGACCTGGAAGTGACCCCGGAAGAGTTCTGGAAGGCGGTCAACTACCTCAACGAACTGGGCAAGAACCAGGAAGCCGGGTTGCTCGCGGCAGGCCTGGGCCTGGAGCATTACCTGGACATGCTGATGGACGCGGCGGACGAGGAAGCCGGCAAATCCGGCGGCACCCCGCGCACCATCGAAGGCCCGCTGTATGTGGCCGGCGCGCCGCTGTCCCAATACGAAGCGCGGCTGGATGACGGGCTGGACCCGGGTGTGCCGCTGTTCATGCAGGGCCAGGTGCGCGACACCAATGGCAAACCGTTGGCGGGAGCGATTGTCGATGTGTGGCAGGCCAATACCGGCGGCACGTATTCGTGGTTTGACGGCACGCAGTCGGAGTTCAACCTGCGCCGGCGGATCGAGACCGATGCCCAGGGCAACTATCGTTTCCGCAGCATCGTGCCGTCCGGGTATGGCTGCCCGCCGACCGGGCCGACCCAGCAGTTGCTGGACCAGTTGGGTCGCCACGGCCAACGGCCGGCGCATATCCACTTCTTCATCTCGGCCCCGGGCCATCGGCACCTGACCACGCAGATCAACCTGTCGGATGATCCGTACCTGCACGATGATTTTGCCTACGCGACGCGGGATGAATTGATCGCCGAGATTCGCTTCAGCGAAGACGCACACCTGGCGAAGGAGTTTGGTGTGGAAGGGCAGTTTGCGCAGATTGATTTTGACTTTGAGTTGCAGTCGGCGGCGGCGCCGGTGGAGCAAAAGCGCATGCAGCGGGTGCGCGCCCTCGAAGACTGAACGCGGTAAAAAAGGTGGGAGCTGGCTTGCCTGCGATAGCGGTGGTGAATGAAACACCGCTATCGCAGGCAAGCCAGCTCCCACCTTTGATGTGTGGTGTTCGTGCTATTTGCGAACAACCAGATCCAGCAAGTCATCCCGATCCTTGATCTTCTGCAACACAATCTCCGACCGAATATCCATCACCCCCGCCGTGCGGTTCAGGTGGTTCACGATAAAGTCCGAGAAGTGCTTGAGGTTACGTGCCTGCACCCGCAGCACATAATTACTCGCCCCGGTAATCACATACGCACTGGCCACTTCCGGCCACCCCTGCACCTTCTTGATAAACGTCTCGTGCCAATCCTCCACATCCTGGCGCAACGACAGGTGGACGATAGCCTCCAGCTCAATCCCCAACTGCTCGGCGTTCAACACCGCCCGATAACCACTGATGATTCCCTCGCTCTCCAGCAGGCGCAAACGCCGCAGGCAGGCCGATGGCGACAGGGCGACTTTCTCCGCCAGTTCCTGGTTACTGATACGGCCATCCTGTTGCAGGAAATGCAGAAGGCGCAGGTCGGTGGCGTCGAGAATCATGGTTAGAATAAATCCGCGTGTTTGGGGGTTAAATTCGAATTTCCTACAGCTTAATTAGCCTGTTGCCCACCACTTTGCACGAAAATTCTCTAAAGCTTCGTTCATTATTTGGCTCATTGTTACTACAAGAACAGGACTGACCATGACCACCCGCACCCATTGCCTGACCCTCGACGCCCAGGATCCGCTGGCGCCGCTGCGTAACCAATTCGCCTTGCCGGCCGGGGTGATCTACCTCGACGGCAACTCCCTCGGCGCGCGCCCGGTGGCAGCTCTGGCGCGGGCGCAAGCGGTGATCGCCGAGGAGTGGGGCAATGGGCTGATTCGCAGCTGGAACAGTGCCGGCTGGGCCGACCTGTCCCAGCGCCTGGGCAATCGCCTGGCGCCGTTGATCGGTGCCCGCGACGGTGAAGTGGTGATCACTGATACCACCTCCATCAACCTGTTCAAGGTGCTCAGTGCGGCCCTGACCGTGCAGCGCGAACGTGCGCCAAGCCGCAAGGTGATCGTCAGCGAAGCGAGCAATTTTCCCACCGACCTGTACATCGCCGAAGGCCTGACCGAACTGCTGCAACAGGGCTACTCCCTGCGCCTGGTCAACAGCCCGGACGAACTGCCCCAGGCCATCGACCAGGACACAGCGGTGGTGATGCTCACCCACGTCAATTACAAGACCGGCTACATGTACGACATGCAGGCCCAGACCGCGTTGAGCCATGAATGTGGCGCGCTGGCGATCTGGGACCTGGCGCATTCGGCGGGCGCGGTGCCGATCGACCTGCATCAGGCGGGCGCCGATTACGCGATTGGCTGCACCTACAAATACCTCAACGGCGGGCCGGGCTCCCAGGCGTTTGTGTGGGTCAACCCGGCGCTGGTGGATGTGGTCACGCAGCCGCTGTCGGGCTGGTTCGGGCATACCCGGCAGTTCGCCATGGAATCGCGTTATGCGCCGAGCCAGGGCATCGCCCGCTACCTGTGCGGCACCCAGCCGATTACCTCGCTGGCGATGGTGGAATGTGGCCTGGATATTTTTGCCCAGACCGACATGGCCAGCCTTCGTACTAAATCCCTGGCGTTGACCGACCTGTTTATCGCGCTGGTGGAATCCCGTTGCGCCGCCCACGAACTGACCCTGATCACCCCGCGTGAACATGCCCGGCGTGGCAGTCATGTCAGCTTCGAGCACCCGGAAGGTTATGCGGTTATCCAGGCCTTGATTGCCCGCGGCGTGATTGGTGATTATCGCGAGCCGCGCATCATGCGGTTTGGGTTTACCCCGCTGTACACCAGCTTCACCGAGGTCTGGGACGCAGTGGAAATCCTTGGCGAGATTCTTGACCAGAAAACCTGGGACCAGCCGCAATTCAAAGTTCGCCACAGCGTCACCTGATACAACACAAAACCCCTGTAGGAGCCCGGCTTGCCGGCGATGGCGTCCGTAAGATCGCCATCGCCGGCAAGCCGGGCTCCTACAAGGGGCATCAACATCGTGTGCAATCACAATAATAAAGGGGCACGCCACGTGACCACGCCAGACCAAGGCTTTGCCGAAATAACCAATCGCGAGTTGGGCCTGCGGCGCCAGCTCACTTCCGGCCAGATGAGCATGATCGCCATCGGTGGCGCCATTGGCACCGGGCTGTTCATGGGCAGCGCCTACGCCATCGGCTATGCCGGGCCCAGCGTGCTGGTCAGCTACGCCATCGGCGCGCTGATCACCTTGCTGTTGATGGGCTGCCTGGCGGAGATGACGGTGGCGCATTCCACCTCGGGCTCCTTCGGCGCGTATGCCGAGTTCTACGTCAGCCCGCTGGCGGGTTTCCTGGTGCGCTATGCCTACTGGGCGGCGATTGTGCTGGCGGTGGGTGCCGAGGTCACGGCAGTGGCGATGTACATGAAGTACTGGTTCGCCAACGTGCCGGAGTGGGTGTGGATCGTCTCGTTTTCCAGCGTGTTGATCGTGCTCAACGCCATCAGCGTCAAGACCTTCGGCAACTTCGAATACTGGTTCTCCACGATCAAGATCAGCGCCATTGTCGGCTTCATCATCCTCGCGGTGTATGTGGTGTTCGGCTCCGGCAACGCGGATTACGGCGTGCAGAATTACACGGCCCACGGCGGCTTTTTCCCGAACGGGTTGAGCGGCATGTGGATCGCGGTGATTGTCTCGATCTTCAGCTACCTGAGCGTGGAGATGATCGCGGTGGCCGCCGGCGAAGCAGCCGACCCGGAGCAGGCGGTGAAAAAAGCCTTCCGCGCAACCATCGTGCGGCTGGTGGTGTTCTACCTGCTGACCCTGGCGCTGATGTTGGCCATCGTGCCGTGGAACCAGGCCGGGCATGCCCAGAGCCCGTTCGTCACGGTGATGCAGACCATCGGGATTCCCGGCGCCACGGGGGTGATGAATTTTGTGATCCTGATCGCGGCCTTGTCGGCGATGAACAGCCAGCTCTACATCACCACCCGCATGATGTTCAGCCTATCCCGCGCCGGGTTTGCGCCCAAGTCCATGGGCGCCTTGAGCAAGAGCGGGATCCCGCTGAACGCCTTGCTGCTGTCCAGCTCGGGCATCGCCCTGGCGACGCTGCTGAATGTGGTGTACCCGGAAAGCTCGTTCACCCTGATGATGGCGATCTCGATGTTTGGCGCGATCTTCACCTGGTTCATGATCTTCCTCACGCACCTGTTTTTCCGCCGCTATCGCAAGCGTCACGGCGGAGCGAAGTTGTCGTTCCAGCTGGCGCTGTTTCCCTACAGCACCCTGCTGGGCCTGGTGCTGATGGGGGCGGTGATGATCACCACGTTCTTTACCGACGCGTTCAAGATGACGCTGGTGTTCGGGGTGCCGTTCCTGCTGATTTTGTCGCTGGTGTATTACGTGTTTTTCCGCAAGGGTCGCCAAAACCCTGTAGGAGCGAGCTTGCTCGCGAAAAACCCGAGGGCGCCGGGTTAAATCAGAAAGCCCGCGTTATCGTTGACGTTCTTCGCGAGCAAGCTCGCTCCTACAGGGGGAGAGGGCGTTTAGCAGTTGGGTGGCGTAACCCGGCAATTGCTCGAACTCGCGGGCGCATAACAGCAGCTTGCGACAGGCCCAATCCTCGGTCAGGGGTTGGGCCTTGAAGCGCCGCTCCAACGGCCAGCGCTCCAGCGCCGCCTGAGGCACGATCCCCAGCCCGGCGCCGTGGGCGACCATGCGAATCAACCCGTCAAAGCCGTCCGCGCGAATGCGTGTCTGCAAGCGAAAGCCGGCGTGCAATGCCTGTTCTTCCAGGTACACCGCCAACGCGCTGCCGGCGGCCAGGCCCACGTAGTCGTGCTGCAAGCTGTCGATGAAACTCACGGTGCGTTCGGCCAAGGGGTGATCCAGCGGCATGATCAATACCAGTGGGTCGTCGCGAAAGGGCAGGGTTTGCAGGCCGTGGGTGTCCACCGCATCGGAAATAATCCCCAGGTCTGCTGTGCCCTGGCGCAAGGCTTGGGTGATGCGCAGGCTCGGCAGTTCCTGCAGGTCGATGTCGAGGTTGGGGTGCTCGTGCAGAAAATCCGCCAGCAGTTCCGGCAGGTATTCGCTCAGGGCAGTGGTGTTGCACAGCAGGCGCACCTGGCCTTTGACGCCGTTGGCGTATTCGGCGAGGTCTTGCTGCAGGTGTTCGGCTTGCTGCAACAGCAGGCGGGCGTGACGGGCCAGGGCTTTGCCTGCCGGGGTTGGGGTGACGCCTCGGCGGCCACGTTCCAGGAATTCGATGCCCAGTGAAGCTTCCATCGCCCGAATCCGCGCGCTGGCCGCCGCCAGGGACAAATGGCTGCGGCTGGCGCCGGCGGTGATATTGCCGGTGTCGAGGATGTGCAGGTAGAGGCGCAGGTCGATCAGGTCAAAGTGCATGGGCTGCAGGTTCCGGGTGAATGGGCCGGCCTCATCGCAGGCAAGCCAGCTCCCACAGTTGGAATGCGATCCACTGTGGGAGCTGGCTTGCCTGCGATGGCGTCATCAGCCTCACGCAAAACAAGAGGCTGCCTCAGTATATGGCGAATTTTCAGACATCACCCAAACCCGCAAAATCAACCCATGAATACTTTACTCGCGTTCTACCAAAACCTCGGCCAGGCCCTGACATTACTGGTGATTGGCACGTTTATGCTGGCTGGCACGGTCAAGGGCGTGATCGGCCTGGGCCTGCCCACCGTCGCCATGGGCATGCTCGGCCTGGCTATGTTGCCGGCGCAGGCTGCGGCGTTGCTGATCATCCCGTCCACCGTCACCAACCTCTGGCAACTGGCGTTCGGCGGTCACCTGAGCGCCTTGATCAAACGCCTGTGGCCGATGCTCCTGCTGATTTTCCTCGGCACCGGGCTGGGCTCGTTGTGGCTCGGTATGGACGGCGGGCATTGGGTGGTGCGGGCGTTGGGCGGGGCGTTGCTGGTGTATGCCTTGAGCGGGTTGCTGCTGCCGACGTTCAAGGTCAGCCCGGCCACCGAGCGCTGGCTGGGGCCGTTGTGCGGCGTGCTGACCGGTGTCATCACCTCGGCCACTGGCGTATTCGTGATTCCGGCGGTGCCGTATCTGCAAGCCTTGGGCTTGAACCGCGACCAACTGGTGCAGGCGCTGGGCTTGTCGTTCACCGTCTCGACCCTGGCTCTGGCCGCCGGTTTGTTCTGGCGCGGCAGCCTGGGCGGCGGCGAGTTGAATGCCTCGCTACTGGCGCTGGTTCCGGCGCTGCTCGGGATGTGGCTGGGCCAGGCCCTGCGCCAACGCATCAGTGCCGTGTTGTTCAAGCGCGTGTTCTTTATCGGCATGGCTGCGCTGGGTGGGCATCTGCTGATCAGTGGTTAAGAATGCGTTATTGATTCGTGCGATTTGATCAAATGTATTTTGCCTGCCCGACGCTTATTCCAAAGCGCCGACCCCGTTACCCTGCCTTCAGACATTTTTAATCTTTAGGCACCTTCATGAAAAAAGTTCTGCTGCTCAACGGTGGTAAAAAATTCGCCCACTCCGACGGTCGCTACAACAGCACCCTGCATGAAGCCGCCCTGGCCGTGCTCGACCGTGGCGGCGTCGACGTCAAGGAAACCCACATCGACGCCGGCTACGACGTGGCCGAAGAAGTCGCCAAGTTCCTCTGGGCCGACGTGATCATCTACCAGATGCCCGGCTGGTGGATGGGCGCCCCATGGATCGTCAAGAAGTACATCGACGAAGTCTTCACCGAAGGTCACGGCAGCCTGTACGCCAGCGACGGCCGCACCCGTTCCGACTCTTCGCAGAAATACGGCAGCGGCGGCCTGGTCCAGGGCAAGCAATACATGCTGTCCCTGACCTGGAACGCCCCGCAGCAAGCCTTCGACGACCCTACCGACTTCTTCGAAGCCAAGGGCGTGGACGCGGTCTACTTCCCGTTTCACAAGGCCAACGAATTCCTCGGCATGACCGGCCTGCCGACCTTCCTGTGCGTGGACGTGATGAAACGCCCGGCCATCGAAGCCGACGTGGCGCGTTATGAGCAGCATCTGGCCCAGGTGTTTAACCTGAGTCTGTAATGCGGCTAGTATCCGTGCAGCCGCTATAAAGAGGATTCACGTTGAAAGCCCGATCCGATGAGCTACAGATCTTCGTCTGCGTGATTGAATGCGGGTCGATTTCCGCCGCAGCCGAACAGGTCGGGCAGACGCCGTCAGCGGTCAGCCGCACCCTGTCGCGCCTGGAAGCCAAGCTCGACACCACCCTGATCAACCGCACCACCCGGCGCATGGACCTGACCGAGGAGGGCAAGTATTTCTTCGAGCGGGCCAAGGTGATCCTCGAACAGATGGACGACCTGGAAGAGCGCCTGTCGTCGCGCCAGCAAACCCCGTCGGGGCGCTTGCGGATCAACGCGGCGTCGCCATTCATGCTGCACGCGATCGTGCCGTACATCGCCGAGTTTCGCGGCCTGTACCCGGACATCCAGCTGGAGCTGAACAGCAACGACCTGATCATCGACCTGCTGGAGCAGAGCACCGACATTGCGATCCGCATCGGCGCCCTGGCGGACTCGACCCTGCACGCCCGCTCCCTGGGTTGCAGCCCGCTGCATATCCTCGCCAGCCCGGCGTACCTGAAACAGCACGGCACGCCCGGCACCGTTGCCGAACTCGCCGAACACACCTTGCTCGGCTTCACCCAGACCGAAACCCTCAACCACTGGCCGCTGCGCCATGTGCACGGGGATCGCTGGCAGATCCAGCCGGGCGTTGCCGCTTCCAGCGGTGAAACCTTGCGCCAGCTGGCGCTGGAAGGGCAGGGCATCACCTGTCTGTCGGACTTCATGACCGCCCAGGACATCAAGACCGGGCGCCTGATACCGGTGCTGGCGGAGTTCAACAGCGGCTATCGCCAGCCGATCAACGCGGTGTACTACCGCAACTCGCAATTGGCCTTGCGCATCCAGTGCTTCCTGGACTTTATCCAGGGCAAGCTGGCCAGCTACGCCAGCTGATTCGTGACCCCTGCGCAAGATTGAATTGGTCAATACGGACTTATTCCGCACGGATAGGTCCGCAATACTGAGTCCATCAATTACTCACGCAGGGAGACACCTCCATGAACGTATTCATTACCGGCGCTGCCGGTTTTATCGGCGGTTCCATCGCCACTGGCCTGGTCAATGCCGGCCACAAAGTTACCGGTTTGGTGCGCAGTGCCGAGCAGGCTGAAGCAATGACCGCACTGGGCATCACCCCGGTAATCGGCACACTGGATGACGGTGCGCTGTTGACCGAGCAAGCGAAGAAGGCTGATGCCGTGATCAACGCCGCCAGCAGCGACCATCGCGGCGCCGTCGAAACCTTGCTGGCCGCGCTGCGCAGTTCCAACAAGACCTTCCTGCACACCAGCGGTTCGAGCATCGTTGGTGATGCGTCGGGCGGTAAGTCGAGCGATGTCATCTACTTTGAGGACAACCTGCCGGAGCCGACCGTCGACAAGGCTGCCCGGGTGGCCATCGACAATCTGATCCTGGCTGCCGCCAAAGACGGCGTGAACTCGGCGGTGATCTGCAACACCCTGATCTACGGCCACAGCCTGGGCGTGAAGCGCGACAGCGTGCAATTGCCGCGCTTGCTCAAGCAGGCGCGCAAGAGTGGTGTAGTGCGTCATGTGGGCACTGGCCAGAACATCTGGTCCAACGTGCACATTGAAGACGTGGTTGCGCTTTACCTGCTGGCGCTGGAAAAGAATGTGCCGGGTACTTTCTACTTTGTGGAGAGTGGCGAAGCGGCGTTTGTCGACATGACCACCGCGATTGCCGAAGCGCTGAAGCTGGGCAAGCCACAGGATTGGCCATTGGCGGATGCCGAGGCCGAGTGGGGTTATGAGATGGCCAATTATGGGTTGGGCTCCAACAGCCGGGTGCGTGGCAAGCATGCGCGGGAATTGCTGGGGTGGGCGCCGAAGCGGACCTCCGTAGTCGAGTGGATTCGCAACGAGATGGTTTGATGCCAGGCTGCGTGGTCCCTGTTTTTTGTGGCGAGGGAGCTTGCTCCCGCTGGACTGCGCAGCAGTCCCAAACCGGTTGTCAAAATTGAACTGAAACACCGCAGTGTTCTTTTTAGGGCTGCTTCGCAGCCCAGCGGGAGCAAGCTCCCTCGCCACAGAATTGGCCACAATCGCTGGCTCCGCAGCGCCCAATTCCGTACCATCCCCAGCCTTATCCCCGCAACTCCCCGGTACTTCAATGAACCTCACCCGTCTGCGCGCCGACGCCCTGGCCGGACTCACCACGTCTTTTGCCTTGCTGCCCGAATGCATCGCCTTTGCCCTGGTGGCTCACCTCAACCCGCTGATGGGCCTCTACGGCGCATTCATCATCTGCACCCTCACCGCGCTGTTCGGCGGCCGGCCCGGCATGGTCTCCGGTGCCGCCGGCTCGATGGCGGTGGTGATCGTCGCGCTGGTGGTGCAACACGGCGTGCAGTACCTGCTGGCCACGGTGCTGCTGGGCGGGTTGATCATGGTAGCTTTCGGCCTGTTACGCCTGGGCAAGCTGGTGCGCATGGTGCCGCACCCGGTGATGCTCGGGTTCGTCAACGGCCTGGCGATCATCATTGCCCTGGCGCAACTGGAACACTTCAAGAGCGGTGACAGCTGGCTCAGCGGCACGCCGCTGTATGTGATGACCGGGCTGGTCGCGGCAACCATGGCCATTGTCTACCTGCTGCCGCGCCTGACCCGCGCCGTACCGCCGGCCCTGGTGGCGATCCTTGGCGTCGGTTTGGCGGTGTACCTGCTGGGCCTGCCAACCCGCACCCTGGGCGATATGGCCCACATTGCCGGCGGCCTGCCGAGCTTCGCGTTGCCGCAGATTCCCTGGACCCTGGAAACCCTGCACATCATCGCGCCCTACGCGATCCTGATGGCCATGGTCGGCCTGCTGGAAACCCTGCTGACCCTCAACCTCACCGACGAAATCACCGAAACCCGTGGCTACCCGGATCGCGAAAGCGTGGCCCTGGGCGCGGCGAATATGGTCTCGGGCCTGTTCGGCGGCATGGGCGGCTGCGCGATGATCGGGCAAACCGTGATCAACCTCAGCTCTGGCGGGCGTGGGCGTTTCTCCGGGGTATTTGCCGGGGTGATGATCCTGCTGTTCATTCTGTTTCTGTCACCGCTGATCGAGCGCATTCCGCTGGCGGCGTTGGTGGGGGTGATGTTCGTGGTGTCCCAGCAGACGTTTGCCTGGGCTTCGTTGCGGGTGATCAACAAGGTGCCGCTCAACGACGTGCTGGTGATCATGGCGGTGACGGTGATTACCGTGTTCACCGACCTGGCGACGGCGGTGCTGTGCGGGATTGTGATTGCGGCGCTGAACTTTGCCTGGCAGCAAGCGCGTGAGTTATATGCCGATGAGCATATGGAGCCGGACGGCAGCAAACTCTATCGGGTGCACGGCACGCTGTTCTTTGCCTCGACCACGCCGTTTCTCAACCGGTTCGACCCGGCCAACGACCCGGCCCAGGTGACGCTGGATTGCCGTCACTTGAGCTTCGTCGATTACTCGGCGATTGCCGCGCTGATGACCCTGCGGGAGCGCTATACCAAGGCTGGCAAGCACCTGCGGGTGCTGCACCTGTCCGAGCGCTGCCGCAAACTGCTCAAGCGCGCCCGGGTACAGCACGACTGACCGCAGAGGTGCGATTGCGTAGCAGCTGTCGAGCCTTGGCGAGGCTGCGTCTGCGGTGTGCCTGACACACCGAAGTCTGAGGTTTTACGACTGCTGCTCCGCAGAGGTGCGATTGCGTAGCAGCTGTCGAGCCTTGGCGAGGCTGCGTCTGCGGTGTGCCTGACACACCGATGTCTCAGGTTTTACGACTGCTGCTCCGCAGAGGTGCGATTGCGTAGCAGCTGTCGAGCCTTGGCGAGGCTGCGTCTGCGGTGTGCCTGATACACCGAAGTCTCAGGTTTTACGACTGCTGCGCAGCCGAACGCGGCCTCGTTCTACTCGACCGCTGCTACGCAGGGTGTGCTTGACCATCAGGGCCCGACCAGGTTTTCCAGCTCCTGGGCGCGGGTCTGGGTCATGTCCAGCACGCAGCCGGAACCGTTGACCTGGTCAATGGTGCCGCCGGTGGCCGAGCCGATGAAGCCGCAATTGGCATCACGAAATTTGATCCACTGGCGCTGCACATCCTGCAATTGCTGTTTACGGGTGCCTTCCATGGCCGTCATGGCAGCTTTGTAGGCGGTGTTCAGGCGCGCGTCCTGAACCTTGGTTTCCTTGGTGTTGCAATCGACCATGTCGGCGGTGGTGTTGGCGCCGTCCATGCATTTTTTCAGCGCCGGGTTCTCGTCGGCCGACGCCGTGCCGCACAAAGCCAGCAGCAGTGCGCTGGCGGCGAACGGAACAAGCAGGTGTTTACGATTCATTCTGGGTTTTCCTGGTCATGAGTCGGTGTGCAGTCTAAGACTCGGCCTGCGCCGTTGAGTTTCCAGCCCCGGCGATCTTCATGTAAGAACGCCCCCCGAATTTTCATCCACTGGCCCCGGGCATGTCCCTGCGCGACAAGGCTTATCCGTGGGCGAAAATTACTTTCATGAAAATTGAAAATCCACCTCGGTAATGATTTATGACTTTCACAACCTATTCGACGTGACCCTTTCCGAGGAGTACCGCATGGCCGCATCACCGGGGTATTGGCTGTTGATCTACGCCGCCATCGCCATCATTGCATTGATCGTATTGATCGCGCGTTACCGGCTCAACCCGTTTATCGTCATCACCCTGGTGTCCATCGGCCTGGCGCTGTTGGCCGGGATGCCGGCGGACACGATCATGGGCTCCTACGAGGCGGGCGTCGGCAAGACGCTGGGGCATATTGCGCTGGTGGTCGCGCTGGGGACGATGCTCGGCAAGATGATGGCCGAATCCGGCGGCGCCGAGCAGGTGGCGCGCACGCTGATCAACCGGTTCGGCGAGCGCAACGCGCACTGGGCGATGGTGTGCATTGCGTTCCTGGTGGGGCTGCCGCTGTTTTTCGAGGTCGGTTTTGTGTTGCTGGTGCCGATCGCGTTTACCGTGGCACGGCGGGTGGGCGTGTCGATCCTGATGGTCGGTCTGCCAATGGTAGCGGGCCTGTCGGTGGTGCATGCACTGGTGCCGCCGCATCCGGCGGCGATGATGGCGGTGCTGGCCTATAACGCGTCGGTGGGGCAGACGGTGCTGTATGCGATTTTGATCGGCATACCCACCGCAATCATTGCCGGGCCGCTGTACGCTAAATTTATCGTGCCGCGCATTCACCTGCCGGCGGAAAACCCGCTGGAACGCCAGTTCATCGACCGCGAACCGCGCACCCGTTTGCCGAGTTTTGCCCTGACCATGGGCACCATCCTGTTGCCGGTGGTGCTGATGATGATCGGTGGCTGGGCCAACCTGATTTCCACGCCGGGTACCGCGTTCAACCAGTTCCTGTTGTTTATCGGCAACTCGGTGATCGCGTTGCTGGTGGCGACCCTGGTGAGTTTCTGGACGCTGGGCCTGGCCCAGGGTTTCAACCGCGAATCGATCCTCAAGTTCACCAACGAATGCCTGGCGCCGACCGCCAGCATCACCTTGCTGGTGGGCGCGGGCGGCGGCCTTAACCGGATCCTGGTAGACGCTGGCGTCACCAATGAAATCCTCGGCTTGGCGCATGCCTTCAATTTGTCGCCGCTGGTGATGGGCTGGCTGTTCGCCGCGTTGATGCGCATCGCCACCGGCTCGGCTACGGTGGCCATGACCACCGCCTCGGGCGTAGTAGCACCCGTCGCCATGGGCCTGGGTTATCCCCACCCGGAATTGCTGGTGCTGGCCACCGGTGCGGGCTCGGTAATCTTTTCCCACGTGAACGACGGCGGCTTCTGGCTGATCAAGGAATACTTCAATATGACGGTGATCCAGACCTTCAAGACCTGGACCGTGCTGGAGACCCTGATTTCAGTGGTCGCCTTCGGTCTGACTTATGGCCTGTCCTGCATTTTGTAACCCGGAGCCGAACCGATGGACATCCTCTACCAGATCCGCGCCCGCCAGGATTCCTTCAGCGCCGGCGAAGGGCGTATCGCCAAGCTGATGCTCGATGACGTCGGCTTTGCAGCGTCCGCCAGCCTGGAAGAGTTGTCTCAACGTGCCGAGGTCAGCACCGCCACCTTGTCGCGCTTTGCCCGCAGTGTCGGGTGCCGTGACCTGCGCGACCTGCGCCTGCAACTGGCCCAGGCCAGCGGGGTTGGCAGCCGTTTCCTCGACCCGGCGGGCCTGCCTGAGCAGTCGGCGTTTCACCGGCAGATTCTCAGCGATATCGAGGCGACGTTGCGCCGGCACTTGTCCGGTTTCAACCAGCGCAGTTTTGTCGACGCCGTGAGCCTGCTGGGCAATGCGCGGATGATCCACGCGTTCGGCATGGGCGGGCCGTCGAGCCTGTGCAGTGACGAGTTGCAAGTGCGCCTGGTGCGCCTGGGCTACTCGATCGCCGCCTGCCACGACCCGGTAATGATGCGCGTGACCGCCGCCACGCTGGGCCCGGAACATGCGCTGATCGTCTGCTCCCTGACCGGCATCACCCCGGAGGTATTGGGCGTTGTGGCGCTGGCACGCAACTACGGCGCAAAAATCATCGCCATCACCCTGCCGGACTCCCCGCTGGCGCAGCTGGCCGACGTGCTGCTGCCGCTGCAACCGGCGGAAACCAGTTTTATCTACAAGCCAACGGCGGCGCGCTACGGAATGCTGTTGGCCATCGACGTGCTCGCCACCGAGCTGGCCCTGGCCATGCCGGACGACAACCAGGAACGCCTGCGACGGATCAAGCTGGCCCTGGACGATTATCGCGGCGGCCCCGACAGCCTGCCGCTTGGAGACTGAGATGAAGTACCACACGCTGATCCGCCAGGCTTTGATCATTGATGGCAGCAACACCCCCGGCTATGTCGCCGATGTGGCGTTGCGCGAAGGGCGTATCGAGAAAATCGGCGACCTGTCCCAAGACAGCGCCGAGCATGAAATCGACGCCACCGGGCGCGTGCTGGCGCCGGGGTTTATCGACGTGCACACCCACGACGACACGGTGGTGATTCGTCACCCGCAGATGCTGCCCAAGCTCAGCCAGGGCGTGACCACGGTGATCGTCGGCAACTGCGGCATCAGCGCTTCGCCGGTGAGCCTGCGGGCTGATCCGCCGGACCCGATGAACCTGCTCGGCAAGCGTGAGGCTTTCGCCTATCCGCGTTTTGCCGATTACCGCGCGGCGGTGGAAAGCGCCCACCCGGCAGTCAACGTGGCGGCGCTGATCGGCCACACGGCGCTGCGCAGCAACCATATGGACGACCTGCAGCGCACCGCCACGCCCGGCGAAATCACCGCGATGCGCGCGCAGTTGCAGGAGAGTCTCGCGGACGGTGCCCTGGGGTTATCCACCGGCCTTGCGTACGCCAGTGCGTTCAACGCCGAGACCGATGAAGTGCTGCAGCTGAGTGAAGAACTCACGGCGTTCGGCGCGGTGTACACCACGCATTTGCGCAGCGAATTCGAGCCGGTGCTGGAGGCCATGGACGAGGCGTTTCAGATTGGCCGCCACGCCAGGGCGCCGGTGATCATTTCCCACCTCAAGTGCGCGGGCGCCGGTAACTGGGGTCGCAGCCCGCAACTGTTGGCCTCGCTGGAACACGCGGCGAAGACCCATCCGGTGGGCTGCGATTGCTATCCCTATGCGGCCAGTTCTTCGACCCTGGACCTCAAGCAAGTCACCGATGCGTTTCGTATCACCATCACCTGGTCCACGCCGCATCCGGAAATGGGCGGGCGGGACCTGCAGGACATTGCCGCCGAGTGGGCAGTGCCGCTGATGGACGCGGCCCGTCGCCTGCAACCTGCCGGCGCGGTGTATTACGGGATGGATGAGACGGATGTGCAGCGCATCCTGGCGCATCCGCTGTCGATGATTGGCTCGGATGGTCTGCCGGAAGATCCGTTCCCTCATCCACGCTTGTGGGGCGCGTTTCCACGGGTGCTGGGGCATTTCAGCCGGGACCTTGGGTTGTTCCCGCTGCACACCGCGGTGCACAAGATGACCGGCTTGTCGGCGGCGCGTTTTGGCCTGGCCGAACGCGGTGAAATTCGCGAAGGGCACTGGGCGGACCTGGTGTTGTTTGATCCGTTGCGGGTGCGCGATGTGGCTGACTTCAAGGAGCCGCAGCGTGCGGCGCAAGGGATTGACGGTGTGTGGGTCAACGGCGTGCTGAGCTACAGCGACGGGCAGCCCAACGGCCAGCGGCCCGGACGATTCCTGGCGCGCAGCGGGGATTTGCGTAAAGGGTTTGCGGCTTTATAGTGGCCGCCCTCAAACACGGAGCAATCGCCATGCACTTAGGAAAAGTCACCCCCATTCTGCGCAGTTTCGACGAGGCCAAGACGCTGGAGTTCTACGTCGACTTCCTGGGGTTCAAGGTCGATTGGCAGCACCGGTTTGAAGACAATTTTCCGTTGTACCTGCAGGTGTCGCTGGGGGAATGCGTGCTGCACCTGTCCGAGCACCATGGCGACTGCTCGCCGGGTGCGGCGGTGCGGATTCAAGCCCAGGGACTGGAGGCATACCAGCAGCAGTTGCTGGCCAAAAACTACCGCAACGCCAAGCCCGGAATTGAAGACACGCCGTGGGGCAGTCGTGAGATGAGCATTAGCGACCCGTCGGGGAACCGGTTGGTGTTTGTCGAAGAAGTAGCGGTTTGAACCCGTTCTGATGTGGCGAGGGAGCTTGCTCCCGTTGGGCTGCGCAGCAGCCCCAAAACCAGGCGCCGGGTTTACCTGAACGGTCTCGGTTGTTTGGACTGGGGCCGCTTCGCGGCCCAACGGGAGCAAGCTCCCTCGCCACAGTTTGAAGGTGCTTGCGTTGAAGGTGGGTTTACACCCGGAAGTGGCTGACCATCTGCTGCAACTGCCCGCCCAGGCGCGCCAGCTCCACACTTGACTTGGCTGTCTCGTCGCTGGCCGCAGCCGTCTGCTCCGACACGTCCCGCACGTTCACAATACTGCGGCTGATCTCTTCAGCCACGGCACTTTGCTGTTCGGCAGCGGCGGCAATCTGCTGGTTCATCGACTGGATATTCGACACCGTACGGGTGATGTTTTCCAGTGACACACCGGCCTTGCGCGTCAGTTCGACGCTGCTGTCGGTGAGGCTGCGGCTGTTGTTCATCACGGCGGCCACTTGCTGGGTCCCGTTCTGCAAACCGGCCACCAGGCCTTCGATTTCTTCGGTGGATTTCTGGGTACGCTGGGCCAGGCCGCGCACCTCATCGGCGACCACCGCAAAACCGCGACCGGCTTCACCGGCACGGGCGGCTTCGATGGCGGCGTTGAGTGCCAGCAGGTTGGTCTGCTCGGCCACGGCCTTGATCACGTCCATCACGCTGCCGATCTTGTTGCTCTCTTGCTGCAGGTGCGTCATGGCGTCGGTGGAGCGGGCCACTTCGGCAGCCAGGCGTTCGATCTGGGCGATGGCTTCGGCCACCACCTTGTCACCGGCACGGGCTTCACCGTCGGCGGCCGAGGCAGCCTGGGAGGCTTGTTCGGCGTTACGCGCGACTTCCTGCACGGTGGCGGTCATCTCGTGCATGGCGGTGGCCACTTGATCGGTCTCGATCTTCTGGCTGTTGACCCCGGCGCTGGTCTGTTCGGTGACCGCCGACAACTCTTCGGCAGCGCTGGCGATCTGGGTGACGCCGTCGCGGATGCCGCTGATCAGCTCACGCAGGGTTGTGCCCATGCGCTGGATGCCTTGTTGCAACACGCCGAGCTCGTCGCGACGCGTGACCTGGATGTTGTGGCTCAGGTCGCCGGAAGCGATGCGTTCCACCACGGCAAGGGTCTCGCGCAGTGGGCGGGTAATCTGGCGGGTGATGATCACGGCCGCCACGATGCCCACCAGCAACGCCAGCAACGTGCTGATCAGTTGCAGGCTGCGGGCCTGTGCGCTTTCGGCGTCGCGGCGTTGCAGCTGGATGTCATACAGCTTGTCGCTGATGGTGACGATGTCGGTGCCCTGGGTGGTCATTTCTGCCCGGGCCGAGACGATGTTGGCGTTGGCTGCCTTGTAGTTCTGCACCGCGCTGCGATAGGCACCGAGGGCCGTTTCCAGTGAGCTCAGGGCGGTTTGCTGGCTGGCGCCGAAGGCTGCGTGCAGGTCTTTCAAACCGTCGATGGCTTTCTCGATCTGCGCGGCCGCACGGGCTTCAGTCTCGGCGTTGACGTTGCCGGTGTAGCCGCGCACTTCGTAGCGGGCCAGCTGGAATTGTTCCTTGGCGCTGGTCACGGCCTGGAACTGGGTGAAGCGCTCAGCGCTGTCGGGCATCTGCCGTACGCTGGAATCCAGGGCACCGATCTGCGCATTGGCGATGTCCGCCTTGTCACCCATGACCTGGCGTGCGGCGTTGCCGTTGCGGTAAGCCTCACGCATTTTGTTCAGGGATTGCTGGTAGGCGGTGATGATCGCTTTCTGCTCGTTGAGCAGCTTGAGGTTGTCCGGGCTCTTGAAGCTGTCCAGCAGCTTTTGTTGCTGGGCCGAAAAACTGTCGAGGTTGGTCTGCACGTTTTGCGCCACGCCTTCGTCACCGTTGGCCAGCATATATTGCAGGCGCACGATCCGCAGTTTGGTCAGCGAAGCATTGAGCTGGGTGATGTCGCTCATCCAGTTGCTGCGGTCGATCAGGCCGCCCAGGCTGGTCCAGCCAGTGAGCGCGAGGATCGAAGTAAGCACCAGGACCAGGCCGAAGCCCAGGCCCAGTTTCATATTGACGCTGATGTTGCCGAACCAACTATTCATCGCATTCCTCCAGGAACAGATTTGCGGGTACATCCGGTTGCTGGAAGTAGCGACCAGCCGATGGGTAGTCAGGGGGTATCGGCAGGCCTGGCGAGAGCTGAAACGGTTTTTTCGTGGCGGCTGGGTTTATGGATCGTGAGCGACCAACGGTAGTCAGTTGGCCTCTGCGCACGGGGTCACGGTCAACACCATGCGCGAGGGATATCGCGGTGTCATGTGCACGGTGTTGCGCGCGACCCTCGGGTATTGCGCCTGGCCGGGTGCTTCACCGCTATTGGGGTTGACATCGAACCGCGGAAAGTTGCTGCCGGCAATGTCCAGGCGCAGGCGATGACCGCGCTGGAACAGGTTGCAGGTGGCGAAGGGTTCGATCACTACCTTGACCGGCTTTCCTGGGGTCAGCCATGTGGGTTGCTCCCACGAGTCACGGTAGCGGGCGCGACGAATGCCGTCGGTGATATTCATGGCGAAACCATCGGGGTAGACATCCACCAGTTTGGCGGTGATATCAGTATCGGGTGCATCGCTGTCGATCCACAGCTCAATGGAAAGAGGGCCTGCGACGATCAAGTCCTGAGTGAGGGGCTCGGTCTGGAAGCTCAAGACATCGTCACGTTCGGCCAGGGGGCGATTGTCGCCACGGGTACCAAAGAAGTCGGCCCGCTCGCGCTGGTCGAACGCGCCGCCGACAAAAATGGGGGCCCCGGATGTCAGCGCACCGCCGACGGTCGGCACGGGGTTGGCCGGGTCGGCGCAGTAGCTGAGCTGGCTCTCGGTGCTGGGTAGTTCACGTTGCAGGCGCCGCTGCGCGGTGAGGTGCAAGGTCATCTGGGTGCTGCCCGGCAGCGGCCATTGGCTGCTTTCGATCCAGCGACCGCCGTGTTGCAGGCGACCCTGTTGATCCCGCACGCCCGTGCCGCCGCCCATCAAAAACACCTTCACCGATGCCGGGCCCGGCAGCGGTGTGTCCTTGAGGGCGCGCTCAAACCAGTCCAGGCGACAGCTCAGCCAGTCCCTGGCGACCTGGCCGTCGAAGGCACCCAGGGCGCCGAATTCAACCTCACCACTGTGGGTGATATTGCGATCGCCGTGGAGCCACGGGCCCATGATCAATTGATGTGCCGAAGTGGTGCCGGCGCTGAAAGCTGCATGGTTGGCCAGGGTCGAGCTGACATAGGCGTCATACCAACTGGACATGAACAGCACCGGAATATCCGGCAAATCCTGGTAATGCCCCTCGGCGTAAATTCCCGGCGCCTGCCAATACGGGCCGAAGTCGCCCTGGGCCCATTGCTCCAGCAAATACGCCTCATATTCCGGCACATGCCGCAGAGGCGAGTGCCCGGCTTGCCAGGGCATGCGCGTGAACCACTGGTGGATATCTTCCTGTTCCAGGGCCTCGAGGATCGCCGGGTCTGCCAGCGCCGCCGGGCTTTCCTTGGCCTGGCGAAACGCCCAGGTGGCCTGTTTGAGTTCCAGTGCGCCGCCCTGGCGAATCCCGCACTGGTAGGCATTGGCGAAGCCGCCACTGTCCAGGACCATGCTGTGCAGGCCCGGCGGGTGCAGACAGGCCATCGCCAGTTGGGTGTGGGCGGCGTAGGACAGGCCCATGCTGCCGATCTTGCCGTTGCACCACGGCTGTTCGACGATCCAGGCCAGGGTGTCGAACCCATCCTCGCCCTCGGCGGTGTATTTGGTGAACACACCTTCGGAGGCGTAGCGCCCGCGGCAATCCTGGAAGATCGCGACAAAGCCTTGGGCCGTAAACCGCGCGGCCATTTGCTCGCGGGAGATGTGCTGGCCGTCGAGCTGTATTTCCGAGCGCGACGGTTTGCTTTTGTCGTAGGGCGTGCGTTCGATCACCACCGGAAACGGGCCGGGACCTTGGGGCAAGTAGATGTCGGTGGCGAGGTGGATGCCGTCGCGCATGGCGATCATCTGGTTGTGCAGCGTCTGCATGGAAAAAACACTCATCGGTTCAGTACCCGGTGCCTACGGCAATGGCCAACAGCACCATCGCCAGCACGGCATAAATCAGAAACAGCGGGAGGATGTAGCGCGCCCACTGGCCCCAGCCGACGTTGGCGGTGGCCAGCAATACCAACAGGCCGCTGGAGGTCGGGGTGATCATGTTGGTCAGGCCGTTGCCCATCAAAAACGCGAACACCGTGGTTTGCGGGCTGACGCCGGAGAGTTGCCCCAGCGGCCCGAAGATCGGCATGGTCACCGCCGCCTGGCCCGAGGTGGAAGGGATCAGCACATCCAGCCCCAATTGCGCGAAGAACATGCCATAGGCCGAGACCACCGGGCCGTGATCGCCCACCAGGTTGGCCAGGCTGTTGACGATGGTGTCGAGCACCTGGCCGGTGCTGAGGATGATTTCCACGGCGGTCGCCAGGCCGATCAACACGCCGGCAATCAGCACCTTTTTCATGCCGTCGACAAACGCGCTGGCGGCGGTGCTGGCGCCGAGCCCGGCGATCACGCTGAAGGCCACGGTCAGCAGGAGGTAGAACGCCGACAGCTCGTGGTATTTCCACTCCCAGCGGTTGGAGGCGTACACCAGGAAACCAATGCCCGCACCGAGTACGATCAGGTTCAGCAGGTGGCGCAGGGGCAGCGGTTTGCGTTCGAAGGTGATCTGCGCGCTGGCATCAAAGCCGTGCTTGCGGATGCTCCACAACACGAATGCGATGCCCACCAGCAGGAACGTGCAGTAGGCCAGGACGCGCATGCTCAAGCCGCTGAAAATCGGCAGCCCCACCATCGGTTGTGCCACGGACAGCGCCACCGGGTTGGAGATGGAGGCCAGGTAGCCGATCTTCACCGAGATGGTCACGATGGCCAGCCCGATCAGGTTCGACAGCCCCAGGCGGTTGGCCATGGCCACCATCAACGGCACGATCAGGATGAATTCCTTGGCCAGGCCCATGAAGGTGCTGCCGGCGGAAAACACCAGCATCAGGCTCGGCACCAGCACGTAGATATTGCCTCGGGTCAGCCCCAGCAAGCGCTCAAGACCGGCGTCGATCACCCCGGCCTTGTTCAATACGCCGAACATCCCACCGATGAACAGCACCATGAAAATCAGCGCCGCGCGTTTTTCGATGCCCTGGGGAATGGCCATGAAACCTTCCACCAGTGACACCGGCCGGGCGACTGTATCGCCGGCCTTGCGCGGTTCCAGGGAGAACAGTTGGCCGAGGGAATCGTGTTTCTCCAGCACCTGGTAGGAGCCGGGAACCACCAGGCCATTCTGGCGCTGGAACTTGCCCGAGTTCACCGCGTAGGTGAAGGCGACGGCCAGCAGCACGATGCTCAACAGGATGATGGCCGGGTTGATCTGCTTGCGTTGCGCGGGTTTTTCCACCGGCGTTTCAGTCGGCGAGTGGGTACGAACGATCTGCGGTTCGGTCATGCTGGTTGCCCCGGTGTGCGCTGTTATTGTTGTGTCGGGTGACACTTGTGGAGCGGACACTAGGGCAAAGTTTTAGCGGCGACAACGTTATGCGCGGGTTGGGTTGGGCTATGCGTTTTGTGCGGCCAGGCGCTGCTTGAGATGCTCGGCAAACGCCGTCACCACTTTGGACCGGGGCTCATTCGCACGAAACGCCAGGCCGAATGCATAGGGCAATGCCGGCCGAAACGGGCGGACCACAATCGGCAAATGCATGAAGTGACTGGCCAGCAAACCATTGACGATCGATACCCCCAACCCCTCGGCGACAAAGCTGCACGCGGCGCCCACCGAATGCACTTCGACCCGCACCTGCGGCGTCAGGTTGGCCGCGCGAAACACCTGGTTCAACTCGGCCCGCAGCGCCCGTTGCCGGCCCAGCATCACCAGCGGCACATCCCGCAGGTGCTGCACCTCGATACAGGCATGCCGGGCCAACGGATGGTCCGCCGGCATCACGCACACGCCTTCGGTTTCCAGCACCGGTTCAATCTCGAAGTCGGGAATCTCGGTGGGCAAGCGCACAAAACCGAGGTCGGCGGAACGGTCGAGCACGGCCCGTTCGATCATGTCGTAGGAACCGGTCAGCAACTCGACGACGATGTCTTCACGGCCCTTGAGAAACTCGGCGACGATCCGTGGCAGCAGCTCCTGGGTCATGCTGGGGGGCACCCCGACCTTGATCAGGCTCTTGCGCGAACGGCCCACGCGCATCTCATCCGCCAGGCGCTGGATACGCTGCATGCCGTCCACCAGACCGGCCACTTCGGTGAGCAGTTCTTCAGCCTCCGGGGTGGCCATCAAGCGGCCCTTTTTGCGCAGGAACAACGCGAAACCCAAGGCCTCTTCCAACTGGCTCAATAACCGGCTGACCGCCGATTGCGACAGGCCCATGCGGGTCGCCGCACCGATGGTCGAACCGGTGGACATGATCGCCTTGAAGGCTTCGAGCTGCTTGAGATTCACCGTGTTTTTCCTGTGGTTTGAGGGCTTTGCGCATAGCCTGATGCGCTTCTCGCATAACGTTGCCGGGGGTTCGATCAGCCGTTAGTGTCCGCCGCAATGCGACACGCCGTCCAGCCTGTCGCAGGCAGCAACTGCCCATAAAAAACCACAATACGGCATTCGGGAGACGGTTATGCGTGAGCTTTTCACGAGGGGAGGAGTGGTGTGCGCAGGCTTGTTGGCGAGCCTGTCACCGGCGTTGATGGCCCAGGGTTTCTGGGAGGATTCCCACGGTAAATTGACCTTGCGCAATTACTACTTCAACGACGGTTACCGCGACGGCGGCGAGGACCGCAAGGAGTGGGCCCAGGGCTTTTTGCTCAACCTGCAATCGGGCTATACCGAGGGCACGGTGGGTTTTGGCCTGGATGCGTTGGGGCTGTCGGGGATCCGGCTCGACTCCAGCCGCGCCCATGCCGGCACCGGCTTATTGCCCGTGCACGACGACGGCCGCGCGGCCAGCGAATTCTCCAGCCTGGGGGTGACCGCCAAGATGCGCATCGGCGAAGCCGTGGTGAAAACCGGTACGCTGCTGCCGAAAATTCCGGTGCTGGTATACAACGATGGCCGGCTGTTGCCGCAAACGTTCCAGGGCACTCAAGTGGAGTACAGCGGCATCCGTAACCTGTACGTGCACGCCGGGCATCTGGACAAGTTCAAGCTGCGAAACTCGACCGACAGCGTGGATATTTATCCCCAGGGCTACAGCGGGAAAAAGGGCAGCGACTTTGATTTCGCCGGCGCCACCTATGCCTTCACGCCGAAGCTGAGCGGTACCTGGTACTACGGTGAAATGCGCGAATTCTATCGCCAGCAATTCTTCGGCCTGGTGCACAAACAGCCATTGGGTGCCGGCAGCCTGACCAGCGATTTGCGTTACTTCATCAGCAACGAAGCGGGCGAAGCACGCAATGGCAAGGTCGACAGCGACATGTTCAGCGGGCTGTTCACCTATCGGCTGGGGCCGCAGGCGCTGGGGGTGGGCTATCAGAAAGTCACCGGCGATACCGCGCTGCCCTACGCCAGCGTGTCGACGGTGTACTCCTTCAGCAACGCCGGCGTCGGCAAATTCATCCAGGCCGGTGAGCAAACCTGGATGCTGCGCTATGACTACGACTTTGCCGCCATCCTGCCGGGCCTGACCTTCATGACCCGTTACTACAAGGGCCAGAACGGTGACTTCAAGGGCCGCGAAGCCCGTGAGTGGGAGTCGGACACCAACCTGCGCTACGTGATCCAGGACAGCACCTTCAAAGGCGTGGGCATCGAGTTGCGCAAGGCCACGTATCGCTCGACCTATGCGAGCGATCGTGACAACTACCGGGTTTACCTCACGTACGACCTGGCGCTGTGGTAACAGGCCTTACTGCTCGACGAAATAGTACGGCTGACGGTTGACCGCCATCTCCTTGACCACCGTCACCGGCACGTTCAGCCGGTCTGTATTGTCCACCAACGCCACATTGCCGGGCTTGGCCGCGAGGTAGCTTTTGAGCTCCTCCGGCGTTTGCAGGATCGTCAGATAACCCTGCATGTAAAACACCCCGGCGCCGGCGATCCGCTCGTTGGCCTGATACAACACCACTTCCTTGCCTTGCGCCTGCATTGCCTGGACCTGGCTGATCACCGGTACAAACGACTGGCGCTTATCGGCCTTCGGCGCGTACCAGAAAGCAGCGATCAGGTAGCAGGCAACTACCACAACGAAAAAGCCACCCACCAGGCCGCGGCGATGTTCATAAACATGTTCGGCGACGTGTGACACCTGTCCGCGACTTTTCAGCCAGCCCAGCAACACGCCGCCATACTCGGCGGCCAGCACGGCGGCGGCGGGTGTCAGCGCCATCAGGTACACCGTGCGCTTGCTGGAGGCGAGCGTCAGCAAGGTGAATTGCGCCACCAGCCACACGCTGAAAAACAGGCGGTAGCGGTTACGCACCAGGCTTTTGCGGAAGTGCCACAGCCCCAGGTACACCAGGATATTCCACGGCAAAAACGCTTCGGGCAATTTGACGATGTAGTAATAGAACGGCTCGTAGTGGCCGGCTTCGACAAACGAGCCGCTGAAGCGCCCGACGCTGTTGGTCAGCAACACTTCACGTACCGCCTGAAGGCCGTCGCGCTGATACAGGAAACCCAGCCAGATCATCAGCGGCACCAGCGCCAGCAGCGTGAACAGCCCGGGTTTGATCCAGTCCCCCAGCTTGAATCGTTTATCCATCAAGCTGGTGCTGGCCAGATAGACGAAGATCACGATGCCCGGCATGGCCAGGCCCAGCACACCTTTGCTCAAGGTAGCGATCACCATCCCCAGGGTGAACAGCAACCAGGTGCCCAGGTTGGAACTGTCGCGCTCCGACTCGGGGCGGTTGGCCTGATAGAACGCAAGCAAGGCCATGGTGATACCGAGGGTGAGCAGCGAATCTTCACCCACGCCGCGCACATTGCTCCAGTAACTGGCCATGGTCGCCAGCATCAACGCCGCGACAAACGCCAGCGTCTTGGGCCGGCCAAACTTGCGCAGCATCCCGTACAGCAGCATCACACTGAACAGCCCGGCAAACGCCGACGCCAGGCGCACTGCCCAGGTGGTGCCGCCGAACAGCCGAATCGCCCCGGCGTCGAGCCACAGGCTCAGGGGCGGTTTTTCCAGGAACGGTTCACGAAACAATCGCGGCACCACCCAGTCGTTATCCAGGTGCATGGCCATGGCGATCCCGGCCACACGGGCCTCGGTCGAGCCTTGCAGCTCGTGATTGCCAAGGGCAAAGAAGAACAACAGCGCAGCAAGCAGGAGCAGCAGAGGAGCGGAACGCGTCATGGATTCTGGCTACCGGGGCAGGGGACCGTTCGGGGGAACAGTCCGGGCGATCGGTGAGTATACGAGGGCGATTCTTAATAATTCGTGAATGAATGTGAGGTTTTTGTAGGGTCAGGGTTGTTTCAGCAGCGGCCAGAGGGTGAGCCAGCCTTTGGAGGTGATGCGCTGCTGGTAAATGGCGTGTTTTTCTTGGACGAAGCGGTGTGTGGGTTTGAGTTGGAGGTTGAACAGGTCGTCCAGGCCGAGAGGGGCTGATACTTCGCACAGGTCTTCTGCGGTTCTTCTGACGGCTACTGCGGTGGCCGTCTCGGGCCAGAAGCGCATGGCGTCGCTGGCGTTGCAGTAGGGCGCGTCGCCGTTGCGCAGGTGCATGCGCGCCTGGTTTTTGACTGACCAGTCGATGGCGGGTTCTGCTGCGCGTAACAGGGCTTCGAGACGGCGGTCTTCGTCGGGGTTGGTGCAGGTGGCGTCGAACCACAGTACGTCGACGTCACCGGTCAGTGGTGACAGGGGGCGACCGTGCAGGTGATCCCACACGGCGTTGCGTACGAAGCCGGCGCCGATCCAGCAGTCGGGGAGGGCGAGGGCGCGGACGACGGCCAGAAGGTGCCAGCGTAAAGGATCGCTGCTGATCAGTGTCTGGAGGGCTTTCTCGCTCAAAGGATTACGGCCTCTTTTACAACGATCCCCAGGTCATTGCTGACTTTCACCACCCTTACTTCATCGCGGTGACCGATCCCCGTGGGGCGGCAAATTTTAATCGTCTTATTCAGTTCAGGATCGAAGACCCTGATTCCGCTGCAGCTTTTACTTCCGCCCGACGAATATTCGTAGTGAGCTGTATAGCTGCTGCGGGTGCCGCCTGAACATAAAATGGCCAACGAAAACAGCGTTACCGATAACAGCGTGCATACGATGAACATCCCGGCAAACGCCTTAAGCAGGTTCCATTTTTTTCGAGCCGTATCTGAGGTTTTCTTACGCGCCAGACAATCACGGACGCAGCCAGGGTCAGGACGAGCGATACGGATAAACAGGCTTTCCCCGCGATCGGCTTGAAGTGGATGGCCGGCGAAATGCTGAACTGCCATATAAAGAGCAGGGCCAACAGAAGCTGTACGCCCAGCACGACAGGTATCAGGTAGGCGTAGGAATTCTTGTTCACTGCGGCACACGTCCTTATGTTTCAACAAAGGTGGGGTTTATCTTAAAAGAAAATAGACCCTCACCTTTTTCTTACTGTTGGGGGGCTCAAGCGGATCGCTATGTTCCCTGTCAGGAAACGGCCCTTTCCGCAGCTGCTGAATCTGCCGTTGGCACAAGAATGTCCAATGCGCGCGTCACCAGCAACTCACCCAGGACGCTCAATTGCTGGGTGGCCAGAAGTTTATGGCGAAAGGCGCCATCAAGCTCGAAAGCCAGGTCGGTAGTGAGCGCGTTCAGTGAGGCGAGGGTTTCGCAGGCTTGTACCAGCAGGGTTTTGGGGTCGATGTTTTGGGCGATACAGAAGATATCCGTGCCGGATTGGCCCGGGCATGGAGGGTTGGGGCTGTGCTTTTTCATGACTGCAACTCCTTGATTGGTGGAGTCGCCAGACATCGCTGCTAAACGAAAAGGGTGGCGACTGTACGCGGGTTAGCAGACCAGGAATCAAGGAACCCAGCGCACTCGAAAGTGCCCCACGCACAGCCGCCATAACGCGGACTAGCGAACGCGGATGCTCGCTTGAACGGATGGTGGCATTGCATGCCTTGATATTAACCGAGCTGCTAAACCCGGTCGCTGATTTTGCAGCGACGTTTCAAGGCTAGTCGTGTCGATTGATCAGCACCAGTTCACCAAGGGCGCGATGTCTTGCGGGAAAAGTCCGAAGGCCCGTTCGGCGGCGTTTTTTCAGGGCCTCAGCACCACCAGAACCCGCACAATGCGGGTTTTGGAGGTGCTTCGTATTTGGGCCGGGGTAATCTGAATATGTTCTGTAACTATTTGATTTAAAAGTATTTGCTTGGTTTTCATTTTGCTGTGGAATACCGTTTTTCCAGCATGCTCCAATCGTGAATAAATTGATTTGGTTATCGCACCATGCGCTGTCCCGCCCTCCAAACAACGGAAGCGCCGATCCAAATCTAGCTAGTCGCTACGCTAAATGTTTCCGGATTGAACCTGACCAGTTCATCAAGAGTGCTATTAGTGTCGAGGCCATTACGTATGAGCCCCGCGAACTGCTCCATCGCCCAAAGTGAAACATTTCTGCTGAGCGCTCCCTGCATGAAGTCGCTGGCTACACCTTGAACGTCCCCCCGACTCGCTTGTGCGCTTAACTGAGCAAATTTGGCCAGTACCTGCGTCCCGGCTGTTAACTCGTCAATTTCAAACAACGCAAGAAATGCCATTCCCAGTATCTGTCGATACCACCTTGCTTGTTAGCCCATTCGATTTGCTTACGAATTTTGTTGGGAATCGTCGCTGCTGCCTTGTGCCGATTGTAATACTCGCGGTTCGCGAGATTGGCAGCATCCCGGACGACTTTCCACATTACGAACCAGAGCTGGGAAACACTGTAGGTGTGGAGCGCAAACAGGACGGTGGCCTTGATTTTTTCAATGCCCTCATCGTCAAGGTCGTGGTTGTAGACCTTGCACTGATCCATCAAATACCGAAGCACGTCACCAACTGCATAGTCGAGCCAGAGATTGGTCATTAATTCGGAATCAGAAAATCGTCGCTCGGTGACGGTCTGCAGAGCCTCGGCACCTCGCCCCAGGAGTTCAGGGGAGCCTTGGCGAGACATTTGCTAGTGGCGGAGCACGCCCTAGATTCAGCAGTTGCGTGCCGGCTACCTGAGTAGGCCGCCAAAAACACTGAGCATGTCTTTACCCGCGCTCGGTCAGTAGATAAGGTGACAGACATAGCAAATGGAACGTCGCGGTATCGCAGGGATGGTTCTCAATATGCGCTGCTGCCGCAGCCTTACAGTACACCTACCCTATTCACAGTCGTTATTTGATTTGGATGGTGCCCGTCAAGACTGGTGCCAGAGGGAGTTTGGTGCATGAATGAGTTGGTTGAGGCCCTGTTGGCCTCCGTTCCCTCTGATGGTTCCAGTATTGGAAACCAGTCGTTGCTAGAGCAACTCAGGATTCAGTTTCCACAGCTAAGAGATGAGTTTTATTGGCAGACGCGTGACTCCCTGATAGGACAGGGGGTGTTGCAGGCCGGTAAAGGTCGTGGCGGCTCTGTACGGCGTACTGACATTGAGGTTCCACCGGCAAGTGATTGGGTTCAATTCCTACGTAGCTATGGGCCGTCATCGAGCAATCTGGCGATGTTCGACGAGTACGTTTCGAGGGCGTTGGCACAGGCAGGAGTAAAGCCGATTAGCCTGTCGACACCTCTATTAGAGGACATGGTGGGGCACATTGAATCCAAGGCGCCAGGATCTATTTTGATAGCTGGAACAGCTGGTGATGGTAAGACGTACCATTGCCGTGCCCTGTGGGAGCGCATTGGGGGGGACCCCAAGGCTTGGGCCGCCAAGGGCAACGTGAAAGAGTTACATCTGGCGGATGGTCGCTTGGCTGTCTTTATCAAGGATCTTTCCGAGCTCAATGGCGACGAGAGCGATCTGCCATTGCGGCGACTGGAAAGATCGGTGCTAGAAGGCGATGATTCTGAGGTAGTGATTCTTGCCGCAAACCATGGCCAAATTCTTGATCGTCTACGTGATCTAGGCCGTCGCCAGGAGCGTGATCACCCACTTCGCAAGCCGCTGCAAGAGCGCTTCTTACAGGCCGGGCCAGCTCCTGAGCGCCTGGCTGTGTTCGATCTTAGTCGCTCGACTAGCCGCAAAACGTTAGATGAGGTGGCTATGGCTGTGGCGGGGCATCCCGAGTGGGACAACTGCAAACGCTGTGCACTTCAGGCCTACGGTAAAGTTTGTCCCATCGACGAGAATCGCCGCAGGCTTTTGGGTGAGGCGGATGGTGGACAGCTCTCTCGTCGCTTGGGCGATTTGGTTGAAATCGCCAGGCACAATGGGCTGCATCTACCTATACGCGACTTACTTGCGCTTTGTTCAAATATGATCCTCGGTTGCTCCGATGCCAAGCAGGCCAAGGACAACCTGCTGACCTGTGCCGATGTCGCGAAGATTCAGGAAGGAGGCACTCTTGGGGCGGCTAGTGTCTATGCCAACGCCTTCGGAGCCAATCTCCTTAAGCGAAGGACCTCTGACCGCCCCATCTTCAAGGCGATGTCCAGCTTTGGCGTGGGCGATGAGTCCACCAATGCTGCTGATGGGTTGCTGGTTTATGGGAAGGACGATTTGCGGCTGCAAGCCGACTTCGAGCGTTTGGTCGCGATCGATCCTATCTATGGGGCCACGACTGCCTTCCGCGCTGCCCAAAATTCCTATTTGGAAGGGTATGAGGGGGCACGCTTGGAAGGAGAGGCGGCCGAGTTCCTTACGATGCTTCAAGACCAGCGACGCAGGCTCTTCTTCACACTTCCGGATGGGGAAAGAGGTTATCCGCATTGGTCGATGACAGCATTCTGCTTTGCTGGGGACTACTTGGAAATCATCGAAGCGCTCAAGGCGCAGAAGCCCGTTAGCGAGATAGTCCGCGGGCGCCTTGCTAAGGGCCTTAACCGCGTATTAACAGGTCTCCTTCTCGAAAACGAAGATCGCATCTTCATCGCTAGTTCGGGCGGTTTCACTCAAAGCCGAGTCAGCGTGCTTTGTGACCACGAGACGTTCTCCCGCAGGCAGGGCGGCGTAGGTATGGCGATCAAGCTTGTCGAGGATACGGGCCGCCCTCGACTCGACGTTTCGCTCGCTGCGGGCCCGGGCAATTCGGTTGCTTTCGACTTGACCCCTATCCGTCATGAGTTTCTCTCGCGTGTGGCTGAGGGGGCTTTGCCAGCGAGCTTCTCCAATGAGTGCCTCGAAGATCTGCTGGCTTTCAAGGCGAAGCTCTTACGGAAGGCAGAGATCGTCAAGAAAGCCAGCCTAGCAGGAGATGATGATGAAGTAGGTAGTGAGACCGCCATGCTGACACTCAACTTCATCGATATTGAGCCAGGTGGTCGCGGCTTTTCACGTCCTGTGACGGTGAGGATCTCGGAATGAGTGGAATAATCAAGAGGCCTGAGATTAAAAGCGTCGATTTTTGCGTCGACGAGAACATTTGGGGTCATCGCCTTTATGACGAGCAGCTTCCTCACCTGACTGTTCTAGAGTTCTTGGGCGTACTCGGCTCGAATTTGGATCAGCCGCTCAGGCCTCACCAGGATCAGGGCGGCTCAGTTATGTTCAAGCCGCAGCGGCAAGTCCGTTTGCGTGGGTTACTGTTCAACAACCCATACGTCGAATCGATTGCGGAGAGCGCCGCGTCTGATGAGGAGAAGTGGAAGCAGTGGTTTGAGCGCTTTAGACAGGGAGCCACAGGTAATGGTGATGAAGACATGACCTATCTGCGCCGCTCATTCACTAGCTTTGATGACTTCGCAAAGGCTATCGAACTGCTGCGTTCCTCGTCATTCGAGTCTCGCAGTAACAAGCGTTGGAGTTCCAAGTTCGTCTTTCCTTTCGGCCCAGACGCTCTTTATGAGGACTTGGCGATCAATGCAAAAGGAAATATGAGCAACGATCGTCGCTTCTTTGCTCGTACAGGCGAGCTGCTCTATCTCATGCTCACACGGGCTAAGCGTGGAGCGGAGCTCGGTGACAGCCTTGCCAAGCGCCTATTCGATAACGAAGCAACGATGAATCGTTTGGTTAGGGCTCTGCAAGGTACGCCGCAGGGTGTCGAAGAGCCCCGGCTTTCGGGTTATCTACCCGAAATTGCCAATAATCGTTTCGATCAAATCTGCGACGACTGGTTGTCGATCTTGGACAGGGATATGCCGATCTATGATGCATTGGAGCATTTGATCGCGATCACTGGCCTGAACATGCTGCTCTATTTCTTGGAACGAGCTAAGCGGGTTGCTGGTGATGACGATCCGGTCGAGATTATCTGCGAAATCGTCTCCAAGGAGCGAACGAAGGTGCGAGCGCTTTCTGGCGATAGCTATCAATTCAATCAAGGGCTGCCAGCAAAGGCGGTGCGGGCTCATGTTGAGTCGATCCGGTTGAATGTTGAATGGGCTGCAGCTGAATCTGCAGAGTTTCCGGATGCTGAGCGTGTAAAACTCATGCGTGAGTGCTTCCAGTGGCCGCCGACTGATGGTGGCGACGACGAGGACTCCACCGATAAGAGTCCAGATGAGTTGGTTACCAAACTGGCTGATAATGCTTTGGCACGCCATCAGCAGCATGTCGGCAAAATTCATGCGTCATGGTCGCGTGCTATCGGGCTCAGCTCACGCAGACTATCGAGACGCACCCGCTATGCGCCGAACGATAGGTTACTCAAGTCGATTGTGGTTTCCATCGTGGAAGACAGGATGCAGTTCGATGAGTTTCTCGCCGAAGCCAAGTGCCGATATGGCCTGGTAATTGGTGACGCAGAGGGTGCGCGCTTAGTCAGCGCCAAGTTAGTAGACCAAGAAGAACTCAGCGAGAACCGAAACAATCTTGAGGCCCGTCTCGTCAGCTTGGGCTTGGTTCGCAGGCTTTCTGACTCCTGCTCATTTGTAGAAAACCCGTTTGCGTTTCAGGGAGAAGCGGCATGCTGACTGATCGCATTATTGGGCGTGTCGGCGCGAATATTCTCGCCCAACGCATATCTAATCCTGGCCAGTCTGGTGATTTGGCTGCGCTCTTCAGGCTAGACAAGCTTTCATCCAGTCAGATCGGGGCAGTCGCACGAGCCATCCTTGCCAATCCGGACCTGCTTGCCCGGGTAGAACTCATGATCCCGGAGGCCTTGGTAGAAGGCCAAGGCCTACCGTCTGACATTCTGATTCCACATAACGCAGGCTATGTGCGCAATAACGCTTTGACCGCCAAAGCGGCGATCCTGACTGCCAATGGCAACGAGCACAACCTCGCGGACACATTGGGTCATGTCATGGCCATTGGCGCCAAGGAGATGCGGGCTGACCCTGATCCGTGGGTCGAGGCCACGCTTCATTCGGGCGGTATTGCACCAGTCCTCGACGACCGATCGGTGTTCCATTCAGCCCTAGCCGGATTGTTAGCATCCTCGGAACTTTCGTTAGTGCAGCTTGGCGAGTTTTGTTCTGCAATTGTCGAGGCTATCGCCACGCACGGGCTGCCCATCCGTGATGCTGTTGGTTACGCCTTACCATGCGCGGGACTCCCCAGAGACAGCGCCTTCTTCTCGAATGCCAAAACTTTCTCAGCATCGCGTAAACCATGGCACAAGGCTTTCACCAAACTCTTTGCTCAGCGTGCGCCGCTGCTTAAAAAACTCCGCCAGAATGGCCAGCCTCTTGACGCGGAGGAGATTACTGAGCGAGTCGAGGCTAATACTGCAGAAATTTCGGAGGGGGCCCGCCAAGCCCTTGATGCATTCGTCGCAGCTCCTGCTGGAGATCAAGAGGCATCCGATGCCCTCGCCCAATTCGAGTGGGAAAGCGATGGCGTTTATCTTGCCTTTGACAAACCGAAAGAAAAGCAACTTGGCTTAGCAGAGTCCACGATCCGTTTCTTCGATCATGAGTGTGATCAGGAGGACTCACTCGATGCCGAGGGTCGCAAGCTATTGGAGGACTTGAAGGGGCGTGAGCGTCGCTCTGACTTCACGGAGGAGGACGAAGAATTTTTCGTTAAGCAGCGAAGGCTCTTGGAGCAAGACAGCAAACTTTGCTCGCGCTGGGAAAAAGCTCTCTATGGCAAGCCCATTGACTGCAATGACTTCTTCGAAGGCTTCGCTCGAGTGGTTAATAGCTTGCATGCCGGCCTGCGTGATTCGGAAGGAGAGCGGATCCTACGTTTCACTGTGACCAAAGGCCGTAAGGAGTGGCGCGAGCGATTCAACTACGACGCCGGCAGCTACTTCTCGGCTATGTACCGCGGCTTAAAGGAGCTCATGGGCTCCAAGGTAGAGTGGAAGGTCGAGCGGTTGGGCAATGCAAACTTACCCGATCCCCTCTTCGACTATGAGGCCTTCTTCGCTAAGGAGAAGGAGCTTCGCAATGATAAGAAGAGCAAGGTTCGTCCGAACCCGTCGCTATCGCGCCTAGCCCTGCAGATCAAGTTTGACGTTGCCTTGATCCAGATCGCTAAGGACAAAGAGGCAGTGTTAGCTAAAACGCAGCTCCTTTGGAGCTACAGGCCCACGTCAATTGGCTTGTCGATGGTCGCAGACATGGGCCGCCTCTTGGAGAAGGGCGCGGTAGGTTGTACCGAAGTCCCCCGCAAGTTAGTAAGCAAGAAGGGTGGGGTACAAAACGTCTCGTTGCTCGACACCGGGACTCTGGAGGCGACTTACTCGACTGATGCGGGGTCGCTGGTTTCTTCGGCCAGCAAGCTCCAAAGCCTGCGCCATGTGATTAAGACCCGGATCAAAGAGCTCGCCGAGCAGGGTAGGCTGACGGCTCATCAGCAGAGCGAGGTAAAGGTATCGTGGGATAAGTTCGAGGAGGATTACATCAAGGCGATGGAGGACTTCGTCACGACTGGGCTACATGGCGATGCCGTTATGCGTCAAGCGGAGTCTTACGCCGAACTTTTGAACACCTTGATGGTAAATGCTCGTGGTGATGTGTGTCGCTCGCGGCTGGTCGCTGAAATACTATCGGTCGGGACGGTGCGTGTTGCCGGCGAAAACCCAGCAGTTATCATCCCGCCTTGGCATCCAGAACGAATGAAGGCTCTTGCGGTAAAGACGCGACGCGTTGCCGGTTTCGCTACACACTTGCTCTCCAGCGCTAGCATTCTCTATGGTGACCGCGAGATTTTTATGCGGGAACTTACCGACGAGATCGCTCATCCGTTCTATCCAGAGATTGCGGTTCTCAATCGGGGCGGCGCTTTGACGCTTGTCTCGGAGAGCAGCACGGTTAACGGTTATAGTCTTTTGGAGTCACCGACGCGTGGCGCTGAGGAAGCCATGACCGATGTCGATCCAACGGCTGCAGCCAAACAGGCGCGCGAGCTCTTGGAGCGTTATGTTGGGCTGCAGCCCCACGAGGCAAGCAACCTTAGCGTTGTGCTTTATAACGCAGATGCAGCTGAGTTGCCGCTGGCCACAGTGCGCGAGCTCTCCTCTATACAAGAGGATGGCAAGCTCCAATGCAGCGTTTCGGTACGCCACTCAGATCAAGGAAAGCTGCGGCGAGTCTATGGCGAGCTGGTCAACAAGGCTGGTGATGATCCCGATCTGCCAGTAGTCAGCGAAACCAGCGAAAACTTCATCTCGAAGCTGCGTATTTCTGTAATGCCCCTCTCGGCGACTCCAAGAGAGAGTGCGCTGGGTTTTAAGGCTTTCGATGTGGCTTTCCTGCATGACGTGGTCGCGCGCGAGGCCCAAACAGAATGGCTCCCAGTGCAGTGGACCAACGATCGGCCGAACTTGGATCATGCGCCTTCCCGCTGGTCTTACCGGAGCGTGTCAGGTGAGAACGAGCTGAAGTCGACCACATTCCTAGTTTGCCCATGGCAAACGGCATCAGGTTGGGCGTACGTGTCGGCTGTCGCCGCAGTTTGCCGGCAGACGGACGCTATGCCAGGGGAGCGATTACTGCCTGCACGCCGCATTTCCCTTCAAAGCCCAGCTCTGGCTGAAATAATCAGGGACGCTCACGAGTTGGCCGAATGGGTAGCCACCTACGACGAGCTTCTCGACAAGCGCCAGCTTCAGCACAACAACATTACGGTGGTGCGCTACCGTAGAGGCTCGACTAATGGCCGCAATATGATTGTTAGCTCGACCTCGGAGCTTCGGTTGTTGAGCGTGTTGGTTCGTAGACGCTTGGATGAGTTGAATCTCCAGCTCGGATCCGACGAGATTCAAATCGCTGTCGACAAGGCGAAGCGCGACGCACTTTCAGTCTCCGGAGATATCGTACTGCGTGCAGCCAAGCGAGGTGTATCTGCAGGAGAGATGCTAGGCCTTGTGCTAAGTCGTTACTTGCTTGCAGAGGAGTTCCAAGCCTCAGCGAATGGTAGGCAGGTATTGACCGCCTATTTCCTACTCGACGATTACGCAAGCTGGCTATCTCAACCTGAAAGCCGTATCGCGGATATTTTGGCGCTCAACGTTGAGGAGTACGAGGAGACTGTTCGCGTCGTCATTTCAATTGTTGAGGCAAAATATGTTGGAGCCGATGGGGTGGCTCAGGCGCGACGAGGCTCCAAGGATCAACTATTAGCAACATTAGGCATGTTCCGTGAGGCGCTCTTCGGTGATCCTGGTCGCCTTGATCGGGATATTTGGTTGGCCCGCTTGGCCGATATGCTTATAGATGCGGACATCCCGCCCGGTATGACGGATTTGATGGAGCGTGCTCGCGCCAAGTTGCGAGATGGCGATGTAGAGATTTCCCTGCGTGGGTACTCGCACGTTTACGTTCACACCTCGGACGCAGGTTCCGCCTCGGCGTCTGAGCAGGAGCTTCTTGATGAGACAGGGGGCGTTATGGCTTGGCAGGAGGTTTTCGATCGGCCGGACTTGCGAAAACTCGCCGAAGCTTATGCTAAAGGCTCTGGAGGTCACGAGGTTCGATCAGGTATTGGGGCCCAGCAGCCTTGGGAAGGGCACTGTTTTAAATTGCCCGCCCCGCGAGTGCCATGGTTGGCTGCAATAGGTCAGCTATCAAGTGGGCAGATTGATACGTTTGCTGAAGAAGCCGCTTCGTTAGGTAACGACGCCGAGATGGCTGCGCCGAGTTGTCCAGTGGTTGCGCCTCCAGTACTGACAGAGGAGCCGGTTCTTGCATCCGCAGCTATTGCAGATTCAACTTCAGATCAGCTTTCTGTTACGAGCTCCAGCTTCGGGGGCGGGTTCTCTGATCTGGTCGCGTCAAAGTTCTCCGGTGGTGCGCAAGCCGATGTCGAACGGGAGGAATGGGCTCAAGAGGTCACAAAGAGGCTTAAATCTGCGCTTAATAGCTACGGTCTCCAGGCGGCTGTTCTAGGCACTCGCTTGACTCCAAACGGCTGCCTAGTTCGTTTGGCAGGTTCTGATCGCTTGCGTGTCGAAGATATCGAGAATAAACGAACACAACTCCTTACTACTCACGCCATCAACCTAGTAACTGTCCAACCTAAGCCAGGCGAGATCGTGGTTACGGTCGCTGGCGCAAAGAGGCAGGCTGTGTCCCTTTGGGAGCTCTGGTCGCGTCGAGACCTCAATAGAAATGTTGCGGGTATCAACACCTCATTTCTTCTGGGGCTCCAGGAGATTAATGGCGCGTTGCTGTATCTGAATCTGGGTGCTGAATTTGGTGGTCTTTCATCGCATGAACCGCACTCATTGGTGGCTGGAGGTACGGGCAGTGGCAAATCAGTTCTCATCCAGGCTCTTATATTAGATATCGCTGCGACCAATCCTAAGGAGCTAGCCCAAATCATCTTGATCGATCCTAAGATGGGGGTTGACTACGCGCCATTGGCCGACTTGCCGCATATGCGGGATGAAATCGTAACCACCAAGGAGAAAGCCTCCGAGGTTCTCGACGCTCTGGTTGAAGAGATGGAGGACCGCTACCGCGCTTTTGCGAAAGCCAGAGCTCGCGATTTACCGACCTACAACTCGAAAGTATCGACCGAAGAGCGATTGCCAATGGTCTTCCTGATCCACGACGAATTTGCAGATTGGATGCTCGATGATGCTTATAAATCAGCAGTCGGTACGGCAGTTCAGCGGTTGGGTGTGAAGGCGCGTGCAGCAGGTATTCACTTGATCTTCGCAGCACAGCGTCCAGACAAGGACGTAATGCCGATGCAGCTTCGCGAGAATTTAGGCAACCGTTTGATATTAAAGGTCTCTAGCGAGGCAACTTCGAAAATTGCGCTAGATCGACCGGGCGCTGAGTTATTGCTAGGGAGGGGGCATCTTGCCGCTAAGCTTAATGGCGAGCAGGGGTTAGTGTTTGCTCAAGCCCCTTTTCTGTCAGATCAGGATATTGAAATGGCAGTACTAGCCATCTGCTCTGATAACTCAATGCACGGAGCCAGTAGTCGTGAAAATTGACGATGCGATTGAGATCGTCACGAAGTTCTTAAACGAACTAATTGGGGCATGGCTATACCTCAATCAGAGCTCCGGTGCAGTCATAAGTCGCAATCATAAGAGTTTTCCTAAGTGTGCGAGCATTCCAAGCGACTGTTAAGTATCGCGTGAAGGTGGTATCAGTGACAAAAAAACTTGTTGATCATTTGGCGCGATGCGACGAAAACTCGCTAGTCACTTTGTTGGGGGAGACTACCGTAGCTCTCCTAAAAGCGGTTGGTAGTGATGCATATAACGTGGATGGCTTAGCCTATCTAGTTGTAAGTATGCATGGTGAAGAAGGTGCGTTGCGTGACAGTGCCATTCGTAATTTACTTTTTTCAAATTTGGACGGTGATGAGGGAAGGGCGCTCTGTGAACTTCTTCAATTTCCGACTTCTGCGGCAATGATGACGTTGAAGGGCGTTGATTTCGACAATAACCTCCTGAATTTAGAAGTTTTAATGGGTTGGTATGATGTGGCGGTAGACGCCAATAATTCCAAAGGCAGAGAGGTCGAAGGATCACGGAAAGCTGTGGCGAACCATAAACTTAGGTCTCACCAGTTAACGGCATTTCGAAAGCTAAGAAAATTCATTGCCAACCCAGACACATCAGTTTTAGTTAATATGCCATTTGGTGCGGGTAAGTTGCGATTAGTGGTTACCGCAGTACTCGATCTTTATCGGTCTGAGCCAGATGGAAGAGCTATTGTTTGGCTTGGGATAGGTGAAGCCCTTTGCGATGAGGCATTTATTGAACTTCGTGAGGTATGGGAGCAAATAGGGTCGCGGGATGTGACAATTTATCGTGTTTATGGTGATCGGCCTGTTCCAGATCTAGGCAGTCTAGAAAATTGTATCATCGTTGCCGATATTAGAAAACTCAACGATGAGGGGGGCGGATTAGAAAAAATAGGTCGAAAGACCCGAGTGATAGTTTTCAGTGATGCCGAGCATGTTACTCATCCGATCGGAGTTAAGATCATCGAGCGGTTTTCGAAAGAGGGTGCCATTAGTTTGGTGGGGATATCAGCTATATCCTCTTGCGGCATAACTCAAATACCTCACCAAGCAGCGTTCCGTGCAAAATTTTCAGGGGCATGCATCACTATTGATGATGAAGATCCCATGAAGCTGCTACGAGATGCTGGTTATGTAGGTAAAGTCATCACTGAGATTCGGGATCTAAAGTGCGGTATAGCAAAATTTGTAAACGATAATGCGCTGGAATTTGATCTTGATTTTGTAAATGAGTTGAGCAAGGACTTTGAGCGCAACCGTTGCTTGCTAGACTTGCTTCTGGCTGAGTCAAAGGCTGCAGGTAAAGTTGTGTTTTTTGCTACAACTGCCGAGCACGCTCGTTTGTTTGCCGGTTTGCTAGCCTTGCGCGGTGTTAGAGCAATGTCGGTGACTAGTGAAAAGTCCCCAGACGAACGAGCAGTCATTATACAAAGATTTAACTCTCGCGATGAGCAGATACTTTGCGTTCATGGTTTTTTCATTTCGGGAGATTCTATTCCCTCTGTTGCTGTTGGTATCGTTGCAGTCCCTACATTATCGGCGTCCGTATTTCTTGGGATAGTGGGGCGATTAGCAAGCACCAAAAGAACTGAAAATAATTACCTGCGGATCATAGTCGCTTCTGATTCGCTGCCTGTGCAACGGCAGCTGACGGAAAGCCTTGATACCTGGAATAAATTAGATATTTAGGAAACTAGCAATGTCATTCCCAATTATTCCTCAAGATCTTTCTATTTCTGCAATGCGCAGTTCGGGGTATCGAGATACCGCGCATGTGCTAGCCGAGTTAATTGATAATTCTGTTCAGTCTGGCCAGGAGTCCGGTGAGCGGACAGAGATCGAGCTTATATGCATCGATACCGTCCACGGTAATGGCCGTCGACGGCTTTCCAATGTGGCGGTTTATGATAATGCCGGAGGTATGGAGCCTGCATTGCTACGTAAAGCGCTTCAGTTCGGAAATGGATCTCGTCTTGAGCCTAAGAATCAAAAAGGGATTGGCAAGTTTGGTATGGGGCTTCCGAATTCGTCAATCTCTCAATGTAAGCGTGTTGATGTGTGGAGCTGGCAAAAAGGAATAGTACACCATGCATATTTAGATGTAGAGGAAATCAAAAAAGGAGTAATGACCGATGTCCCCGCCCCAAGTGTTTCGACGATTCCCGCTATGTGGCTGTCATTGATCGTAGGGGAGATTGGAGAAAGTGGAACTCTGGTGGTCTGGAGTGATCTGGATCGAGTCTCATGGAAGCAAAGTACAACGCTTCTAAGGCATACTGAGTTTATTGCCGGCCGCGTATACCGTCAATTTATTAATAAAAAGTCTGTACGGATTAGACTTGCAGCTTATGAGCAGAACGGGTCCGGTTACCCTGCGCTGTATGAAAGTTTTGTTCGGCCTAATGATCCATTGTATCTAATGAGTGGCACTAATGCTCCTTTGCCGTTTGACCAGGTGCCCGCGTTTGAAAAATTTGGAGAGCTGAAGATTCTGGTTGGCCATAATGGAGAGGAGCACGAAGTGATAGTTCGTGCGTCAATCTGTAAGCCCGAAGCTAGACGGGATGGGGGAGCTAAGCCTATTGGGCAGCATACTCTAAAGAATCAGGGGATTTCTGTTGTGCGATCCGGTCGTGAACTAGAGATGAATCATAGTTTCCTTCATTCCTACGACTCTCGCGAGCGTTGGTGGGGTATTGAGGTTGAGTTCGATCCTGGTTTGGATGATGTTTTTGGCGTGACCAACAATAAGCAAGCAGCAACTGGATTTATGCGCTTAAGCTTCGAGGAGGATGCGGAGGCTGAGGGGCTGTCAGAGCGTAGTTATCGCGAAATGCTGGAATTAGATAGCGATCCCAGACTGCCTATGTATCGTATCAGTCGAGAGATCGAAAAAATGCTGGGTGTTATGCGCGCTCAGGTGGCGAAAATGCGCGAAGGAGACCGCGTTCAGACGAAGAAGGACCGTGCCGAGAACAAGGCAGAGCAGGCAGCTACGGACTCTGTTAATCGTCGTCGAGATCGTGTTGGGGATACAGGTCGAAGTGACAAGCAAGAGGCGCTGTCGGATGATGAACGTACTAATGCTTTATCTACTGAAATAATTCAGGATGGAGTTGAAGGTGATAAGGCTCATGAGATTGCCGTAGATTATGTAAGTAAGAAAATCAAATTCCGGTTTAAGCATGCCGATGCTCCGGGGCAGATGATTTTCGATGTGGGCGCAACTGGTGGCATCATTCTCGTAACTTTAAATACTAGACACCCCGTTCATGGTCGGCTTTTCGAAGCTCTCCGAGATGATGATGGCCCTGATAAGCAATATGCTAAAGAAGTCCTTTCCTTAGTTGCAGCATGGGCGCGAATGGAAGATGAAGCACCTAGTGAAAAGTCACGTCTCGCCATGGAAGACGCACGCTTGAATTGGGGGCGTATAGCCATGGATTTCTTTGACCTAGAGGATTAATTGGTGGGAGGGCGCGAAGCAATACGAGGTTTTTCTATCCAAACTTTGATTTGTTTGTTGGATTCATTACAGGCGAATGAGGGAACCTGGGTGGCTGTCACTATTGAGCCAGATTCGATTAATGAAAAAGCGGACATATTTTGGGAGTTTTCCGGCGGAGGGAGTCGCCTTCAGCAGGTTAAATCTTCTAAAAATCAGATTGGTCTGGCAGATGTCGTTTCTTGGTGCAAAGAGCTTAAAGCTTCGGGGCAGGCTGAGAGTTACCAACTTATGTTGGCAGGTCCTATAGCTGCCGCGGTCCTTGAGAAGGCTCCTTTTGATGGCGTCGATGTTCCCCCGCCTTCGCCAATAGATATATTGGCGCTAACCGATCAGGCCATCACAAAGTTAGATCGCTATTTGTTACTTAAGGCGATCGATCCGCTGCCCGTAGCAGTTCGGGAGTCATTGGTATACTTAATTTCTGCCCGCCTTTTGGAAGGTGCGGCTTATGGTAAGCGATTGGCTCGGGAAGAATTTGATGGATGGCTGTTGCATTGGATTGCTGTTGCTTATCCAGAGGCAATCAAGCAACGTTTGTCCGTAGATTGCAGTGTGCTCTGGAGTAGTGTCGAGCTTTCTAGCCCTGCAGAAATCTCAAGAAGAGCATTTGAAATAGTGCTTCCGCTCTCTGTTATTAATGGCGGGGCTTCAACTGCCGTCGTCGAGTGGTTTCTATTGAGAGTGTCATCACAGGGCAGAGAAATGAGATACCGCCCGGTCGCAATTATGCCTGAGACTTGCTCTGGCACATTGAATCGGAAAGAAGTTGCCAAGGCATTTGGCGAATTTGCTATCTGTCCAAAGTCCGCGGTTCGCTACGAACTACTATTCACCCCAATTGAGCGAGCGGGTTATGTGGTCGATGAGTGGCCTCATGGTTGGCATGATTTAGAGTTGTTCGTCAAATACTCAGGTCAGGATATGCCGAGATCAGTAAAAAAAATATCCATTTTGATCGCGATGGATGAGAGTTCGGTGCTCGGTACTAAGAGGGTAAAGAGTATCTCTATCTCTGACCTCGAGAGTTTTCTGGATATGCTCTAAATTTATTTATGACAGATCAAGCATGAGCTGTTTCCTTCGTCGTCCCCGTAAATGTCATCGATATCTTCCGGACATATTTTCACTGGGCGTAGCGGGTTCACAGGGATGTTTTTACGAAGGCGCGCACGGCGGATCTCATATTCGGCTTTGATCTCAGTAACACGCGCAGGCTTCTCTAGATCCCAAAGCGACTCCCCCTTAGTCCAAGTGAAAGGTGAACCATGCTCCAGTGCATCTTTCTCTAATGCCTTGGCCTTTTCGAAGTCCTCGGGGTGGCGCTCTTTGAGGCGAACCCATTCGATCTTTTGTTGGAAGAAACAGAATGTGCAGCCACTGCGAGAGCGCCATTCGTAGTACTTTGGATAACCCAATCCAGAGGACTCGAGAATATCGACGACACTAGCTTTATCGACGCCCGCCTCACGGAAGGGGAATTTCACATGCATGTTTTCGGCTTTTGCTGAGTACCCCTCGCGGTACTCCTCATCAGCCCGGATCGCTACATAGGAGAAAACTTTATCACCAGCTGCCAGCCATGGTTTTACCCACTGTTCGAATGGTGCCAGTTTGAGTTGACGCGTACACCAGCGAGTCTGTGCGCTGGGGAGGAAATGGTTGTATTCACGCAGCCAAAAGCGGAAGTCCCGACGGGGATTAAGTCGCTCGATGGGCTTTCCTAAATAGCCTTCGAGTCGTCCCAGGAACTCGTAGACCTCGGGAAGTTCCTCGCCGGTATCAGTAAAGAAGTAGTCGATATCCAGCTCGGGATGGTGGTCACGCATCCACACTGCCAAAGCTGCGCTATCTTTTCCTCCGGATAAACCCAGTACGTGTCGTTCAGTCATGCATCTGTTCCTTTTCGATAACCAGGTTCATTCCGACTTTGGCTAAGATGGCAAGTAAAATGTCAGTATCAAGGCCTTGATCCTCCAGCATTTTGGCTATTTCATTGGCCTTTTGTTCTACTGTTTCACGATGACGCTCTGAGATCGAAAAGGATCTAGAAATCGTTGTTGTTTCCGCTCCTACGCCAATGACAACTGCGATTGCTTCACTTTGTGCTGGACGATCTTTGACCGCGACGAAGGCCTCAGCCTCGCGGAAACGTCTGGCGAATTGGACAAGTTCGAGCACCGCAGCATCGATATGGCGGTCCACCCAGTCGCGTGGTGGTTTATCGGCGGCTAGGCTCAGAATACCTTCCAAGACGGAGCGGCTGCCATCGTAAGACCCCAGTCTTGTCGAGAATGCATCGAGCCTGAAGTTGCCTGAAACGCCTGCAACAGCCCGCGCCCTTTCACGGAGTGATTCCAAGTTGTCGAGAGGTGCATCAAGTGCTTCAAGCATCTTGGCTTCTACTTCGGAGAGCATCATTGCGTAAGCTGTTGCGATTTCTTTCAGGGGCGCGCGCAGAGCATTCACGTAGGCTTTGCCATCGGCTACCTCCAGCAGCGTTGGTAAGTCGACGAACAGCACTTTGTGCGGGTCGCTGGCCTTTAGCAGCATGTCACGAATTGCTTTGGCAGTTTCACCCAGCCGCTGTGTGCGCCGAGACCACTCTGGCAAATTAAAAATTAACGCCACAAGGCCACGCGCCGCCTCTAGAGGATCAGCAACTCCTCCTATTTCCCCCACTTCCTCGAGGAGATGAGAGATGCCATCTAGAATTCGGCTCTTATCCTCATCAATCGCGATCCAGCGGAGCGTAAAGCGGGTCGGATCTTGGAGGCACTCGTCGATGTCAGCATCGCTGAGTCGAGAGATGAACATGCCTTCCTTGTATACGGCGATGTTGGCTTTATGCACCAACAAGAATGCTGTCAGAAAAACTGGCAGTATGCCCCGCTTCATGCCGTACGGCGGCATGCTCCATTGGTCATAAATGGTGCTCACGCTTACGCGGGCGCTGGTATCGGCAAAGAGTTGCTGAGTGAACGCCCATAACTCGGAAAAGCCTTTGGGTGAGGCTTCGCATGGCTCGCAGACGCGCCAAGCCTCTCCCTCTTTACGGTATAGATGTGATGCCACGAGCAGTGTTTCGAAAAGGCCGCGCTCGGCAGGGAAGCCTTCAATACCTAACCGCTCTTGGCCTTCGGCGTTGATCATTGCGTGCAACAGATCACGGCGGGCTTTAACGCTATTGCTCGACACACTATCGCGATTAACTAGCTCGCTCCACACTCGAGGACAATGCTCATAGAGGTCGTCGGCGAGGTCTGAAGCAATAGGTGATAGCTTTGCACCAGGCTCAATAACCTGGTCGCTACCATCATGCCATTTGCAGAGTGAGGCAGCAGCTTGAAGTTGGTCCTCAAGGTCGGAGCGAGTAGCGGCCAAGCGGGCGAATACTTCGCGGCGGGCGACAGGGTCTCCTCCGAGCTCGTGGCGTTCCTTTACCTGCTCTAATGCAACCAATTCGGTCGACAGTTCCGCGATCCGGGCATGATTATCCGGGATGCCTACTAACACCGGCCAAGGTTCTTCGTAAGCACAGGACTGAGCTCGCTTTCGAGCCTCACGAAGAGGCATGTCTCGGCCGGGAAGCGCAAGGATGAACTGGCCGAACTCTCCCCGCTGGGGTTTGTAAGTACTTGCGATCTTTTCCGCTTGCTCGATGCTTCGCAGAGAAATTTCCATCCAGCGCATTGAGCCCGTTTCGTGGTAGTGCCGCTTGGCGACCACTGGGTGCATTCCCATAAGCTGGGATAATTTGGCGTAGTCAATGCCAGGAGATGACGCTACAGCTTGGGCAATAGCTGCATCGATATCGAAGTCGCTACCTTCAAAAACTGACCAAGCTCCGGTATAGCTCTTGAACAGAGCCACTTTGAGCGAGGCCAGTTTCTTCAGTGCGGCCTCGATCTCATCCTGTGGCACGCTGTGGAAAAGGGTCGACAAGACTGGTAAGTCGGCGGCAAGCCCTGAACCAGTGCGGAAGAGGTCGATGACGGCGATGTTTTTAATCAGAGACACCTGCAGCAAGTCACCAGATTTGGCCTCAGCGCGCTCCACAGCTTCGACAGCTTGGGACCAGCGGTGCCCATCTGCAGAAGCTAGGATGGCAGGCTCTAGGTTCGCACGCAGATATTCCCAATAGTCGCTAGGGCGATACCAATTCGATTGGTTCAGCGGAGTCGATTGTAGGTAGGCGCGAAACCCATAAGGCTCGACTGAAGATAGGAAGCCAAAAGTGCTCCGCTCATTTTGACCGAACTGCCGCTTCGATATTGGACCCAACAATGCAGCCATGGTTGGATGCAGCGGCCAGCAGCGTTCTAAAGCAACAGCGAAATCATTGCCGACGGCTGGGCGACGTGACCTGACGGCATCGGCAATAGAGTCAGAGGCCCCCCGTATCCACTCGGGTCGCCGCTTTGCATCAATTGCACGGCCGATAAGCTCGACAACCTCGTCGCTTGCCGCCACGAAAGGGAGGTCAAGGTAACGGCCTTGAACCTTGCCCCAGTCGTCACGAGTGTCGATACCAAGACGGTTGGCGTACTGTGCGAAAGATTGATGCAGCACTCCAATCACAACCAGTCTGCCTTCAGCGCGGGCAGATGCTTCTGCGAGCTCTTGGAAGAAGTAGACATCGTCGCCCACGCCTAAGGCCGAAGCTTCAAGGAACTTGCCCATCTCATCAATGAACACCAAGACACCATCGTTCGGGCGGTCTTTGGCTTCGGCGATCAGTTCATTGATGACGTCCTGTGCATTGGGTTTGTTGCGACCTTCAAAACCCTTGTCCTGAGCCTTGCGAAGGGCTAAGTCCAGTTCCTTGACGACGCTACCGCGCCGGCCAACCACTGGGATTACTAGCCACCCGTCTTGAACTGGAAAAGCACTGTCAAAGTTTGGCTTCGAGTCCAAATTTAGTGTAGATCGGGCTTTTGCGCGAAGGCTCTTATCAGTATGGAGGGCGCTCGCCAAAGCTACGGCCAGAGATGATTTTCCGCCGCCGAAGGGGCCTGTCCAAGTGAAACTGCGCTGATTGGTTGCGGCAAGCTGCCTACTCATGCCCTCTACCACAGTCGCTGCGGTCGAATGGAAGATATACCCGTCGAGTGCGTCGGATCGGCCAATGTCCGCATCAATACGGATTGATCGTTGGTACTGATGAGAAATCTGGACGATGTCGGCGAGCACTGCCTCTCTTACCTCAGTCATATGCGCGCCTAACCATGTCTTGTCGATCGTTATCAGAGAGGTTTTTTTTGTGGACTTGGCGAAGGCCAGCGGAGTCGGACCACGCTAACTTGCCTCCGGTCAGATCGGCCAAAGAGATCAAGCGCTGGGCTATCGACTCTTCGTCGAGCTTAAAGACTCGACCTGGAGAGCCTTCTGCATATGCGATGGTCTCGAAAGCTAGCGAACTTTGGCTGTCTGCAGTTCTGCGCCAAAAATCCATGAGGGCATAAGTGAAGACACCATCATGAAGTGCAGCCTTGGGGCCGCGTCGGAATGCATATTGCCCCTTGTGTACTTCTTGCAGCAGCCCTAACTCCCCGAGTAAAGGCTCGGCAAAATCCTCTGGAGAACCGGTTGCTGCCCGTGGCGCGTAGCTACGTAGACAGGTCTCCAAGTCACGCGAAATAGTTGCTGTAGAAAGGCGGTGCTTGGGATCTAGGCTTCGGGCATACAGGGCCAAAGGCTCTTCGAGTTCTTGGCGTGTAAAGGTTGGAGCTGTCACATGATTGAAGAGCCAATACCATGTGGTCGAGCGGTGGTGCCGCCCGGCGAGGCGCCAATGTACGAGCCATGCTGTAGACGGGTTCTCCGCATAGGGGTCAAGACCTCCATTTTGCAGTATCTCCATTGCCAAGCTGTTTACGCGGAACGCATCACCTTCTTCGGCCATGATTCCGCATGACAATGCCCAATGCCGAATCGATGAAACCATGTTTTTACCAACGCCGAAGGCTGCGATTGCAGACTCATCGGTGAAGGTAGATTTGGGAATCAATCCGTCATTGCTCGCTTGATCGAACGCTTTCTTAAGCCACATTTGGCGAAGAGGGAACGTCTCATGTCCGGAGAGGTGCACGGATGCTATCCGGTTTGGTTTGGTGTTTGTATTCTTCATGGATCAAAGCTTACCGCGAACTGGTGGATTACTCCAGTTGGAGACCCTGTGATTCTCTTGCTGTATACATATACAGTTATTGTCTTTCGTCCGCAACCGGCTTTGAACCCTCAGAAAGGTGTTGTATTCGAATTGGGTGAGCACATCGCAAGTGGGTAGTCGGACTCTGCACCAGGGTTTGCTGACACAAAGGGAAGCCGTCTCATGGTCGGATATCAGGACTAGTATCTTTGAGTTCGTTTGTTTGGGTGATCCAAAAAAAAACGCGTTCAATGAGTAAGCAGCCCCCAGGCCGCCTACTTTTGACTGATAGCTCACTGTGTTTATTTCTGTCTGAGGTGCTGCAAGCTGGCGAAAATAGAGCACGCAAGCAATGCCGTCACTACCACGACAGGCATCGGCAGACTGTTTGCCGGTCACAGCTAGCTGATGCATGACTTGCAACTGCACATACTCGGGCACGCCTTCCTTCCAGAGGCGTGCTCCGTTTATGCCGGCGGTTTTGCATTCGAGAATCTGCACATCACTGGCCCCGGTCACCTCGCGGTCGATGTTGGCCAGCATCCACTGCAACTGAGGATCAGGGTGTTGCAGCACAGCATTGATCCGCCGTACTCGTTGGCCCGTACGTTTGCTGTAGTGCGATGCAACGATGGGTTCGAGGATGTTGTCCCAGTATGCGGGCGCTTTCTTCGTCTTGTGGATCGAGCTTGGGCAGTAAGGCATCACGTTCGGTTTTCTCCATCCTCAGCTCCAGCTGAGATTTGTACGGATTAAGTCCGACAGCTGCAGCGGCATCCGAACTGCCGATGCCGCCTTTGCGCACGGCCAGCCATGCATCACGCGGCAACTGCTTGGTGCCGACCAGACGCAATGCCGGAGGTGGTTTTGCGCCTGTTGGTTGTGCTGCTTGAGTTTTCATAAGGGTTTCCTTGCGGGCATAAAAACGCCCGGCCAGCAGAAACTAACCAGGCGTTCGTGCCAGAGAAGGACAGGGCCGATGTTGTAGCAGCGAGTCGCGATGAAACAGAAGCCGCCTGGGCCTTGGCAGATCGCGCCGAACAATACTCCAAGGCATACCCCGCGCCGCCGCCGTATGCGACATAGGGAGCGGTAAATGACCCCTTGCATCGACGCTGTACGGGCTGCCGCCGGCAACCTTGAAGACAGAGAGATTGCCGAGATCTTTGAGATGTTGCGCGGCCGCGCCAAGGAGCTTATGGCTCGTGAGGGGGGCTCTGGGGATGGAGCAGGCGACATTGCGTGCCGCCGATGAGTTGGGCAAGCAGGCCCAACATGCTGCGCTTATCGAGCGCCGCAATGCGCTGATCAACCTGCGTCGGTGCGGTGAGATCGTCTCGTTCGTACGCAGCAGTTTCGCCGACCGCCCAGACCCTGGGATTGAATCGCTGCTTGTCGGCACGAACCTTAGCCGACAGGGGGCGCGCATTTCTGTCGCGGTCGAACAGAAAGCCCTGGGCGATGCTTATATAGGCAGGTTCGTTCATGACCTGGACTGCCAGGACTTGCTCCCAGTTCTGACGCGCGGCGACTCTGATGTCGATATCGCTGATGCGCTATGGCGGCTCGGAAACGATTTGGATACGTCGAAGCTCAACGATCAGGTCGTTGGTATTGCCAAAGTTATTGAGAAGTACCAAGAGGCCGCACGCCTGGACGCCAACCGGGCCGGCGCCAGTATTGGCGACCTTCCAGGGTGCATCGCCAGGCAGAGTGACGACGGCGACAAGATCGGTTCGGCAGGCTTCGATAAGTGGCTGAGGGAGCAGTGTATTTGGCAGCGGCAACGGCCGCCATTATTTGTTGGGTTGGGGTTTTCTCATTCGGCGTGATGCCGGGGAAGTGTTGCTGAAAAGCTGCTGAGGCGCGCAAAGATCGGCATTCATCCGCAGCGATTTTCAGCAACATTCGGCAGCCCAGGTACAGCGAAGCCCGCACTGGGCGGGCTTCTCTGGTGTTTCAAATGGTGGAGCCGGGGGGATTTGAACCCCCGTCCGCCAGTACTCCGCTGTCGGTACTACATGCGTAGCCGTTTCTATTAAGTTAACCCTCAGCGACCCGAAGGGCAGGGTGCTTTGGGCGAGTTGTGTAAGTTTTAGCCGCTTCGTCCACAACGTACTGCACGGCGATTCTGTTCTATATGACAATCACTTTGGGTTTACAGACATCCCCTGATGATTGCTGGACCCGAAGGTACCAGGAGGGAAGGGCTAAGGCTGCTTACGCAGCGAGAGCGTATTCCCCGTAGGTTTCGTCATTGGCAACTATAAGAAGTTGCAACAGTGGATTTACGAGTTCTGTTACCAACTCGGCATGCACCTAAAGTTTCGCAACCGGCGTCGAATCCTAAACGGCCCCGTGCTTGTAACTCGTTGTTTCTTGGTGAGTGACAAGCCTGTGCAGTGTACGTCAATCGGTCACAGAAGGCCAACCCGAAGGTTGGCCTTGGGCAATCAGCGAGTTACTGATTGCCACCTTTGTCCGTGTCTTGCAGGCTTTGCAGGGCCTTGGAGGTGATCTCGATGCATTTCTTGTCATCGCCTGCCGCATGGGCCGCTTTGGCCTGGGAAACGGCGGTGTCAATTTCGCCGGATTTGCCGCTGGTGTCGGTGGCGAGCAACGCTTTACCGTTGTTGATTTTGTCCAGGTTGATTTGGCACAGATCGTCTTTTGTTCCGGCTGCAAACGCGGGGGAGGCGAGCATCGCAGCGGTAATGAACAAACCAGCAAGAGCGGAACGCTTCATGGGTATCTCCTTGTGCAAATAGGGCTCGATGCTGCCGGTTTTCCGTGCAGCCAGCGAGGTCACTGATGAGCCTCGTTTGTCGAGGCCTATGCAGATGACTACGCCAGCGCGCAGGGGTTCTGTTTTGTCGCTGGATTAGTCGAAAAACCCCTGAATCATTGGCTTTTTGCACCCAAACAGGGCGGCGTTAGTGGGCGCGCGCCTGGGTAACCCGATCCACCAAGTACACCAGGCCGTGGTAATCAATGCCGCCATGTTGCGTCAGACCAATCTCACACGTGCGGCTGGTGGAGATGCCTTCGCTGCAATGCTGCACGGCGTCCTTCAGGCTGCGCAGTGAGTGGGCATTCAGCTCCGGCGTGGTGAAGCCCTTGTCGCCGGCAAAACCACAGCAGTGAATGCCTTCAGGGATCACCACGGTTTTGCTGCAACGCCTGGCCAGGTCGATCAACGCCTGGCTCTCTCCCAGGTGCTGGGTGCTGCAGGTGACGTGCACGGCGATCGGGGCTTCCTGTGGCGTGAAGTCGAGGCGGTCCATCAGGTGGGTGCGGATAAAACGCACCGGGTCGTAGAGGTCGAGGCGGGTTTCGGCCAGGTCCTGCACCAGGCGCAGGGTGCACGGGCTGGTGTCGCAGTAGATCGGGTCGAGGCCGCCGCGGCTGGCGTGGAGCAGGGCGCCGATCAGTTCCTGGCGTTTGTGTTCGGCTTGTTCGGCGTAACCTTTGGACGCAAAAGGTTGGCCGCAGCAGAGGTTGTCCTGGTTGTCGGGAAAGACGACCTGGTAACCGGCTTTTTCCAGCAGGCCGCGGGTTTTGTCGTACAGCGACATCTGTTCCTTGTCACCGGCTGCCGGGCCCATTGCGCGTGATACGCAGGCGGCGAGGTACACCACTCGTGGTCGCTCATCGTTCACGGCGGGGCTGAAGCGAATGGCTTTTTCCGGCTGCGGCATGGCGTTGGTCCACTGGGGGATTTGCCCCTTGGACAGCTTGGTCACCGTGGCCGAAAGCTTTGCCAGCCGTGGAGCGCCCAGCAGCATGCGCGCACCGTTGGCTACGTGCAGCGTGAAGCGCGCGCCTTGCAAGGCGGTGGCGAAATGCGTCGACAGCCATTCGGCGGTTTTCGTACGGTCGGCGTCGCGGCTGCGCAGCTTTTTCACCAGGTCGCCGGTATTGATTCCTACCGGGCAGCGTTGGGCGCAAAGCCCGGTGGCTGCGCAGGTGTCGATGCCTTGGTATTGATAGGCCGCTTCCAGTTCAGTGGTGTCGACGCCGGCGCGTTTCCTGGCCTGTATATCGCGCCAGATCACAATGCGCTGGCGCGGGCTGAGGGTGAATCCTTTCGACGGGCAAACCGGTTCGCAGAAGCCGCACTCGATACACTTATCCACAAGCTCGTCGGCGGCGGGCAGCGGTTTGAGGTGTTTGAGGTGGATTTGCGGGTCTTCGCTGAGTACCACGTCCGGGTTGAGAATACCGTTGGGGTCGAGCAGGCGCTTGAGCTGCCACATCAACTGGTAGGCATCGCTGCCCCATTCCAGTTCGACGAAGGGCGCCATGTTGCGACCGGTGCCGTGCTCAGCCTTCAGCGAACCGCCAAATTCGACGGCTACCAACTGGGCAACGTCGTCCATGAACGCCTGGTAGCGTGCGACTTCTTCTGCGCTGTTGAAGCCTTGGGTGAATACGAAGTGCAGATTGCCCTCAAGGGCGTGTCCGAAAAGGATCGCTTCGTCGTAGTGATGTTTATCGAACAGCTCGATGAGGCGGTTCACGCCGATGGCCAGTTGTTCCACCGGGAAGGTCACGTCTTCGATGATCACGGTGGTGCCGGTTTTGCGCACGGCGCCCACGGCGGGGAAGGTGTCTTTGCGGATTGCCCAAAGGCGGGCGTTTTCCACCGGGTCTTCCGTGAAGTCGACCTGTTTCTCCACCGGGAAACTGGCGAGGGACGCCATGATCAGCGCCAGTTGTTCGTGCAGCAGTGAGGACGAGGCTGCGCGGGATTCGATCAGCAGGGCGCAGGCATTTTCCGACAGCTGTTGTACGAAAGCCGGCATGCCGGGTTTGTCCTGCACCGAGCGCATGCTGCGCCGGTCCAGCAGTTCAACCGCTGAAACGGGTTGGGTTTTGAGTACGGTCACTGCGTTGCAGCAGGTTTCCACATCAGGGAACACGATCAGGGCCGAGGCTTTGTTCGGGTGATCGATCACCGTGTCGTAGGTCACTGCGCTGATAAAGCCCAGGGTGCCTTCGGAGCCCACCAGCAGGTGGCTGAGGATATCCAGCGGCTCGTCGAAATCCACCAGGGCGTTGAGTGACAACCCGGTGGTATTTTTCAGACGGTATTTGTGGCGGATTTTTGCAGCCAGTTCGGCGTTGGCCCGCGTTTCGCGGCCCAGTGTTGCCAGGCGTTCGAGCAGGTCGCCGTGACGCTGGCGAAAGGCCGAAACACTGGCCGGGTCTTCTGTGTCCAGGCGGCTGCCGTCGGCCAGTACCAGGCGAATGCCTGCCAGGGTGTGATAGGTGTTCTGCGCCGTGCCACAGCACATGCCGCTGGCATTGTTGGCGACGATGCCGCCGATCTTGCAGGCATTGATCGAGGCCGGGTCCGGCCCGATCTTGCGTCCGAAAGGTGCCAGCCAGGCATTGGCCTGGGCGCCGATCACACCGGGTTGCAGGCGGATTTGCGTGCCTTGGCCGCGAATCTCGCGGCCGTTCCAATTGTCCCCCAGCACGATCAACACCGAGTCGCTGATGGCCTGCCCGGAGAGGCTGGTGCCCGCCGCGCGAAAGGTCACCGGCACGCGGTCGCGCTGGGCCAGTTGCAGCAGGGCCACTACTTCGTCTTCCGATTCAACGCGGATCACCAGCTGTGGGATCAGTCGGTAAAAACTGGCGTCGGTGCCGAAGGCGAGGGTGGAAAGTGGATCGTCGAAGCGACGATCTTTCGGGATCAGTTGTGCGGCGTCGCTCAGAAAGGCAGCAGGCAGGCTCATCGGTCCTCCAGAAATAGCAGACGCCGGAATTGCTGCCCGGCGTCGGTTCTTACCCTATTACACGCAGGTCTCAATGCACCAGCATGCCGGTGAACCAGTAGGCCTGGGCCAAGGTGATCAGCCCGACAATCGTCGCGAAAAACAGGCTGTGCTTGAGGGTGAAGCGGAACAGGTCGGATTCCTTGCCCACCAGGCCAGTTGCGGCGCACGCCACGGCGATCGACTGCGGCGAGATCATCTTGCCGGTCACGCCGCCGCTGGTGTTCGCCGCCACCAGCAAGACGTCGTTGACGCCGATCTGGTGGGCGGTGGTGGCTTGCAGCGAGCTGAACAGGGCGTTGGATGAAGTATCGGAGCCGGTCAGAAATACCCCGAGCCAGCCAAGGAATGGCGAGAAGAACGGGAATGCCGAGCCGGTGGCGGCGAGCACCAGGGCCATGGTCGACGACATGCCGGAATAGTTGGTGACGAAGGCGAAGGCCAGCACCATGCCGATGGACAGGATCGGCCAGCGCAGTTCATAGAAGGTTTCTTTCAAGGTGGTCAGACCAGTTTTGAAATCGATCTTCAGCACCAGCATCGATACCAGGGCGGAGAAGAAAATCGCCGTACCGGTCGCGGAAATCGGATCAAGCTTGAACACTGCCGGAATTGCAGTTGGTGCAGCAACGATCGGCGCAACCTTGATTACCAGTTGGTCCAGGTGCGGGATCGCGAAATTGAACACCGAGCTGTACATCGCGCCGCCCGCGGCGAACAGTGCCTTGAACGGCTTGAGGGTCCAGATGGTGACGAGCACGGTCAGGATCAGGAACGGTGACCAGGCCTTGAAAATCTGCCCCAGGCTGTAAGGCGAGGCCAGGGTGTTGCGAGGCAGGCCAAAACCACCGGCGCTGGCGGTGACGGCAGTGCCGGACGTCGCGCCGGCAATTTGCGCATTGGCGCTGCGCTTGGGCTGCCAGACTTTCAGGAACAGGGTCAGGGAAATCAGACTGGCCAGGGCCGAGGTGATGTCTGGCAGTTCCGGGCCGATGAAGTTCGAGGTGAAGAACTGGGTAACGGCAAAGCTCAGGCCTGCGACCAGTGCGGCTGGCCAGGTTTCTCTGACGCCACGCAGACCGTCCATCATGAACACCAGCCAGAACGGTACGAACAACGACAGCAGCGGCAATTGGCGACCGGCCATGGCGCCAATCTTGAACGCATCGATGCCGGTCACTTGCCCTGCCACGATGATCGGAATCCCCAGTGCGCCAAACGCTACAGGGGCGGTGTTGGCAATCAGGCACAGGCCGGCGGCGTACAGTGGGTTGAAACCCAGCCCTACCAGCAGTGCGGCGGTAATCGCCACCGGTGCGCCGAAACCGGCGGCGCCTTCCAGGAACGCGCCGAAGCAAAAGCCGATCAACAGCACCTGCAGGCGTTGGTCGTCGGTAATCGACAGCACGGAGCTGCGGATGATTTCGAACTGGCCGCTTTTGACGGTCAGTTTGTAGAGGAATACGGCGGCGACGATGATCCAGGCGATTGGCCACAGGCCGTAGGCAAAGCCATAACTGGCGGCGGCGAGCGCCATGTCGACCGGCATCTGGAAGGCAAAGATCGCTACTAGGATCGAGAGTGCCAAGGTGATGCTGCCCGCAACGTGGCCTTTGAGGCGAAACACCGCCAGGGCCAGGAAGAAAAATACGATGGGAATGACGGCGGCCAGTGCGGACAGGCCGAGGCTGCCGAGCGGGCTGTAGAGCTGTTGCCAGGTTTGCATATGGGGTGGCCCCTAATTGTTGTTGGTCAGGCACTGCTTTAGTGATTCGGGTAATTGGTATTACCAATTTACAATCACCGTTGGCTAGGTTAAGAGTCTTCAGGGGGATGTGTCAATTTGCCGCTTGTGAATCTTTGGTCGTAGGTCGGTGTGAGCGGCTGCTGATCGGCTGAAACGAGGGCGTTCTGATAGGTGCCGGATGGGCTGCGATAGGCCAGAATAGGGGCCCCGGCGAGTGGTCGGAATGGTGGAGAGTGAGTTATGGGGTTTGATCAGGTGCGTCAGCGCCGTTTGTCTGACGATATCGTCGAGCAGCTTGAGGGCATGATCCTTGAGGGCACGCTGAAGTCGGGCGAGCGCTTGCCGGCCGAGCGCGCACTGGCCGAGCAGTTCGGGGTGTCGCGTCCGTCGTTGCGTGAGGCGATCCAGAAGCTGGCGGCCAAAGGCTTGCTGGTCAGCCGTCAGGGCGGTGGCAATTATGTAGTGGAGTCGCTGGGTTCAACCTTCAGCGATCCGCTGCTGCACCTGTTGGAAAATAATCCCGAGGCTCAGCGTGATCTCCTGGAGTTTCGCCAGACCCTGGAAGCTTCGTGCGCGTATTACGCAGCGTTGCGCGCCACTGAGGTGGATCGCGAACGGCTCACTGCCGCTTTCGAAGAATTGCAGGATTGCTACACGCGATCAGATGAAGTGAGCCGTGCGGAAGAGGGCGCGGCGGATGCGAGGTTTCACCTGGCCATCGCCGAGGCCAGTCATAACGCAGTATTGCTGCACACCATTCGCGGCCTGTTCGACCTGCTCAAGCGCAACGTGGTGACCAACATTGGTGGCATGTATCAGCAGCGTACGGAGACCCGGGACATGCTGATCAATCAGCATCGTGACCTGTACCTGGCGATTATCGAGGGGCGTGCCGAGCAGGCGCGGGAAGTCTCAACACGTCACCTGCTGTATGTGCAGGAAGTGCTGGAGGAAGTGCGTCAGGAGGTTCAGCGCATGGCCCGGGCGGAGCGGCGCAAGGGAATGTAGCGATTGTTGTGGCTGAGGGAGCGGGCTCCCTCGGCCACATCAAGTCACAAGAAAGTCAGTCTTCCTTGCCCTTGTTACGCACGGCACGCTGCAATTCCCGGTTGGAATCGCGTTCGCGCTCGGTGTCGCGCTTGTCGTATTCCTTCTTGCCCTTGCCCAGTGCGATCTCGCACTTGACCAGGTGCTTGCTCCAGTACCACGACAGGCAGACACAGGCGTAGCCCTTTTGCTGCACGGCGGCGTGGAGCTTTTCCAGTTCGCGGGCATTGAGCAGCAGCTTGCGCGTACGCACCGGGTCGGCAATCACGTGGGTGCTGGCGGTCATCAGCGGCGTGATATGACTGCCGAGCAGCCATGCCTCACCGTCTTTGAGCAGCACATAACTGTCGACCAGTTGCAGCTTGCTGGCACGCAGACTTTTTACTTCCCAGCCGGCCAGGACCAGACCAGCCTCGAACCGATGTTCGATGAAGTAATCGTGTCGCGCCTTTTTATTTTGCGCGATGGTCCCTGTTGGGTGTTTCTTTTGTTTAGCCATAGGGGCGGCATTATAGGGAGTTGCGAGCGCGTCGGCTACGGTCAACCTGCGTGCTTGAGCGTGTTGAATGAATCCCGGACAATGCAGGCTGGTTTTAGATTTTTTTCTTTCGCGAATCCTGTTGTCCTTTCGCGATGTTTGCCGCTCAGCTGTGGAAATAACGCTCACATGACGACGCATATTCAACGTTCGGCCCTGCTGCCTTACCCGGCGCAGGCGCTCTATGACCTGGTCAACGACGTGGCGCGTTACCCGGAGTTCCTGCCTTGGTGTTCGACTGCCGAGGTGTTGGAGAGCAGTGATGAGCACATGGTTGCCAGCGTGGGGGTGGCGAAGGGCGGCTTGAGCCAGCACTTTGTCACGCGCAACACGCTGGTGCCCGGGCAGTCCATCGAGATGAATCTCGAAGAAGGCCCGTTCACTCAGTTGCATGGGGTGTGGGTGTTCAAGGCGTTGAACGAGAAGGCGTGCAAGATCAGCCTGGATTTGTCGTTCGATTATGCCGGCCCTATCGTGCGTGCCACCCTGGGGCCGCTGTTCAATCAAGCGGCCAATACCCTGGTGGACGCGTTCTGCCAACGCGCCAAGCAAATGCATGGCTGAGCCATTGGTTGAGGTCGAGGTGGTGTACGCCGCGGTGGATCGCCAGGTGTTGATGAGCCTCGCAGTAGCGGCGGGTACAAGCCTCAGGGCGGCTGTGTTGAGTTCGGGAATAGATGCGCAATTTCCGGAACTGGATCTGCAGGGTTGCCCCTTGGGGATCTTCGGTAAGGTGGTGGCGGACGCGGATGTTCGTCGTGTGCAGGCCGGAGATCGAATCGAGATCTATCGCCCATTGCTGGCCGACCCGATGGAGATACGCCGCTTGCGTGCGGCCAAGGCGGCCAAGGCAAAACAGCAGAATTCTTAGCTTGCGAAACGGCAGGCAACAAAAAGCCCGGCATGCCGGGCTTTTTATCGAGCGTTGCAAACTTATTGCGGGCTGGCGTCCAGAGGTTCTGGAGTCGGCACGGGAACGGTTTGTACGCCGTCGACGCCTTTCTGGATCTCGTCCAACAAGGAGCCAGGCTTGGCCGGTACTTCGGACTTGGGCTTCTCCTCGTTCTGCGCGGGCGCAGGGGCGGTGGTGCCGTTGTCCTTGCCCAGCAAGGCTTCATCGCGGCTTACGCCCGGTTTGAAGTCCCCCGACAGGCTGACGAGCTGGTCATTGCCATTGAAGATGACACTGACCCGCTCCTGCTGGCGTTCACCGCCACCAGGTTGGATGCTATAGAGATAATCCCAGCGATCGGCATGGAATGTGTCGGTCAGCAGGGGATTGCCCATGATAAACCGTACTTGCCGTCGGGTCATTCCCGGGCGTAACTGGTCTATCATGTCCTGCGTGACGACATTGCCCTGCTGGATGTCGATTTTGTAAACCCCGGGGAATGAACAACCGGCGAGTGCGAGCAGTCCCACAAAGGTGAAACTGGTTAGCAAGAGCTTGGTGTTTTGCATCGGTGGGCGACTTCCACTATCTTGGCTGGGACAACGTAAACGCCGATCATACCCGTATTAAGAGAAGCTGCGAAGCAGCATCCGCGAGAAAGCTAACCATGGTTGAAAATAGCGAACTACGCAAAGCCGGTCTTAAAGTGACTCTGCCACGAGTCAAGATTCTACAAATGCTCGATTCTGCTGAGCAGCGCCACATGAGTGCCGAGGATGTATACAAGGCACTGATGGAGTCTAACGAGGACGTCGGCCTGGCCACGGTTTACCGTGTACTGACCCAGTTTGAAGCAGCAGGACTGGTGGTTCGTCATAATTTCGACGGCGGTCATGCAGTGTTCGAATTGGCTGACGGCGGTCATCACGACCACATGGTTGACCTGGATACCAATGAGGTTATCGAGTTCACCAGTCCGGAAATCGAGAAGCTCCAGCACATGATCGCTGAGCAGCATGGATTCGATTTGGTGGATCACAACTTGGTTCTCTACATACGTAAGAAAAAGTAAGAAAGCTACGCAGATCCGCTCTGCGAAACGATCGAAGGCGACCCTAGGGTCGCCTTCGTGCTTTCTATAGAAAGAAAATGACCAGCAAGCAGGCCTCAGACCTTTGCGGTGACCACCATTTTCTTCGCGTGAGCCAGGGACTCCTTGGTCAGGTCGATGCCGCCGAGCATCCGCGCCACTTCTTCTACCCGTTCGGTCTTGTTCAGCTTGGACACGGCGGTATGGGTGGCATCGCTGCCCCTTACCTTGTGCACGAACAGGTGTTGATGCCCTTGGGCGGCCACTTGTGGCAAGTGGGTGACGGTCAGCACCTGGCCGCGATCGCCCAGCCGGCGCAACAGTTGGCCAACAATCTCTGCCGTCGGGCCGCCGATCCCCACGTCCACTTCATCGAATACCAGTGTCGGCACGCGTGAGGTCTGGGCGGTGATCACCTGGATCGCCAGGCTGATCCGTGACAGCTCGCCGCCGGACGCCACTTTAGCCAATGCCTTGAGGGGTTGGCCCGGGTTTGCGCTGACCAGCAGTTCTACCTGCTCAAGGCCGTTGGGCAGCAGCTCGTTGCTGGTGTTGGTGTGCAGTTCGATGGTGAAGCGCCCGCCGGGCATGCCCAGGCGCTGGATTTCCTGCTCCACCGCACTGGCCAGGCCGGTCGCAGCCTGATGGCGCAGGTCGCTCAACTCTCGGGCTTTCTCTTGATAATGGCGAGCAAAGGACGCCAGTTCTTCGCTCAAACGCTCGATGGACTCATCATTGGCATTCAGGGTTTCGATTTCATCCAGCAGCTTTTGCTGCATGGTTGCGACTTCGGTTGGCTGGATTCGGTGTTTGCGTGCCAGGGTGTAGATGGTGTCCAGGCGCTCTTCTATATCTTGCAGGCGTGCCGGGTCGGCATCGAAGTGGTCGAGGAAGCGATTCAGCTCGCCCACGGCTTCTTCCACCTGGATTTGCGCGCTGGTCAGCAGCGTGGTGGCTTCATTCAGCGAGCCTGAGGCGTTATTCACGCTGGACAGTCGGTTCAGGCTCGCCGTCAGGGCATTGAGCACATTCCCGGAATCACTTTCACTGCACTGTTCTACCACTTGCCGGCAGATGCCCAACAGGGTTTCTGCGTTGGTCAGGTTCTTGTGTTCCTGTTCCAGTTGCTCCAGTTCGGTCTCGCCGAGCCCCAGGCTTTCCAGTTCTTCCAGTTGATAGCTGAGCAGTTGGTGGCGGGCACGTTGCTCGTCGCCGGAGTTGGAGAGGCGCTCCAGCTCCTGGCGGGTTTGCCGCCAGCGCTGGGCGGCCAATTGCACCTGGCGTGCAAGGTCGGTGGCGCCGGCGTATTCGTCGAGGAGCCGGCGATGGGTGTCGGTTTTCAGCAGGGATTGGTGTTCATGCTGGCTGTGGATGTCGATCAGCAGTTCGCCCAGGGCTTTCAAGTCGCCGAGGGGGCAGGGCGTGCCATTTATATAGCCACGGGAGCGCCCTTCGGCAGTGATCACCCGGCGCAGGATGCAGGGGCCTTCATTATTGAGGTCGCGCTCGGCAAGCCAGGCTTCGGCTTCCGGGATGTCAGCCAGGTCAAAGGTGGCGAGGATGTCGGCCTTGTCGGCGCCGGGGCGAACCACGCCGCTGTCGGCGCGGTCGCCGAGGGTCAGCCCCAGGGCGTCGAGCATGATCGACTTGCCGGCGCCGGTTTCGCCTGTGATTACGCTCATCCCACGATCCAGTTCAAGATCCAGATGTTCAACGATGGCGTAGTTATGTACGGACAGGTGCACCAGCATGACGGCCGCTCCCAGGCTTTAGGTCTGGTTATTTATACAGTGTTTTGTTTGAGGGTGACAATCCTGATGCTTAGTCCGATTTGCTTGAATGGATGTCTTTTTAAGTGCGACGAGGAATGACTGGCAGGAATTGATCCAGGACAAGTGAAAGACTTTTGGTAACGCCTCAACCCTTGAACCTGAAAATTGTGGCCCCATATACCGGAACAGAAGCGCGAGTCGAGTTCGCGCATGATTTTGAAAGGAGAAATCTATGGCTGACGAACAGACGCAGGATACGCAAAATCCAGACGCCAACCAGGCAGCAGGTGAAGACCTGGCCGCTCGTGTGCAAGTGCTCGAAGAGCAATTGGCAGGCGCACAGGATCAATCGTTGCGTGTTGCCGCCGATCTGCAGAACGTCCGCCGCCGCGCCGAGCAGGATGTAGAAAAAGCTCACAAATTCGCCCTGGAAAAATTTGCCGGTGATCTGTTGCCGATCATCGACAGCCTGGAGCGTGGCCTTGAGCTGTCCAACCCGGACGACGAAAACATCCGCCCAATGCGCGAAGGGATCGAACTGACCCTGAAAATGTTCCAGGACACCCTGAAGCGTTATCAGCTGGAAGCCATCGATCCGCAAGGCGGCGAGCCGTTCAATGCCGAGCATCATCAAGCGATGGCGATGCAGGAAAACGCTGATCTTGAGCCGAACAGCGTATTGAAGGTGTTCCAGAAGGGTTACCAGCTCAACGGTCGCCTTCTGCGCCCGGCAATGGTTGTGGTGAGCAAGGCTCCTGCACCTGTTGCACCTTCGATTGATGAGCAGGCTTGAAATAAGTCGTAACGGCCCCATCTATAAGTCAAGCGTTTAAGTACTGCCGCAGTTAGCCACCACTGCTGCGGCAACAAAATCTAAGTTTCGGGAGAGTAAATCATGGGCAAAATTATCGGTATCGACCTGGGGACTACCAACTCCTGCGTCTCCGTGCTGGAAAACGGCGTATCCAAAGTTATTGAAAACGCCGAAGGCGCACGTACCACCCCGTCCATCGTGGCCTATGCCAACGACGGCGAAATCCTGGTGGGCCAGTCCGCCAAGCGTCAAGCTGTGACCAATCCGCATAACACCCTGTACGCGGTGAAGCGTCTGATCGGTCGTAAGTTCGACGAAGAAGTCGTACAGAAAGACATCAAGATGGTCCCGTACAAAATCGCCAAGGCTGACAACGGTGACGCCTGGGTTGAAGTGAACGGCCAGAAAATGTCGCCGCCACAAATCTCGGCTGAAATCTTGAAAAAGATGAAGAAAACCGCCGAAGACTACCTCGGTGAAGCAGTGACTGAAGCGGTGATCACCGTTCCGGCCTACTTCAACGACAGCCAGCGCCAGGCGACCAAAGACGCCGGCCGTATTGCTGGCCTGGACGTAAAACGTATCATCAACGAACCAACCGCAGCCGCTCTGGCCTACGGTATGGACAAGGCCAAGGGCGACCACACCGTGATCGTCTACGACCTGGGTGGCGGTACCTTCGACGTTTCCGTGATCGAAATCGCTGAAGTCGATGGCGAGCACCAGTTCGAAGTGTTGGCCACCAACGGTGACACGTTCCTGGGCGGTGAAGACTTTGACATTCGTCTGATCGACTACCTCGTTGACGAATTCAAGAAAGAAAGCGGCATGAACCTCAAAGGTGACCCGCTGGCCATGCAGCGCCTGAAAGAAGCCGCTGAGAAAGCCAAGATCGAACTGTCTTCGAGCAATTCGACCGACGTGAACCTGCCGTACATCACTGCAGACGCTACCGGTCCTAAGCACTTGAACGTGAAAATCTCCCGCGCCAAGCTGGAAGCGCTGGTAGAAGACCTGGTTCAACGCACCATCGAGCCTTGCCGCATTGCGCTGAAAGACTCGGGTATCGACGTTGGCGCGATCAACGACGTTATCCTGGTAGGCGGTCAGACCCGTATGCCACTGGTTCAGAAGCTGGTTACCGAGTTCTTTGGTAAAGAAGCGCGTAAAGACGTGAACCCGGATGAAGCTGTAGCCATGGGTGCTGCCATCCAGGGCGCGGTATTGGCCGGCGACGTGAAAGACGTTCTGCTGCTGGACGTAAGCCCGCTGACCCTGGGTATCGAAACCATGGGCGGCGTGATGACCGCGCTGATCGAGAAAAACACCACGATTCCTACCAAGAAATCGCAAGTGTTCTCGACTGCCGATGACAATCAGGGCGCCGTGACCATTCACGTGCTGCAAGGTGAGCGTAAGCAAGCGGGTCAGAACAAGTCCCTGGGCAAGTTCGACCTGGCCGAGATTCCACCAGCACCACGTGGCGTGCCACAAATTGAAGTGACCTTCGACATCGACGCCAACGGCATTCTGCACGTAGGCGCCAAAGACAAGGCCACTGGCAAGACTCAGTCGATCGTGATCAAGGCTAACTCGGGTCTGTCCGAGGAAGAAATCCAGCAGATGATCCGTGATGCTGAAGCCAACGCCGACGAAGACCGCAAGTTCGAAGAGCTGGCCGCAGCCCGCAACCAAGGCGACGCGCTGGTTCACTCGACTCGTAAAATGATCGCTGACGCTGGCGACAAAGTGACTGCCGAAGAGAAAACTGCAATCGAAGCCGCAGTAGTTGCCCTGGAAGCCGCCGTTAAAGGTGACGACAAGGCCGCTATCGAAGCCAAGGTTGAAGAGCTGTCGAAAGTCTCCGCGCCAGTCGCTCAGAAAATGTACGCCGAACAAGGCCAGCCGGCTGACGGTGCTGCACACCAGGCAGAACCTGAAGCCAAGCACGACGATGTTGTCGATGCCGAGTTCGAAGAAGTTAAAGACCAGAAGTAACTTGGTCGCCCGGTTGACCGCTCACAAGCGGTGACTGGTAGGATGTCGCCGCGCGGGAGCTTGCTCCCGCGTTGGCGTGTCTGGGGTACGCGAATTTTTACAGCATGCGACAACGCTCGGATGCTGGCGGTGTGATCGGGAATGCTCCTGCTTTCCGGACGACGTTCACCGCGTTTTTGGCCGGTTGCCGGCTGAAAGCAGTAACGACCAGGATCGTTGAATTGACGTGAGTTGGGTCCGGGCCTGTATTGGGGCTCAACGAGTTTGGCAAGGCTCAGGAGGGTTTTGCCGGACGTCCTTAAGAGTGCAAAGACTTATGGCAAAGCGTGACTATTACGAAGTGTTGGGTGTGGAGCGCGGCTCCAGCGAGGCGGACCTGAAAAAGGCTTACCGTCGCCTGGCAATGAAGCACCACCCGGACCGTAATCCGGATAACAAAGAATCCGAAGACCTGTTCAAAGAGGCCAACGAGGCCTACGAATGCCTGTGTGATCCAAACAAGCGAGCCGCTTACGATCAGTACGGCCATGCCGGCGTCGACCCGAGCATGGGTGGCGGCGGTGCCGGTTTTGGTGGCCAGAACTTCTCCGATATTTTCGGCGACGTGTTCAGCGACTTCTTTGGCGGCGGCCGCGGTGGTCAGCGTGGCGGTGCCCAGCGTGGCAGCGACCTGCGCTATACCCTGGAGCTTAACCTGGAAGAAGCGGTGCGCGGCACCAGCGTCAATATCCGCGTTCCGACGTTGGTTAACTGCAAGCCGTGCGACGGTTCGGGTGCCAAGAAAGGCTCCTCGCCGATCACTTGCCCGACTTGCGGCGGTATCGGCCAGGTGCGCATGCAGCAAGGCTTCTTCTCGGTGCAGCAAACCTGCCCGCGTTGCCATGGCCAGGGCAAGATCATTTCCGACCCGTGCGATTCGTGCCACGGCGAAGGGCGTGTCGAAGAGTACAAGACCCTCTCGGTGAAAGTGCCGGCGGGAGTTGATACCGGCGACCGCATTCGTCTGTCGGGCGAAGGCGAGGCGGGTACTCAGGGCGGCCCTACGGGCGACCTGTACGTGGTGATCAATGTGCGCGAGCACTCGATCTTCCAGCGCGACGGCAAGCATCTGTTCTGTGAAGTGCCGATCAGCTTTGTGGATGCGGCCTTGGGTGGCGAGCTTGAAATTCCGACGCTGGATGGTCGGGTCAAGCTGAAGATCCCTGAGGGTACGCAAACCGGCAAGCAGTTCCGTATTCGTGGCAAAGGCGTTGCGCCGGTGCGCGGTGGCGGTGCTGGTGACTTGATGTGCCGTGTGGCGGTAGAGACGCCGGTGAACCTGGGCCGTCGTCAGCGTGAATTGCTGGAAGAGTTCCGCAGTTCCCTGGCTGGCGATGACACCCATTCGCCAAAAACCACCGGTTGGTTCGAAGGCGTGAAGCGCTTCTTCGGCGACCTGTAAGGAAGTGAGTATGCGACGTATCGCGGTGATGGGCGCTGCCGGGCGCATGGGCAAGACTCTGGTTGAAGCCGTACAGGCACGCTCGCCGGCCTCCGGGCTGACGGCGGCGATTGTGCGCCCCGGCAGCACCTTGATTGGTGCGGATGCGGGTGAGTTGGCGTCGTTGGGGCGGATTGGCGTTTCGTTGTCCGGCAACCTGGAGCAGGTCGCCGACGAGTTCGACGTGCTGATCGACTTCACCCTGCCGGAGGTGATGCTGAAAAACCTGGCGTTCTGCCGCAAGGCGGGCAAGGCCATGGTGATCGGCACTACCGGCCTGAGCGCCGAGCAAAAGCAACTGCTGGTGGAGGCGGGCAAGGACATTCCTATCGTGTTCGCCGCCAACTTCAGCGTCGGCGTCAATCTGTCGCTGAAGCTGCTCGACATGGCGGCGCGGGTGATGGGGGATGAGGCTGACATCGAGATCATCGAGACCCATCACCGGCACAAGATCGATGCGCCGTCGGGTACGGCGTTGCGCATGGGCGAGGCGATTGCCGATGCCCTTGGGCGGGATCTGTCGAAGGTGGCCGTGTACGGTCGCGAAGGCCACACCGGTGCCCGTGCTCACGACACCATCGGTTTTGCCACCGTTCGCGGCGGTGACGTAGTGGGTGATCACACGGTGCTGTTCGCAACCGAGGGTGAGCGTCTTGAGATCACCCACAAGGCGTCGAGCCGCATGACGTTCGCCAAGGGTGCCGTACGTGCGGCGCTGTGGCTGGATGGGCGTGCGCCGGCCCTGTATGACATGCGCGACGTGCTGGATCTGCATTAAGAAGTAGCTAAAACGGGGCCTCAGGATTATTCTAAGGCCCCGTTTTTACCCGCTAGGCGACGTCCTGTCGCATTCCCCTGCCTTTAAGGCTCATTAGCGGTGGACCAAAAAAGCCTTTTTCTGTAAGCTACAGCTTTAGTGTGTCCACTAAAAGCGCGCAGAATAATTCGGTGAAGAAGCGGGGTGACGTGTCCATACGTCACTCCGCTTTTTTACAACCTGCGATCGCCCTTTCAGGCTTTATTTACGGGAGGTCTTCTTGACTAAGCCAGCCATACTCGCCCTTGCTGATGGCAGCATTTTTCGCGGCGAAGCCATTGGAGCCGACGGTCAGACCGTTGGAGAGGTGGTGTTCAACACCGCCATGACCGGCTATCAGGAAATCCTTACCGATCCTTCCTACGCCCAACAGATCGTTACCCTGACCTATCCGCACATCGGTAACACCGGTACTACACCGGAAGACGCCGAGTCTGATCGTGTCTGGTCGGCGGGTCTGGTAATTCGTGACCTGCCACTGGTTGCGAGCAACTGGCGTAACACGATGTCCCTGTCCGATTACCTGAAAGCCAACAACGTTGTGGCGATCGCCGGTATCGATACGCGTCGCCTGACCCGCATCCTGCGTGAAAAAGGCTCGCAGAACGGCTGCATCATGGCCGGTGACAACATCTCCGAAGAAGCGGCGATTGCGGCAGCCCAAGGTTTCCCTGGCCTGAAAGGCATGGACCTGGCGAAAGTCGTCAGCACCAAGGACACGTACGAGTGGCGCTCCACTGTCTGGGACTTAAAGACCGACAGCCACGCGACCATCGACGCTTGCGAACTGCCTTACCACGTCGTGGCCTACGACTACGGTATCAAGCACAACATCCTGCGCATGCTGGTCGAGCGCGGTTGCCGCGTGACCGTGGTGCCGGCGCAAACCCCGGCCAGTGACGTGCTGGCCTTGCAGCCGGACGGCGTATTCCTGTCCAACGGCCCGGGTGACCCCGAGCCTTGCGACTACGCCATCAAGGCCATCAAGGAAGTACTGGAAACCGAGATCCCGGTATTCGGTATCTGCCTCGGCCACCAGTTGCTGGCCCTGGCTTCCGGCGCCAAGACCCTGAAAATGGGCCACGGCCACCACGGTGCCAACCACCCGGTGCAGGATCTGGACACGGGCGTCGTAATGATCACCAGCCAGAACCACGGTTTTGCGGTAGATGAAGCGACTCTGCCGGGCAACGTCCGGGCGATTCACAAGTCGCTGTTCGACGGTTCCCTGCAAGGCATCGAACGCACCGACAAGAGCGCGTTCAGCTTCCAGGGCCACCCTGAAGCAAGCCCGGGCCCGAACGACGTAGCGCCGCTGTTCGACCGTTTCATCAATGAGATGGCCAAGCGACGCTAAGTGAGCGGCCTGAGGGTGGCCCGGGAAACCGGCGGCCCCCTCAGGCTCTTCAAAGATTGTTCAAGACGGCTTGCCGACTGACCTGCGGATTTGAGTGACAAACCCATGCCAAAACGTACAGACATAAAAAGCATCCTGATTCTCGGCGCTGGCCCGATCGTGATCGGCCAGGCCTGCGAATTCGACTACTCCGGCGCCCAGGCCTGTAAAGCCCTGCGCGAAGAGGGCTACCGCGTCATCCTGGTGAACTCCAACCCGGCCACCATCATGACCGACCCGGACATGGCCGACGCCACCTACATCGAGCCGATCAAGTGGCAGACCGTTGCCAAGATCATCGAGAAAGAGCGTCCGGACGCGCTGCTGCCAACCATGGGTGGCCAGACCGCCCTGAACTGCGCACTGGACCTGGAGCGCGAAGGCGTCCTGGAGAAGTTCGGCGTAGAGATGATCGGCGCCAATGCCGACACCATCGACAAGGCTGAAGACCGTTCGCGTTTCGACAAGGCCATGAAGTCCATCGGCCTTGACTGCCCGCGTTCCGGTATCGCCCACAGCATGGAAGAGGCCAACGCGGTCCTGGAACGCCTGGGCTTCCCGTGCATTATCCGTCCGTCCTTCACCATGGGCGGCACCGGTGGCGGTATCGCTTACAACCGTGAAGAGTTCGAAGAAATCTGCGCCCGCGGCCTGGACTTGTCTCCGACCAAAGAGCTGCTGATCGACGAGTCCCTGATCGGCTGGAAAGAATATGAGATGGAGGTTGTCCGCGATAAGAAGGACAACTGCATCATCGTCTGCTCCATCGAAAACTTTGACCCAATGGGCGTGCACACCGGTGACTCGATCACTGTTGCGCCAGCACAGACCCTGACGGACAAGGAATACCAGATCATGCGTAACGCCTCTTTGGCGGTGCTGCGTGAGATTGGCGTGGAAACCGGTGGCTCCAACGTCCAGTTCGGCATCTGCCCGGACACCGGCCGCATGGTTGTGATCGAGATGAACCCGCGTGTATCGCGTTCTTCGGCGCTGGCATCGAAAGCTACCGGCTTCCCGATTGCGCGTATCGCCGCCAAGCTGGCGATCGGCTACACATTGGACGAGCTGCAGAACGAAATCACTGGCGGCGCAACCCCGGCATCCTTCGAGCCGTCGATCGACTACGTCGTCACCAAGCTGCCACGCTTCGCTTTCGAGAAATTCCCGAAAGCCGACGCCCGCCTGACCACTCAGATGAAGTCGGTCGGTGAAGTCATGGCCATCGGCCGGACCTTCCAGGAATCCCTGCAGAAAGCCCTGCGTGGCCTGGAAGTGGGCGTTTGCGGTCTGGACGAGAAACTCGACCTGAGCAACCCGGAAAGCATGAGCGTGCTCAAGCGCGAGCTGACCGTGCCGGGTGCCGAGCGTATCTGGTACGTGGCTGATGCTTTCCGCGCCGGCATGACCGTCGAAGATATTTTCGGCATGAACATGATCGACCCGTGGTTCCTGGTGCAGATCGAAGATCTGATCAAGGAAGAAGAGAAGGTCAAGACCCTCGGTCTGTCCTCTATCGACCGCGACCTGATGTTCCGCCTCAAGCGCAAAGGCTTTTCCGACATGCGCCTGGCCAAGCTGCTGGGTGTGACCGAGAAGAACCTGCGCACGCATCGTCACAAGCTGGATATCTTCCCGGTCTACAAGCGCGTTGATACCTGTGCTGCCGAGTTCGCCACCGACACCGCGTACATGTACTCCACCTACGAGGAAGAGTGCGAAGCCGCGCCGTCGGGCCGCGACAAGATCATGATCCTGGGTGGCGGTCCAAACCGTATCGGCCAAGGCATCGAGTTCGATTATTGCTGCGTACACGCCGCTCTCGCCCTGCGCGAAGACGGGTACGAGACCATTATGGTCAACTGCAACCCGGAAACTGTTTCCACTGACTACGACACTTCCGACCGTCTGTACTTCGAGCCGGTAACGCTGGAAGACGTGCTGGAAATCTGCCGCGTCGAGAAGCCAAAAGGCGTGATCGTCCAGTACGGCGGCCAAACCCCGTTGAAACTGGCTCGCGCACTCGAAGCCGCTGGCGTGCCGATCATCGGTACCAGCCCTGACGCTATCGACCGTGCTGAAGACCGTGAGCGCTTCCAGCAGATGGTTGAGCGTCTGAACCTGCGTCAGCCGCCAAACGCCACCGTGCGTAGCGAAGACGAAGCGATCCGCGCGGCCAGCAAGATTGGTTACCCGCTGGTGGTGCGTCCGTCCTACGTACTGGGCGGCCGGGCGATGGAAATCGTCTACGAAGAAGACGAACTCAAGCGTTACCTGCGTGATGCGGTGAAAGTGTCCAACGACAGCCCGGTGCTGCTGGACCACTTCCTCAACTGCGCCATCGAGATGGACGTGGATGCGGTCTGTGACGGCACCGACGTGGTGATCGGCGCGATCATGCAGCACATCGAACAGGCTGGCGTACACTCCGGTGACTCCGCTTGCTCGCTGCCGCCGTACTCGCTGCCGGCGCACATCCAGGACGAGATGCGCGAACAGGTCAAGAAAATGGCCCTGGAGTTGGGCGTGGTCGGCCTGATGAACGTACAGTTGGCGCTGCAAGGCGAAGACATCTACGTCATCGAAGTCAACCCGCGCGCCTCGCGTACCGTGCCATTTGTTTCCAAGTGCATCGGTGTTTCCCTGGCGATGATTGCCGCCCGTGTGATGGCCGGTAAGACCTTGAAGGAAATCGGCTTCACCAAGGAAATCATTCCGAACTTCTACAGCGTGAAAGAGGCGGTTTTCCCATTCGCCAAATTCCCTGGTGTGGACCCGATCCTGGGCCCAGAGATGAAGTCCACCGGTGAAGTGATGGGCGTGGGCGATACCTTCGGTGAGGCGTTCGCCAAGGCCCAGATGGGCGCCAGCGAAGTGCTGCCGACCGGTGGTACTGCCTTCATCAGCGTGCGTGATGATGACAAGCCACTGGTTGCAGGCGTGGCCCGTGATCTGATCAACTTGGGTTTCGAAGTTGTGGCCACTGCCGGGACCGCCAAGCTGATCGAGGCTGCCGGCCTGAAAGTGCGTCGCGTGAACAAGGTGACGGAAGGCCGTCCACACGTGGTCGACATGATCAAGAATGACGAAGTCACTCTGATCATCAACACCACCGAAGGTCGCCAGTCGATCGCGGACTCCTACTCCATTCGTCGTAACGCCTTGCAGCACAAGATCTACTGCACCACCACTATTGCTGCTGGCGAAGCTATCTGCGAAGCGCTCAAGTTCGGTCCTGAAAAAACCGTGCGTCGCTTGCAGGATCTACACGCAGGATTGAAGGCATGATCAAATACCCAATGACCGTCCAGGGCGCAAAAGCCCTGGAAGAAGAGCACGCCCACCTGACCAAGGTCGTCCGTCCGAAGCTGAGCCAGGACATCGGTACGGCCCGGGAATTGGGTGACCTGAAGGAAAACGCTGAATACCATGCTGCCCGCGAGCAGCAAGGTATGGTCGAGGCGCGGATCCGTGATATCGAAGGCCGCCTGCAGAACTCGGTGGTTATCGACGTCACGACCATTCCGAAGACCGGCAAGGTGATTTTCGGCACCACCGTGGAAATCGCCAACGTCGAGACTGACGAAAGCGTGGTTTACCACATCGTGGGTGAAGACGAGGCCGACTTTAAACTCGGCAAGATCTCCGTCGGTTCGCCGCTGGCCCGCGCCTTGATTGCCAAGGAAGAGGGTGACGTGGTGGCCGTCAAGACGCCTGGTGGCGTGATCGAGTACGAGATTGTCGAAGTTCGTCACATCTGAAAGACGGCGCCCGCTTCGTGCGGGCGCCATGCTTTGGCAGTTTGCCCAGATGCTTTGGGTTGGCGGCCTATGGCTGTTGCATATTGGTGTACTGCCGGCGCTGGGCCTGATTGGTCTGGCACCGTTGCTGATCGATGAGTTCAGCGGATTATTAAGCGCGTTGCTGGTGGGTTTTGCGGCGGCGTGCGTAACGCTTCAGGCGCTGGTGCTGATCAAGGCCGAAGGCTTGGGGAGTTTGTGGCGGGATATTCGCGGGCAACTGCTGTTGATGGCGCTGTATGCGTGCGCAATGTTTTGCGTGGTACGCATCTTTCTGCCGGAAGCGTTGCGCTGGCAGCTGTTCAGCTATCTTGTGCTAGGGTTTTCCGGGTTGGTGCTGGTTGTTCAGCCGGTGCCGGGATGGAGTGGCAGGGCGTGCGAAGCACGCCCGTGACCCTTGTTTCACTTGAAGCGGTGTACGTTCGACAGTTGCTTGTTGGCGCTGAAGTTCTTGCGATACAGCAGTGCCATCTTGCCGATGACCTGAACCAGGTCCGCTTTGCCAACCTTGCACAGTTCTGCAATGGCTGCCAGGCGCGCCTCGCGATCAAGGATGCTGACCTTGATCTTGATCAGCTCGTGATCGCCCAATGCGCGTTCAAGTTCGGCTAACACACCTTCAGTCAAACCGTTGTCAGCCACAATCAAAACTGGTTTCAGATGGTGGCCAATGGATTTGTACTGTTTCTTCTGCTCTTGAGTGAGCGGCATAATCTGACCCCTGCGTCTGATCTTGTAAAAAGCGGCGGCCAGTTTACCCGAGCGAGTCCGGGACCGCCCAGTTAATCACGACCCGTTTTATTTTCGAGGTGGCCCGTGGCCCGTTCCAAAACTAGCCTTAAGTGGCTGCAAGAGCATTTCAACGATCCTTACGTCAAAATGGCGCAAAAGGATGGCTACCGTTCCCGGGCCAGCTACAAGCTGCTGGAGATTCAGGAAAAGGACAAGTTGATCCGTCCTGGCATGAGCGTTATCGACCTTGGTGCCGCCCCGGGTGGCTGGTCCCAGGTGACCAGTCGTCTGATTGGCGGGCAAGGTCGTTTGATCGCTTCCGATATCCTGGAAATGGACAGCATCCCGGATGTGACCTTTGTTCATGGTGACTTTACCCAGGATGAAGTGCTGGCACAGATCCTCGAGGCGGTCGGAAATTCGCAGGTAGACCTTGTGATTTCCGATATGGCCCCCAATATGAGTGGATTACCAGCTGTTGATATGCCGCGAGCCATGTTCCTCTGCGAATTGGCACTGGATCTGGCGGGACGGGTACTACGTCCGGGTGGTGACTTTCTGGTCAAGGTCTTCCAGGGTGAAGGCTTCGACGAGTATCACAAGAACATCCGCAAGCTGTTCGACAAGGTACAGACACGCAAGCCTGACTCTTCCCGAGACAGGTCTCGCGAGCAGTATTTGCTGGGTCGTGGTTTCCGTGGCATTGAAGGCGCTGCCAGTGAAGAGCGTTTTTGAGGAATTTGACGGAGGCGATAGGTTTTTTTATATCGCTTTCGTCACGAAGCTTTACGAATATTGTGTAGTCAAAGTTTCACAAAGGGTTACAGACGGCGCCTGCCAGAGTTGTAGGTAATGTAGTAAGTTAGGCCGGTGAATATCATGCGAAGCGCGCGCCAGTAGCGGAGCTTGCTTCAGAGGGTAGTTAATTGAACGATATGGCAAAGAATCTGATCCTGTGGTTGATCATCGCGGCTGTCCTCGTGACGGTGATGAACAACTTCTCCAGCCCTAACGAGCCGCAGACCCTCAACTATTCCGACTTCATCCAGCAAGTTAAGGATGGCAAGGTCGAGCGCGTAGCGGTTGATGGCTACGTGATTACCGGCAAGCGCAACGATGGCGACAGCTTCAAGACCATCCGTCCGGCAATCCAGGACAATGGCCTGATCGGCGACCTGGTGGATAACCACGTGGTCGTTGAAGGCAAGCAGCCTGAGCAGCAGAGCATCTGGACCCAACTGCTGGTAGCCAGCTTCCCGATACTGGTGATTATCGCCGTGTTCATGTTCTTCATGCGCCAGATGCAAGGTGGTGCGGGTGGCAAGGGCGGGCCGATGAGCTTCGGCAAGAGCAAGGCACGCCTGCTCTCCGAAGATCAGGTGAAAACCACCCTGGCTGACGTTGCCGGTTGCGACGAAGCCAAGGAAGAAGTGGGCGAACTGGTTGAATTCCTGCGCGATCCTGGCAAGTTCCAGCGTTTGGGCGGGCGTATTCCTCGCGGTGTGCTGATGGTTGGCCCGCCAGGTACCGGTAAAACCCTGTTGGCCAAGGCCATTGCGGGCGAAGCCAAAGTGCCTTTCTTCACCATTTCCGGTTCCGACTTCGTCGAAATGTTCGTCGGTGTGGGTGCCAGCCGTGTTCGCGATATGTTCGAACAGGCCAAGAAGCACGCGCCTTGCATCATCTTCATCGATGAAATCGACGCCGTTGGTCGCCATCGTGGCGCCGGCATGGGCGGCGGTCATGATGAGCGTGAGCAGACCCTTAACCAGTTGCTGGTTGAGATGGACGGCTTTGAAATGAACGACGGCATCATCGTGATCGCCGCAACCAACCGTCCTGACGTACTCGACCCTGCGCTGCTGCGTCCGGGCCGTTTCGACCGTCAGGTTGTGGTGGGTCTGCCGGATATCCGCGGCCGTGAACAGATTCTGAAAGTGCACATGCGCAAAGTGCCGATGGGTGACGACGTGGCTCCGGCCGTGATTGCCCGTGGTACTCCAGGCTTCTCCGGTGCCGACCTTGCCAACCTGGTGAACGAAGCTTCGCTGTTCGCTGCCCGTACCGGCAAACGCATCGTCGAAATGAAAGAGTTCGAACTGGCGAAAGACAAGATCATGATGGGCGCCGAGCGCAAATCCATGGTCATGTCCGAGAAAGAGAAGCAGAACACCGCTTATCACGAAGCCGGTCACGCCATTGTCGGTCGTGTTGTGCCTGAGCATGACCCGGTCTACAAGGTATCGATCATTCCTCGTGGTCGGGCGCTGGGCGTTACGATGTTCCTGCCGGAAGAGGATCGCTACAGCCTCTCCAAGCGTGCGCTGATCAGCCAGATCTGCTCGCTGTATGGCGGCCGGATTGCTGAAGAGATGACCCTGGGCTTCGACGGTGTGACTACCGGCGCCTCCAACGACATCATGCGTGCGAGCCAGATTGCACGGAACATGGTGACCAAGTGGGGTCTGTCGGAAAAACTCGGCCCTTTGATGTATGCCGAGGAAGAAGGCGAGGTGTTCCTGGGGCGTGGCGGTGGCGGTCAAGCTGCCAGCTTCTCCGGTGAGACAGCCAAGCTGATCGACTCCGAAGTGCGCAGCATCATTGACCAGTGCTACGGCACGGCCAAGCAGATCCTCACCGATAACCGTGACAAGCTCGACGCCATGGCTGATGCCCTGATGAAGTACGAGACCATTGATGCCGAGCAGATCGACGACATCATGGCCGGCCGTACGCCTCGTGAGCCTCGCGATTGGGAAGGTGGTTCGGGTACTTCAGGCACGCCGCCTGTGGTGCAGAACGAGCGCCCTGAAGCCCCGATCGGCGGCCCTGCTGCTGACCATTAAGGTTTGAAATGACTTCTGCGTTGTCCTCGACCCGGTTGCCTTGCGGCAGCCGGGTTCTTGATTTGGCCCGTACACACGTTATGGGCATTCTTAACGTAACCCCTGATTCCTTTTCCGATGGCGGCCGCTTCAGCCAGCTTGATGCTGCGTTGCGCCATGCGGAAGCGATGGTGGCTGCCGGTGCGACCCTGATTGATGTCGGTGGCGAATCAACCCGGCCCGGCGCACGCGCAGTGTCTCCCCTGGAGGAGCTGGAGCGGGTTGCGCCGATTGTCGAGCGCATCCACCAAGAGCTGGACGTGATTATCTCTGTCGACACCTCGACTCCTGCCGTCATGCGCGAAACCGCGCGGCTGGGGGCTGGGTTGATCAACGATGTGCGTTCCCTGCAGCGGGACGGCGCGCTTGACGCGGCGGCTGCCACGGGGCTGCCGGTTTGCCTGATGCATATGCTCGGTGAGCCGGGCACGATGCAGGACGATCCGCATTACGACAATCTGGTCGGTGAAGTGAAAGGCTTTCTGGCCGAGCGCATGGCTCAGTGCGCTGCAGTGGGGATAGCTCCCGAGCGGATCATCCTTGATCCGGGGTTTGGCTTTGCCAAGACCCTGCAGCACAATTTAAGCCTGTTCAAGCATATGGAATCCCTGCATGCCCTTGGTCGCCCCCTGTTGGTCGGGGTTTCGCGCAAGAGCATGATAGGTCTGGCGTTGAATCGTCCCGTGGGTGAGCGGCTGTATGGCGGCCTGGCACTCGCGGCACTTGCCGTGGTCAAAGGCGCGCGTATCTTGCGCGTGCATGACGTGGCCGAGACGGTCGATGTCGTGCGAATGATCGCAGCGGTTGAATCAGCCGAATAAGAATGATGGAGCACTTATGACTAAAAAATATTTTGGCACCGATGGCATCCGCGGTCGGGTCGGCGAATTCCCGATTACTCCAGATTTCATGCTCAAGCTGGGCTGGGCCGCCGGCATGGCGTTCCGCAGCATGGGCGCTTGCCGCATCCTGGTGGGGAAAGACACCCGTATCTCGGGTTATATGTTTGAGTCTGCGCTGGAGGCAGGTCTTTCCGCTGCCGGTGCTGACGTGATGCTGCTGGGGCCGATGCCTACGCCGGCGATCGCTTACCTGACGCGTACCTTTCACGCTGAAGCCGGTATCGTGATCAGCGCTTCGCACAATCCTCACGATGACAACGGCATCAAGTTCTTCTCGGGCCAGGGCACCAAGCTGCCGGACGAGATCGAGCACATGATCGAAGAGCTGCTGGATGCGCCGATGACCGTCGTCGAGTCGAGCAAGCTGGGCAAGGTGTCGCGGATCAACGATGCTTCCGGTCGTTACATCGAGTTCTGCAAAAGCAGCGTGCCAAGCAGCACCAATTTTGCGGGGTTGAAAGTTGTCATCGACTGCGCCCACGGTGCGACCTACAAGGTAGCGCCGAGTGTGTTCAAGGAGCTTGGTGCAGACGTTACTGTGCTGTCGGCCCAGCCTAATGGCTTGAACATCAATGACAATTGCGGCTCGACCCATATGGGGCAGTTGCAGGCAGCGGTCCTTGCCGAGCATGCTGACCTGGGCATCGCTTTCGATGGTGATGGTGACCGGGTATTGATGGTCGACCACACCGGCGCGATTGTTGATGGCGATGACTTGTTGTTCATTATTGCCCGCGACTTGCACGAGCGTAACAAGCTGCAAGGCGGTGTCGTTGGCACGTTGATGAGCAATCTCGGCCTGGAGTTGGCCCTGGCAGATCTGGGCATTCCGTTTGTGCGTGCCAATGTCGGTGACCGCTACGTGATCGCTGAGCTGCTGGAACGCAATTGGCAGGTGGGTGGCGAAAATTCCGGGCATGTCGTCTGCTTCCAGCACACGACTACCGGCGATGCGATCATTGCGGCGCTGCAGGTGCTGCTGGCACTGCGTCGTCGCGAAGAAAGCCTGGCCCAGGCGCGTCAGGCGCTGCGCAAGTGCCCCCAGGTGTTGCTGAATGTGCGCTTCGCGGGGGGTGACAACCCTATCGAACATCCGGCCGTCAAGGAGGCCAGCGAGCGCGTCACTGCGGCGATGGCGGGCCGTGGTCGGGTCTTGCTGCGCAAGTCGGGCACCGAGCCTTTGGTGCGCGTGATGGTCGAAGGCGAGGACGAAACACAGGTTCGCGGCTATGCCGAAGAGCTGGCAAAACTGGTAACTGAAGTTTGCGCCTGAATTCGGCTTGCCAGTGATGATGTGGTTGGGTAACATCTGCGCCCACTTTGACCGACGAGGTACAGCATGCGTCGCACTATGGTAGCTGGTAACTGGAAGATGCACGGTACCCGCGCCAGTGTCGCTGAGCTGATCAACGGCCTTCGTCATTTGGCCTTGCCTGGCGGTGTTGATGTCGCGGTATTCCCGCCTTGCTTGTATATCAATCAAGTGATTGATGGCTTGAAAGGCAAGTCGATTCAGGTCGGCGCGCAGAACTCTGCGGTGGAATCCATGCAAGGTGCATTGACCGGTGAGATTGCACCGAGTCAGTTGGTTGATGCGGGTTGTTCCCTGGTGCTTGTCGGGCACTCCGAGCGTCGCCAGATCATGGGCGAGCGTGATGGGACACTCAATCGCAAATTCGCGGCGGCACAGGCTTGTGGCTTGATTCCGGTGTTGTGCATAGGGGAGACCCTTGAACAGCGTGAGTCCGGTAAAACTCTTGAGGTTGTCGGGCGTCAGCTGGGCAGCATCATCGAGGAGCTGGGAGTGGGTGCTTTTGCAAATGCAGTAATTGCTTACGAGCCGGTCTGGGCCATTGGCACCGGGCTGACTGCTTCGCCGCAACAGGCGCAGGATGTGCACGCAGCCATCCGCGCGCAGTTGGCGGCAGAGAATTCTGAGGTCGCACGAGGTGTGCGGCTTCTATACGGCGGCAGCGTGAAGGCGGCCAATGCGGTCGAACTGTTCGGCATGCCGGATATCGATGGGGGGCTCATTGGTGGAGCTTCCCTGAATGCAGATGAGTTCGGTGCGATTTGTCGCGCCGCGGGAAACTGAAAAAATGCTGGAAACAGTCATCGTTGTTTTTCATCTGCTGGGTGCACTGGGCGTAGTTGCTCTGGTTTTGCTGCAGCAGGGTAAAGGTGCGGACGCTGGTGCGTCTTTCGGGGCAGGTGCTTCAAATACTGTGTTCGGAAGCCAAGGTTCCTCTACCTTTCTTAGTAAGTTTACTGCTATACTTGCCGCCGGTTTCTTCATAACCAGCTTGGGGTTAGGTTACTTTGCTAAAGAGAAAGCTCATGTGCTGACTCAAGTAGGTCTCCCAAACCCAGCAGTGTTGGAAGTACCAAAAGCAAAACCGGCTTCTGATGATGTCCCGGTGCTTCAAGAGCAAAAGTCGGCTACTCCAGCGACTGACGTGCCTCCAGCTCAAGAGCAGAAGTAAGAAGGTTGTAAACGCTGTATTGCCGAGGTGGTGGAATTGGTAGACACGCAACCTTGAGGTGGTTGTGCCCATAGGGTGTAGGGGTTCGAGTCCCCTTCTCGGTACCAATTATCAGGAGAGCCCGCTGTTGCGGGCTTTCTTGTAGGTGGAAGGTTACATTGACCCTGTAAGGGATCGGTCGTATACTTCCGCCCCAGCTTTGTCGCGGGGTGGAGCAGTCTGGTAGCTCGTCGGGCTCATAACCCGAAGGTCGTCGGTTCAAATCCGGCCCCCGCAACCAGTTTTAGCGGAGCCCCTTTTAAGGGGCTTTTTGTTAGCTGGACACTTTCAACGCCGCTGTTCGACGGCGTTTCAAGGATGGGCGTTTCGCCCATTTTTTTATTTTGCACAGCATGCACATACATGCACGAGGGGGTTCAGGTGTCGAGCAAGCTAGAAGAGTTGCAGGCCTTGTTGGCCCCGGTGGTCGTGGCCCTAGGCTATGAATGCTGGGGTATTGAGTTTTCGGCTCAAGGTCGCCACTCAATGTTGCGCGTTTATATCGATAAAGAGGGCGGCGTGCTGGTGGACGATTGTGCCATTGTCAGCCGTCAGATCAGCGGTGTCCTGGATGTTGAAGATCCGATCTCCGTTGAATACACCCTCGAAGTTTCCTCGCCTGGCATGGAACGCCCACTGTTCACTATTGATCAGTTTGCAAAATTTGCCGGTGAACAAGTGAAGATCAAGCTGCGCTCTCCCTTTGAAGGGCGACGCAACTTTCAGGGCCTTCTGCGCGGTGTAGAAGAACAGGACGTCGTGGTGCAGGTAGAAGACCATGAGTTCCTGTTGCCGATCGATATGATCGACAAGGCCAACATTATTCCCAGTTTTGACTGAGACGCGGATCCCGCGGATCCAATGGCTTGCGAAAGGCGAGGCGTACGATGAGCAAAGAAGTACTGCTGGTTGTTGAGTCGGTATCCAATGAAAAGGGCGTACCGGCAAACGTGATTTTTGAAGCGCTGGAGCTGGCCCTGGCCACTGCTACCAAAAAGCGTTTTGAAGACGAAGTTGATCTGCGTGTGGAAATCAACCGCCACACCGGTGCCTACGAGACTTTCCGTCGCTGGACGGTCGTCGAAGAAGCCGATCTTGATGATCCGGCCATCGAAACCTGGCCGAGCAAGGTTGCTGAAACGCATCCTGGCGCCCAGGTCGGTGATGTCGTCGAAGAAAAGATTGAATCCATCGAGTTCGGCCGCATCGCTGCACAGACTGCCAAGCAAGTCATCGTGCAGAAGGTCCGCGAAGCCGAGCGCGCTCAAGTCGTTGACGCCTATCGCGAGCGCCTGGGGGAAATCATCTCCGGCACCGTGAAAAAAGTCACCCGCGACAACGTGATCGTCGACCTGGGCAACAACGCTGAAGCGTTGCTGGCTCGCGAAGACATCATTTCCCGCGAAACTTTCCGGGTTGGCGTGCGTTTGCGTGCGCTGCTCAAGGAAATCCGCACCGAGAACCGCGGCCCACAGCTGATCCTGTCGCGTACCGCGCCGGAAATGCTGATTGAGTTGTTCCGCATCGAAGTGCCGGAAATTGCCGAAGGCCTGATCGAAGTCATGGCTGCGTCCCGCGATCCGGGTTCGCGCGCCAAGATCGCGGTCCGCTCCAAGGACAAACGCATCGACCCGCAAGGCGCTTGCATTGGTATGCGCGGTTCGCGCGTCCAGGCAGTGTCGGGCGAATTGGGCGGTGAGCGTGTGGACATCGTCCTGTGGGACGATAACCCGGCGCAGTTCGTGATCAACGCAATGTCGCCTGCTGAAGTGGCGGCAATTATCGTTGACGAGGATGCCCATGCAATGGACATCGCCGTTGGCGCAGACAATCTGGCTCAGGCCATCGGTCGCGGTGGTCAGAACGTACGTTTGGCCAGCCAGTTGACCGGCTGGACCCTGAACGTGATGACCGAATCGGACATCCAGGCTAAGCAGCAAGCAGAAACCGGTGACATCCTGCGCAACTTCATCGACGAGCTGGAAGTCGACGAAGACCTGGCACAGGTGCTGGTAGATGAAGGCTTCACCAGCCTGGAAGAGATTGCCTACGTACCGTTGGAAGAAATGCTCAACATCGACGGCTTTGACGAAGACACCGTCAACGAGCTTCGCGCTCGGGCCAAGGATCGTTTGTTGACTAAAGCCATCGCTACTGAGGAAAAGCTGGCAGACGCCCATCCGGCCGAAGACCTGCTCTCGCTTGAGGGTATGGACAAGGATTTGGCGATGGAACTGGCGGTGCGCGGCGTAATTACCCGCGAAGACCTGGCCGAGCAGTCTATTGACGACCTGCTCGACATCGACGGCATTGACGATGATCGTGCCGGCAAGTTGATCATGGCCGCCCGAGCCCATTGGTTCGAGTAATTAGGCGCGGCCTGAGGAGAGAAGTGCATGACGCAAGTCACGGTGAAACAACTGGCCGATGAGGTCAAAACACCGGTAGAGCGCCTGTTGCAGCAGATGCGTGAGGCAGGTCTGCCGCACACCGCCGCCGATGAAGGTGTGAGCGATAGTGAGAAGCAGTCTTTGCTGACTCACTTGAAGAGCAGCCACAAGGCGAAAGTGGAAGAACCGCGCAAGATTACATTGCAGCGCAAAACCACCAGCACCCTGCGTGTTGCTGGTAGCAAGAGCATCAGCGTTGAAGTACGCAAGAAGAAAGTCTTCGTACAGCGCAGCCCGGAAGAAATCGAAGCCGAGCGCAAACGCGAACTGGAAGAACGTCGCGCAGTAGAAAATGCTGCTCGTCAGAAGGCTGAAGAAGAAGCCAAGCGTCGCGCCGAAGAAGAAGCGCGTCGCCAGCCTGCTGCTGCGCAACCTGCTAACACTGAGGCCGTTGCTGCGCCTAGCGCGCCTGTAGAAGCTGTTCGTGAGGCCGCTCCGGTTGCCGCCGCGCCTGCTCCTGCAGCCGACACTCGCAAACGCGAAGAACCTCGTCGCCCGGACAAACCACGTGCCGACGATAACAATCGTCGTGGCAGTGGCGATGGTGAGCGTAAAAACGCTCCGCATCGTGCTTCGGTCAAAGAGAAGGCGCCAGCGCCACGTGTTGCTCCACGTACTACCGACGAAGAAAGCGACAGCTTCCGTCGCGGTGGTCGCGGCAAGGCCAAGCTGAAGAAACGCAACGCCCACGGTTTCCAGAGCCCAACCGGCCCTGTCGTGCGTGATGTGCAGATCGGCGAGACCATCACTGTTGGCGATCTCGCCAATCAGATGTCGGTCAAGGCAGCTGAAATCATCAAGTTCATGTTCAAACTGGGTACTCCAGCCACCATCAACCAGGTACTGGATCAGGAAACTGCCCAACTGGTTGCTGAAGAGCTGGGCCACAAAGTGACCCTGGTCAGCGACACCGCCCTGGAAGATTCCCTGGCCGAGTCCCTGAAGTTTGAAGGCGAGACCTTCTCCCGTGCGCCAGTCGTGACCGTAATGGGCCACGTTGACCATGGTAAGACCTCGCTGCTCGACTACATCCGTCGTGCCAAGGTAGCTGCAGGCGAAGCCGGCGGCATCACCCAGCACATCGGTGCATACCACGTTGAAACCGAACGCGGCATGGTCACCTTCCTCGACACCCCTGGTCACGCCGCGTTTACCGCCATGCGTGCCCGTGGTGCCAAGGCGACCGACATCGTGATCCTGGTAGTTGCAGCGGACGACGGCGTAATGCCGCAGACCATTGAAGCTGTCCAGCACGCCAAGGCCGCTGGTGTTCCACTGGTAGTTGCAGTGAACAAAATCGACAAGCCGGGCGCCGATCTCGATCGCATCCGTAGCGAACTGTCGGTTCACGGCGTGACTTCCGAAGAGTGGGGCGGTGATACGCCGTTCGTTTCGGTTTCGGCGAAAGTCGGTACCGGTGTAGACGAACTGCTTGAAGCTGTTCTGCTGCAAGCCGAAGTACTCGAACTGAAAGCAACCCCATCGGCCCCGGGTCGTGGTGTTGTGGTTGAATCGCGTCTCGACAAAGGTCGTGGCCCGGTTGCAACCGTTCTGGTTCAAGACGGTACCCTGCGCCAAGGCGACATGGTCCTGGTCGGTTCGAACTACGGCCGTGTACGTGCCATGCTCGACGAGAACGGCAAGCCAATCAAGGAAGCTGGTCCTTCCATCCCTGTCGAGATCCTCGGCCTGGACGGTACCCCGGACGCTGGCGACGAGATGAGCGTGCTGTCGGACGAGAAGAAAGCCCGTGAAGTGGCTCTGTTCCGTCAAGGCAAGTTCCGCGAAGTCAAGCTGGCCCGTGCTCACGCCGGCAAGTTGGAAAACATCTTCGAGAACATGGGCCAGGCAGAGAAGAAGACGCTTAACATCGTCCTCAAATCTGACGTTCGTGGTTCCCTCGAAGCGTTGAACGGCGCCTTGAACGGCCTGGGTAACGACGAAGTGCAAGTGCGTGTTGTCGGTGGCGGTGTGGGTGGTATCACCGAATCCGACGCCAACCTGGCACTGGCTTCCAACGCTGTACTGTTCGGCTTCAACGTGCGTGCCGATGCTGGCGCACGGAAGATCGTCGAGCAGGAAGGCCTGGACATGCGTTACTACAACGTCATCTACGACATCATCGAAGACGTCAAGAAAGCCCTCACCGGCATGCTTGGCAGCGACGTCCGGGAGAACATCCTGGGTGTGGCCGAGGTGCGTGACGTGTTCCGCTCGCCGAAATTCGGCGCGATCGCCGGTTGCATGGTTATCGAAGGTGTTGTGCACCGTAACCGTCCAATCCGTGTACTGCGTGAAGACATCGTTATCTTCGAAGGCGAGCTGGAATCCCTGCGCCGCTTCAAGGATGACGCTTCCGAAGTACGTGCCGGCATGGAATGCGGTATCGGCGTCAAGAGCTACAACGACGTCAAGGCTGGCGACAAGATCGAAGTCTACGAGAAGGTCCAGGTTGCTCGCAGCCTCTAACTCGCGCACTTCAAGGGCCACGCGGCGCCCCGGCATGCAAATGCCTGGCGCAGCGTCCGGACTCTAAACGCAACGCCCGGTCTGGCTTTTGTCAGGCCGGGCGTTTGCCGCTTTCAGACCCCACGGGTTTCACCGTGTGGCAGTAACAGGTAACAAGACATGGCAAAAGAATACAGCCGTACCCAACGTATCGGCGATCAGATGCAGCGCGAGCTGGCCCAGCTGATCCGTCGTGAAGTAAAAGACCCCCGTGTTGGCCTGGTCACCATCACCGCCGTTGAAGTCAGCCGTGACGTTGGTCACGCCAAGATCTTCATCACCGTGATGGGCCAGGACAGCAGCGAAGAAATCGCGCAAAGCATCAAGGTGCTCAACTCTGCCGCAGGCTTCCTGCGGATGCAGCTGGCCCGCGAAATGAAGCTGCGCAGCGTTCCACAGTTGCACTTCCACTACGACGAAAGCGTCGTGCGTGGCGCGCACCTGTCGGCACTGATCGAGCGGGCCGTGGCTGAAGACAATCAGCACCCGGAATCCGCCACGCCTGAAGACGCCAAGGAGTAATCGGTGGCTCAGGTCAAACGTATCCGTCGTAACGTCAGCGGCATCATTCTGCTCGACAAGCCCATTGGCTTTACCTCCAACGCGGCGTTGCAGAAGGTCCGCTGGCTGCTCAATGCCGAGAAGGCAGGGCACACCGGCAGCCTCGATCCCTTGGCCACCGGCGTATTGCCTTTGTGCTTCGGCGAGGCCACCAAGTTTTCGCAATACCTGCTCGATTCCGACAAGGGTTATGAAACCCTGATGCAACTGGGCAAGACCACCACCACGGCAGACGCCGAAGGTGATGTTTTGCAGGTTCGCGAGGTGACCGTTGGTCGTGCTGATATCGAGGCTGCCTTACCTGCTTTTCGTGGGCAAATCAGTCAGATACCGCCGATGTACTCGGCTTTGAAGCGTGATGGCCAGCCTCTTTACAAGCTGGCACGTGCAGGTGAAGTGGTGGAGCGCGAACCGCGTTCTGTTACTATTGCGCGCTTGGAATTGCTCGCCGCTGAAGGCGACACTGCCCGATTGGCGGTGGACTGCAGCAAAGGCACCTATATCCGTACCCTGGTGGAAGATATCGGTGAGCAACTAGGCTGTGGCGCATACGTTGCAGAACTGCGACGTACCCAGGCCGGACCTTTCACCCTGGCCCAGACGGTCACGCTGGAAGAGCTGGAAGCGGTACATGCCGAAGGCGGCAACGAAGCGGTTGATCGCTTCCTGATGCCATCGGACAGCGGTTTGCTGGATTGGCCACTGCTGCACTTCTCGGAGCACAGCGCGTTCTACTGGCTTAACGGCCAGCCGGTACGTGCACCGGATGCCCCGAAGTTCGGCATGGTGCGGGTACAAGATCACAACGGTCGCTTTATCGGTATCGGTGAAGTGAGCGAAGACGGGCGCATCGCGCCGCGTCGACTGATTCGGTCAGAATGACCGAACGAGGGTGGCTGTTAACAGGCACGGTCACTACTCATTTTTAGATACAGGGATTTGTCCCTGGCCTGTTGAAACCGTCCTTTGGATGGTTTCCTGAAAAAAGGATTGCCTCATGGCTCTCGACGTTCAAGAAAAAGCTCAAATCGTAGCTGACTACCAGCAAGCTGTTGGTGACACTGGTTCGCCAGAAGTGCAAGTTGCACTGCTGACCCACAACATCAACAAGCTGCAAGGTCACTTCAAGGCCAACGGTAAAGATCACCACTCCCGTCGTGGTCTGATCCGCATGGTAAACCAGCGTCGTAAGCTGCTGGACTACCTGAAAGGCAAGGATCTGGGTCGTTATCAGGCTCTGATCGGTCGCCTGGGTCTGCGTCGCTAATAAGCGATTGCGCTAGAGGTTGGTTGGCTGTCGTGTGTCAGTGGGTTTCCCGCCGGCCCATGGCAGGCTTCCAGCCTCAAGTTTTATCTGGATACACGTTTTACCCTGGACAGGCGTTGGGCCGATTCCCGACATTGCCCAAGAATTTCGCAAGAAGACAAGTTCCCCAAGAGCCACAAAGAAGGTAGGACACCGTGAACCCGGTTATCAAAAAATTCCAGTTCGGTCAGTCGACCGTTACCCTCGAGACAGGCCGTATCGCCCGTCAAGCCTCCGGCGCAGTGCTGGTCACCGTTGACGACGACGTCACCGTATTGGTGACCGTTGTAGGCGCCAAGACCGCTGACCCAAGCAAAGGCTTCTTCCCTCTTTCCGTTCACTACCAGGAAAAGACTTACGCTGCCGGTAAGATCCCTGGTGGTTTCTTCAAGCGTGAAGGCCGTCCTTCCGAGAAAGAAACCCTGACTTCCCGACTGATCGACCGTCCGATCCGTCCGCTGTTCCCAGAAGGCTTCATGAACGAAGTGCAGGTTGTCTGCACCGTCGTTTCCACCAGCAAGAAGACCGATCCGGACATCGCTGCGATGATCGGTACCTCGGCTGCCCTGGCCATCTCCGGTATTCCTTTCGATGGCCCGATCGGCGCAGCTCGCGTTGCTTTCCACGAAAGCACCGGCTACCTGCTGAACCCGACTTACGAACAACAGAAAGCTTCGAGCCTGGACATGGTCGTTGCCGGTACTTCGGAAGCCGTGTTGATGGTTGAATCGGAAGCCAAAGAGCTGACCGAAGACCAGATGCTGGGCGCGGTACTGTTTGCTCACGACGAGTTCCAGGTTGTGATCAACGCTGTCAAAGAACTGGCTGCTGAAGCTGCCAAGCCAACCTGGACCTGGGCTCCTGCGCCTGAAGCTACCGCACTGCTGGGCGATATCCGCTCCGAGTTCGGTGCTGCGATCTCCGACGCCTACACCATCACCATCAAGGCCGATCGTTACGCTCGCCTGGGTGAACTGAAGGACCAGGTTGTTGCCAAGCTGTCCGGTGAAGAAGGCCAGCCTTCCTCCAGCGAAGTCAAAGCAGCCTTCGGCGAAATCGAATACCGCACCGTTCGCGAAAATATCGTTAACGGCAAGCCACGTATCGACGGCCGCGACACCCGCACCGTACGTCCGCTGAACATCGAAGTCGGCGTTCTGCCAAAAACCCACGGCTCGGCCCTGTTCACCCGTGGCGAAACCCAGGCCCTGGTTGTTGCAACACTGGGTACTGCCCGTGACGCACAGCTGCTGGACACCCTGGAAGGCGAGAAAAAAGACCCGTTCATGCTGCACTACAACTTCCCTCCGTTCTCGGTAGGTGAGTGTGGTCGCATGGGTGGTGCCGGTCGTCGCGAAATCGGTCACGGCCGTCTGGCCCGTCGTTCGATTGCAGCCATGCTGCCTGCCGCCGACGTGTTCCCGTACACCATTCGTGTTGTGTCGGAAATCACCGAGTCCAACGGTTCCAGCTCCATGGCTTCGGTCTGCGGTGCTTCCCTGGCTCTGATGGACGCCGGCGTTCCGATGAAGGCACCGGTTGCCGGTATCGCGATGGGTCTGGTTAAAGAAGGCGAGAAGTTCGCCATCCTGACCGACATCCTGGGTGACGAAGACCACCTGGGCGACATGGACTTCAAGGTAGCCGGTACCGCCAAAGGTGTTACCGCGCTGCAGATGGACATCAAGATCAAGGGCATCACCGAAGAAATCATGGAAATCGCTCTGGGCCAAGCCCTGGAAGCGCGCCTGAATATCCTCGGCCAGATGAACCAGATCATTGGTCAGTCCCGCACCGAACTGTCGGAAAATGCTCCGACCATGATCGCGATGAAAATCGACACCGATAAAATCCGTGATGTTATCGGTAAAGGCGGCGCGACCATTCGTGCGATCTGTGAAGAGACCAAGGCTTCGATCGACATCGAAGACGACGGCTCGATCAAGATCTTCGGCGAAACCAAGGAAGCGGCTGAAGCGGCACGTCAGCGCGTTCTGGGTATCACCGCTGAGGCCGAGATCGGCAAGATCTACGTCGGTAAGGTTGAGCGCATCGTCGACTTCGGCGCATTCGTCAACATCCTGCCAGGCAAGGACGGTCTGGTTCACATCTCCATGCTGAGCGACGCTCGCGTTGAGAAAGTGACCGACATCCTGAAAGAAGGCCAGGAAGTGGAAGTGCTGGTACTGGACGTGGACAACCGCGGCCGTATCAAGCTGTCCATCAAGGACGTAGCAGCAGCCAAGGCTTCGGGCGTTTAATCACCCCGTCGCTGCCAGCTGAAAAAAGGGACTCTTCGGAGTCCTTTTTTTATGCCTGCGGGAAAGTGCCGGAAAATCAGGTGCTTACTAAAATCTCAAAGCCGCAACTTGCATGCAGGCACGATCGACTTCATGCAAGTTGCACGATTTCGAAAATGGGCCTGTTTTATAAGTTGTTGTTTTATAAGGGGTTAGTTTTGATGTGAGACTTGGCACACTGCCTGCAATAACCCTGTTAACGCTGCAGCATCAAGGTTCACACACTGCAGACTTTTAATAAAACAGGAGTTACTCGTATGAAGAAGTTCGCTCTCGCTACTGCTACCGCTCTGACCCTGGCCATGGGTGCTAACGTGGCCTTTGCTCAGACTTCCCAAGCCCCAATGACACTGGCGGCTGGTGAAGCCACCAAGGCTAAAGAAAGCGTTTCGGATACTTGGATCACCACCAAAGTTAAATCCGACTTGCTGACCGAGAAAGGCATTCCTGGTTCGGACATCAAGGTTGAAACCAACAAAGGTGTGGTTTCCCTGTCCTCCACAGTTGCTATCTCCGACGCGCAGAAAGCCACTGCTGTAGCGATCACCAAGAAAATCAAAGGTGTAACCGCAGTTTCGGCTGACGGCCTGATGGCTGGCGGCGCGACCAAGGCTGACAACGTCGACAAAACCAAAAGCGCAGCTGCTGGCGCTAAAGAAACTACTTCCGATACCTGGATTACCACCAAGGTGAAAGCTGACCTGGTAACCGAGAAAGGTATTCCTGGCACCGACATCAAAGTCGAAACCAACAAAGGCGTAGTTTCCCTGTCTTCGACCGCAGCGGTCACTGAAGCTCAGAAAACTACCGCGGTGAATATCACCAAGAAAATCAAAGGCGTTAAAGCTGTATCGGCCGATGGCCTGAAAGCAGAGTAACGCTTAACGAATCGCCTGAACTAGGCGGAGGCGGCCACGAGCGAGTCTAGATATCCGCTCAATGCACCTCACAGGTTCATGCGACCGGCCACACGGATGTGGCCATTACAGGCCCCGGCACTTGTGCCGGGGCCTGTTCTATTGCGGGGGGAAATTGTAGGAGCGAGCTTGCTCGCGAAAAGCCTGAGGACGACACGATAACTCAGAAGGAACGCGTTATCGTTGACGTCCTTCGCGAGCAAGCTCGCTCCTACAGCGGATCTCCATCGTTTGAGTTACTCGGCATCCAGATGCATCGGTGTCACCACCCGACCATCTTTCTCGGCTTCACCCAGGTTTGCATCGATAAAGTAAACCCGGTCATCTTCCAGCTGGCCTTTGTCCACCAAGTAGTCCTTGATCGCGCTGGCGCGGTCCTGGCCCAGTTGGCGTAGCAGCACGTCGCTGCCACTCCAGAACTTGATCACACCGTCCCGCAGCTTGGCTGTGCGCTCATCGCTGCTCAGGTTTTTCCACTCGGGCGGTGGCTGCAGTTTCAAGCGGGTGCGGTAGATGCCTTCCAGCAACGGCGCCTTTTCCTTCTCCGGGACTTCAAGCAGCGACGCCTGTGCCGGGACTTTATCGCCACGGCGCTGAAGGATCTTGTAGTAGTTGTACTGGTATTCACGTTCCAGCCGTTGTGCGGCCAAAAGCGGGCCGTCACTGCTGGCAGCGGCAGTGCCTTCGATTTCCAGGCGCAGGGCAGGGCGCTCCTTGAGGGCTTTGGACAGGCTGTCCAGGGCCGACTGGGAGTCCTTGCTCAGCTCGCTGGAACCTGCAGCGAATGACACGTTGCCCAGGTCCTGGGCACCGCCACCGCTAATCAGGCCGCCAATAAACTTGAACGGCGCTGTGGCCGCACGTACCACCAGGTTGCGCAGGGTCTGCCAGACAATTGGCATCACGCTGAATTGCGGGTTGTTCAAGTCACCGGTTACCGGCAGCTCAATGGAGATCTTGCCGTCGGAGTCCTTGAGCAGGGCAATCGCCAGGCGAATCGGCAGGTCCACGGCGTCTGCGCTGTCGACCTTTTCACCCAACTGCAGTTGTTCGACCACCACCTTGTTCTCGGCCTTCAACTGACCCTTGGTGATGACGTAATGCAGGTCCAGGTTGAGCCGGCCCTTGCGGATGCGGAAGCCGGCGAATTTGCCCGAGTACGGCGTCAGGGTGGTCAGTTCGACCCGTTTGAAGCTGGTGGCGATATCGAGCGCGGCCATCGGATCAAACGGGTTCACGCTGCCCTTGATCGTGACCGGCGCATAGCGGTCGACCTTGCCCTTGACGTCGACGCTTGCCGGCTTGGCCTGGCGACTGTCGATGGTGCCGATCTGGCCGTTGAGCTGCTGGATGGCGGTGGCGAAGTTCGGGGTCAGGCTGAAGTCGGCGAAGTTGGCCGAACCATCGTTGATCGCAATTTGACCAATACGAATGCCCAAGGGCTTTTCTTTACCGGCCGCAGGTTTGGCGGCGGATTTGCTGGCGCTGTTGGCCGGCTGTGGAATCAGCAGGTCATCGATGTTGGTGGTGCGGTCATCGTTGATCATGAAACGTGCGTAGGGTTGGAGCAGGTTGACCTTGTCGATCGACAGGCTGTCGCCATGTTGATAATTCACGCCTTCGAGCACCAACCGCTGCCACTTCAGGAAGTCGCGGGTCTTCATGGTGTCCAGGGTGTGCAACTGATCGACCTGTGCCCGGCCAGTCACCTGGAACGCCAGGGGCTCGGTGCTTTTCAGATTCACGTCGAGGTTGCTGCCGAGCATGCCGCTTCGCAGTTCCAGACGGATAAACGGGCTGATGTAGGACTGGGCGACGCGCAGGTCGATGTCCTTGGTATCCACTTTCAACTTGGCGCTGACCGGGCTCAGGTTGACCTGGCCGGTGGCCTGCAGCTTGCCTTGTTTGCCCACGCCGGTATCGAGTTTGAGCGTAAACGGGCTCTGGTTGAGGCTGTCGAAATCCTGCAGGTCGAGGTTAAGCGGGCCGACTTCCAGGGCGACTGCCGGTTTGGCCGAGCGGTCCGCCAGATGCACTTGATAGTTGCGCAATTGCACGTCCTTGAGCAGCACTTGCCAAGGTTTGCTTGGCGCTGCCGGTGCAGGCTTTGGCGAATCAGCAGCGGCGGGAGCGGTAGCCGGCTCGGGTGCGGTTGCAGGCTTGCCAGGCTGGCTGGCAAACAGCTTCTGCCAATCCAGTTGGCCATCGGCCTCAAGGGCCGCCCAGGTTTCGAGCTTGTTGCTGCGAATCTTGCCGACGATCACCTGTTGCTTGGCCAGGTCGACCGTGGTCTCGCTGACGTCCAGGCGCTCCAGACGGGCCAGTTGGCGACCATCCGGTGCCTTGATCGCAAACGGCGCGACACTCAGGGCGACGTTGGTCAGGTTCAGCTCGGTTTCCTTGGCCAGGCTCAGCTTGTAGTCGGTGCTGAAGTTGAGAACCCCGTCTTCCAGGACCAGTGGTACCGCGTCACGCACATACGGCCACCAGACTTTCATCTTGCCGTCGGTAACCTTGAGTTTGCCTTCGGAGGCAATCGGAATAAGGCTGAAGTTGCCGGTCCAATCGATCTGGCCACCTTCAGGGCCAGCGGCCACCAAGGTCATATCGGCGTTGTCATCGGGCAGCGTGCTGAGGTTTTTCAGCTCGAAATCGAGTTTGTCGTAGAGAAACTCGATCGGCTCGCTAGGGCGCAAATCCTGGAAGTGCACATAGCCGCCCGCCAGCTTGATGCTGTCGATACGCAGCGGGAATGGTTTGGCGTTCGGATCGGTTGGCGTCGGTTCGCTGGCCGGCAATTTGAACAGCTGTGCCAGGTTGAGCTGGCCGGATTTGTCGAACAACAGTTCGGTCTTCGGCTTGTCGAGTTGTACATCAGCGAGGTGCAGGGCGCGGGTCCACAGGCTGTCGACCTGCAGGTTGGCATAGAGGCGTTCAAAGGCCACTTGCTCCTTGCCGGGCTCACCGATATTCAGGCCCCACACGGTCAATTCGAGGCTGAACGGGTTGAGCTCGATACGCTGGATATGCGCTGGCACAGTGGCGTAATTGGCCAACTGTTGGTTGGCCACGCGAAGGGCAATACCCGGGAGAATAAGGAAGCCCAGCAAGCTGTACAGGGCAAGGGCGGTCAGCAAGGCGCCAGCGGCGCGAATCAATCCTTTGGGCATATGTGACGCCATCTATGTCGTTCAAGAGTGCCTTGGAGTATGGCACGGGTTTACGGTTCCGAAGAACCGGGCCTTTATTACTGCGCCCGGGACCTTTTAGGACAAGTCTTACAGCTGCAGGATCAGGGTCTTCAGTGGTGGCTGCTGGTCTTGTGACGGGAAGTCTGCGCCGGGTGTCATGACCTGCCAGTCGCGCACCGGGCGGCCGGCCTTTTCGGCGCAGCGCAGGACCTGGTCGCGCCAGTCTTCCATGCTGACTTTTGCCAGGTTGTTGCAGCAGATCAGCACGCCGTCATCGGCAGTGGCCAGCAGCGCAGGCTTGAGCAGGCTCTGGTAATCGCGCAGCAGGTCGACGGTGCCGAAGGCGCTCTTGGCCCAGGCGGGCGGGTCGAGCAGCACGAGGTCGTATTGGCGTGGATCCAGGCGCGGATAACTCGGCAGTTTCTGCCCGCGCCGCTGGCTGATAGGCAGGCCGGCCAACTGGCGGATTGCCGGGAAATAGTCCGACTGCACGAATTCCATCGTCGGCAATTGCGGATTGAGCTGACCGTTTTCACGCCCCACCGCCAGGTTGCCTTCGGCGAAGTCCAGGTTGCACACCTCGCGGGCGCCACCGGCAGCGGCGCTCAGGCCAACGCCGCAGGTGTAGGCAAACAGGTTCAGCACGCTTTTGCCGGCGCTGTGGGCCTTGACCCAGCTGCGGGTGTTGCGCAGGTCGAGGAACAACAATGGGTCTTGCCCGGCATGCCGACCGCGCACGCGGTAATTGAGGCCCCATTCATGGCCGATCAGGTCTTCCAGGGCCGCAGGTTCCGCGCGGTACACCGTGTCTTCACGGTCGATGCGCGAGTTGCCCCGGGAGCGGTCGTTGTAGACCAGCAGCAACTCCAACCCCAGTTGCTGGTTGATCGCCTGGTGCAGGTGCAACAGATCGTCACTTTCCAGTGACTGGTGAAAGCTTTGCACCAGCAGTTGCGGGCCATAACGGTCGATAGTCAGGCCGCCGGCGCCTTCCTGGCTGCCGTGGAACAGGCGATAGCAGTCGGTGCCTTGGGCATGCAACTCGGCAAGCAAGTCCTGGCGATGATCGAGGGCGGCGCGCAGCGCCTGATTCAAGGAAGACATAACGCGCGCCTTGCAGGGTCATTGGGGCGCGGGAGTTTAACAGTTATGGCTCCAGCAGGCCCATTCGCCTGTGGGCCCGTTGCACCGAACCATTGCGCATGGCCCAACGCAGCAAGGGCGCGCTGCGCTTGACTCCTGCACGGATCATCTGGCGTTGCATCGGGCTTTGCTTCTGCCCAAGCATGTCGCTGGCCCAGTCCGGCAGCAGGTCGATGCCGGCCTGCATCATCAGCGCGCCGAACGGCTTGGCCAAGGTGCTCGGGGATGGCGCATTGAGCAGCAGGCGCAGGACCTCGTGGCTGCGTCCGTCACACAGCAGTTGCGGGCGAATACGCTCAAGGTAATCGGAAATTTCCTGGCGTGACCGCGGGACATGCCGCGCGCCCAGTTGCTCGGCCACCAAGGCGATTTCGCTGTAGTACCGGTCTTGATCCCTTGGGGATAAATCCGGGTTGCGATAACGCAGGTGGGCCGCGAGAAAGTTGCTGACCTCCGCCACATGCACCCAGGTCAACAGTTCGGGGTCGCTGGCGGCGTAGGGCCGGCCGTCCGGTGCATGGCCGACCACTTGCAAGTGAATGGTGCGCACTTTCTCGATCAGCCATTCGGCGTCCCGCCGCGAACCGAATGTGGTGCCGGAAATAAACTGCGAGGTGCGCCGTAAACGCCCCAGCATGTCCTGCCGAAAGTTCGAGTGGTCCCACACGCCGGCCAGCGCCAGCGGGTGCAATGCCTGCAGCATCAAGGCGCTGATGCCGCCAATCAACATGCTGCTGAAGTCGCCATGGACCTTCCAGCTCACCGAGTTCGGCCCGAAGAGACCTGGATCACCCTTGGGGTTTTCCAGGTCGAGTTGGCCCAGCGACAAGCCGGTCAGGCTCATCAGCTGGTTTTCGATGCGGCTGCGAATGAATTCCATGGGTTCCTATCGGTTGAGGCGCTTGTCGATCAGGCCGTCCACTACGCTCGGGTCGGCGAGAGTGGACGTATCCCCCAGGCTGTCCAGTTCGTTGCAGGCAATCTTGCGCAAAATCCGTCGCATGATCTTGCCTGAGCGGGTTTTCGGCAAGGCCGGCGCCCATTGAATCAGTTCGGGCTTGGCGAAGCTGCCGATTTCCTTGCTCACCAGGTCCAGCAGGTGCTTTTTCAGCGCATCGTCGGGTTCGACGCCATTCATGGGCGTGACGAAGGCATAGATGCCCTGGCCCTTGAGGTCGTGGGGGTAGCCCACCACTGCGGCCTCGGCGACCTGGTCATGCAGCACCAGCGCGCTTTCCACCTCGGCGGTGCCGATACGGTGCCCGGACACGTTGATCACGTCATCGATGCGCCCGGTGATCCAGTAGTCGCCGTCCTCGTCACGCCGCGCGCCGTCGCCAGTGAAGTAGTAGCCGGGGTAGGGTTTGAAATAGGTGTCGATCATCCGCTGCGGGTCGCCGTACACGCTGCGGATCTGCCCCGGCCAGCTCGATTTGATCGCCAGCACGCCGCTGCCGGCGCCGATGATTTCCTTGCCTTGCTCATCGAGCAGCACCGGTACCACGCCAAACATTGGTTGGGTGGCGCAGCCGGGTTTGATGCGCTGGGCGCTGACCAGCGGGCTGAGCATGATGCCGCCGGTTTCGGTCTGCCACCAGGTGTCGACAATCGGGCAGCGTTGTTCGCCGACCGCGTTGAAGTACCAGTCCCAGGCTTCCGGGTTGATCGGCTCGCCGACGCTGCCGAGCAGGCGCAGGCTGGCGCGGGAGGTGTTTTCCAGCGGGCCGTGGCCTTCCCGCATCAGCGCGCGCAAGGCGGTGGGCGCGGTGTAGAAGATATTGACCTGATGCTTGTCGATCACCTGCCAGAACCGTGAGCTGTCAGGGTAGCTCGGCACGCCTTCGAACATCAGCGAGGTCGCGCCATTGGCCAGCGGGCCATAGACGATGTAGCTGTGGCCGGTCACCCAACCGACATCGGCGGTGCACCAGAACACTTCGCCGTCGCGGTAATCGAGCACGTACTTGAAGGTCATCGCGGCTTGCAGCAGGTAGCCACCGGTGGTGTGCAGCACGCCTTTGGGTTTGCCGGTACTGCCGGAGGTATAGAGGATAAACAGCGGGTCTTCCGCGTCCATCGGCTCGGGCGGGCAGTCGTCGCTGACCGCGTCCAGGGCTTGTTGATACTTGAGGTCGCGGCCTTCGGTCCAATTGACCGTCGCGCCGGTGCGCTGTACCACCAGCACCGTGCTGACGCCCGGGCAACTGGCCAGGGCCTTGTCGACATTCTGTTTCAACGCCACCGGCTTGCCACCGCGCACGCCTTCATCGGCGGTGATCACCGTGCGGCAATCGGCGTCGAGAATGCGGTCGCGCAGGGCGTCTGGCGAGAAGCCACCAAACACCACCGAATGCACCGCGCCGATCCGCGTGCAGGCCAGCATTGCGTAGGCCGCTTCGGGAATCATCGGCATGTAGATGCACACCCGGTCGCCTTTCTTCACGCCACGGCTTTTCAGCACATTGGCCAGGCGGCTGACGTTTTGGTGGAGTTGGCGGTAGGTGATTTTGGAGGATGTCGCAGGGTCATCGCCCTCCCAGATGAAGGCCGGCTGATCGGCGCGTTGCGCCAGGTGACGGTCGATGCAGTTGTAGCTGACGTTCAGTTGGCCTCCGGCAAACCATTGGGCGGCGCCGGTCTTGATGTCGGACTTTTGGACGGTCTGCCAAGGCGTGGTCCAGTCGAGAAAGCGCTTGGCCTGCTCGGCCCAGAAGGTGTCGGGTTGCTCGACGGATTGGCGGTAGAGGCGCTGGTAGTCCTCTTGACTGAGTTGCGCAGCCCGGCGGACGGCATCGGCGGTGGGGAACGTGCTGATATCGAACATGAGGGATCCTTATTCTTGTTTTTTGCGACAAGAGGGGAGCTTTGCGACCCTCGTAGGAGCTGGCAAGCCAGCTCCTACAAGGGTCCGCTCCCGCAGGTTCAGACCCTCATTGTAGTGCTGATACCATCAACCGCGGTGACGGCCGCGGAAGTAGTTGATCAACCCCTGGGTGGACGCATCGTCCGCAGGCTGTTCTTCAGTGCCGGTCAGGCGGTTGTAGACGCCTTTGCCCAGCTCCTTGCCCAGCTCCACGCCCCATTGGTCGAAGGCGTTGATACCCCAGATGACGCTCTGCACGAACACTTTGTGCTCATACATGGCCACCAGCGCGCCGAGACGGCGAGGGCTGATGCGCTCAACCACAATGGTGTTGCTCGGACGGTTGCCCGGGATCACCTTGTGCGGCGCCAGCTTCTCTACTTCAGCTTCGGCCATGCCTTTGTCGCGCAGTTCAGCTTCAGCTTCGGCGCGGGTCTTGCCGAGCATCAGTGCCTGGCTCTGGGACAGGCAGTTGGCGTACAGCCACTGATGGTGGTCGGAGACCGGGTTGAAGCTGACGATCGGCACGATGAAGTCGGCCGGGATCAGTTGGGTGCCCTGGTGCAGCAGCTGGTGGTAAGCGTGCTGGCCGTTGCAGCCTACGCCGCCCCAGATAACCGGGCCGGTGTCGGTGGAAACCGGCGTACCGTCCTGGCGCACGCTCTTGCCGTTGGATTCCATGTCCAGCTGTTGCAAGTGCTTGGTGATGTTACGCAGGTAGTGGTCGTACGGCAGGATCGCGTGGCTCTGCGCGCCCCAGAAGTTGCCGTACCACACGCCCAGCAGGCCCAGCAGCACCGGCATGTTCGCTTCGAACGGTGCGGTCTGGAAGTGCTGGTCCATGGTGTAGGCACCGGACAACAGCTCCTTGAAGTTGGACATGCCGATGGCCAGCGCGATCGGCAAGCCGATGGCCGACCACAGCGAGTAACGACCGCCGACCCAGTCCCACATCGGGAAGATGTTTTCTTCGCGGATACCGAAGGCCACGGCGGCCGCGTTGTTACTCGATACGGCGATGAAGTGGCGATACAGCTCGGCCTCCGAACCACCCTGGGCCAGGTACCAGGCGCGGGCGGCCTGGGCGTTTTTCAGGGTTTCGAGGGTGTTGAAGGATTTCGACGAGACGATGAACAGCGTGGTCTCGGCGCGCAGCTTCATGGTCAGCTCGTGGAACTCGCTGCCGTCGATGTTCGCCAGGTAATGGCAGCGCACGCCTTTGTGGGCGTAGGACAACAGCGCTTCGGAGACCAGCTCCGGGCCGAGGAACGAGCCACCGATACCGATGTTCACCACGTCGGTGATCGGCTTCTCGGTGTAGCCACGCCACAGGCCGTCGTGGATGCGGCCGACCAGGTCAGTGATCTGGTTCAGCACCTTGTGCACGTCCGGCATGATGTTCACGCCGTTGACCGACAGCTTGTCACCCACCGGGCGACGCAGCGCGGTGTGCAGCGCCGGGCGGCCTTCGGAAGAGTTGACCGGCTCGCCGTTGAACAGCGACTTGATCGCGCCCTGAAGGTCGACTTCCTTGGCCAGGCCCACCAGCAGGTCGCGGGTTTCGCGGGTGATCAGGTTTTTCGAGTAATCGAGGAAAAGCCCGCAGCTGCTCAAGGTGAATTCGGTAAAGCGCTGGGGGTCGGCATTAAAGGCTTCGCGCATGCTGAAATCCTGCATGGCTTGGCGATGTTGATTGAGCGCTTGCCAGGCGGGCAGAGCGGTAACGTCATGAGGAGTGCGGTAGTACGCCATCGCTGCGGGTTTCCTTTTTATTGCTGGGACTGCTGTAGGACACTTCAAAGCCGGGAATGTCCTGTCTTTGTGAAGATGACAGGCTCCGGTCGACGCCAACCAATAGCGTAGGGCGAATACATTAAACCTAGCGTGTCGATCTGTCTTGGCTTTGTCTGCGCTGTGGCCGGTACTTTTTTATACCGGCCGATCAGGCAGTGCAACAGGCGGGGTGTGTCGCGGGGTCAGTTCAGGTGCAAATGCAGGTTGTCGATGAGCCGGGTGGCGCCCAGGTAGGCGGCGACCAGAATCACTACATCCTTGTCGTCAGCGGTGGCCGGGCGCAGGTGCAGGCCCTGGCGGACCTCCAGGTAGTCCATGCGAAAACCTGCAGCTTCGATCTGCTGCACCTGCACGGCACGCAGTTTGGCGAAGTCGCGGTCACCTGCTTCAATCGCCGCGGCAATCTGGCTGAGGCTACGGTACAGCACCGGTGCGATGGCGCGCTGCTCCTCGGTGAGGTAACCGTTGCGCGACGACAGCGCGAGGCCATCGTCGGCGCGTACGGTCGGCTCGCCGATAATCTGGATCGGCATGTTCAGGTCATGAACCATGGCGCGAATCACCGCCAGTTGCTGGTAGTCCTTCTGGCCAAAGATCGCCAGGTCCGGCTGGACCATGTTGAACAGCTTGCTGACCACCGTGGCCACGCCTTCAAAATGCCCGGGACGGCTGGCGCCGCACAGGCCTTCGGACAGTTGCGGCACGCTGACGCGCGTCTGGCCGGCCATGCCGTCGGGGTACATCTCGTCGACGGTCGGGGCGAACAGCAGGTTGCAGCCGGCCTGCAGCAGTTTCTCCTGGTCGGCCGCGAGGGTGCGTGGGTATTTGTCCAGGTCTTCGCCGGCGCCGAATTGCAGCGGGTTGACGAAAATGCTCGCCACCACGAAGTCCGCTTGTTGCGCGGCTTTGGTCACCAGCGTCGCATGGCCGCTGTGCAGGTTGCCCATGGTGGGCACAAAGCCGATGCGTTTGCCCGCGCTGCGGGCATGGGCGACGGCGGCGCGCAGTTCGCGCACGGTTTTGACGGTGTTCATGCAGAGAATCCGTGTTCGGCGCCCGGGAAGGTGACGGCTTTGACTTCGCTGACATAGGCGGCGATGGCCGATTGGATGCTGTCCTGGCCCGTCATGAAGTTTTTCACGAACTTGGGTACGCGGCCGGTGAGGGACAGGCCCAGCATGTCGTGCACTACCAGAACCTGGCCGTCGGTGTCAGCGCCTGCGCCGATACCGATCACCGGTACCTTGACCGCCTGGGTGATTTCCGCTGCCAATTCGCTCGGCACGCACTCCAGCAAAATCATGCACGCGCCGGCCTGCTCAAGGGCGATGGCATCGGCGCGCATCTGGCGTGCCTGGGCTTCGCCGCGGCCTTGTACCTTGTAGCCGCCGAGGATGTTGACCGACTGCGGCGTCAGGCCCATGTGTGCGCAAACCGGCACGCCGCGTTCGGCCAGCAAACGGATCGACTCGGCGAGCCACGCCGCACCTTCAACCTTGACCATGTGCGCACCGGCCCGCATCAGCTTGGCGCTGTTGGTCAGGGTCTGTTCGATGGTGGCATCGGCCATGAAGGGCAGGTCGGCAATGATGAACGCGCCCTCGTTACCGCGTTTGACGCAGGCGGTGTGGTAGGCGATGTCTTCGGTGGTCACGGGCAGGGTGCTGTCATTCCCTTGCAGGACCATTCCCAGGGAGTCCCCCACCAGCAGCACTTCAACGCCAGCCTGGCAACTGGCCTGGGCAAAAGTGGCGTCGTAGCTGGTCAGCATGGTGATTTTTTCACCTTTGAGCTTGAGGCTCTGCAAGGTGCTAAGGGTAACGTTTGGCATGAAAAGGGTCCTCATTCAGGCGCTTGGAAACAGCGAGTAACGCGCGTGAGTCTTCGTTTATACAGGCGCACTTTCTTAAGGATCAGTGCTTATAAGGCCTGGATTGCGCCCTTTAGCGCCGGGTAGGCGGCAGCGGGACGCCTATAGTCGTGAGGAGAACTCTGGAAGTCAATTGGATGTGTTACCGCATTGTTACGGCCGGGGTGTTACCGCTGTTACTGATGCGATTCAGCAGGTCCACCGGTGTATTCAAAGGCGCCGCAGATCACTGTGGGAGCTGGCTTGCCTGCGATTGCATCACCGCGACATACCTGATGCACCGGGTCGACTGCATCGCAGGCAAGCCAGCTCCCACATGATCGTGTCAGGCCTCCGGCAGGCGTTCCAGGCCGACAAACGGGCAGGCGTCCAGCAGCTCACTCAGCAGGCGGCCATCGGCCAGTTGCAGGCCGGCGGGGGCCAGTTCTGCCAGCGGGTAAAGCACGAATGCCCGCAGGTGCATTTGATAGTGCGGCACCGTCAGGCGCGGCTCATCGATCAGCCGGTCGCCGAATACCAGGATGTCCAGGTCCAGGGTGCGCGGGCCCCAGCGTTCAAGGCGCTCGCGGCCCTGGTCATTCTCGATGGCTTGCAGCGCATCGAGCAGTTCCAGCGGCGCGAGGGCGCTGTCCAGGGCCGCGACCGCATTGGTGTAACGCGGTTGGCCCGGGAGCAGGGAATCACTTTGATAGAAGGCAGAGACGCCCGCCAGCGTGGTGTTCGGCAATTGCGCCAAGGCCTCGACGGCATGGCGCAATTGTTGTTCAGGGGCCGCCAGGTTGCTGCCCAGGCCGATGTAGATACGTTCCACGGGCTTACTCGCCAGAGGCGCTCGAGGCATCGCCAGCGCTGCGTTTGCGCTTGCTGCCACTGCTGCGGCGACGTTTTTTCGGGCCATCACCGGCGGCTTCGCCCTTGCTGCCGAGCTCTTTGATCATCTCGCGGCGCTGGCTGTCGTTGGCGTCCTGGTAGTCGGTCCACCATTCGCCCAGGCCATCGGTTTGTTCGCCGGCGCTTTCGCGCAGCAACAGGAAGTCGTAGCCGGCACGGAAGCGTGGGTTGTCCAGCAGCAGGTCGGCGCGTTTGCCGCTGCGGCGTGGCAGGCGCTCCTGCATGTCCCAGATCTCGCGGATCGGCATGGTGAAGCGTTTCGGAATGGCGATGCGCTGGCATTGCTCGGCGATCAGCTCGTGAGCCGCTTCCTGCATGGCCGGAATCGCCGGCATGCCACGGTCTTGCAGGCGCATCACACGTTTTGGCAGCGCTGGCCACAACAGGGCGGCAAACAGGAACGCCGGGGTGACCGGTTTGTTCTGCTTGATGCGCAGGTCGGTGTTGATCAAGGCTTCACTGATCAGCGTGTGGGTGTAGGTCGGGTTGTACTCCAGTGCTTCGGCGCTGGCCGGGAACAATGGGTCGAACAACTGCAGGTCTACCAGCATTTCGAAGGTGTCGGCGGCATAACCGGAGAGGAACAGCTTGAGCACCTCTTCGAACAACCGGGCCGAGGGGATTTCCCGCAGCATCGGTGCCAGGTCGCGAATCGGCGCGGCCGTGTGCTTCTCGATCCCGAAGTTCAGCTTCGCGGCAAAACGCACCGCCCGCAGCATGCGCACCGGGTCTTCCTGGTAGCGTTGCGTCGGGTCGCCGATCAGGCGCAGCAGGTTGTTGCGGATGTCGTGTACGCCATTGGCGTAATCGAGAATGCGCTCGCTGACCGGGTCGTAATACAAGGCATTGATGGTGAAGTCGCGGCGTTGCGCGTCTTCTTCCAGCGTGCCGTAGACATTGTCCCGCAGGATGCGTCCGCTTTCATTGCGGGAAGACTGGTTAGTGTCTTCTTCTTCATCGTTTTGCGGGTGGTTGGCGCGGAAGGTCGCGACCTCGATGATCTCGCGACCAAAGTGGATATGCACCAACTTGAAGCGCCGGCCGATGATCCGCGCATTGCGGAATTCGGCACGCACCTGTTCCGGCGTGGCGCTGGTGGCGACGTCGAAATCCTTGGGAGTGATATTGAGCAGCATGTCGCGCACGCAACCGCCAACCAGGTAAGCCTGGTAGCCGGCGTTCTGCAAACGTTCGACGATGTTCACCGCATAACGGCTGAACTGGGCGCGTTGCAGCGAATGCTGGCTGCTGTTGAGCACTTCAGGCGTGCTGCGTTTGTGTTGCGTACGACGCAAGGGAGAACGGAATGACTGGAACAACTTCTTCAGCATGGGATGCACTGTTTGAAGGAATGTTCGGCCATAACGAAGAATGACCGCATGATGGGCGGGGATTCTAGCATTTAGTCAGGGGATGGTGTAGGAACTAGCTGCAAGGCTTGAGCCAGAAGCTTAAAAGAAGGGTGGCAAGCGCCAAATCGCGGAAACTACAAGGGGAGCCGAAGCTCCCCCAGAAGTAGTTGCGTGCTCTATTTTTATTATTGGTTTCGGGCTTCTTGTTTTTGTTGATCGCCCTCGCCATGAAGCTTCACCTTCATGACACTCCCAATCGGGAGCCAAGAGCAAACGGATTGCTTTGGTCGCTGTGTTGCTGATCTACGATCCAACCAGTTCAGGCTCTGCCTTAGGGCAGTTTTTGTTGTTCTCGGCCTGGTTGCGGGGCAAGCCCCAAATGCAACGCCTCTCCAAAAGAATCAGTTAGCTGCGCCTCCGCCGTGTTGTTTTTGTTATGCGTGAGTCGATTCGTCTTATTTTTATTGTCTTGTACATTTGCTTGTTATTGTTTTTGTACTAAGCATATAGCAGGGTGCGTGCCAACTTTTGCGAGGCCCAGCAAAATAAGGGGTTCGAGGCGTTTTCGGCTTTTTTGAAGGCGAAAAAAAGCCGGGGCTTCGTTACCGTAAGCCCCGGCTTTTGTTACGTGAAAAATCAGCGGTAACAGTTTTTTCACATCTGAGGGTGTTACCTGTGGGGGCGACCCACTCAGCTTTCGCTGGCAACCCCGGTTTTACGCCGCGGGATACCCAGGCGCTGGCGCCGTTCCCATAGGCATTTACGGCTGACGCCCAGTTTGCGCGCCAGTTCGGTCTCGGTCATGTGGTCCTGGTGCTCGAGGACGAAATGCTGGAAGTAATCTTCCAGTGACAAATCTTCCGTCGGCTCGTGGCTGTTGTTACTGCCACCCTGCTGCGGCGGCAGGCCGATGAAGTCGTCGTCATCCAGGTCGCTGAGTTCGATATCGATCCCCAACAGCTCGGCGGAAATTTCCGGGCTCTCCGACAGAATCACTGCACGTTCCACCGCGTTCTCCAGCTCCCGCACGTTACCGGGCCAGGAGTAGTGGCGGATAGCCTGTTCGGCATCGGCGGCAAACTTCAGGTCGGTTCGGTTGATGCGCGCACTCTGGCGCGCCAGGAAGGCGGTGGCGATCTCGTTGACGTCGGCGCCGCGTTCACGCAGGGCCGGCAGTTTGAGTGCGATCACGTGCAGGCGGTAATAAAGGTCTTCACGGAACTGGCCGATCTTGGCCAGGCTTTTCAGGTCACGGTGTGTGGCCGCGATCAGTCGTACGTCGACCTTCTGCGACTGAACCGAGCCGACGCGGCGGATTTCACCTTCCTGGAGTACCCGCAGCAAGCGTGCCTGGGCTTCCAGCGGCAGTTCGCCAATCTCGTCGAGGAACAGCGTGCCGCCGTCGGCGGCTTCAACCAAACCCGCGCGGCCAGCGCTGGCGCCGGTAAAGGCACCTTTTTCATGGCCGAACAATTCGGATTCGATCAGGGATTCCGGGATCGCCGCACAGTTCACCGAGATCATCGGTGCCTTGGCGCGCTTGGACAGGTTGTGCAGGGCGCGGGCCACCAGTTCTTTACCGGTACCCGACTCGCCCTGGATCAATACATTGGAGTCGGTTGGCGCCACTTTGCGGATCTTGCTGTACAGGTCCTGCATCGGTGGGCAGGAGCCGATGATGCCGATTTCGCCATTACTGTTATCAACGCCGGGCTTTTCAGCACCGTTGACGGCCTTGCCCGCTGCCGGGCGCTCAGCCGGTGCGCTGCTGGCGGATTGGCGGTCACGCAGGATACGGGCCACGGCCTGGAGCATTTCGTCGTGGTCGAAAGGCTTGGCGATGTAGTCCACCGCGCCCATCTTCATCGAATCCACAGCAGAACGCAGGCTGGCGTAGCTGGTCATGATCAGCACCGGGGTGCCTTGGCCGAGTTTGATCAACTCGGTGCCAGGGGCGCCCGGCAAACGTAGGTCACTGACGATCAGGTCGAACGTGGGAATGCTGAAACGCTCTTGGGCTTCCTGCACCGAGCCGGCTTCGCTGACCTGGTACTGATTACGTTCAAGCAGGCGACGCAAGGCAGAGCGGATAATGGTTTCGTCTTCGACGATCAAAATGTGCGGCATTGATTCAACTCTCTCGACGGTCTCAGTTCACAGCGGACGTCGCTTCGACATGACGCGGCAAGGTCACCCGAATACGGGTGCCGCGTTGGCTTTCGGTGTCAGCCGGGCTGTCGATGGTGATTTGTCCATAATGCTCTTCAACGATGGAATAGACCAGTGCAAGGCCCAGACCGGTACCTTCACCCGGATCCTTGGTGGTGAAGAAGGGTTCGAACAATCGATCCATGATGTTCTGTGGAATGCCGCTGCCTTCGTCCTCCACGATCAAATCGACCGTGTGCTCGAAAGCCTCGCTCTTGACCCGTACTGCGCTGCCGGCCGGCGATGCGTCGCGGGCGTTGGACAGCAGGTTGATCAGCACTTGGGCCAGGCGTTGTGAATCACCGTCGACCCAGTGTTCCGGGTCGCACAGGTTGAAGAACTGTACTTCGAAATTGCGCCGGTTCAAGGCCAGCAGCCCAATGGCATCCTGAGCCACTTCGGCCAGGCACACGGCCTCGTCATGATTCTGATGGGCGCCGGCGTGGGCAAAGCTCATCAGCGACTGCACGATGCGCGAAACACGCTTGGTCTGCTCAAGAATCTGCCCGCTGATCTCGATGATTTCGCCGTCTTCCTCGCGCTCTTCCCGCAGGTTTTGCGCGAGGCAGGCGATACCGGTGATCGGATTGCCGATTTCATGGGCCACGCCGGCCGCCAGGCGTCCGATGCTGGCCAGGCGCTCGGAGTGCACCAGCTTGTCTTCGAGCATCTGGGTTTCGGTCAGGTCTTCCACCAGCAGCACCAGGCCGCTGTTGCCGGGCGCCAATGGCTCGTCGATAGCGGCCTTGTGCAGGTTGAGCCAGCGGGTCTGGCCGTCCAGCGCCAGGTGCTGTTTGTGCAAGTGTTCGTCGGGCAGGTTGATGAAGCCCTGGAGCAATTCTTTCCACGGGTCGCCAATGGTGTTCAGGCGCGAGCCCACCACGCGCTGGGCGGCGATGCCGGTGAGCTCTTCCATGGCCTTGTTCCACATCAGGATCTCTTGATCCTTGGCCAGGGAGCAGACGCCCATCGGCAACTCCTGCAACGTTTGGCGGTGATAGCGGCGCAAGGCGTCGAGTTCGGCGGCGAGGCCGGTGAGGCGCGAGTGGTAATCCTCCAGCCGGCTTTCGATGAAGTGGATGTCTTCGGTCACGTAGTTTTCGCCGCCGGCCTTGTAGGGCAGGAAGGTCTCGACCATGTCCTGGGACACACTCGGGCCCATCAAGCCGGAAAGGTTGGCTTCGATGCGGTCACGCAGGCGGCGCAAGGCGTAAGGCCGGCGCTCGTCGAACGGCAGGTAAAGATCGCGCAGGGCCTGTTCGACTTCCTTTTGCGCGGCCTTGGCGCCCAGCGGCTTGGCCAGTTGCGTGGCGAATTCCTGGGGTGATGCGGCGTGCAGTTCACGGCGTTGCGGGCGGCGTACGTTATCCACCGCGCAGGCTTCGGCGGCGCTGGTTTCTTCGGGGCTGGCGTTGGTGAACAGCGAGATCAGGGTGAACATCAGTACGTTTGCAGCCAGCGAGGCAATCGCAGCCATGTGCCAGCTGGTGTCGTCGAGTACGTAGATCATGTTCAGCAACGGGATGTAGAAACCCTGCAGATTGCCCACCAGCGGCAACAGCATGGTTACGGTCCACACCAGGATCCCGGCCAGCAGCCCGGCGATAAAGCCACGGCGGTTGGCAGTCGGCCAGTACAGCACCGACAACACGCCCGGCAGGAACTGCAAGGTGGCGACGAAGGCGACAATGCCCAGGTTGGCCAGGTCCTGCTCGGCGCCCAGTAACAGGTAGAAACCATAGCCGGCCATGATGATCGCGACGATCAGGGCCCGGCGGGTCCATTTCAGCCAGCGGTAGATATTGCCTTCGGCCGGCGGTTGGTAGAGCGGCAGCACCAGGTGATTGAGCGCCATCCCCGACAGCGCCAGGGTGCTGACGATGATCAGCCCGCTGGAGGCCGATAACCCGCCGACATACGCCAGCAGCGCCAGAGACTTGCTGTTCGCGGCAATGCCGACGCCCAGGGTGAAGTATTCCGGATTAGTGGTGGCGCCAAGCTTCAGGCCGGCCCAGAGGATCAGCGGCACCGCCAGGCTCATCAGCAGCAGGAACAGCGGCAAACCCCAGCTGGCGCTGACCAGCGAGCGCGGGTTGAGGTTCTCGGTGAAGGTCATGTGGTACATGTGCGGCATCACGATGGCCGAGGCGAAAAACACCAACAGCAGCGTGCGCCATGGGCCTTCCTGCAACGGTGTGTGCAGCGCGGCCAGGGCAGTCTGGTTTTGCAGCAGCCACAGTTCCAGCTGTTGCGGGCCGTCGAATACGCCATACAGCGCATACAGGCCTACGCCGCCAATGGCGATCAGCTTGATCACCGATTCAAACGCGATGGCGAACACCAGGCCTTCGTGTTTCTCACGGGTAGCGATATGCCGTGAGCCAAAGAAAATCGTGAACAGGGTGATCAGTGCGCAGAAGCTCAATGCAACGCGGTGTTGTACCGGCTCGCGGGTCAGGATGCTGATGGAATCGGCCACGGCCTGAATCTGCAAGGCCAGCAGCGGCAGCACGCCGATCAGCATGAAGATGGTGGTCAGCGCACCGGCCCAGGTGCTGCGAAAACGGAAGGCAAACAGGTCGGCCAGGGACGACAGCTGGTAGGTGCGGGTGATTTTCAGGATCGGATACAGCAGCACCGGCGCCAGCAAGAACGCCCCGGACACCCCGAGGTAGCTCGAAAGAAAGCCATAACCGTACTGATAGGCCAGGCCCACCGTGCCATAAAACGCCCAGGCGCTGGCGTACACGCCCAGGGACAAGGTGTAGGTCAACGGATGGCGAATGATCGCCCGCGGAATCATTCCACGTTCACTGATCCAGGCTACCCCGAACAACGCGGCCAGGTAGGCGGCGCTGATCAGCAGCATCTCGGTCAGGCTAAAGCTCATCGGCATCTTTTTGGCTCTGCAGGATGAAAGTCACGACGATCAGAATCAGCCAAAGCAGATAGGGCCGGTACCAGGCGCCTGTGGCGTCGATCCACCAATCCATGATGGCGGGAGAAAACAGGTAGATCCCGACGACCAGCAGCAGGACCAATCGATAGATGTACATGTTGGCCTCTGATTGAAAAACTGCGGCGATGGTAACGGATGGCTCGCAAGCTGCAAGCGCCTTCAGCGCAATTGCGCTTCGGCCAGCGTGAGTGTGCGCGGGATCTGTGTGGCATCCCAGTGTTGAATGCCCCAATCCAGCAGTTCCCGTGGGCTGGCGTGGTTCAGTTCGTCGCCCGCTGGCTGGCCGAGGGCACGCAGGGCTCTTAACAGCAAAGGCGTCGCTTGGTCCGTGGTCAACGGCGGTGAGCGGTAGGATTTGCCCAATTTGTTACCGTCCGGCTGGATGATCAGCGGCACATGCAGGTAACGCGGTTGGGGCAGGCCGAGCAGTTCCTGCAGGTACAGCTGGCGCGGTGTGGAGTCGAGCAGGTCGGCGCCGCGCACGATGTCGGTAATGCCTTGCCAGGCGTCATCAAGGACCACGGCCAGTTGGTAGGCATAGAGGCCGTCCCGGCGGCGGATGATGAAATCGCCTACGTCGCGCCCCAGATGCTGTCGGAATTCGCTTTGTACGCGATCGGTGAAATGATATTCCAGCTCCGGCACCCGCAGGCGGATGGCGGCATCTTGCTGGTCATGGCCGGCATTGCGGCACAGCCCCGGATAAATCCCGTTGTAGGGTTCCAGTTGCTTGCGCGAACAGGTGCAGGCGTAGGCCAGGCCGTGATTGAACAGGCGGTTGAGCACTTCAGCGTAGGCATCATGCCGCTCGCTTTGTCGGACCAATTCTCCGTCCCATTCGAAGCCGTAGCGTTCCAGGGCATTGAGGATGGCTGCCTGGGCGCCAGGCTCTTCCCGCGGCGGATCGAGATCTTCCATGCGCATCAGCCAGCGGCCTTGATTGGCGCGGGCGTCGAGGTAGGAGGCGAGGGCGGCGACCAGGGAACCGAAGTGCAGGTGTCCGCTGGGCGTGGGGGCGAAACGCCCGATATAGGAGGAGGCAGTCATGGGCCGGATATTACTGGAAAACCGTCAAACGCCAGAAACAAAAATGGGGCGTTCGCACGCCCCATTTGTTCAGCCCGGCAATGATTACTTGCCGACCTGTTTTTCCTTGATTTCGGCCAAGGTCTTGCAGTCCACGCACAAGTCGGCGGTAGGACGCGCTTCCAGGCGACGAATACCGATCTCGACGCCGCAGGACTCGCACCAGCCATACTCTTCATCTTCGATGAGCTGCAGGGTCTTGTCGATTTTCTTGATCAGCTTGCGCTCGCGATCACGGGCGCGCAGTTCAAGGGCGAACTCTTCTTCCTGGCTGGCACGGTCTGCCGGGTCGGGGAAGTTGGCCGCTTCGTCCTTCATATGGTCAACGGTACGGTCAACCTCTTGCATCAAGTCCTGTTTCCACTGCTTCAGGATCTTGGAGAAGTGTTCGCGCATGGGCTTGCCCATGTATTCCTCACCCTTCGCCTCGACGTAGGGTTGGAAGCCGCTGATGCTCTGTTGCTTTGCTTGGGTGGGCATGAATGGACCGCCTCTCACTCTTCTAATCCATTGCGCAGGATTGCAACATCACCGACACCTGCCGGCCCTGCGGCTGCAAGCGGGCGAACTTACCAGATAGATTCGGGGTGCGCCACTCCCGGTTGTCGAGGCACCGTCTCCTGAGGCTTGCAAACCGCCGCAGGCCCCAGCAGGGCGGGCTTGTACGGTCTCGAATGTTGATTTTAGCTGTTTTGCAGGTAGTTGCCCGCCGTGCTCGCTACAGGTATTGGGGCAATAGAGCGGGTTTTGCGCGGCGGGTTGGGTAGAATCGGGGTTTATCCTCACAGTTAAGGAAGGCTAATGGCTCAGCCCTACAGTGCGCGCAGCCGCGCTATCGAACCTTTCCATGTCATGGCGTTGCTGGCGCGGGCCAATGAATTGCAGGCCGCCGGTCACGACGTGATTCACCTGGAAATCGGCGAGCCGGACTTCACCACCGCCGAGCCCATCATCAAGGCCGGGCAAGCGGCGCTGGCCAATGGCAAGACTCGCTACACCGCGGCCCGCGGGCTGCCGGAGCTGCGCGAAGCCATCAGCGGTTTCTACCAGCAGCGTTATGGGTTGAGCATCGACCCTGAGCGAATTCTGATTACACCAGGCGGCTCGGGTGCCTTGTTGCTGGCGAGCAGCCTACTGGTGGATCCCGGCAAGCACTGGCTGCTGGCAGACCCTGGCTATCCGTGCAACCGTCACTTCCTGCGATTGGTAGAAGGCGCGGCGCAACTGGTCCCGGTGGGCCCCGATGTGCGTTATCAACTGACTGCCGACCTGGTGGCGCGCCATTGGGACCAGGACAGCGTGGGCGCGTTGGTTGCTTCACCCGCCAACCCCACTGGCACCATCCTGACGCGCGATGAGTTGGCCGGGCTGTCGAGCGCCATCAAGGCGCGCAACGGGCACCTGGTGGTGGATGAGATCTATCACGGCCTGACCTACGGCACCGATGCCGCCAGCGTGCTGGAAGTCGACGATGAAGCCTTCGTTCTCAATAGTTTTTCGAAGTATTTCGGAATGACCGGCTGGCGCCTGGGCTGGCTGGTGGCGCCGCCTGCAGCGGTCGGTGAATTGGAGAAGCTCGCGCAGAATCTCTACATCAGTGCGCCGAGCATGGCCCAGCATGCGGCCCTGGCCTGCTTTACCCCGGAAACGTTGAATATTCTTGAGGATCGCCGGGCCGAGTTCGGTCGGCGCCGCGACTTCCTGCTGCCAGCCCTGCGGGAGCTCGGCTTCGGCATCGCTGTAGAGCCGGAAGGTGCGTTCTACTTGTACGCCGATATCAGCAAATTCGGCGGCGATGCCTTTGCCTTCTGCCGACACTTCCTCGAAACCGAGCACGTCGCGTTCACTCCAGGCCTGGATTTCGGTCGCTATCAAGCCGGTCATCATGTGCGTTTTGCCTACACACAAAACCTTGATCGCCTACAGGAAGCCGTCGAACGGATTGCCCGTGGCTTGCGGAGTTGGCAAGGCTGATGCGCTTTAATCCTCCCCTCGAAGAAGGCCGGCTGATCCGCCGCTACAAGCGTTTTCTCGCCGATATCGAAACCGTTACCGGCGAGTTGCTGACCATTCACTGCCCGAACACCGGCTCGATGTTCAACTGCATGGTGGAAGGTGGCCAGGTTTGGTTCAGCCGCTCCAATGACCCCAAGCGCAAGCTGCCCGGCACCTGGGAAATCAGCGAAACCCCTCAAGGGCGCCTGGCGTGCGTGAACACGGCTAGGGCCAATCAGTTAGTGGAAGAAGCGCTGCGCGCGGGAGTTATCACCGAGCTCAATGGCTTTACCGCCTTGAAGCGCGAAGTCGCCTACGGCCAGGAAAACAGCCGGATCGACTTCCGCCTGGATTACCCGGCGGGTGCGGCGTATGTCGAAGTCAAAAGCGTCACCCTCGGGTTTGACGGGACCTCCACTGCCGCGTTTCCCGATGCCGTGACCCAGCGCGGTGCCAAGCATCTGCGTGAGCTGGCGCATCTGGCGCGTGAGGGTGTACGGGCGGTTCAGTTGTACTGCGTCAACCTCTCGGGGATCGATGCGGTGCGTCCTGCCGAAGAAATTGATGCCGGTTATGCGGCTGCGTTGCGTGAGGCCAAAGCGGCGGGCGTCGAGGTGCTGGCCTATGGCGTGCGGGTGACGTCAGAGGAAATCTGTGTCGACCGTCGCCTGGACGTGGTGCTCGGCGACTAGATCTGCACCCACAGGCCCTGTTCGTCCTCGCGGCCGGGCAGGGCAGTCAGGCTCTGGCCGGCGCAAGGCCCGGCGACGCACTCACCGCTCTCGATCAAAAACAGCGCGCCATGGGTGGCGCACTGGATCAGGCTGGCGCTGGGGTCCAGAAACTGGCCCGGCTGCCATTCCAGCGGCACCCCACGATGTGGGCAACGGTTGATATAGAAGTAGGCAACGCCTTCGCGACGCACGGCAAACAGCTTGCGGCCGTCGATATCGAAACCGAGGCTGGTGTTGGGTACGAGCTCGCTGGAGGCGCAGAGAAACTTCATATCGGTCCTTAAGTGCCGCCGTTTGCGGGCTGCAAGGCTATCCTGAGTTTGCCGGCGAGCCCGGTGCTTGACGTGCAAATGCAAACAATTATCAAATGCCGGCTTCGCCCGCTAGCTGACTGGGCGCTCTGTACGATGTCGGGCAGCGTTGATCTGTCACATTGCGAGTGTTTCAGCGGGCCCACCCCTTGGAAGGAAACCCTTTTATGCGCCTGAGTGCCAGCGCTATCGCGCTCGTTGTCGGACTGCTGGTCAACGCTGGGGCCCAGGCCTCTGAACTGCCACAACGCTGGGTCAGCGCCGGTGGCGCGTTGTCGGAATGGGTGACGGCCCTGGGCGGTGAGTCAAAGTTGGTGGGCGTGGACACCACCAGTCAGCACCCTGAATCCCTCAAGGCGTTACCGAGCATTGGTTATCAGCGTCAGTTGTCGGCGGAAGGCATCCTCAGCCTGCGTCCGCAAATCCTGGTCGGCACCGAAGAAATGGGACCGCCGCCGGTGTTGGCGCAAATCCGCAATGCCGGTGTGAAAGTGGAGCTGTTTTCCGCCGAGCCGGACCTGCCAACCCTGCAAGGCAACCTTCAGCATTTGGGCAAGTTACTGGGCAGCGAAGCCAAGGCCGCCGAACTGTTCAGCGATTACCAGAAACAACTTGATCAACAAAAGAACTGGGTGACCAAGGCCCAGGCCACGCAAAAGGCGCCTGGCGTGTTGCTGCTGCTGGGGCATGCCGGTGGCAAACCGCTGATCGCGGGTAAAGACACGGCGGCTGACTGGATGCTGCAACAGGCCGGCGGCCATAACCTGGCAACCCACAGTGGTTACAAACCGTTTTCCGTGGAATCCCTGGCGGGGCTCAATCCCGAGGTGCTGGTGTTTGCCGATCGTGCCCTGACGGGTGATGCGGCCCGCGCGGCGCTGTTCAAGGAGAATCCAATCCTGGCTTCAACGCCGGCGGCCAAGAACGGGCGCGTCTATGAGCTGGATCCGACCCTGCTGGTGGGCGGGCTGGGCCCGCGCCTGCCGCAAAGTCTGGTGAAGCTGTCTGCCGGGTTCTATCCGTCCCAGGCTAAAACCGCCCCATGACCACTCTGGTTAAACCGCGAACCCTGTTTATCGGCTTGAGCCTGTTGTGTGTGTTGGCGATCTGGTTGTCACTGGCCCTGGGGCCGGTCAGCTTGCCGTTGATGGACACACTGCGGGCAGCCTTGCGCTTGCTGGGTGTGCCGATCGAGGCTCAGGGGCTGGAACAGGCTGAGCTGATTCTCGGGCAGATTCGCCTGCCACGCACGCTGTTGGGGCTGGCCGTTGGCGGGGTGTTGGCGCTCTCGGGTGTTGCCATGCAGGGGTTGTTTCGCAACCCCTTGGCCGACCCCGGCCTGGTCGGGGTCTCCAGCGGCGCGGCGTTGGGCGCGGCGATTGCGATTGTCGGCGGCGCATTTTTTGGCGGCCTGCCGGATGCTCTCGGGCCGTACCTGCTGTCGTTGTGTGCCTTTCTTGGCGGCTTGGGGGTGACGGCGCTGGTCTATCGCCTGGGCCGGCGCAACGGCCAAACCAATGTCGCGACCATGTTGCTGGCAGGTATCGCCCTGACAGCCCTCGCCAGTTCGGCGGTGGGCCTGTTTACCTACCTGGCGGATGACGCCACCTTGCGCACCCTGACGTTCTGGAACCTGGGCAGCCTGAATGGCGCCAGTTATTCGCGGCTATGGCCGCTGCTGCTGGTGAGCGCCGGCGTAGCGCTGTGGCTGCCGCGTCGGGCGAAGGCGTTGAATGCGCTGCTGCTGGGTGAGTCGGAAGCCAGTCATTTGGGCATTGATGTTGAAGGCCTCAAGCGCGAACTGGTGTTCTGCACCGCGCTGGGTGTGGGCGCGGCCGTGGCGGCGGCGGGGATGATCGGCTTTGTCGGGCTGGTGGTGCCGCATCTGGTCCGCCTGCTGGCGGGGCCCGACCATCGGGTGTTGCTGCCGGCCTCGGTGCTGGCGGGGGCGAGTTTGCTGTTGTTTGCCGATCTGGTGGCTCGCCTGGCCCTGGCGCCGGCGGAATTGCCGATCGGCATTGTTACCGCGTTTATCGGTGCGCCGTTTTTTCTCTACCTGTTGTTGCGAGGGCGCGCCTGATGCTGCGAGTAGAAGACCTGCAGATTCGCCGGGGGCGCAAAACCGTTCTGGCGGACGTCACCCTGGATCTGCTGCCGGGTGAAGTGCTCGGTGTACTGGGTCCCAACGGTGCGGGAAAAAGTACATTGCTCGGTGCGTTATGTGGCGAGTTGCAGCCCGACCAGGGCCGGGTGTTGCTGGATCAGCGCGAGTTGAAGGGCTGGGGCGGCGCGCAACGTGCCCAGCGCCTGGCGGTATTGCCACAGACCTCGACTCTGGATTTTGCATTTCGTGTCGAAGAGGTCGTCGGCATGGGGCGCTTGCCCCATCAGACCGGCCGTGTGCGTGACGACGCAATCATCGACGCCGCCCTGCAGGCCGCCGATGTTGGTCACTTGAGCGGTCGCAGCTACCTGGCGTTGTCGGGCGGCGAGCGCCAGCGCGTGCACCTGGCGCGGGTGCTGGCGCAGCTGTGGCCGGGGGAAGCAGGGCAGACCCTGTTGCTGGATGAGCCAACATCGATGCTCGATCCACTGCACCAGCACACCACCTTGCAGGCAATCCGCACCTTTGCCGACCGCGGCGCTGCAGTACTGGTGATTCTTCACGACCTGAACCTGGCGGCACGCTACTGTGATCGCATCCTGTTGCTGGAGGATGGACGGCCACATGCGCTGGATGCGCCTGCGCAAGTCTTGCGCCCCGAGCCGCTCAAGGCAGTGTTTGGGCTGGATGTGTTGGTGCAGCCGCATCCTGAGCGCGGGCATCCATTGATCATTGCACGCTGAAAATCGCCGCAGTTTTCTATAGGCAAAAAAAGACCCGGCAAGAGCCGGGTCAAATAACCGTGATTAGCCTGATGAGGAGATAATCTGAGAGTCCGAACCAATGGTCTTTCAGTTATCGGCTGATCTCGCGACCAGTTGTGATAATCATAACGATTCTCATTTGAGAGTCAACATTTGTTTTTAAGGTCTCGTTGGATTTCCTCAAACATTCGGTTGGAGTCCCCGGAAACATTGATGAAAATTGCCGTCTCAATTCTTTTGGCGTGCCGAAAGAGCGTCCAGCTGACGGTTCAATGCTTCCTTGCGCTCAACGGGAATGTCATTCCAGTGCACATCCATCAGCGCGCCTTCAATGGCATACAGCAGTACTTTGGATGCTCTGAAGCCCCGGGTACGTACGGCACGGTAAGCGTCGACTGCCCCCAGGCGGCGTAAGTCGGACGCGCTGTGGATGCCCACCGCATGCAGCCATTGCGCCGACGTCTTGCCAAGGTTTTTCAGGTGTTGCAGCTCATCATTCATCAAGCCTCCTTGCGACGGCCGAATGGTTCGGTGGGTATCGTTACCAGGCAAGCCTGAAAGGAGTGTAGCGCTCAGTAGGAAAAGCGTAGTTCTTTGGTCGGCAACGACCTAAAAGCTTCTAAGGCAGGCGGGAATTTTGCGTGGGAAAAGAGAGGGCGGCCCGGTACGCCTTGCGCGTAGCCGGGTGCCGATTCTGCGCTTCAGCGTGTGCGGTAGCGCAGGCGCGTGCCGAAATTGACGGACATCAGGATCTCGTCGGCGCTCAACTCAGGCGGGAAGTAAGTCCCGGAAATCTGGGCGTGCGCCAGGCTCGCCCCTTCCAGGGGGCACCCACGCAAATCCAGGCCGCGCAAGTCGGCGGAGCGGAAGTAAGCGTCGGTGAAATCCACGCCCTCGGCGTTCAGGTCGCGCAAGTCCAGGCCGCGAAAGTCGCCGCCACGCATATCGATGGCGCCGTCTTTCGGGCGCTCCTGGTTGAAGCCTCGGATGTCATCTTTATGCAGAAGCGCGTAAAGCGGGGTATCAAGTAGCTTCGGCTGGCTCACAACGGCGACTCCCGTGTTGGAATTATGACGCCATTATAGTGCCACTATTGCTTGGCCGTGAGCCCCGGGAGGCTACACGACCAAGAAATATTTCTTACAGTCCCGGCAGACGCTGACGAATATGTGCCACCAACGCGTCCAGGGTCCCGCTTTCATTGGTCTCCACGCGTTTGCTGAGTAGCAGCTCTTCGGCGCTGAGAGGATCCCGGGTGGCCTGCTGCTCTTCGATGACGGCCAGGGTGGCGTCGGAAGGATCGGTTTTGTCCGCCTGCCGTTGTGCCAGCCAAGCGGCGATAACGGCCTGTGGCGCATTGCAGTCTAGGATCAGGAACGGCGCGCCGGTGGCCTCGGCGATTTTGGCCGCGGCATCGCGTTGTTCGCGCTTGAGGAAGGTGGCATCCAGGACTACCGGGAAACCGGCGCGCAGCACGGTGTCGGCAATCTCGTTCAAGCGTGTGTAGGTCGCAGCGCTGGCGTCTGCGGCGTAGATGCCGGCCTGCGGCGTGTTCTCGACCTTCTGCTCACCGAACAGGCGCTTGCGCTCCACGTCCGAACGCAGGCGAATCGCCCCCAATGCTTCGACCAGGCGCATGGACACGTGGCTTTTGCCCACGGCCGATACGCCGTGGGTGATGGCCAGGAAGCGCGACGGGATGGTGCTGTAGCTTTCTGCCAGGTTGGCGTAGTTGCGGTATTGACGCAGGGTGGTCGCGCGCTGCACCGCGTCTGCCTCGGAAGGCATGCTGAACAGTGCGACTTTGGCGCGTACCAGGGCGCGATAGGCTTTGTAGAAGTTCAGCACCTCCAGGCCTTGATAGTCGCCGGTCAGCTCCAGGTACTGGCTGATAAAGCGCCGCGCCAGGCTTTTGAGGCCACGGTCTTCAAGGTCCATCGCCAGGAAGCCAGTGTCGGCATACACGTCGGTAAAGCGGAACGGTTCGTTGAACTCGATGCAGTCGAAGATCACCACATGGCCATCAATCATCGTGGCGTTGCCGAGGTGGATATCACCGTGGCATTCGCGAGTGAAACCATTGAGCTTGCGTTGCTCGAACAGCGGCTTGAGACGCTCGAAGCTGCTTTCGGCCCAGGCCTGGAGGGCGTCGAGTTGTACCAGGTCGGCCTTGTCGCTGAGGAACGGACGGATCTGCTCGAAGTTCTGGAGCACCGGCGCCATCACATCGTGCGGGGTGCCGGCGGAGTGGCTGGCGGGTACTTTCGGGGCGTTCAGGTGAAAGTGCGCAATCTGCCTGGCCATCTCGTCGATGTGCGAATTGGTCAGTTCGCCGTTGGCTTGCAGGGTGCTGAGCAGTTGGCTCTGCGGGAACTGGCGCATTTTCAGCACGTAATCAAGCACCGGGCCGTCACCGCCCAATTGTGGTGCTTCGGCACTGCCGGTGATTGGCAACACTTCCAGATACAAATCGTCGGTCAGACGCTGGTTGAGGCGCAGTTCTTCATTGCAAAAGTGGCCCCGGGCTTCCAGGGACGTGAAATCGAGGAAGCCGAAATTGACCGGCTTCTTCATCTTATAGGCGTAGTCACCCGTGAGCAGGACCCAGGAAATATGGGTCTCGATGACTTGGAACTTATCCACAGGATGGGAAAACAGGGCCGGGTTTTGTAGGGCTGCAATCAGGGACTGGCTCACGGGCGATCCTTCAGAGTCTGGGAAAATTCATGGCGGGCATTATGGCTCCTACAGGCGGTCGTGCAAACCGCTGTCCGGCTCATGTTGGTCATCAATAAAGTGCGTATAATCCGCCGCCATGACTCGTACCCGATCTCCCCGTTCCCGTAAAAAACCTCCTTCCCGTGGCCTGCGTCCGTGGCTGGGCTGGGCGCTTAAGCTCAGCCTGGTAGGGCTCGTAGTGATCGCCGGCTTCGCGGTCTACCTCGATGCCGTGGTCCAGGAGAAGTTCTCTGGCAAGCGCTGGACCATTCCGGCCAAGGTGTACGCGCGCCCGCTGGAACTGTTCACCGGCCAGAAGCTGAGCAAGGATGACTTCCTCACCGAACTCGATGCCCTGGGTTATCGCCGCGAGGCCGTGAGCAATGGCCCCGGTGCCGCAGCCGTCAGCGGCAACACCGTCGACTTGAACACCCGCGGCTTCCAGTTCTATGAAGGCCTGGAAAAACCCCAGCCGGTACGCGTGCGTTTCTCTGGCGACTATGTGGCCGAACTGTCCTCGCTCAACGGCTCGAAACTGCCGGTGGTGCGTCTGGAACCCTTATTGATCGGTGGGATTTATCCTAAAAACCTGGAAGACCGTATTCTGATCAAGATCGATCAGGTGCCGCCTTACCTGCTGGATACCCTGATAGCCGTGGAAGACCGGGATTACTACAGCCACTGGGGTGTATCGCCCAAATCCATCGCGCGTGCCATTTGGGTCAACACCTCTGGCGGCAAGATGACCCAGGGCGGCAGTACGCTGACGCAACAATTGGTCAAGAACTTCTACCTCACCAACGAACGCAGCCTGACCCGTAAACTCACCGAAGCCATGATGGCAATGCTGCTGGAGTTGCATTACAGCAAGCAGGAAATTCTTGAGGCGTACCTCAACGAAGTGTTCGTCGGCCAGGACGGTCAGCGTGCGGTGCACGGTTTCGGTCTGGCCAGCCAGTTCTTCTTCGGCCAGCCGTTGTCGGAGCTGAAGTTGCATCAAGTGGCGTTGCTGGTGGGCATGGTCAAGGGGCCTTCCTACTACAATCCGCGCCGCAACCCGGAGCGCGCGCTGGAGCGGCGCAACCTGGTGCTCGATGTACTTGAGCAGCAAGGTGTCGCCACCCCGGAACAAGTCGCTGCCGCGAAAAAAATGCCACTGGGTGTGACCACCCGCGGCAAGCTTGCCGACAGCTCGTTCCCGGGCTTCATCGACCTGGTCAAGCGTCAGTTGCGTGACGACTATCGCGACGAAGACTTGACCGAAGAAGGCCTGCGGATCTTCACCAGTTTCGATCCTATCCTGCAGATGAAGGCCGAAGCCTCGGTCAATGACACCTTCAAGCGCCTGGCGGGCCGTAAAGGCTCCGACGATGTCGAGGCCGCCATGGTAGTGACCAATCCGGAAACCGGTGAAGTCCAGGCTATGATCGGCAGTCGCCAGGCCAGCTTTGCCGGGTTCAACCGGGCGCTGGACGCGGTGCGACCGATCGGCTCGCTGGTCAAGCCGGCGGTATACCTGACCGCGCTGGAAAAACCGAGCAAGTACACGCTGACCAGTTGGCTGTCCGATGACCCGTTGTCGGTCAAAGGTGCCGATGGCCAGATGTGGACGCCGCATAACTTTGATCGTCGCTCTCACGGTACGATTTTCCTGTACCAGGGGTTGGCGCATTCCTACAACATCTCGACTTCCCGTCTCGGCCTTGAGCTGGGTGTGCCGAATGTCCTCAAGACGCTCGCGCGCTTGGGCATCACTCGCGAGTTCCCGGCGTTCCCTTCGATGCTGTTGGGTGCTGGCGCGATGAGCCCGATGGAAGTGGCGACCATGTACCAGACCCTGGCCAACGGTGGTTTCAATACGCCGATGCGCGGGATCCGCAGCGTGTTGACGGCAGAGGGCGAACCGCTCAAGCGTTATCCGTTCCAGATCCAGCAGCGCTTTGACCCGGCCTCGATCTACCTGATCCAGAACGCCATGCAGCGCGTGATGCGTGAAGGTACCGGGCGCTCGGCCTATAACGTGCTGCCGGCCAACCTGACGCTGGCGGGCAAGAGCGGCACCAGTAACGATTCCCGGGACAGCTGGTTCGCCGGTTTCAGTCAGGACCTGCTGGCGGTGGTCTGGCTGGGGCGCGATGACAACGGCAAGACACCATTCACCGGTGCCACCGGCGCGTTGCAGGTGTGGACCAGTTTCATGAAGAAGGCCGATCCACTGCCGCTGAACATGCCGCAGCCAGACAATATCGTCCAGGCCTGGATCGACCCGCATACCGGCCAGGGTTCCGATGCCAACTGTCCGGGCGCGGTGCAGATGCCGTATATTCGCGGCAGCGAACCGCCTCCCGGTGCAGCGTGCGGCGCCAGTGCGCCCGCCAGCGCTGAATCGGTGATGGATTGGGTCAAGGGCTGGATGAATTAAGCAAAGAGGGTTTCACGTGAACAAGTTGTTGATTCCAGCTATTACAGTTTTGGCATTGCTCGGTGGTTGCGCCAGTGTTGAGCGGGGTTCTATCCCGGTGGTGGACTCCAGCACAACGGTGTCCAACAACGACCGGATCTCGGCCAATGGCGGCTTCCGTCAAACCGTCACCAAGCGTCCAGCCCAGGCTCAGGCGCAAGCTGTGCCTCAGGATTCGGGTGTAGTGGTGATGATCCCGGGCGGTGGTGCGGCTACCTCGGCACCGATCAGCACTCAGCCGTGGACCCCAGGCCCGAGCACCTCGGGTCCGATCGACTCCACGCCGATTCAATCGGCACCGATCAGCCAGGGCACCTACAACATGCCTTCGACGCCAAGCGGGATTCCTTCTGCCAGCAGCGGCGGTGGCTTGTCCGCCGATGAACAGTTGGATGGCCCGGTGCTGGCGTTGCTCACCACCGCCCAACAGCAGCAGTCGGGCGGCGACTTGAACGGCGCATCGTCCAGCCTCGAGCGCGCCCAGCGTGTGGCACCTCGCGAGCCGCAAGTGCTCTACCGCCTGGCCCAGGTTCGCATGGCCCAGGGCGATGCGCCGCAAGCTGAACAATTTGCCCGTCGCGGCCTGACCCTGGCCAATGGCCGGCCTGATCTGCAGGCCAGCCTGTGGAGCTTGATCGGCGACGCCCGTGAGAAGCAGGGCGATGCCGCCGGTGCTGCGCAAGCTCGGCAAAAAGCCAAGGTAAGCCTCTGATGGATGCACGCTTTCCGGCGATTGCCGAACAGTTGTTGTTGATTGAGCGCGAACTGCGCTTGCAGGGCTGGTGGGACGAAGTGTCCCCCAGCGCCGAAGCCTTGAGCAGTGTTGAACCCTTTTCCGTCGATACCCTGGACTTTCACCAGTGGCTGCAATGGATCTTTCTGACAAGGATGAAGCAGATCCTCGAGCAGGACCTGCCATTGCCCAATGCATCGGGGATTCTGGAGATGGCCGAGATGGTTTACGCCGATCGGCCCCTTGAGAGCCTTGGCTTGCGGACTGCGCTGAAAAAGTTCGACCAACTGATCGTCGACGCTCGTTAATTGCCTGGCTGCCGGTTTTTCCGGCAGTCTTGCGCATATTTCTACCGCTTTGCGCCATTCAGGCGAGTTTTATCCCTCCTCAAGCCCCTTTCTTCTGCGTTCTCATGCGCTTAGTTGGAAAAAAGCGCAATTATTGCTTGACTTGGAGGAGCTGAAACAGAAGAATCCAAAGTCCGCTGTAGAGGGACTGCCAGAAGCAGACCCACTCAGCAGATCATGAGGCGCACACCCGCGCCGACCTGTTACACCCGCAACGCGTTACCTCGCGCTGGGTGGGAAAATCCCGCAACACTTGGGACGCTCCCAATACTTGCTCAGTCAGTGCTGACGTAGTCGGCGACCACCGTCGCTCATGCTCTGCTGAGAAGTAAACCTATTAAGACCCGTCGGTTTTCAACGGACGGTATTCTGGCGTTTTAGAGGTGAACAACGTGGAGCTTTTATCTGGCGGTGAGATGCTCGTCCGCTTTTTGCGTGACGAAGGCGTCGACTATATCTACGGGTACCCAGGTGGTGCTCTGCTGCATGTCTACGACGCACTGTTCAAGGAACCGGCTGTTACCCACATCCTGGTTCGCCACGAACAAGCTGCTACCCATATGGCTGACGGTTACGCCCGTGCCACCGGTAAAGCCGGTGTGGTACTGGTGACTTCCGGCCCTGGCGCGACCAATGCCATCACTGGCATCGCGACGGCGTATATGGACTCCATCCCGATGGTGATCATTTCCGGCCAGGTGGCGAGCACCATGGTCGGTACCGATGCATTCCAGGAAACCGACATGATCGGTATCTCCCGGCCGATCGTGAAACACAGCTTCATGATCAAGCATGCCTCGGAAATCCCGGAAGTCATGAAGAAGGCGTTCTACCTCGCACAGTCCGGTCGCCCGGGCCCTGTTGTGGTCGATATTCCGAAAGACATGACCAACCCGGCTGAGAAATTCGAATACGTCTTCCCGAAGAAAGCCAAGCTGCGCTCCTACAGCCCGGCCGTTCGCGGGCACTCGGGGCAAATCCGCAAGGCGGCAGAAATGCTGTTGGCGGCCAAGCGTCCGGTGCTTTACTCGGGCGGCGGCGTGATTCTGGGCGGCGGTTCCGCACCGCTGACCGAACTGGCCAAGATGCTTAACCTGCCGGTAACCAATACCTTGATGGGCCTCGGTGCGTTCCCGGGTTCGGATCGTCAGTTCGTCGGCATGCTCGGCATGCACGGCAGCTACACCGCCAACCTGGCCATGCACCACGCTGACGTGATCCTCGCCGTCGGTGCGCGGTTCGATGACCGGGTGATCAACGGCGCGAGCAAGTTCTGCCCGAATGCCAAGATCATCCACATCGATATCGACCCGGCGTCCATCTCCAAGACCATCAAGGCCGACGTGCCTATCGTAGGTCCGGTGGAAAGCGTACTGACCGAAATGGTCGCAGCGTTGAAGGAAATCGGCGAAGCCCCGAACAAGGACTCCGTTGCCAGCTGGTGGAAGCAGATCGACGAGTGGCGCGGTGACCGCGGCCTGTTCCCTTACGACAAGGGCGACGGCAGCGTCATCAAGCCGCAAACCGTGATCGAAACCCTGTGCGAAGTGACCAAGGGCGACGCCTTTGTGACCTCCGACGTAGGCCAGCACCAGATGTTCGCGGCGCAGTACTACAAGTTCGACAAGCCTAACCGCTGGATCAACTCCGGTGGCCTGGGCACGATGGGCTTTGGTTTCCCTGCGGCCATGGGTGTGAAGCTGAGCTTCCCGGATACCGACGTTGCGTGCGTCACCGGCGAAGGCAGCATCCAGATGAACATCCAGGAACTGTCGACGTGCCTGCAATATGGCTTGCCGGTGAAGATCGTCTGCCTGAACAACGGTGTACTGGGCATGGTTCGTCAGTGGCAGGACATGAGCTACGGCAGCCGTCACTCCCACTCCTACATGGAATCTCTGCCCGATTTCGTCAAGTTGGTTGAAGCCTATGGCCATGTCGGCATGCGCATCACCGATCTGAAGGATTTGAAGCCGATGATGGAAGAAGCGTTCGCCATGAAGGATCGCCTGGTGTTCCTCGATATTCAGGTCGACACCAGCGAGCACGTCTACCCGATGCAGATCAAAGACGGCTCCATGCGCGATATGTGGCTGAACAAGACGGAGCGTACCTAAATGCGGCACATTATCTCCCTGCTTCTGGAGAACGAACCGGGCGCTCTGTCACGTGTGGTCGGCCTGTTTTCGCAACGCAACTACAACATCGAAAGCCTGACCGTGGCGCCAACTGAAGACCCGACCCTGTCGCGCCTGACGTTGACCACCGTTGGCCATGATGAGGTGATCGAGCAGATCACCAAAAACCTCAACAAGCTGATCGAAGTGGTCAAGCTGGTCGACTTGTCGGAAAGTGCCCACATCGAGCGCGAGCTGATGCTGGTAAAAGTCAAGGCTACGGGTGCACAACGGGCCGAGATCAAGCGCACTACCGATATTTATCGCGGGCAGATCGTCGATGTGAGCGCCAGCGTTTATACCGTTCAACTGACCGGTACAAGCGACAAGCTGGACAGCTTCATCCAGTCGATCGGGACGGCCTCGATTCTGGAAACTGTACGCAGTGGCGTCACCGGGATCGCTCGTGGCGACAAAGTACTCAGCATCTAACTCAAATTTAGCGAATGGCCTTAAACGGCCTGGATATATAGAGGAACCTCATGAAAGTTTATTACGATAAAGATTGTGACCTGTCGATCATCCAGGGCAAAAAAGTCGCCATCATCGGCTACGGTTCCCAGGGCCACGCTCAAGCGTGCAACCTGAAAGATTCCGGCGTTGACGTGACTGTTGGCCTGCGCAAAGGCTCGGCCACTGTTGCCAAGGCTGAAGCTCACGGCCTGAAAGTGACTGACGTTGCTTCCGCTGTTGCTGCTGCCGACCTGGTCATGATCCTGACCCCGGACGAGTTCCAGTCCGCGCTGTACAAAAATGAAATCGAGCCGAACATCAAGAAGGGCGCCACCCTGGCCTTCTCCCACGGCTTCGCGATCCACTACAACCAGGTTGTGCCGCGCGCTGACCTCGACGTGATCATGATCGCGCCGAAAGCACCGGGCCACACCGTGCGTTCCGAGTTCGTCAAAGGCGGCGGTATCCCTGACCTGATCGCGATCTACCAGGATGCTTCGGGCAACGCCAAAAACGTTGCACTGTCCTACGCTGCCGGCGTTGGTGGCGGTCGTACCGGCATCATCGAAACCACCTTCAAGGACGAGACTGAAACCGACCTGTTCGGCGAGCAAGCCGTACTGTGCGGCGGTACCGTTGAACTGGTTAAAGCCGGTTTCGAAACCCTGGTTGAAGCTGGCTACGCGCCAGAAATGGCCTACTTCGAATGCTTGCACGAACTGAAGCTGATCGTTGACCTCATGTACGAAGGCGGGATCGCCAACATGAACTACTCGATCTCCAACAACGCCGAATACGGCGAGTACGTGACTGGCCCGGAAGTGATCAACGCCGAGTCCCGTCAGGCCATGCGCAACGCCCTGAAACGTATTCAGGACGGCGAGTACGCCAAAATGTTCATCAGCGAAGGCGCAACCGGCTACCCTTCGATGACCGCCAAGCGTCGTAACAACGCCGCTCACGGTATCGAGATCATCGGCGAGCAACTGCGCTCCATGATGCCGTGGATCGGTGCCAACAAGATCGTCGACAAAGCCAAAAACTAAGTCGTACGTATCAAGGGAAAACGCGGCCTAGGCCGCGTTTTTTCGTTTGCGGGGCAGGTTCTGGTATAAAGCTGCATCGTTTGCGGGCGAACACTCGCCGCAAGTTTCTGTCGAAATTTTTCACACCGTTGCAAGGTAAAGTCCATGAGCGAACGTCCCGAAGAGCCAAACCAGGCCTCTGACGCCGAAAGCCTGCTACCGATCGATGAACATGTCGAAGAAGGGCATGATGCTGAAGGCCGTAAAGTCCGGCATCGTGGCATCTATCTTCTGCCCAATCTGTTCACCACTGCGAACCTGTTCGCGGGGTTCTATTCCATCATCAATTCCATGAGTGCCCAGAGCGCTCTGGCGGCCGGCGATGCTGCCAGTGCCAGCAAGTACTTTGGTTTTGCCGCGATCGCGATTTTTGTCGCGATGGTCCTTGATGGCCTGGACGGGCGTGTGGCGCGCATGACCAACACCCAGAGTGCGTTCGGTGCCGAGTACGACTCGCTGTCGGACATGGTTGCCTTTGGTGTGGCGCCGGCGCTGTTGGCATTTGCCTGGGCGCTGGGAGACATGGGCAAGGTGGGTTGGATGGTTGCCTTCATCTATGTGGCTGGCGCAGCACTGCGCCTGGCGCGCTTCAATACCCAGGTGGGGACTGCTGACAAGCGCTACTTCATCGGACTGGCCAGCCCGGCAGCCGCGGGCGTGGTGGCCGGTATTGTCTGGGCGTTCAGTGACTACGGTATCCAGGGCTCCAAGATGTCGTTCCTGGTGGCCTTGATGGTCGCGGCGGCCGGCATGCTGATGGTCAGCAACATCAAGTACAACAGCTTCAAGGAGCTGGACCTCAAGGGGCGTGTGCCGTTTGTGGCTATCCTGGCGGTAGTGCTGGTGTTTGCCGTGGTCTTCAGTGATCCACCGAGAATCCTGCTGTTGGCGTTCCTTGTGTATGCCGCGTCCGGCCCGGTGCAGTACCTGCTGCATCTTCGTCAGCGCAAAACGTTGCCTTAATGTAATTTCCCCCATACTCCGCAGTCTATTGGTGCATCTGTTCTCCAAAAGCTGCGGAGTTGCCATGTTAATCAAGATCCCCAAAGCGTCTGATTGCCAAGAATCGGACGTCACGCCCGAATCCCTCTATTTCTCTCGCCGCAGCTTGCTCGGTGGTGCGCTTGCCGGCATAGCTGCCAGCAGCCTGCCGCGTTGGGCCAGTGCGGATGATGCTGCGCGTTATGCCGATGTCGAGCCGGGCAAGGCGCCCGGATGGTTTGCCGAAAAACTGCCGGGTACAAAATGGCAGGCGGTAACCGTCAAGGATGAGGCGATCACTCCGTTCAAGGACGCAACCCACTACAACAACTTCTATGAATTTGGCACGGACAAGGGCGACCCGGCGGCTAATGCCGGGTCTCTGAAGACTGAACCGTGGAGTGTGGTGATTGACGGTGAGGTCGCCAAGCCCGGGCGTTATGCGCTTGAAGACTTCATGAAGCCGTATCAGTTGGAAGAGCGGATCTATCGTCTGCGCTGTGTAGAGGCGTGGTCGATGGTCATTCCATGGATGGGTTTCCCTATTTCGGAATTGCTCAAGCACGTCGAGCCGACCTCAAACGCCAAGTACATCCGTTTTGAGACCCTGCAGGATCCCAAGAGCATGCCGGGCCAGCGGTCCAGCTTCGCCTTGATTGACTGGCCTTATGTAGAAGGGCTGCGACTGGATGAGGCGATGAATCCACTGGCGATCCTGGCAGTGGGCATGTACGGCCGGGAACTGCCGAACCAGAATGGCGCGCCGTTGCGGTTGGTGGTGCCATGGAAGTATGGGTTCAAGAGCGTCAAGTCGATCGTGCGCATCAGTCTGGTCAGCGAGCAGCCGAAAACAACGTGGCAAAGCATCGCCGCGAGTGAGTATGGGTTTTATGCGAACGTGAACCCTACCGTCGACCATCCGCGCTGGACCCAGGCGCGGGAGCGGCGCCTGCCAAGTGGGCTGTTCAGTCCTAATGTGCGCGAGACGCAAATGTTCAACGGCTACTCGGATGAGGTCGCCTCTCTTTATGCGGGCCTCGACCTGCGGAAGAACTATTGATGCGCTACCCGATCTGGCGCGTCGGCGTCTTTATAGCAGCGGCAGTGTGGCCGCTGTTCTGGTTGTACGAGGCTTGGAGCTTTGTGCTGGGGCCTGACCCAGGCAAAGTGCTGATGGACCGGCTCGGGCTTGGCACCTTGATTCTGTTGTTGATCACCTTGGCAATGGCCCCGCTGCAGAAACTCAGCGGTTGGGCGGGGTGGATCGCCGTGCGACGGCAGTTGGGGTTGTGGTGCTTTGCGTATGTTGTTTTGCATCTTGTGGCTTATTGCGTCTTTATCCTGGGGCTTGATTGGTCGCAGTTGGGTGTTGAGCTGCGCAAGCGTCCCTACATTATCGTCGGTACCCTGGGGTTCCTTTCTCTGTTGGTGCTGGCAGTCACTTCCAACCGCTACAGTCAGCGTCGCCTTGGTGCTCGCTGGAAGAAGCTGCATCGTTTGGTTTACGTGATTCTCGGGCTTGGTTTGCTGCATATGTTGTGGATCGTACGGGCGGATTTAAAGGAGTGGGCTATCTATGCATCTATAGGGGCGCTGCTTTTGATCCTGCGGGTGCCGCCTGTAATGCGCCGGATTCCCCGCCTTATTGCTAAAAAACCACCTTCTGCAACAAAAGCGTAATTAACCCTTGACGGCAGATTCTGGAAGTCTATAATTCGCCCCACTTCCGGCGCAGTCGAAACGGAAAACTCCTTGGTAAACAAAGAGTTATGCAGGTTTCGACAGCGGCTCGCTTCAGATCATCGAAGCCCAGAAGGAGTTGATAAGGTCGTGTTGTTTGGCCCTGTTAACGATTCGATCTTCTCGGTCGAAAGCGGAGAAAAAGAGGTA
>NZ_JAOTOA010000016.1:0-141136 GCF_036346535.1 Pseudomonas sp. Z18(2022)
GGCGAGGTGCCGACAGGCGGGGCAGAGCCCTTTGCTTACTTTGGGGCTTTTCCAAAGTGAGTCGCTGTAAGAGCGAAACCATAGGCCGCCGTTACCTAAATAACGGATATGTACACCGATCAACCCTTGGAAGCCTCACTGATAATCTGCCGAATCGCCCCGACAAACGCCTCAGCCGGCTGCCCGCCACTCACCGCATATTGATCATTAAACACAATGGTCGGCACAGAACTCACCCCACGCGACACCCACAACTGCTCCTGCTCACGAACCTCAGCCGCATATTCATCCGAAGCCAGAATCTCCTCAGCCCGCTGACGATCCAGCCCAACCCCTTCGGCAATCGTCGCTAAAGTCGCGTGATCAGACGGATTCTGCTGGTCAGTAAAGTACGCCTTGAACAGCGCCTCCTTGAGGTTGTACTGCAACCCCTCAAGCCCGGCCCAATGCAACAGGCGATGCGCATCAAACGTGTTGTAGATCCGGCTCTGCCCATCGGTACGAAACGCAAACCCCAACTCCGCCCCCATGTCACGAATCCGCGCCCGGTTAGCCTGGGATTGCTCCGCAGTGGAGCCGTATTTCTCAGTGATGTGCTCAGTAATGTTCTGACCTTCAGGCCCCATATTCGGGTTCAACTCAAAAGGCTGGAAATGAATCTCGGCCTGCACCTCCGGCCCCAACTGGTCCAGAGCCTCGGTCAAGCCGCGCAGGCCGATGATGCACCAGGGGCAGGACACGTCGCTGACGAAATCGATTTTCAGGGGAGTACTCATGACTAGGCAACCTCGCTGGCTTTAAACGCCGGAAAGGCACCACGATACACCCCGCCAAGCCCTTACAAAACCTTGGAAGGCGCCACTGGGTCGATCTGCGCCCAATGCGCCGCATCCTCGCGATGGGCTTGCAGGTACGGCAACACCGCCGCCAGCAACGGCGCCTTGAACGCCTCCTGGAAACGATGGGCCAGGCCCGGAATCAGCCGCAACTGGCTGCCCTGGATATGCGCCGCCAGGTGCACGCCATGCATCACCGGCAACAGCGGGTCGGCAGTTCCATGCACCACCAGCGTTGGCACACGCAGTTGATTGAGCAACGGCACCCGGCTCGGCTCGGCAAGGATCGCCATGATCTGGCGCTTCACACCGTCGGGGTTGAACGCCCGGTCGTAGGACTGCGCCGCCTGTTGCAGCAGCACCTTGCGATCATCCTTCACATAAGGGCTGCCCAGCGCCGCCAGCAGGTCGGCCTGTTGCTCCAGGGCCACTTCACGATTGGGCGCGCTGCGCCGTGACAACAGTTGCACCAGCGCTGCACTCGGTGCCGGCAGGCCTTCGGCGCCGGAGCTGGTCATGATCAGGGTCAGGCTTTCCACCCGTTGCGGCGCCATGGCCGCCAGGTGCTGGGCGATCATCCCGCCCATGCTCGCGCCCAGCACGTGGAATTGCTGGATGTGCAAACCATCCATCAGCCCCAGAGCGTCGTCGGCCATGTCCGTCAGGGTGTAGGGCGCCGCCACCGGCAGACCGAGTTTGTAGCGCAGCACCTCGAAGGTCAGGTTGGCGCTGGCAGGCGCCTGGCGCCAGGTCGACAGGCCGACATCGCGGTTGTCATAACGAATCACCCGAAAGCCTTGCTGGCACAGGGCGACGACCACTTCGTCGGGCCAGTGAATCAACTGCCCGCCCAGGCCCATCACCAGCAGCAAGGCCGGATCGGACTCACGGCCGATACTCTGGTAGGCGATGCTCACCTGGGCCAGGTCGACCGTTTGAGTCGGGACATTGACATCACATCGAGAAGCCGCAAAAGACGGCAGGCCGAATAATAAAGCGGCCATTAAAAACAAAACGCGCATGAAAAACACCGAAACGCAGAACCCCAGTAGAGCGCGAGTCTGATGAAGTTTGTTCAAGCGCGCTGCCACAGTTCAGTGACAGTTTGATGAATGTCGCCAGGCGGTCGCGGTATCCATCTAGCCCACGCCGCTCTGCCGTATCTCATTCAATAGCCCGATTCCCGAGCCGTATCGGGGCCTTGAGAGAGACAGACATGAGCGATACCCCCGACAACCTGCCGGATGTGAAGATCACCCCGTTTGATATCACGGCGCGAACGCTGGCCCGCCCGGTGGACGAAACCCTGCTGTGGGACGCCACTCGCCGGGGCCAGCAAAGCCAGCAGTTACTGCACACCCTCATCGCCCTGGCGCCTCGTGCGGCCACCGCCATCCGCGAGCTGTTGCGGCACGCCTGGAATCTGGACGGTGATCAGGTCGGCGTCATTTCCCCCCCCACCCAACAGCGCAGCACTCGCCAGTGCAGCCTGAGCCAGGCCTGCGGGTTTGTCCTGCAAAACCCGCAACTGTCCCCGGCGCAATTTCCAGCCTGCCGGATCAGCCGAATGCCTGCGCAACACCCGTTCGCATCGCTGTCGGCCATCGAGCTGTTTGAACGCTGCAAGGCGCTGGCACTCAAGCCCTTTATGCAACAACGCTGGGATGCCTATTGGCAGGCTCGCGCGCCCGGCAGCGGGGTCTCGCGCCATGAGCGCGCGGCCCAGTTGTATGGCCAGCACCTAGAAGCGGCGACCCATCACATCGAGGCCGTCGACGGCCTGACGCCGCCGCTGCTCAACGCTGTGCAAACCCTCATGGACCCTACAGCCCCCGTCGGCACGTTGATCGACGGGCGCCGGATCCACACCGAACAGGTGGCCCTCAAACACCCCGGCCAGGTGCCGATAGCATTACCGGGCGCCTGGATCATTACCCTCGACGGCGAGGACCCGGTTCCCCAGTTACTCTACCTGCCGGCCTGGCAGCCAGCGGTCCAACTGTTCCATCGACGCACTCACCTGGAGCGTTGGCTGATCGATAACCAGCAAGCCGTGTTCCAGGTCGACAGGGCCTTGCCACGCGCGATGATCGACTACATCGCCACCCGCCAACCATTGCAAACGGGCATCGCCCAACGCCTGTCCGACCTCGCCAACCACCAGTTCTTAAGCGTGCTGAGCCACCTCTCCCACCACCACGACATCAGCGAACACGCGATCCACACCCTGGACAATGCACTCGCGTTCGATGAGCAGCTCAGCCGCGTCCCATTGTTGGCCGCGCCTCCCGAGGTGAGCGAACAACCGCCTGATATGGACGCCCTCAAGACCACCGCGCAATTTGGCTGGCTGTACGCCGACATTCCTCCCGCCACGCGCCAGGCCATGATCGACCACCAGCACCAAGCCATCGAAACGCTGCTGGGTGAGGATTACCAGGGTGACCACCGCCACCCACCGCTGGTGCAATTGACGCAGCACCTGGAACAGCTCCACAACGCCCAATCCGCGGCCAGCGATGCTGCCGTGGCGCTGCTTGCGCGCCGGGTCTACGACACCGCCAGCCTGGACACCCACTACACTGCACTCTACCGCGCACGAAACGCCGGGCTGCGGGCCGAAGCCCTGCTCCAGCGCAGCCTTGGGCAACTCGGCGACGACGAACTGAACGGCCTCCTGGCCCTGCTGGAGGACCCGGAACTGGAGGACCGCACGGCAGATGTGGGCGCAGCCCGGCTGACGCTGGCGGTCAGGCGACACAATGGCAGCAGCACCCTGATTACCGAAAAGGTCCTCAAGGGCCCCGTGCTGATCGCCCGCCGCGCAGCCCTGCGGGGGCCGGGCACCGATGCCGACAGCCTGTTGCTCTACTGGCCCGGACGGGGCGGTGCCCTGCAGCGTTTCGATTCGCGCCGGGCCCTGGAGCAGTACCTGTTCGGCATCCAGGCTGGCGACCCTCACCTGGCGCTGCGCCTGGACGAGGTGACCTCGGACCCGTTCGAGTACAGCCTGCAAAGCCAACAGACCGACTTCGAAGAACAGGCCGCGCGAATCCGCGCCGAACAGGCCGATGCACAATCACGGGACAGCGCGTTGCAAAGGCTGCGCCTGGAGGTCGCCGGCCAATTGTGCGTGCCCGAGCATCAAGCCCGCGATGCAGCGTTCGAGCAGATCATCGAGCAAAACAACAGCAGCCATCTGGCCGAGCATTTACCCCAGTGGCTACAGACCCTGAACGACCCACAGCGCACACTGTTCAAATACTTGGTGCAGGCCTACCTGCCCGCGGCGCAGCGCGCCCAGGCACTGCTCGAGCGCTCGCTGCCCCAGCGCGAGGCCTTCGCCCGGCAGCAAATAGAAGCCCGCCTGCGCCGGGATTTCTCACTTAAAAAGAACTTCACGGTCGTGCTCGACCTGCCTGACTCAGTCAGGGCCATTCGCGACGTCATTCCCGGGGCCGCACCGGGAACGCCCGTCAGGATGCTCAACGCCCCCAGCGCGATACGCAGCAAGCTCTCCCTTGAAACCCTCGCACTGTCGAACATCGGCGATTCCATGGGCGCACGCCTGAGCTTTATGCGCCTGGAGGTCACGGCCGACGATCAGCGCGAGTACGACACACTGAAAAACGGAATCACCGGCGCCTATCTGGCCCGAGTGGTTTCCGAGCTGGACCTGGCGCAACAGTATGAGATCCAGATTCTCCGGGCGTTCAACGGTAGCCCCGAGCAGTCCCGGTTCGATCGCGAATACCAGCGTGAATGCCTGATCGAACCACTGCGCCTCACCCTGCAACTGCACGCCACCCGCGCCCATCTGCAAGGCCATATCAATGACAACGAACTGCACACCCTGAAGGTGGCCATTGACGCCGATACCCCACAGGCCTGGGAGGTCGATCGCAAACAGATCGTCCTGCTCCCCGCCGGGCTCGCGGTGGGCGGCGCCGACACCAATCAACGCCCGACGGCCTTGGTCGGCGTCACCTTTATCCAGGAGAAAAACAGCGGTGTGACCCTGGTGTATCTGCCGGATGCCCCCGACCATCGCAACCTGCTCCGGGCCGACAGCCTCGACCAGGCACGTGCCCTGCTGTTTGCGCTGTGTGCCCAGGACAGCGGCGTGGACTACCTGGCAGGCCGTACCTTGAAAGGCGATGTGATTGCCCATGCCGCACGCATCCGGAAGGCCTATCAAAGCCGGTACGACGGGCTGATCGGCGTGGGCTCGCCCTGGCCGTCCACGACCTCACTGGCGGCGCACGAGCTTGACTCCCGGATGGCTCGGCTGATCGAGGCCCATCGCAACACCTCCCGCTCCAACTTCGACCTGGCCGTAGAGCGCTACGCCCTGCAAAACCGCATGCTGTTCCATTGGATCAAAGTCGCCCTCAATTGCCTGCCGTTCGTGGGCACGGCCATTTCCCTGTATGACGCACGCGCCAACCTGCACGCTGCCGTGAAAGCCTTCCTGCGGGGGGACATCGGGCAGGGTATCGATGACCTGGCCTCAGCGTTTGAGGCACTGTTATTCGCCACCATGGATGCTGCGCAGATAGCCGGCGCTTCGACACAGGTGGGCAAAGCCGCGCGTGGGTTGATGCGCCGGCACCAGCTGTCGAGGAGGCTGGACAAGGGCGCGTTCTGGCGCTCTGGCGGGCCCGCAAAAAAACCATCCCGGCGTTCGGACTTCGAGGGCTATGCCTATGACCAACCGCTGTCCCTCGAAGGCCTGCACGCACCGACGTCCGGAAAGTATCGCCAGGTCTATCGGCATGCACGTGGTGAGTTCATTGTCCGCCAGGGGCAGATCCTTGAGGTCACCTTTGACAGCACCTACGACACCTGGCGCCTGAAGGGCAACCGCAACCGCCTTTACAGACAACCGATCGCCCTGGATGAAGCCAGTGAGTGGCAATCCCACGGCATTCTTTATGGGCGCCTCGTCGCCGGCGGTTTGCCCGGTGGCAGCCGCCGCATCCCCCGACGCCGGGCCGGCGCACCGCCCGCCGCGGTGGAAGCACAACTGCCCCAGGAGATGACACGTACCCTGTCACGGCGTCAGATCCAGCTCAACGAAATCGCCGTCGCCCTGGACGACCTGCTCCGCCAGAGCAAAGCCAGCAATACCGAACTCAGCCGTTACACCGACGCCTGGTCAAGCCACACACCGGCAGAGCGCTTCCCCCTCAGTCAAGATATCGACGTACAGTTATTCGCCGATATCGAGCTGGCCAAGCAGACTTATCAACTGGCAGACAACGCGACCCAACTTCCGGGCGGCGGCCTGTTGGCCACCCTCAACCGTGACAAAAATACCGCGGCCCTGGTGATCACCGAACGAGCGTTGCAGCGCGCCCAGTTGGCCGGCCATCGATTGAGCCACCTCACCCGGCACCTCGACGACCTGAACAGGCAGATCAATCGCGACCACCCCGGCACCGAACATTTGAGGCTGGCCCGTGAGATCACCGAAAGCCGGGGCAAGATTCTTGCCGAGTACACCATCATCGAAGCCAGCATCAATGACATACGCCTCTGGCGCCCGCGTGTCGCGCCCACCCCCCTGCCCGCCGGTTCGGTGGAGGCGGCGAACGTCATCATGGAAAACTTCTCCGAACTGCGCTTGCTGATCACCCGCACCAGCCTGCATCTGCAAAGCGCCAGGTACCTGGATGTGCCCCATACCCTCAGTTGGTTTTACCTGTACAAACAGGTAGGCGAGCTGCATGTAAAACTCAACAATACCTTGGTCACCCATATGGAACTGCCTCGACGCGGTATCAGTCGCGTCGAGCGTAACCGCGTCCTGAATTATTGCAGCGCGACTTACGAGGAAGCCCGTCAAAGCTTCAACAGCTGGAGCATCAATTACCCCGAGCTTTTTGATCCACACCAGGTGCAACCGCTGCGGGACAATCTCGAAACCCTCAGTGCCCGGGCACTCAAGGCCCGGCGCAAGACCAGCACGGAACAGGCCGCCGACCGGCCCCACAAGACGTTCAACAGCGAAGGCGACGAACTGTTGGTGGGCACTGAAGAGGTACGCCCAGACGTATCGCAACGGCGCTACATTCGCCTCGTCGGTGAGGGGCGTAGGGAAACCTGGGATCAGGTCGGGCAAAGCCAGAAATACCGCAGGGTCGATGCCCCCGGCCCGTCCAGGCCGGCGCCCCCCGCTGCGCCCGCCAATGTGGCCGTGGTCCTGGAGGAAGCCCGGGGCCGGCTCGGCGACCTGCCGGCGTATGAAGCCAAGGTCCATAGCTACAGGAACATGGAACCGGTCAACCTGGAACACATGATGGCCAGCGAAGCGGACGGCCTGGTACAGCGTGCCAGGCATCTGGAAAACCTGGGTTCCCGGGACCCGCTCATCGCGAAACTGCGCGAGCAAGCCATGGGATTGCAAACCCGTGGCCGGGACCTGCGCACCGAACGGTCCCTCACCAGCCAGCAACCCACCGAAGGCTATCTGGACGACCTCAAGACCGTAGGCAAAATAGACATCCAGAAGCTGGGAAGCCGTGAGTCCCGGCCCAACCGCCTGGACGGTGGCGCAGATTTCCTGCAGGAATATGTGATCAACGACCTGACAAAAAATCCGCCCGTCCCTTTGTGGTACGCACACTTTCACTATGATGCCCGGGCATCGGCCTTTGACAGTTTTATCAAGGCGCACCTGAAGCTCGGCCGCCAGCGCAAGAAGGGCCTGCAATGGCAGTTGTCACAGCAGGAACAGGGGGCGCTGTGGAGCAACCTCAGGATCTGGCGCGGCGATATCGGCAAAGCCTTTGCGGTGAAGCATTTCGAAGCGCTCTAAACGACACAGGAATACCACTTAACGCGCTGCGTACTCGGGTGTACTGGCCGCCAAAGAGGAGCACCCCGCTCCTCTTTGGCGAGGAACACTCACCATGACCGATGGACACCAGACACCCCGGGCCTGGTCACGCGCCTGCTCAGGGAGCAATTGGACCTGGAATGGCAAAAACAACAGGCCACCCATACACCGATCTGGCGCGGCGATATCAGCCGGTCGCTGTTCCTCAAACACTTCTCCCAGCTCTGAACCAACGGACATCACGCCACCGATCCTGGCGGCGTGATCGCCTCAGCACGGTCGACAGCCAGGACAACATGAGACAAACTCACCCGATCCGAATTTGTCACAAGTTATGCTCATGGAGACCCCGTGCTCGAAATCCGTCATCTCAAGACCCTGCACGCCCTGCGCGAAGCCGACAGCCTGGTGGAAGCCGCCGAGCGCCTGCACCTGACCCAATCCGCGCTCTCGCACCAGTTCAAGGAGCTTGAGGAAAGGCTCGGCATGCAGCTGTTCGTACGCAAGACCAAGCCGCTGCGCTTCACCAGCGCCGGCCTGCGCCTGCTGCAACTGGCGGACGCCACCCTGCCGCTGCTGCGCGGCGCCGAACGTGACATCGCACGCCTGGCGGGCGGCACCGCCGGGCGCTTGCACATGGCTATCGAGTGCCACAGTTGCTTCCAGTGGCTGATGCCCACCATCGACCAGTTCCGCGATGCGTGGCCGGAAGTCGAGCTGGACCTGGCCTCCGGTTTCGCCTTCGCGCCCTTGCCGGCCCTGGCCCGGGGCGACCTGGACCTGGTGGTGACCTCCGACCCGCTGGAGCTGCCGGGCATCACCTATGTGCCGCTGTTCACCTACGAGGCCATGCTGGCCGTAGCCAACCAGCACCCGCTGGCGAACAAGCCGTACATCGTGCCCGAAGACCTGATCAGCGAAACCCTGATCACCTACCCGGTGGAGCGGGATCGCCTGGACATCTTCACCCGCTTCCTGGAACCCGCCGACGTTGAGCCGGCCCAGGTGCGCACCTCGGAACTGACGGTGATGATGATGCAGTTGGTGGCCAGCGGTCGCGGCGTGTGTGGCATGCCTCATTGGGCGCTGCATGAATACAGCTCCCGGGGTTACGTGAAGGCCAAGCGGCTGGGGGAGAAAGGCCTGTTTGCCACGCTGTACGCCGGCATCCGCGCCGACATGCTGGACGCGCCGTACATGCGCGACTTTTTGCTGACGGCCAAGGACACCTCGTTTTCGACCCTGGATGGGGTCAGCGCCGTACGCTGATGAACAGCGGGTACCTGTGGCGAGGGAGCTTGCTGTGGCGAGGGAGCTTGCTCCCGCTGGGGCGCGAAGCGGCCCCGAGATTTTTGGGTCTGCTGCGCAGCCCAGCGGGAGCAAGCTCCCTCGCCACAGTTTCACGCACCCGTTAGAGAGGCGCGATAGAACGGCAGGATCAAGTCCCGGGTCAGGGGCGCCAGGTGCAAGTCGCCGTCACCGGCCGGGTCGATCCAGCGCACTTCTTCAATCTCGGCGGCCGGTGTCACCGGCACGTCGATGTGTACCTGGAACAACTCGGCCTGCACCACAAACCCTGGCTCATTCGCCGCCGGGGCCGAGAATTGGCCCAGGTACACCGCCGCTGCCGGGTCAATGCGCAGGCCCAGCTCTTCGTGCAGCTCACGGGCCAGGGCCTCGGCAGGTTGCTCGCCGGCATCGATCTTGCCGCCTGGCTGCATGAAGGCCTGGGTGCCGCGCTTGCGCACCAGCAGAGTCTGGCCGTCGCTGCCGATCAGCAGGGCGGCGGCGATGCGAATGGTAGAGGTCATAAAGGGTCGCCTTGAATGCAAAGGCGCAAGGATCCCATGAACCGGCCTCAACCCAAAAGTACCGTCTCTTCCGGCGCCTTGATGAACACGCTGTACCTGGCCCCTTCCATCGTCTCGAACGCGATCAGCTTGTCCACCAGCGGCAGGTTCAACACCTTGCCGGCGTTGAGCAGCAACATGCCATTGTCGGCATTGAGGTTGCGCGCCAATACCATGCCTTCGGCCAGTTCGCGGGTGGTCAGGACTTTCACCGTCGGGTCGCCCAGGGTCACGTCGCTGAGGAACGCCGCGCAGGCGTGGACGAAATCTTCCACCATGTCCGGGTCGTAAAGGCGCCCGGCGTATTTGCGGATATAGAGCAGCGCTTCGTCGCTGTTCATCTGCCGCTCCAGGATCAGGCCGCGCTGCAGTTCGATAAAGTCCACCGCCAGCTTCAACAGGCGCGCGCCGAACGGAATCGCCTCGCCCTTGAGATGGTCGGGAAAGCCGGTGCCGTCCCAGCGTTCCTGGTGATGGCGGATCAGGCGCGCGGCATCTTTCATCGGCTCCAGGGTCATCAGCAACGATTCGCTCTGGGTTGGGTACGCCCGGTAGCGTTCACGGTCGGTGCTGTGCAGCAGGTCAGCGGGCGACACCATCATGCTGTCGCTCCAGCTCAGCTTGCCGATGTTGTAGAGGGCGGCGGCCATGGTCAGGTCCCGGGCGCTGGCTTCATCCATGGGCTGGAACTTGCAGTACACGCGGATCAGTTCGATCAATTGGCGGTTGGTCTGTTTTTCCTTGGGCAACCGCAGGTTGGCCAGCAGCGAAAACACCTCGGTGCCGGTCACGTAGCTGCGCTTGAGCTCGTCGTAGGCCAGGTCGAGCATGTCGGCGGTCTGCTGCAACTCGGAGGTGCGCGCCACTACGCGTTTTTCCAGGGTCGCATTGAGGGCTTTCAGCTGGTCGTTCTGCTCGCGGGTCAGTTGCTCAAGGCGCAGCCGTTCGCGCTCGGAATGCTGGTGCTCCAGGGACTGACGCAAGGTCAGGAGCATTTCCTCATCGTTCCAGGGTTTGCTGATGTAGCGGTGGATCTGCCCTTCGTTGATCGCCTTGATCATCATGCTCATGTCGGCGTAGCCGGTCAGCAGGATGCGCGTGGTGGCCGGGTACAGCCGGTGGGTTTCGGCCAGGAGCATCGCGCCGTCCATGGCCGGCATGCGGGCGTCGGTCATGACCAGGTCGATGGGCCGGGCGGCCATGATCTGCAGGGCCTGGGCGCCGCTGCCGGCCAGCAACACCTCATAGGGTTGGCCCCGCAGCAAACGGCGCAGGCTGTTGAGGATCGACTCTTCGTCATCGACCAGCAAAATCGTGGGGGTGTAGGGGGCAGTCGTAGCAAGTTGCTCATCCATGGCGACACCTCCTCTCAATGACACAAAATTGCACCATTGCGCCCCCGTCGTGATCAATCGCTGTACTTGCAGGTGCATTGAGCGCTAGATGAATGCGGGGGTAACTGGCGTTGATTTGACGCCAACCGGCCGACTTATTCAAGGGAGCCAACTATGCTTGTGGCAAGAAGCCCATGACCGCCCCTGTTTACCGATGTACTTAAGGTAAGGAAGCCACATGCGCCAGAATATGCAGTTGAGCGCGACCCGGAACCGCTCGTGAACCCGCGCTCCGCAAGGGCCAATCGGCGGATTCTGATCGTCGACGACACCGCGTCGATCCACGAAGACTTCCGCAAGATCCTCGAAGCCGACCCCAACGGCGGCCAGTCCCTGGACAGCATCGAAGAGACCCTGTTCGGCACCGCCCCGGCCCTGCGCCAGACATTCCTGCTGGACTCGGCCTACCAGGGCCAGGAAGCGCTGGCGCTGGTGACCAAGGCCCTGGCCGCCAACACGCCCTACGCCCTGGTATTTATCGACATGCGCATGCCCCCGGGCTGGGACGGCCTGGAGACCATCGAGCAGCTATGGGCCATCGACCCTCACCTGCAAATCGCCTTGTGCACGGCCTACTCCGACTATTCCTTCGAAGCCATCGAAGCGCGCCTGAAATACGACGACCAACTGCTGATCCTGAAAAAGCCCTTCGACAACCTGGAAATCCGCCAGATGGCCAGCGCCCTGACCTGGAAATGGCAGCTGGCACAAGATGCCGCGCTCAAGCTGATGGGCCTGGAGCGCACGGTGGAGGAACGGGTGCAGGAACTGCTCAAGGTCTCGCACCTGCTGCAATACGACGCCCTCACCGAGCTGCCCAACAGCACCCTGCTGGGAGACCGCCTGACCCAGGCCATCGCCGTGTGCCGGCGTCATGACACCCAGTTGGCCGTGATGTTTATCGGCCTCGACCGCTTCAAGCGCATCAACAATGCCCTGGGCCATCCGGTGGGCGATGAAGTGCTCAAACAAGTCAGCCAAAGCCTGGTGGCGACGGTGCGCGAGTCGGACTCGGTGTTTCGCTACGGCTCCGACGAGTTCGTACTGATCCTCAACGACGTTCATCATCCCCAGCAAACCCAGCACATTGCCGAAAAAGTCCTAAAGGCCGTCAGCCACACCCGCTACGTCGCCGGCCACGACCTGAGCGTTACCGCCAGCCTGGGTATCAGCATCTACCCCGACGACAGCCAAAGTGCCGTGGAATTGATCAAGAAAGCCGAAACCGCCATGCACGCCGCCAAGGACCATGGCCCGAATGACTTCAGCTTTTTCATCGATGACATGAACCTGCGCGCCCAGGAACAACAAAGCCTGGAGACCGCGATTCGGCTGGCCCTGCAGCGCAATGAGTTTGTCTTGCACTACCAGCCCAAACTGGATTTGAACACCGGGCAGATCGTCGGCGCGGAAGCCCTGATTCGCTGGCACCAGCCCGATCATGGCTGGGTCTACCCCTCGGCTTTTATCCCGGTGGCCGAAGACAGCGGCCTGATCGTGCCCCTGAGCCAATGGGTGCTGGGCCAGGCCTGCGAACAAGCGCAAGCCTGGCAGGCGGCCGGCCTGGCGCCGATCTGCATTTCAGTGAACATCTCGGCCATCGACTTTCGCCAGCGGGATTTTGTCCCCAACCTTGCGGCCATCCTCGAACGCACCAGCCTGGCCCCAGGCTTGCTGGAGCTTGAGATTACCGAAAGCGTGCTGATGCAAAACGTCGAGGACACCCTGACCACCCTGCGGGCCATCAAGACCATGGGTGTGCGCCTGGCAGTGGATGATTTCGGCACCGGCTACTCCAGCCTCAGCTACCTGCGGCGGTTTCCCATTGATGTGCTGAAAATCGACCAGTCGTTCATTCGCGGCTTGAGTAAAAACCCTCAGGACGCGCAACTGATCAGCGCAATCATCAGCCTGGGTAAGAGCCTGGACCTGAACATCATTGCCGAAGGCGTGGAAACAGTTGAGCAGCTGGATTTCCTCAAGGCCCACCAGTGTGAAGAAGGCCAGGGCTACCTGTTCAGCAAGGCCGTGGCCGCCGATGAATTTGCCCTGTTGATGCAAGCCGGGCGGCGCCCCCTGATGCCTGGCCAATAACCTTCTGCCCCAAGGAATAATCGCTTGAGCGACGCCATGCCACGCTACGTCCACCGCTCTTCACGGGCGCCCGGGCTTGTCATCATGCTGTGGCTGGCGACCTGCCTGCCGGTGATGGCTGCGCCGCTGGATGAACCGCTCAAACCTCTGCCGCCGATACCGCAACTGGATCCGGCAACAGTGGAGTTGGGGCGCCAGTTGTTCAATGAGACACAACTGTCGGTCAATAACACCAAGTCCTGCGCCAGTTGCCATGACCTGCAAAACGGCGGTGCCGACAACCGGGCCTTCTCCCTGGGTTTCGACGGCAAGCCGGTGACGCTCAATACCCCCACCGTGTTCAACGCCAGCCTGAACTTCAAACAGTTCTGGAACGCCCGGGTCGACACCCTGCAGGCACAGGTCGAACAGGTGGTCACCAGCCCCATGGAGATGGGCAACGACTGGAAAACCGTGATCCGGAGCCTGTCGGCACTGCCCCACTACCAGGCCACGTTCCGGCAGATCTACCCCGACGGCATCACGCCCGCCAACGTGCAAAATGCCCTGGCCACCTATGAGCGCACCCTGCTCACCCCCAACTCACGCTTCGACCAATACCTGCAAGGCGACACCGACATCCTCACCCTCCAGGAAAAATACGGCTATCAACGCTTCAAGGAATACGGCTGCATTGCCTGCCATCAGGGCACCAATATCGGCGGCAACATGTACCAGAAGTTCGGCGTGATGGGCGATTACTTCAAGGCCCGCGGCAACCCCACCGAAGCCGACCTGGGGCGCTACCTCGTGACCGGGGACGAGGAAGACCGCAACGTGTTCAAGGTGCCCAGCCTGCGCAATGTGGCAGTCACCGCGCCGTACTTTCACGACGCCTCGGCCAAGACCCTCGAAGACGCCGTCGACGTGATGTTCAAGTACCAGCTGGGGCGCGTTCCCTCGACTGAAGACAAGACCCTGATCGTGCTGTTCCTGAAGACCCTGACCGGCGAATGGGCAGGCAAGCCCCTATGAAGCTCTCACGCCGCGCCACCCAGTTCATGCTCAGCGCCATGACCCTGATACTCGCCTCGATCCTGGTATTCCTGTACCTCAAGTCGTCGAGTGACCAGACCACCTACACCGAGTCCCGCGACCTGATCCGCCAGATCAAGCAATTGAACGCACAGTGGGACAGTGAAGTGCTCAAGGCCAGGATCGCCCTGACCCACAACTACGACCCGCTGGTCGCGCCCCTCAGCGAGATGAACAGCCTGTGGTCCCGTCTTGAACGCCGCGAGTCGCAAAACCCTCACGAAGAGCCGGCCCTCTGGCAAGCCAGCCAGGAAGCCTATCGCCAGGCGATTCAGGAAAAGGCCCGGCTGGTGGACCGGTTCAAGTCCCACAATGCGGTACTGCGCAACTCCCTGGCCTTCCTGCCCAACGCCGAAGACGACATACAGGCGCAGTTCCTGGCGCTCACCGACGCCGACAAACTGCTGCAGCAAAGCATCGCCACCGACACCTACGACCTGCTGCTCAGCAGCCTCGAATTCGCCCAGGTGACCAGCGACGACAAGGCCGCTGACATTCTGGTGGGCCTGAATAAACTGGCGATCAACAAGCTGAGCCTGCCCGAGTCGTTCCAGGTGCCGGTGGAGATTCTCAGCAATCACATCTCGCTGATCCTGCGGGAACAGCCGGTGGTCAACGACCTGCTCGAACGCATCGCCGCCGTGCCGCTGGCCGAACGCCTGGACGACCTGACCAACCAGCTCAACCAGGACCAGTCGGCGGCCGACCTGCTCGACCAGAAATACCATCGCTACCTGCTGGTGTTTTCGACCTTGCTGGTGGCGCTGCTGCTGTACCTGGCGATCCGCCTGTTGCGCAGTTTCGCCGAGATCAACCGGGTCAACCGGGCCTTGCATGTGGTCAACGAAAGCCTTGAGCAGCGCGTTGAAGAACGCACCCGGGAACTCAAGGATGCCCAGGGCGAACTCATGGACAGCGCCCGCCAGGCCGGCATGGCGGAGATCGCGACCAACGTGCTGCACAACGTCGGCAACGTGCTCAACAGCGTGAACATTTCCGCCGAGCTGGTGGCGCGCAAGCTGCGCACCAGCAAGGCACTGGGGCTGGGCAAGGCCATGCAGTTATTCAATGAACATCGCCATGACCTGGGCACCTTCCTCACCGAGGATGAAAAGGGCAAGTTGCTGCCCGGTTACCTGAACCAACTGGTCGAGGCCATCGCCACTGAACAGCAGGGCCTCACCGAGGAACTGGCGCAACTGAGCAAAAGCGTCGACCACATCAAGGATATTGTGTCCACCCAACAGTCCTACGCCGGCGCATCCACCCTGCTGGAGCCGGTGCATATCAGCGCCTTGATGGAAGATGCCCTGCGCATGAACTCCGGGGCCCTGAGCCGCCACCATGTGACGGTGGTCAAGGACTACCACGAGGTACCCGAGATCATGGCCGACAAGCATCGATTGCTGCTGATCCTGGTCAACCTGATCAGCAACGCCAAGTACGCCATGTCCAACCTCACCGACCGTACCCGGCAAATGACCCTGACGGTACTGCCGCTGGATGACGGCACCTTGCAGATCAGCGTCAAGGACGAGGGCGAAGGCATACCGGCAGAAAACATGACAAGAATCTTCACCCACGGTTTTACCACCCGCAAGGAAGGCCACGGCTTTGGCCTTCACAGCTGCGCGCTGGCCGCCCTGGAAATGAAGGGCCGCCTGAGCGCCCACAGCGATGGCCCGGGCAAAGGCGCGTTGTTCACCTTGCACATCCCCCTTGATCCCGCACGGAACTGAGCATGAACAAACCACCGAACCGGCGAATTTTATTGATCGATGACACCCCGTCGATTCACCAGGACTTTCGCAAAATCCTGATGCCGCCCGTGGACGCGAACCTGGAACTGGATGAGATGGAAACCGCGCTGTTCGGCGACAGCGCCAAACCCCAGGCCCAGGCCTTCGAGCTGGATTCGGCCTACGGTGGCCAGGAAGGGCTGGAGCTGCTGTGCCAGGCCATGCAGCAACAGCGCCCCTACGCCCTGGCCTTTGTTGACATGCGCATGCCCCAGGGTTGGGATGGCGCGCAAACCATCGAAGAACTCTGGAAAGTCGACCCGCACCTGCAAGTGGTGGTGTGCACCGCCTACTCCGATTACTCCTGGGAAGAACTGCTGTTTCGCCTGCAGGCCCACGACCGGCTGCTGATCCTGAAAAAGCCCTTCGACAACATCGAAGTCCAACAGATGGCCAACACCCTGGCCGCCAAATGGGACATGGCCCGGCGCGCATCCCTGCAAACCAGTCATCTGGAGCTCCTGGTGGAACAGCGCACCGAGGCATTGACCTTGACCAGCCAGGCGCTGCAACTGGAGATCGATGAGCGCAAGCAATTGGAAAGCCAATTGGTGCAGTCGGAAAAACTCGCGTCCCTGGGCCAGCTCGCGGCGGGCGTGGCCCATGAAATCAACAACCCGGTGGGATTCATCTCCTCCAACCTGAGCACCCTGGACGGCTACTTCAAACAGTTGCAGCAGATGCTCGACGCCTATCGGCAGGCCGAAGAAGCCCTCGCGCCCGGCGAATGCCTGACGCAATTGCAAAGCCTGCGCAAGGCCATGGACCTGGCGTTTCTCAAGGAAGACATCCCGATCCTGATCCACGAATCCAAGGACGGCATTGGTCGCGTGGCCCGCATCGTCAAGGACCTGAAGGATTTCTCGCGGGTCGACAACGACGAGCAATGGCAGTGGGCAAACCTGCAACAGGGCATCGACTCGACCCTGAACATCGTCGCCAGCGAACTCAAGTACAAGGCCGACGTGGTCAAGCACTTCCAGGTGCTGCCGGACATTGAATGCCTGGCTTCGCAGCTCAATCAAGTGGTGATGAACCTGGTGATCAACGCCGCCCAGGCCATGGGGCCGGAGCGCGGCACCATCACCCTCAGCAACGGCGTGGAGGGCGACAAGGTGTGGCTGGAAGTGGCGGACACCGGCTGCGGGATCGCGCCGCAGAGTGTGCAGAAAATCTTTGATCCGTTCTTCACCACCAAGCCGGTGGGCGAAGGCACGGGCCTGGGCCTGTCACTGTCGTACGGGATTGTGAAGAAGCATCACGGGACGATTTCCGTGAGCAGCGAAGTGGGCAAGGGCACCACGTTTCGAGTGGTGTTGCCGATCCGCCAGACGGCAGATCCCCTGTAGAGGCAGGCCTCTACAGGGGACAGGCTCAGGCTTGGGCGTTCTTCGGGCTCGAACCGAACGACGCAAACCGCTTGTTGAAGCCGGCGATGCGGCCTTCGGACTGGGTCTTGCGCTGCTGGCCGGTATACACCGGGTGCGAGGCGCTGGACACGTCGAGCAGCACGTAAGGGTAGGTGTTGCCGTCGCTGTGCTTTTGCGTGCGGTCGGTATCCACGGTGGAACCGATCAGGAAGAACACATCGGCGGCGGTGTCATGGAACAACACGGTGCGGTAGTCGGGGTGGATACCAGGTTTCATAAGGCCTCCGGGGCGTCTGGGCGAACAATTAGTGTTATACAGTAACACAAATCATGCACCCAAACGAGAACCGATTGCAATAAGAATAGACCCCGACCTTCTATGCAGTTTCCTGGAAGTCCATTTCAGGTGGCTGCTGCGAAAAGCCTCGCGTCAGAAAACCCAGGTACACCAGGCCAATCGCCAACCAGCTCAGGCCCAGGTAAATCGCCAGGTGATCAAGGCTGACCATCAACCACACATCCGCCAGCAGGCCGATGGTCGGGAACACCAGGAACAGCACCAGCTCCCGCAGCCCGCGCTGTTTGGCGCCGATCCAGTAGTGGAAGATCACCGACAGGTTCACCAGGCTGAAGGCCAGGAACGCGCCGAAGTTGATGAACGAGGTGGAGGTGGTGACGTCCAGCTTCAGTGCCAGCAAAGCGACTACCGCGCACAGCAGGATACTGTTGACCGGCGTGCCGAAGCGCGCATGCAAGGTGCCGAAGAACGACTTGGGCAACACCCCGTCGCGCCCCATCGCAAACAGCAACCGCGAACCGCTGGCCTGGGCCGAGAGCCCCGAGGCGAACTGACCGACGATCAGGCCGATCAGGAAGATCGACACAAACAGGTCGCCGCCAATGTTGCGGGCAATCTCATAGGCGGCCGAATCCACGTCGGTAAATTCGAACGATGGATGGGCGATCTGCACGAAGTACGACACGCCGACGAAGATCAGCCCGCCGATCAGGGTGATCAACATGATCGCCCGGGGAATGGTGCGGCGTGGGTCGCGGGTTTCCTCGGTCAGGGTGCTGACGGCGTCAAAGCCCAGGAACGAGTAACAGGCGATCGCCGCGCCGCTCATGATCAGCGGCATTTGCATCTGGCCGTTGAAGAACGGGGTGATGGTCCACAGCGGCTTGCTGGCGTCACCGTCGATGTAGTGGATGCACAGCGCGACAAACGCCACCAGCACCAGGAACTGCACCAGCATCAGCAAGGCGTTGATGCCGTTGGCGAGTTTCAGGCCGATGATATTGATCACGCTGGTGACCCCGATAAACGCCAGGACCCAGACCCATTGCGGCACCGACGGGAAGGCCGAATGCAGGTAGGCCGCACCGATCAGCCAGATGGCCATGGGCAGGAACAGGTAGTCGAGCAACACCGCCCAACCGGCGATAAACCCCAGCTTGGGGCTGATGGCCTTGCGCACATAGCTGTAGGCGGAACCGGCCACCGGGAAGGCCGAGGCCATGCGGCCGTAGCTCATGGCGGTAAAGAACATCGCCACCAGGGCGGCCAGGTAAGCGGCCGGAACCATGCCGGCGGTGGATTGCGCCAGGATACCGAAGGTACCCAGGACAATGATCGGTGTCATATAGGCGATGCCAAACAGCACCACCGACCCTAACGACAGGGTGCGTTGCAAACGAGCCATGAGCGATTCTCCGCGCAATTATTAGAGTTATGGCAGAACTGAAGTCGGTGCAGCACGAGCAATAATTTTTATGGTTGAAGCGTTTTTCTTGATGGACGCACTGTTGTGTTGATTACAGCTGTTGTGGCGAGGGAGCTGCTGTGGCGAGGGAGCTTGCTCCCGCTGGGGCGCGAAGCGGCCCTAAGATTTTGGGGCCGCTGCGCAGCCCAGCGGGAGCAAGCTCCCTCGCCACAACAGCTCCCTCTCCACAGCAAGCTCGCTCACCACAGGAATTCCATTTGCCAGTGAGATCAGGCTTTCGGGATCAACAACTCCCGCACACCGTCTGCGCGCTCAATCACCTCCCCCGGCAATTTCAAGCGCTGGTCATCCAGGTAGCGATAGTCCTGTCGCGCCGCCGCCAGTTGCCCAAGATCCAGTTCAACGCTGAACTGCCCTTCGTCGCGCCCGGCTTCAAACAGCAAGGTGCCCAACGGGTCCACCAGCGCACTGCCACCGGCGAACATCAGGCCGTCGTCGCCCTCTTCCACCCGGTTGACCATCAGCGCAAACGCCTGGTTTTCCTGGGCGCGGGCCATGATCGCGGTGCGGTGGGTGGGGCCGTACGGGTCCATGTTGCCGTTGGTGACGATCAACACTTCAGCGCCCAACTGCGCCAGGGCGCGGGCGGTTTCCGGGAATTCGATGTCGTAGCAGATCAGCAGGCCCACGCGCACGCCGTTCCACACGCAGGTGGCGTAGCGGTCGCCCGGGGCGAACACGCCGCGGTCCGAGGCCCAGAGGTGGGTCTTGCGATAACGCAGGGCGATGCCGTCCGGGGTGATCAGCAAGGTGGTGTTATAAAATCGGCCCGCGTCGTTCTCGGCCATGCCGATCACCACGGCGATGTTGCGCGCCCGCGCAGCCTGGATAATCGCCTGGACGGTCGGGCCGTCCACCGGCTCGGCGACGTCCGCCACGGTACCCGCGGAGGGGAAGCCCATCAGGTGGGTTTCCGGGAAGACGACCAGTTGGGTATCCGCCGCACACGCAGCAATCGCCGCCAAAGCGCGCTCAAGGTTGTAAGCTGTGCCGTTATCGCGGCCGGCCAGCTGGGCAAATTCGACCTTCATGGTGTGTCCTGTTGTTTTATCTGTGGCGCAGTATGCGCAGGCCGCAACCACTCGGGAAATCACGCAGCCGGGTTAACCCTATGGGGGTAGATGCATGACATTGTCGCTGGAAGACATCGCCTGGCACCGTTCGGTGGGGCAAATGATAGACGCCCTGGACCAGCCCAATTTCTGGACGCAACTGGTGCGGTTGCTGGACCAGTACGTGCCGTTCGACAGTTGGGTGGTGTTGCTGTTCAGCAGCGAACACAAGCCTTTGGTGTTCGCCGAATGCCCGGGCCAGGACGGCGAGCCGGACCATCTGTTCCAGGATTACCTCAACGGCCTGTACCTGCTCGACCCCTTCTACATCGCCAGCCGCGAACACTCGCGCACCGGGCTGTTCCGCCTGGCCGAAGTGGCGCCGGAGCATTTCGAGCTGACCGAGTATTACCAGCGCTACTTCCGGCTGAACGTGGTGGCCGATGAAATCCAGTTCAATTGCCAGCAGCCCGACGGGCGAACCTTATGCCTGTCCCTGGGCTCCAGGCAGCGTTTTGAGCCGCAGCAGATTGCCCTGCTGTCGCTGATCCAGCCGTGGGTATTGAGCTTGCTGCGCCAGCGCCTGCCCCATGAACTCAACCAGGTGAGCGCCCCGCAGGCACCGATTCAGAACGATGACTGGGGCGCACAGTTAACCGCACGCGAGCTGGATGTGGGGCGCTTGATGCTCAGTGGCTGTTCCAGCAAGGAAATTGCACGCAAGCTGGAAATCTCGGTGGAGACCGTGAAGGTTCACAAAAAGCACATGTACAGCAAGCTGGGAATCAAATCCCAGTCGGAGCTGTTCTCGATTTTTCTGCAGGCTCAGACGAGCTGAATCGGCCCCAGGAGCTCAACCAGTCCAGGAGTTTGATTACGACTTCCTTGACGAACGCCGGTGTGGCTTCATTTTTGGCGACGGCCTCGGCATAGCCTTTGAAGATTGACATCAGGCTCCCCTGGGCGGCGCCACGGATCGACGTTTCCAGGCCGTCGTTCAGGGTTTTCTCCAGCCCGGTTTTTGCACCGGCCATCATGCCGACGGCGCTGCCATCCGACTTTTCTACACCCAGGGCCATGTTGCTGAGGCCGGGGAACATCCATGTTTTGTTGCCGACGGCACCGGCGATGTTCTGCGTCATGTTCTTCCGAGCATCCTCAGGTCTCACCTCGGCGCCCGAGTGCGGCGCATCGGCCTCCTGACGTTCGGCGCCCTTCTGGCTCAGCAGAAACCTGACGACAGGGTTGTCGTACACCGCCTCTGCATGACGCTCACGCCGCTCCTGCGTCGGGTCATCCGCTTGGGGTGTTACTTCGTGCTGCGGTGTCAGATCGTTCGCGCTCACTCGATCGTTTTTTGAAAGCGCCGTTTGTTGAGGCAGAGACGGTGACAAATAGCGATCAGGGGCAATTGAGGCACTGACAGTCATAACAATTCACTCATGGCAGAAGTTGACATACGGGATTCGCGTCCTGCGTCCATAGTGGCAATCGCCCGCAGAAGAGTTCCCACAAACAGGCAGCACAGTGGCCAATAAATGCGCACCAGAGCGGTCAATCCTTGTCCGGGCTTTGAGGACAGGCGCAGAATGGCGGATCGACCTGTAGAGTTGAACCTGAGGAAAAACCGTATGAGCCTGTCGTTACTAAGCCGTTACGCGTTCTTTGCCGTCTGCGTCATTTTCACCCTCGCCAGCATGCCGTTTATCGAACACGAATGGGTGTGGCCGATCGCCGTGGTCACCGGCATCCTTAGCCTGATCGGCATTTTCGACCTGCTGCAAAGCCCTCACGCGGTGCGCCGCAACTACCCGATCCTGGGCAATATCCGTTACCTGGTGGAGGCCATCCGCCCGGAAGTCCGCCAGTACCTGCTGGAGTCCGACAGCGACGCCCTGCCCTTCTCCCGGGCTCAGCGCTCGCTGGTCTATTCGCGCGCCAAGAATGAAAGCGCCGACAAACCCTTCGGCACGCTGATCGACGTGTACCAGTCGGGCTTCGAATTTATCGGCCACTCCATGCGCCCCGCGCCGTTGAGCGACCCCAGCGCGTTTCGCGTGATCGTCGGCGGCCCGCAGTGCAAGCAACCGTACTCGGCTTCGGTGTTCAACATCTCGGCCATGAGCTTCGGCTCGTTGAGCGCCAACGCGATTCGCGCCCTCAACCAGGGTGCCAAGCTGGGCAACTTCGCCCACGACACCGGCGAAGGCAGCATCAGCCCCTACCACCGGGAAAACGGCGGCGACCTGACCTGGGAACTGGGCAGCGGCTACTTCGGCTGCCGCACCAGCACCGGCCTGTTCGACCCGGAACGCTTCGCCGCACAGGCGCAGAACCCGCAAGTGCGGATGATCGAAATCAAGATGAGCCAGGGCGCCAAGCCGGGCCATGGCGGGATCCTGCCCAAGCACAAAGTCACCCAGGAAATCGCGGATACCCGCGGCATCATGATGGGCGAAGACTGCATCTCGCCGTCGCGCCACAGCGCGTTTTCCACCCCCATCGAAATGATGCAGTTCATCGCCCAATTGCGTGAACTGTCGGGCGGCAAGCCGGTGGGCTTCAAGTTCTGCCTGGGCCACCCGTGGGAATTCATGGGCATCGCCAAGGCCATGCTCGAAACCGGCATCCTCCCGGACTTTATCGTGGTGGACGGCAAGGAAGGCGGCACCGGCGCGGCGCCCGTGGAGTTCACCGACCACATCGGCGTGCCCCTGCGTGAAGGCCTGTTGTTCGTGCACAACACCCTGGTGGGCCTGAACCTGCGGGACAAGATCAAGCTCGGCGCCAGCGGCAAGATCGTCAGCGCGTTCGACATCGCCAGCGTCCTGGCCATCGGCGCCGACTGGGCCAACTCGGCGCGGGGCTTCATGTTCGCCATCGGCTGCATCCAGTCGCAAAGCTGCCACACCAACAAATGCCCCACCGGCGTGGCCACCCAGGACCCGTTGCGCCAACGCGCACTGGTGGTGCCGGACAAGGCCCAGCGGGTGTTCAACTTCCACCGCAACACCCTGAAGGCCCTGGCCGAAATGCTCGCCGCTGCCGGCCTCGATCACCCCTCGCAGCTGTCGGCCAAGCACCTGGTGCGGCGCATGTCGGCCACCGAGATCAAGCTGTTCTCGCAGCTGCATGTGTTCCTCAAGCCTGGGGAACTGCTGACCGGCGAGGTGAACGGCGAGTTCTATTCGCGCATGTGGCAGATGGCGCGGGCGGACAGTTTTGAGCCGAATGAAATTGCGGCGGCTTAAGAGCCGCTTGGAGGCATGTGTTTCATGACGATATAACCATCGTCATGGAACATATAAATCGAATAAAACCGAGTGTCGACTACAGGCGAAATATCACTTTGCACGATGGCCGCTACAGGGTGGGTTTTATCTTGCCATCCCACATTGGGAATTCCGGCACGAATCATCGAGTAGGGCAGCAACAGAAAGTTCGCCGATAACACATACGACATGACGGGGGTTACCGAGAGCGCTCCTTGCGCAGCGGGTATCCAGAGTTCACTTTCATCAATCGAAAAATAGAAACTCTTTATATTTTTGAGCTGCGCATGCGCATTAATACTGGCGACCACGCTATTGACCAGACTGATATCCAGTTCTTTTTTTGCGCTCAACACTCGCCCATAACTATAGGAAAAATTCATTGCAAAAATGAGTGGCAATACAAGAACCCACATAAAGTAGCGAGGCAACTTTCTCAACAACCAATAAACCAACAGCAATATAAACGTAAATAAAGGCCCAACTGCCAACATCAGCCTTGAGTCGCTTTGCTCAAAGCTGAACAGCACCATAACACCCGGGATACAGGTGACCAACAACAACGGCACCGACAAATAAATCCCTCCCACAAGGCCTTTTACCCCTACGCCATCTCTGTATTTCAACACCGACAAACCGCCGCCGATATATCCCATGCCCGCCAGCACCATCATCAAGATGAAAAACCACCGGCTATCACCCGTGTACAGCGAGCTCAATGACGCCTCGATATGTTGAAAGCGGGTCAGCACCCGAGAAATCCAACTTGAATCAAAAGCGACTACACCCTGCCTGCTTCGGGACAGGAAGGGTGACACCACTCCCATATAAACAACCAGGGCAACTACCACTTGGGCACACTTGACAAAAACAAACAAACCCAGTTCGGAAAGTGTTTTTCTATTGACAAGGCCTTTATACAGTTCAATAGCGCATAGTGCGAAAAACACATTCATCAACGGCTGATAAATAGCCAGAGCGATCCATACCAGCAGCGCCGGAACCGTCCAATTCACCCATCGATATGGCGAGTTGAAGGTCACTGAGAATATCAAGGCGGCGATCCCTAACGTCGCTACCGGCCCGTCATAGTGATAGGTGAGGTTAGACAAAAAGAAAGGATTAAAAAATAAAGGAAGCACTACAACCGCACAGAAAAAATTGGCACGTTGAAAATAGTGCAGCATCAAACTCTGCAGCGCGAATGCCATGATGGCTGTCGCTATCAGCAGAGCCAGAGGAAAGGAGTCGGGTATGCCCCCTGTAAACGATAGAAAATTGTAAAAAAAAGGCATCAAAAACCGCCCTTCCTTGATCCAGTCCACGTCACCGTCTACTGCACGATAGATGTCATCCACGTAGGGGTAATCCGCCAGGATCAGTGGAAATACATACACGATGGAAACGATCAAAAAAAACGCAAGCGCCTCTCTTTTTGACCAGTCGCGGAAAAACATCCGAGACGCTTCCGTCGTGTCAATACTCATTCTTCACACCCTCTGTTTTTCAGCGCTTGCTCATCCACGCTGTCATTGCGGGGGCAAATAGCGAATAGTTGAACCCTTGCAATTCCCGCGCTAAAACCCTGCAGCAGGCGCCAACTGTCGGGCAACTTGAAGTGCAACGTATCAGCCTCCACATCACCCACCAGCCAGACCCGCCCCGACACGGGTGCGAGTGACGCAACGCCGTCCACATAAACCTGTTCCGCCTTATCGTTAACAAGCGTCCATGTTTGATACCCATCAGGGCGTGCCGATGTGCCGTCGCTGTTCAACGGTGTGTAATACAGGGGGACGGTCTCATTTTTCAGGTAATAGAGCATTGGCAAATACATGAAACTATCCAGCACCAATACGCTATCCCCTGCTCGGAAAGAGACGCTGATATAGCCTGCCACTCGGTCAAACTGACTGAATTCAAATACATCTTGCGGTTGTTTGGCGTAGATGATTCCCAAGCCACCGGCTTGCAGAATCGTCACGCCGGTCAACAAGCCAAACCCCACTATTTTGCTGCGTGCCCATAGCTGGCTTGCCGCCACCGCAACGGTCATCGGGAAGGCCAGTGAACAAAACAAAAAATAGTGCGGAACAAACAATGGGTAAAAGCAGGAAACCAGCACCACCACCACTGGCGGCGCCCAGGCATAAATAACCAGCAACGCATGCCATCGCCGGGCACTGTCGTCCCTCACGACAATCATCACCGACACCATGAGCAACACAACCGGCACGCCATAGAATGCCCACACCGGCATCGCCAGGCCGTCACTGAAGTTTAGAAACTGCCAGAAAACGCTGACCACGTCCTTGATACTTGGCTGCTGGATCCAGTTAAACCCTGAGTACTTTATTTGATGCCAAAGATGAGGAACCCACGGTATGAACATCACCACAATAGCGACGTTGGCACCCCACCAGGCGGGTAGCCTCAAAACGTTTTGCCCACCGCTGCGCGCCTTCGACAACCACAACAGGTACAGCCAGTGTGAGATGACGCATACACCTGTGAAGTAATGGGTATAGAACCCAGCAACCATCAGCAGACAATAGAGAAACAAAGGCCGTCGGTTGCCGGGGTTTTCCAGCCAATAGACCAGTGCAATTGTTGCCCCGAGCATCAACGCACCGTGCAACGCGTACATGCGAACTTCCTGACTGTAACGGACCGCAAAGGGCGACAGCGCCAGCAGAAAACCACCGACAATCACCGTGGGCCAGCGACTGATCCGGCTCATTAACCACATCCCCAATACCACGGTTACCATACCGAACAAGGCACTCAGTGCCCGGGCGGCCAGCACGCTATCGCCCATGACCTGCATCCACCCGTGCAGCAGCCAATAATAGAGCGGCGGATGCACGTCCCGGGTCGTATGGAACATAATTTCGGTAGGGGATTTAACGCTCAACAAAATACTGAAAGCCTCGTCACTCCAGCCCCCGGCCGTATCGATATGGTGAAATCGAGCCCACCCGCCGACGATCAGGATCAACCCGCAAGCCAATACTCTCGCCCGTTCGCTAGCCACAGAGCTCATGCTTTCTCCGTGGAGGCCGGTTGATTCTGTACTTCACCGGCGACTACTTTACTGGCGATCACATACCTGGGCCGGTGCTTGGACTCCATATAAATCCGCCCCACATACTCGCCCAGGATCCCGATCCCGATCAGTTGCACCCCACCCAAAAACAGGATCGCCGTCATCAATGAGGGATACCCGGGTACTTCGTTACCCCAGAAAATCTTGTCCAGCACCATGTAGCCCGCATACGGCAACGCCAGCAATGAGATACAGCAGCCGATGTAACTCCACAGGCGCAACGGCAAGGTGCTGAACGACGTAATGCCCTCCAGCGCCAGGTTCCACAATTTCCAGGCGCTGAACTTGCCTTGGCCGGCACTGCGCCTGGCCCGGTCATACTCAACGATCACCGTGTTAAAACCGGCCCAGGACAGCACGCCCTTCATAAACAGCTGCTGTTCCGGAAGGGCCTTGAGCACGTCCACCACCTTGCGGTCCAGCAGGCGAAAGTCGCCGACGTTTTCCTCGATATGCGGGTTGGCGATGTGGTTGAGCAGGCGATAAAACAACGAGGCACTCTGGCGTTTGAAGTAGCTGTCGCTCGAACGGTCCCGCCGCTTGGCCAGCACCACCTGCGCGCCGTGTTGCCATTCGAGGATCAGACGCGGGATCACCGCCACCGGATCCTGCAGGTCCACGTCCATGGGAATCACCGCCTCGCCGCTGGCATATTCGAGCCCGGCAAAGAGCGCCGGCTCCTTGCCGAAATTGCGCGAAAAGTTGATCAGTACCACATGGCGGTCTGCCAGGGCGATGGCCCGGGCATACTCGGCAGTGCGGTCGCTGCTGCCATCGTTGATAAACACGATCTCGACGCAGTGAGCCTGCAACCCAGGCTCCTCGCGCACTGCCCGGTAAAACCGGCCGAGCGCCTGCTCCTCATTGAACACCGGCACGATCAGCGAGAGGTTCATGAACCACCCCCACGAAACACCACACACTTGGAAAACAGAAAGCCACAGAACAGGCTCAACAACGAAAAGCTCACCAGCGTCACCAGGCCAGGCAGGCGCCACAGGTCCGCCAGCCAGCCCACGGCAAGACTCAGAGCGCCCATGAACCCCATGAACAGCAGGTAACGCCCCAGCGTGGCCTCGGCGGCGAAGGTGTACATTGCGTTGGCGTAGAAAGAAAAAGAGGCCGCCGCGCAGAAAGCCAGCAAGTTGCTCAGCGCCTGGTTGAGTTCAAAGAAGCTGCGAAACACAAAAAACAGCTGCCAATGGATCAGGGTATTGGCGATACCCACCAAGGTGTAGGTGGAAAATCCCTTCCAGACTCTGTGCATGCCAGTGCCACCCGTGATGGTGGTGTTCAGCAAGCCACGTGTTGTACACGGCGTCTACTGTCAGAAATAACAGGTAGTACCCACTTTACGACGCACGGTAGGGTTGTCTGCCCGCCTTAAACACGTTGAACTGTGCAGCCTTCCTCCCGCCCGCCGGGCAGCGAGTCGTGCAAAGGACTGACCCGATGTTGAAAGTAATCGCCGAAGACTTCATCAAACCCGAACACCTCGACACCGTGCGCCCGTGGTACGCCGAACTGGTGGAGAAAACTCGCCAGGAACCGCTGTGTATCGCCTACGATCTGTTCATCGACCAGAAAGACCCGGGGCACTTCATCTTTGTCGAGCAATGGCCCGACCAGGCCGCGCTGGATACACACTGCCAGACGGAACACTTCACCCGGCTGGTGCCGCAGATCAACGAATACCAGGCCAAACACTGCCGGGTGTTGTTGATGGATGCGTTCTGAAAACCTGACCCTTTCCCGCTGAACCGGACCACCGAACGGCATCGCAGAAACAAGGAGCTTCACCATGCCGTTACTGGATTTCACCGCCCTCGCTGCACAACTGCCTGACACCTGGAAATCTACCCGCCTGGGCCAGGTCGGCCCGGCGCGGATCAAGGTGTTGCGCATGGACGCGCAGGCCTACGAAGAAGAAACCCACGACTACAACGAAGGCCTGCTGGTGATCGACGGGCATTTGCGCCTGTCCATCGGTGAGTAGGCTATCGACGTGGGCGCCGGCCAGATGTACCTGGTGGAAGCCGGCATCGCCCACGGGGTGTTGGCTGGCAGCCACGGCACCCTGGTGATCATCGATGTTTAATCAACGTCAGTGAGACATTCTGTAAATACCCCGCCTTTGCAATTGCTTACAAATACCGCCAACCTGCGCCCCGCCCGACGTACGGCTCGACAAAAGCCGTCGTCCACTTGTCATTACTAAACCCTTTGTTCAAGAGCCCGCTGCCATGCTGAACGGACGCGACCCGCGCATCGATTTTTTTCGGGGCCTGGCGTTGATCTTCATTTTCTGGGATCACGTGCCCCACAACCCTCTCGGCCAGATCACCCTGCGCAACTTCGGTTTCAGTGACGCGGCGGAAGTCTTCGTGTTCCTGGCCGGTTATGCGGCGGTGCTGGCCTACGGCAAGATCCTGCAGCGCGACGGCTACCTGATTGCCTGTGTAAAGATCTGGCGGCGCACCTGGGTGCTGTACGTGGTGCACATCTTTTTACTGGCGATGCTGATGGGCATCGTGTTCTTCGCCAACAGCCATGTGGAAACCCGCGACCTGGTCGAAGAGATGGGCCTGACGCATTTCGTCACCCACCCCCAGCAAGCCTTGGTGGATGAACTGCTGTTGCGCTTCAAACCCAACCTGATGGACCCGTTGCCGCTGTACATCGTGTTGCTGGGCTGCCTGCCGCTGGTGCTGCCGTTGCTGCTGCGCAAGACCTGGGCGGTGGTGGCGGTTTCGCTGGCGGTGTACCTGCTGGCCCCGCAGCTGGGCTGGAACCTGGCGGCGATTGCCGACGGTGTGTGGTACTTCAACCCGGTGACCTGGCAGTTGCTGTTTGTGCTGGGCGGTGCGGCGGCGATTCATGCGCAGCAGCCACGACCGGCGCAAACCCGTGGGCTGCTGCGCCAGCCGTTGTTCGTCGCGGCGGCGGTGTATGCGCTGGTGGCGGGCGTCATCACGATCTCGTGGCGCTGGCCCGAAATCCACGACGCGGTGATGCCGTCGGCCCTCAGTGACCTGCTCTACCCCATCAGCAAGACCGACCTGTCGCCGGTGCGTTTGCTGCACTTCCTGGCCCTGGCCTACGTCACCGCCAAGCTGCTGCCCGGCCATGGCTGGACGCAGAACTGGCTGGCGCAACAAACCTGCCGCATGGGCCGCTACTCCCTGGAAGTGTTCTGCCTGGGGGTGCTGCTGGCGCCGTTGGCGGACATGGTCAATGCGATCACCGGCGATGCCTTCGCCATGCAAATCTTCACCGCCATGGTGGGTGCCGGGTTGATGGCGCTGCTGGGGGCCTGGCTGGACTTGAACAAGCGGCTCACCCAACCGACGCGCGTCGCCACCGCGTGAAAAACAAAAAGCCCCGAAAGGGGCTTTTTGTTGAGCGCAGAAACATCAGCTCGCCGTGCGCACCGTAGCCTGGGTCGGCTGCAACTTGAACACATAGAACAACACCGTCAGCAGCACCAGGAACGCCGGGCCGACATACAGCGCCACGCGGGTGTCCGGGAAGTACGCCATCAGGCCTACCACCAGCAGCAGGAACGCCAGCGCCAGGTAGGAACTGACCGGGTACAGCCACATGCGGTATTTGAGGGCTTTTTGCTCGGCCGGGCTCAGGCTCTTACGGAACTTGAGCTGGGCCAGCAGGATCATCAGCCAGGTCCAGATCGCACCGAAAGTGGCGATGGAGGTCACCCACACAAAGACTTTTTCCGGGACCATGTAGTTGAGCAGCACGCCCAGCAACAACACGAAGATCGACAGCAAGAGCGCCTTGCGCGGCACGCCGTTGCTCGACGTGGTGCCGAACGTGGCCGGGGCCTGGCCGTTCTGCGCCAGGCTGTAGAGCATGCGCCCGGTGCTGAAGATGCCGCCGTTGCACGACGACAATGCCGCGGTGATCACCACGAAGTTGATGATGCCGGCGGCGGTCTTGATGCCGAGGCGCTCGAAGGTCATCACGAACGGGCTGCCCTGCGTGCCGATTTCGTTCCACGGGTAGATCGACAGGATCACGAACAACGCACCGACGTAGAACAGCAGGATGCGCCAGAACACCGAGCCGATGGCGCTCGGGATGGTCTTCTGCGGGTTCTTCGCTTCACCGGCAGTCAGGCCGATCATCTCCACGCCCAGGTAGGCGAACATCACCATTTGCAGGGACATCAACACGCCCGTCACGCCGTTGGGCAGGAAGCCGCCGTGGGCCCACAGGTTGGAAATCCCCAGCGCCACACCGTCGTTGCCGAAACCGAACGCGATGATGCCGACGCCGCCGATCACCATCGCGATGATGGTGACGATCTTGATCAGCGCGAACCAGAACTCGAACTCACCGAACGCCTTGACCGCGATCAGGTTGATGGTGCCCATGCTGACCAGCGCCGCGAGGGCCCAGATCCAGCGGGGCACATCGGGGAACCACACGCCCATGTACACCGCGACCGCGGTGATTTCCGCGACGCAGGTCACCAGCCACAGGAACCAGTAGTTCCAGCCGGTGAGGAAGCCCGCCAGCGGGCCGAGATAGTCTTGTGCGTAACGACTGAAGGAACCGGCGACCGGGTTGTGCACGGCCATCTCGCCGAGGGCGCGCATGATCACCAGGATCGCCAGGCCGCCGATGATGTAGGACAGCATGATTGCCGGGCCGGCCATTTCAATGGCCTTGGCCGAGCCCAGGAACAGACCGACACCGATACAGGCGCCGAGGGCCATCAAGCGAATATGCCGTTCGCCGAGTTCGCGTTTCAGCGGACCGCCCTGAGCGGCCTCGCCATGGGGCAGGTGATTGCCAGCTGGCATAGGGATACAACCTCGTCTTGTTATTGGATATGAGCCACCGAGTCCGGGGCGTCGCGGCGGGTGGCCGGGGCGTCCTGATAGCGGGCCTGCCTTTTGGGCAAGACCGTCTGGCCGGGCCAGATCAGCGGGGGTGCAGTATAAAAAGCAAAACCCAGGGGTTTTCACTCTATAAACGACAAGATTCAGCGGGAACTCGCGGTAAAAGCCCCTTTGACGGAGGCGCATTAACTGTTCCACGTAGGAATCATCGCCAACAAACGGCGGCGAGTATTGCACGGTAATGGTGCAGCGTCATGCCCCTACCTTTGGCGGATTTACTGGTGGGGGAGGCTCTAGGGCAGTGTTTTCTGCCTGACTCAATCCATTGTGGAGAGGGAGCTTGCTCCCCCACCACAGCAAGCTCCCTCCCCACAGCAAGCTCCCCACCACAGCAAGCTCCCTCCCCACAGCAAGCTCCCCACCACAGCAAGCCCCCTCCACACAGCAAGCTCCTCCCCACAGTGAGGGACCATGCATGGAAATACGTACTCAACAATTCCGGGATCAGGGCCCCTGTCAGGCTGCTAGCGTCAATTCATCTGGAGCAACAAGGAATGCAATGGAATGCCTACACGCCCTCAATCCCATCGCCTGAGGACCGGTAGATTCAGCGAGCCCGGCAGGGCTTATCTGGTCACAGCCGTCGTCCACAATCGCCAACCACTCTTTACCAACTTTCATCTGGGTCGCCTGCTGGTAACCGAATTCAGGCGTGCCCATGAGCAAAAATGGGGGAGTTCCATAGCCTGGGTCATCATGCCGGACCACTTTCATTGGCTGGTCCAGCTTGAGCAACGCAGCCTGCCCCAGCTGATGCAAGCGGTTAAGTCCCGCAGCACGCACACGATCAACCGGGCAAGGAACAGCACAGGAGCCTTTTGGCAGAACGGCTATCACGACCGGGGGATTCGGGACGGTGAAGACTTGCGTCATTTGGCCCGGTACATCATCGCCAATCCCATCAGGGCGGGACTGGTAGAACGCGCCGGCGACTACCCGCTGTGGGACGCCTGCTGGCTATAGGCAGGAACAGCACCTCGCTGGTGAAGGAGCTTGTTGTGGCGAGGGAGCTTGCTCCCGCTGGGCTGCGCAGCAGCCCCAAGACCTGGGCATGCGGTTTTGCAGTCAAACCGAGGTGGGTTCTTTGGGAGTGCTTCGCACTCCAGCGGGAGCAAGCTCCCTCGCCACAGCAAGCTCCCTCTCCACAGCAAGCTCCCTCACCACAGCAAGCCCCCTCTCCACAGCAAGCTCCCTCTCCACAGCAAGCTCCCCCACCACAGCAAGCTCCCTCTCCACAGCAAGCTCCCCCACCACAGCAAGCTCCCCCACCACAGCAAGCTCCCTCTCCACAGCAAGCCCCGTCCCCACAACAAGCTCTCTCACCACAAACAACCCCACCCTCACAAATCCCCCCCACTCGCCCACCACCGTCTAAGCTTCAACCAAGTCCGATCAATCTACGTAAATGGATCAATCGACTATGGGCGCTTTATGGCAGAACGCTTCGACCAAGGCTGCGGTATCCACCGATAGCCCGGATGAACAGCCATTGCCACAAAGCCCTCCTCCCCGCAGGCGACTGTGGTGGCGCCTGTTCTGGCTGGTGCTGCTGATTGCGCTGATCGCCCTGGGCTTTGCCGCGATGCGGGAAATGCACACCTCGCGCCTGCAGGCCAAAACCTTCTCCGACCTCGCCTCAACCCTCACCTATCAAATGCATCCCGGCCCCAGCGATGCGCGGGTTTATCCCGGCGCCGGGCCCTTCGACAAGCGCCTCGGCTACAGCGCCCTGGGTGAATTCCTGCCACGCCTGATCAAGCGCGATTACCTGATCCAGGCACAGGCACGCTTCTCCCCCGACCTGATGAGCTACGCCCAACGCGGCCTGTTCGTGCCCTACCCGGAAAAAATCCAGGCCGGCCTGACCATCACCGATTGCCGCGCCGCACCGCTGTACCAGTTCACTTATCCACAACAGTTCTACCCAAGCTTCACGGCGATCCCGCCGGTGGTGGTCAACAGCCTGCTGTTTATCGAAGACCGCGACCTGCTCGACCCCAAGCAACCACAACTCAACCCGGCGGTGGATTGGCCGCGTTTCGCCAAGGCCGCCTGGTCCCAGGTGGCGAAGCTCCTGCACCTGCCCGGCCAGACCGCTGGTGGCAGCACCCTGGCGACTCAGCTGGAGAAATACCGCCACTCCCCCGACGGCCTGACCCTGTCCGGCGGCGAGAAAATCCGCCAGATGATTTCCGCCAGCGTGCGGGCATATCAGGACGGCCCGCAAACCCTCGGGGCCCGCCAGGACATCGTGCGCGATTACCTCAACAGCGTGCCCCTTTCAGCCGTGCCCGGCCATGGCGAAGTGCACGGCATGGCCGAAGGTTTGCGCGTGTGGTACGGCGCCGACTTCAACCAGACCAACGTCCTGCTCAACAGCAACGACCCCAAACAGCTGCCGCAAAAAGGCCTGGCCCTGCGGGAGGTGCTGTCGCTGATGATCGCCCAGCGCCGGCCCTCTCACTATTTGTCCAAGGGCCACAAGGAACTGGCCGACCTCACCGACAGCCACATCCGCCTGCTCGCCCAGAACAACGTGATCGACCCGGCGCTGGCCAAGGCCGCCCTCGCCAGCCACGTTACCTACCGTGACTGGCAGCAGCAGCCAACGATCCAGCCGATCGAAAGCAACAAGGGCATCACCGTCGCCCGTACGCGCCTGGCCGCCCTGCTCAACCAGCCGTTGTACGACCTTGACCGCCTTGACCTCGCCGCCACCAGCACGTTGCAAGCCGACCTGCAAAGCCAGGCCAGCGCTTACCTCAAGCACCTCGCCGACCCGGCCTTCGCCACGCAGATCGGCCTGATCGGCCCCACGCTGCTGACACCCGCCAGCACCGCCCAGGTTCGCTACAGCTTCAACCTTTACGAGATGACACCCGACGGCGCGCGGGTACGGGTACAGACCGACAGCACCGACCAACCCTTCGACATCAACGAAGGCAGCAAGCTGGAACTGGGCTCCACCGCCAAGCTGCGGGTGATGACCACCTACCTGCAAATCGTCAGCGAGCTGCACGATAAATACGGTGCAATGCCGGCGGCCGAGCTGCGCAAAGTCCCGGTGGACGACCAGGACCGCATCACCCGCTGGGCCCTCGATTACCTGATCCAGAACAGCGACCGCAACCTGCCGGCCATGCTCGACGCAGCCCTCAATCGGCAGTACTCGGCCAACACCAGCGAAGGCTTTTTCACCGGTGGCGGCATGCACCACTTCCACAACTTCCGCATTCAGGACAACGGCCGTACACCCACGTTGATCGAAGCGCTGCGCGAGTCGATCAACCTGCCGTTCATCCGTCTGATGCGCGACCTGGTGCGCTACAGCACCTACCAGGGCCCGAACAACAGCGCCGAGTTGCTCAAGGACGACAACGACCCGCGCCGCCAGGAATACCTGGCGCAGTTCGCCGACCGCGAAGGCACCACCTTCCTGCTCAAGTTCTGGAAGAAATACCGCAACAAGAACACCCAGGCCCGCCTCGACACCTTTCTCGACAGCATGCATCCCACCGCCATACGCCTGGCCGCCGTGCACCGCTACCTGCTGCCCAACGCCAGCCAGGCGAGTTTCAACAGCTTTATCCGCTCGCACCTGAGCAGCGTGAAAAGCACTGAAAAACTCACCGACGAACGCCTCGACAAGCTCTACCAGAACTACGGCCCCGGCGCCTACGACCTGCCCGACCAGGGCTATATCGCCAAGGTCCACCCATTGGATTTGTGGCTGATGGGCTACCTGCTGAACAACCCCGACGCCACCTTCACCCAGGCCACCGCCGCCAGCGAACATGAGCGCCAGGAGGTTTACAGCTGGCTGTTCAAGAGCCGCCACAAGAGCGCCCGGGACAGCCGCATCCGCACCATGCTGGAGATCGAAGCGTTCCTCGATATTCACCAGCGCTGGCAAAAAGTCGGCTACCCGTTCGACCACTTGGTGCCATCGCTGGCCACCGCCATCGGCAGTTCCGGCGACCGTCCCGCAGCGCTGGCGGAGCTGGTGGGCATCATCCTCAACGACGGCGTACGCGAACCCACGCTGCGCATCGACAGCCTGCGCTTTGCCGCCGACACGCCCTATGAAACCCGCCTGATCAACGACCCCAATCGCGGCAAGCGGGTGATGCCGTCCGAAGTGGCCACGGCCCTGCGGGGAGCCCTTTCGCAAGTGGTGGACGCCGGTACCGCACGCCGCGTGTCCGGCAGTTTCAACCTGGCCGACGGCACACCGCTGGCCATGGGCGGCAAGACCGGCACCGGCGACAACCGCATCGAAGCCATCGGCGCCGGCGGGCGGGTTCTCAGCTCCAAGGCGATCAACCGCACCGCAACATTCGTGTTCTATATCGGCGACCATCACTTCGGTGCGCTCACCGCGTTCGTGCCCGGCGCGTCGGCCCAGGGGTTCAAGTTCACCTCGGCGTTGCCGGTGCAGGTGCTCAAGGGCATGGCGCCGATTCTTACCCCGTATTTGCAGCCCGGGGACAGCACCTTGTGCCAGACTCCGCCCGCCACCGCCGCACGTTGAAACAGGTGACAGGTATGCGCTTTATCCACGCATTTTTCCGCTGAATAAGCCGCCTGTTCCAGCCGGTATTCGAACTTATCGGCGGCCCCGGGCCTGAATAGACTGAGCCGTTACTCTTGCTCTAATTCAGGTCTACCCCATGTCCGATTTACCCGGCGCCGATTTCCAAGGCACCCACTATTTACTGATCAAAAACACCCTGCCACCGTGGATCAAAGGCGCAGCCCTTGACCGAGCGCGTGCGTTGAAAACCGCCCGCCCGCTCAACGTTGCGCCCACACCCGCGCTCAAAACCGCCATCGCCGAACACTGGCAAAACCAAAGCGCCGTGGACCAGAAATTTCGTGACCTCAACGACGTCCAGGCGTTCGCCGAGCCCCTGCTGAAAAGCGCCCTGGCCCACTACGGCGAGATCGACGTGCGCAACACCTTCCTGCGCCTGTATAGCAAGGCCGAACTGGCCTGGTGGGTGCACGACAGCAGCAACGCGGTGGTCAGCCGCACCGTCTCGCTGCTGGATGCCGCGCTGCATAACTTTGCCGCCAGCGACAGCTTTGTCGACTACGCCTTTCTGTCCGCTGAAGACGCCCGCGGCCAGCGCGACGTGTTGAACCTGCGCCACCGTACCAGCGGCGCCTCACTCACGGCCGACACCTTCAAAACCCTCTGCCGCCAACTGAACATCGGCGCGCGTTATCAGGCGCGACTGCAGGAGGCCCTGGGGTTCAACAATGCCGCGCTGGCGCGCACCGTGCGCGAGGCAACCATCTGCAGTCAGAAAAGCGCCCTGACGGTTGCCGCCCATCTGGCGCTGATCCTTGGCCACGTGAGGCCTGATGCCCACCTGGCGACACTCAAACTGGTCGCCGGCCAGTCGAACGCACACCTGGATGGCCGTCCTCTGGGGGCCTACACCGTACATTTGATGAACAGCGCCCTGAGCGGCATCGTGCTGTTCTGCGCCACCCCCGGCACCGAAACGCCCGTGGGCCGGGTGATCGTCTACGTCCCCGAAGACCCCGAGCACCCGCTCAAGGAATACCCCTCGCCGATTGCCTTCGTCCAGGAACTCACCCGGCAACTACGGGACAGTACCCGCTACCAGCGGTTTTTCAGCCAGTTTGTCGCCCAGGGCGAGCGCGGTCACTTCTTTGCCAACCTCAACGCGCGCCTGAGCAAAGTCCGCTGGCACCAGAAAGCCCCGACCGACCCCGGCCCCACCTGGAAAGACACCCCGGTGAACAACCCCAACCTGCAATTCCGTCTGCAACACATCGCCGACGATTACCAGAACCGCTCCGGTAACCCCGGCGAAAATGACCTGTGGCACTACCAATTTCGCATCACCCTGAACAAGCTCCTGAACGACGCCCGGGAAATCGCCGTGTCCACGGCCCTGGCCGACCGGCATGCGCGCTGGGCATGGTGGGACAACCTGGAAAAAATCCTCTCGGACATCCTCAACGCCGCCTTGCTGGTGGCCACGCCGTTTGTGCCGGTGCTGGGAGAACTGATGCTGGTCTACAGCGCTTATCAGATCGCCGACGAAGTGTTTACGGGCATCGTCGACTGGGCCGAAGGTCAACGGTTAGAGGCGTTCGAACACTTGATGGAGGTGGTCGACAGCGTCCTGCAATTTGCCGCATTCGGCGCGGCGAGCACCCTGGGCCAGGCGGCGCGCCTGAAGCTGTCGCCCTTTGTCGAAGGGCTAAAGCCGGTGACCACCGCCGACGGTCGCACCCGCCTGTGGCACCCCGACCTGACGCCCTACACCTTGAAAAACATCGCGCTGGCAGCGGACGCAAAGCCTGATGCCCGGGGCCTGTACTCCCATCAAGACCAACTGATCCTGCCACTGGACAACCAGCACGTTGAGGTTCGCCAGATCGACGACAACGGCCAACACCGCATCCGGCACCCTGAACGCCCGGACGCCTACCACCCCAAGGTGTCGTTCAACGGTCATGGCGCCTTCGTGCACGAAGCGGAACAGCCCCGTCGTTGGGACAGCACCCTGCTGATGCGCCGCCTCGGGCCAAGCACCCAAGCCTTCAGTGACCTTGAGTTGCAACAGGTACGGCGCATCAGCGCCACCGATGAAGACCAGTTACGTGGCCTGTATGTGTACAACCGTCCGCCCCCGCCATTGCTGGAGGCAACCCTCAAACACCACGAGGCCTATCACACCGCCAAAACCGCCGCTGGCACCTTGCGCACCGGCACGCCGATGCCCGATGACCCGACCTCGGCATGGTTTGAACAGACCGTCACCGAGCTGCCGGGTTGGCCCGAAAATACCGCGTTGCAGGTGTTCGCCCGCGCCGATCTTGCCGGGGGTTCTCGTACCTACACCAAGCCCGGCGCCACACCTTCCGCCACCCTGAAAGTCAGCCTGGGGCAGGTGATGTCCGGCCAACTGCCGGAACGGGTGCTGGGGTTTCTCGACGAAGAGGCCATCCGCACACTGCTGGGTCGCGACGTGCCCCGCGCCGAACGGGTACAAGCCCTGCGCGATCAACTGGCCGACTACGTGCAGACCCAGACCGACGACATCGGGAAGTACGTGCACCAGATCAACCAGCAATCCGCTGACCCGCAGGTGCGCCTGCTGCAACGCCAGTTGCCCGGCCTCGACCCGACGCTGGCGCGCACCGTGCTCGACACCGCCACCCGCACCGAGCGCCAGACCCTGAGTGAACAGCACGTGCCTTTGCGGCTGCTCAACCAGGCTGAGGAATTGCACTTCGTCCAGCACGCCAACCAGGCCTACGCCGGGCTATATCCGTCCTGGCCGCTGACACCAGACACCGAACGCATGGTGCTCAACACCCTGAAACTGCACAGCGATGCCTTCGCCGACCTGCACCTGGAAGTGCGCGAGCAAACCCCGGACGGCCCGTTGCGCTGTGAAGCCGGCCCGGCCGATGCATCGCAGCAACGAATCCTGGTGCGCAAAAACAACCACGGCTACGAGCTGTTCGACCAGGCCCACCAACGCCTGCACACCCTGGACACCCTCTACGAATCGCTGCTGCACGCCGTCACCGTACCGGGCCAAAAACCCGGCCAGGGCGCAGAACTGAAACGCTGGCTGATGGACAAGTTGCACACCCTGGACGAGCGCCGCCGAGTACTCGCGCAACCGCCAATACGCACCACGGCCGACACACAGACCAGCCGTTTACTGCGAGGGCCTGTCGCCAGCCGGCAGGCGGGTACGCCGCAACCGGCGTCAACACCGCACACCCGGGAAGTCCTGCAACTGCTGTTTCCCTCGTTGAGCGAACAACGCGTCGAACAGTTCATCGACAACGTCGACGCCCGGCAGATGCGCAGCGTGCTCAACCTGTTGACCACCGAGAAACAACAGTTGTACCACCGCCTGGAAGTGTGGAAACGCACGGCCACCGCCCACCCGAAAGACAGTCGCGCGTTTCGCCAGGAACGGGCCGCGCGGCACTTGCTCGCAGACAAGCTGTATCGCTGCTGGGAAGACCGCATGGCCGTGCACACCGACCCTTGGGGCAACGTCCAGGGCGGCGCGGAACTGGACCTGCGGGGCCTGCTGCTGCCGGATATGCTGCCGGAACTCACCACCGGCTTTGAGCACGTCACCAGCCTGACCATTGCCGATAACCGCTTCGGCGTGCTCCACGAACATTTCCTCAAGGGCTTCCCATCCCTGCGCGCGCTGGACCTGGGCTACAACGACCTGTCGAGGATGCCCGAGGCCATTGGCGAAATGCGCTTTTTGCGCTACCTCAACCTGCGGGACAACCGCATCATGTTGCCCCCCGCGCAACGTCAGTTCCTGTCCCGCCTGCGTCGCCTGGAGCACCTGCAACTGCAAAACAACCCCTTGGGCATCCCGCCGGACATCTCGCGCATGCCCAACCTGCGCGATCTGCTGCTGAGTCGCACACAGATCACCCTGTGGCCTACGGGCCTGTTTTCCCACCCGCGAAACCGCAGCTTCCTGCTCGACCTGCGAGGCAACGCCATCGAACAAGTGCCCGAGTTTGCGCGCGGCACGCCCCAGGCAGAAACCGTCGCCCGCACCCGCCTGGACCGCAACACCCTCGACCTCGAACACCGCCAGCGCTATGAAAGCTACCGCGTGGCGGCGGGGCTGGACCCCAACCGCACCTACGAACCAAAGGGCGACAGCACCTACTGGCTGGAAGCAATGGACCCGCAACTGCACGAACACCGCAAGACCTTATGGAATGCCCTGGAACAGGAGCACGGCTCACAAGGGTTGTTTGAGGTGCTCAAGTCCCTGGAGCGGGAGGAGTCGGTACAGACCGAAGAAGACCGGGAACGCATAGCGATCAACCGCCCGGAGCTCACCCAGCGGGTGTGGCAACTGATCCTCGCCGCCAGTGTCGACAGCGACCTGCGCGACACGTTGTTCAAGATGTCGAGTTTCCCCGGACTGTGCGCGGATGGCGGTGCACAGATTTTCAATGACATGGGCATCGAAGTCCTCGCCACCGAGGCCCGGCGCTACTCACTGACCGACGAAGAACGAACCGGCAAGTTGGTGACCCTGGCCAAGGGCCGGGCGCACATGAGGCATCTGGGCGAGGTCATTCAAGAGGACATCGCCTGGCGCCTGAGGCCGGTGACCGAGGGCGGCCTGGGCCAGCGCCTGCGTTCCGATATGCGGGATGGCGAGCCGGGCGAAGTCGATGAAGTGGAAATCTACCTGGCCTACCAGACCTCCCTGGCGCAGAAGCTGGATTTGCCCTGGCTGTCGGACCACATGCTTTATCGCCTGACCGCCGACGTGCCCCAGGCACGCATCGACGAGGCGTACCAGACCGTGCTGGAAATGGCCGAAGGTGATGGGTTGGTGAACCAGATGCTGCTTGAGCCCTACTGGGAACAGTACCTGCGCGACAGCCATGACGGTGAGTATCGGGACAACGAGCAACGCTGCACCGAGCAGTTTTTAAAGCTGGATGAACTGCAGGACACACAACACCAGTGGGCGCGCGCTCAGGACCCGGCGCAAAAAGAGTTGCTGAGCCAATCGCTCAAGCCCCTCGCCGAAGCACTGGGGGTGCCTGAACGTGTGGTATTTTCCCGCCAGCCAATGTCTGACGATCTCTACAACAGACTGCTCAACGACCTGGGCTACAAAGAGAAGGAATGGATGAGGCGCCTGACGCGCGAAGCGCTGGCCAGGGCCACGGGGCTGAGCAACCGCGAGGCAGTGGCGTCCACCCGGCTCTGACCTGCTCCATGTGCCAAACCTGCTCCATGTGGCGAGGGGGCTTGTCCCCCGTTGGGCTGCGAAGCGGCCCCAAAAACGGGAGTGCTGCGCACTCCAACGGGGGACAAGCCCCCTCACCACAAAAGCTCCCTCTCCACTTAGCGCCCTCACCACAAGGGCTGATCACCGTAATCCGTTATCAGGGCCGCAACGCATCAAACACCAGTTGCACACTGCCGTAATACTCCCCCGCCAGGTACCCGCCCTCCGGCTCTACGGCAGTGATCACCAGCGGCACCCGCAACCCCACCCGTGCCTGCTCTTCTGCCACTACCGTGGCCTCCGTCAGGCCAAGCTCCTGCCCGTTGAAGCTCACATTCAGCGCAATTGAATCGAACCCGTTGAACAACGAAGGCAACGCCCCCAAACGCGCCGTGACCCCACCGGAGATGTTCTTCACATCGAAGTTTTCCCGTAACGGTGCCAGGGTCCGGGTGACCGTGTTCCAGTGCATGCGCTGGTCGCGTTCAAGGAACCCCGGATTGACCGGCAGTACATAAAAATCATTGCCGGGAATCTGGATCGACACGTCAAACGTGTGCTCTTCACGCACCGCAAAGGCCTCGGAGCACACCAATCCCAGCATCGCCAACAGCATCCCCGCCATGAGCCACTTGAACATCCTCGGATTACTGCTCATCAGCCTTCGACCTCATGAATTTTTTGCCCGCTGCCTTCCACCAGGTTGAAGCGGTACACCCGGCCCGGCTCCTTGTCGAAGGTAAACGCCCGCCCCGGCAGTACATGGTTCTTGGTCACCGGCCGGCAGTCCTGGGGGCTGGCGGCCGAACAGTCCTTGAACTCATCGACCACCACCACGCTGTTGCCACGGTTACTCAACACATACCGATTGGCGTTGTCTTCGATACGCGATTCATAACGGGTGTTTTTGGGGCGCACGAAAAAGACCGTGCCATAGCCCGCCAGCACGTTGACCCCGGCCGACAGGGACGCCCGGTAGGCGTCGCGATCTTCGGCAGACACGGCAAACTCGTCTTCTTTCTCCGGCACCACCGGCACGAACCGCACCCGGAAGTAACGCTCCTGGTCACGCTCGCCCATAAACAACAAGCGGCTGCCCTGCATGCCGTTGGACGGCACGATCAGACGGGCCGGGCTGGCCATCAGGCCGTCGCGGGCATTGCCGTCGGCCTGGCTTTTGAGGGGCACTTCTTCGGCGCTGCCATCGGCGTTGTAGAGGATTTCCATGATGTTGATCTTGACGAAGGCGGTGCTGTCGCCACCGTTGAACACCCGTTTCAAATAGGTGCTTTTATCACCGTCCAGGTAGTCGTAGACCACGCCCACGTTGATGTTCGGCCCGGCAACCGCCAGGGGCATGAACACACCAAAACCAATCGCTGCCAATAAAGTTTTCATAACCATTTACCTGTTGAATTGAATGCTCGCCCTAGACTTCCGAATCCCAGATCACTGTGGCCGTGCCCGCATAGCGATCAGGCGCCCCCGCCTGAAACAGCGGGGCAACCTCACTGGAGGGGATTTCGAAATGCAAGGTGCCAGGCCGGCGTTCCACGTACTGGGTCGGGTTGAACAACCGGGTGGCCATCCAGCAACAAGGGCTGCCGGTTGACCCGTTGACCCGTTTCATCAGCAATCCCCCAGGGCAGGCTGACGGCAATGTTCAACGGCACCATTTCACCCGACGCGGCTTGCAGGCCGCACGTGTTGCCCATGGGGAACTGGCACTCCAGCTGCATCTTGAAACGCCCCGACGACCAAATGTTGAACGTCTGGTCACGGAACAGCCGCGTGGGCCGACGGCCCTGTTGCACCCACGCTTGCCAGCCCCCCTGGGGGATCAGTTCGATACGGTTGCCACCCGGCGGAATGTCGACCTTGAGGATGTGGGTCACGTCCAGCGTGAAGTTGAAAATGAATGACGTCTCGGCCGTCTCCATGTTGTCACCGAAGTCAAAATCCTTGCCCGGCCCCATGGAGTATTTGATGCTGCCAGTGTAGGTGCCGGCGGTCATGCCCAACGGGTTGGGTGTTCTCAGGGCATAGGCGTATTCCAGGGTGCTATACCAGAACTGGGAAACTTCCTGGCCCGGTTGTCGGCTGCACACACCCGCGCCCTCCGGCACCAGCCAGAAAAACAACGCAAAGGTGGTAGAGGCCGCAATATATCCCGTGCTCTCGCAAGGGCTGGGGGCAACGCGCCATTGGCTGTCCCACGTCACCCCGGGCGCCCACCAGGCGGAGGCGCCAGGCCGGGCATCCCAACGGTGGCCGATGCCGGCAATGCGCATCTGCACGGTACTGGTTTCGCCGGTCTCGGTGTGAGTCACCTGCAAGTCCCGCCATTCGGAGGGCACCCGCCACATCGCGCCTTGCCGAGGGTCCTTGGGGTTGGGGTAAAGGGGACCCTTGGACATTGCATAAAAATCGGTGCGGATGGTGAAAATATTCAACTGCTTGCACCGGGCCGGAATATGCCAGGGGCACACCCCACTCTCGGGCGTCGTGTTCCTGAATTCGTTTTTCATCGGATTGGTCGGGTCCGGAACGAACTCGGCAGTAATGTCCTGGACCAGCGCCTGCGCGCCCCCCGCCAGCAGCATGCAGAACGCACCTGCGAACAGTCTCTGTGTCTTTTTGATCATGCTCTAGACTTCCGAATCCCAAATCACAGTGGCGGTACCCGAGTAACGATCAGGTGCCCCCGGCAAAAACATCGGTTCCATCGTGCTGGCCGGGATTTCAAAATGCAGGGTTCCCGGTCGGCGCTCCAGGTAATACGTGGGGCTGAACACACGGGTACCGCTGCCATCGAGCAGCAAGGGGCGCCGGTCGACCTTCTGGCCGGTTTCATCGCCCACCCCGAAGGGCAGGCTGACGGCGATATTCAACGGCACGGTCTCACCCGAAGGCGCTTGCAGGCCGCAGGTATTGCCCACGGGGAACTGACATTGCAGCTCCATCTTGAAACGCCCGGACGACCACATATTGAACGTCTGGTCGCGGAACAAACGCGTAGGTCGACGGCCCTGTTGTACCCAGGATTGCCAGCCGCCCTGGGGGACCAGTTCGATACGGTTGGCGCCGGGTGGAATCTCGACCTTGAGATGGTGTTGCACGTCCAGGGTGAAATTGAGGAGGAGTTCGCTGTCGTTGGGCAGCATGACGTCGCCCAGGTCGAAGTCTTTTCCCGGCCCGACCGAATACGTGACGGCCCCCTTGTATTCACCTATCGACATGCCCAGTGGGTTGGGTGTGATCAGCTCGTAGGCAAAGTCCAGGTAGTCGTAGGTCATCCACGGAATATTGAAACGGGCCTGCTTGGCGCAGTCTCCGACAACCGGCGTTAACCAGAAAAACTGATAGTAGTTGCCCGAATAGGCTCCGAGCGGGGAAGAGCGGCAGGGCGCTGGAGCGCTCACCCACCTTGACCCCCACAACAGCTGGTGAGCTTGCAATGCCGTTACACCACCGCCGACAAGGTCAACAACCGGGTCGGTGATGTACCGTGAACCAATCCCGGAAATTCGCACCTGGAGCGTCTCTGTCTCCCCGGTCGCAGTGTGGGTCACCATCAATTCACGCCACTGGGCCGGGACACTGAACATGGCACCCTGCCGGGGTGATGTGTGCAAGGGCTCAATCGGCCCGCTGGAATCAAACCGCAGCGGCACACGCAAACTGAAACTTTTGATGGCCGCACACTGCACGGGATAGGACGCGCAGAAACCAGTGTTCGGCGTTTTGTTTTCAAAGGTATTGAAATTGGGCCTCGCGGGGTCCGGCTTGAACTCGGCACGAATCGCCACTTCCGCCGCCTGGGCTGGCAGCGTTGCCCCACCCAACAAGCCAGCGAGCACCAGGCTCGCAACCTTGTACTTGAGCAGTTGGCTTAAGGCATCAGCGAACAGCCCGGTTTTTTTGTTTGGCATGATTAGACTTCCGAATCCCAAATTACAGTGGCGGTACCCGAGTAACGATCAGGCGCCCCCGGCAACAACATCGGTTCCATCGCGCTGGCCGGGATTTCAAAATGCAGGGCGCCAGGTCGGCGCTCCAGGTAATACGTGGGGCCGAACACACGGGTACCGCTGCCATCGAGCAGCAAGGGCCGTCGGTCGACCTTCTGGCCGGTTTCATCGCCCAGCCCGAAGGGCAGGCTGACGGCGACATTCAACGGCACGGTCTCACCCGAAGGCGCTTGCAGGCCGCAGGTATTGCCCACGGGGAACTGGCAATGCAACTCCATCTTGAAACGCCCGGACGACCAGATATTGAAGGTCTGGTCACGGAACAGACGCGTGGGCCGGCGCCCCTGGCTCAGCCACGCTTGCCAGCCGCCCTGGGGCACCAGCTCGACCTTGTTGCCGCCGGGCGGCAATTCGATCTTGAGCAGATGCTGCACATCCAGGGTGAAGTTCAGGGTCAGCTCGCTGTCGCTGGGTAGCATGATGTCGCCCAGGTCGAAGTCTTTTCCCGGGCCGACGGTATACGTCAGGCTGCCTGTGTATTCTCCGGTGGACATCCCTAATGGGTTGGGCGTGACCAGCTCATAGGCAAAGCTCACCCTCTCATAACTCAACGAGGCAAGATTGAACCGCGCCTGCCGGGCACACACCGCCTCCACCGGCGTCAGCCAGAAATAGGTGAAGCTGAAATTCCCCCTCGAACCATTTGAGAGCAGCCGGCAGGGGGGCGCCGCACTTGTCGTCCAGTTTGACCCGGTCCACAACATGTCGTGAGCCTGAAAGTCCGACACGCCACCGCCAACAAGATTGACAACGTCGTCCGGCAAACGAACCGTTGAACCAAACCCGGAAATACGCACGCGAACGGTTTCAGTCGCACCGGTTTCGCTGCGCACGACGGTCAAATCACGCCACTGGGCCGGAACATTCAACATTGCTCCCTGCCGGGGTGACGGGTGAAAAGCAGCAATGGCAGCAGAAGACGTGAATACCAGCGACGGCGCCAAACTGAACATTCCCGCCAACTCGCACGCAAGAATGTTTACGGAGCAATAACCCGTTGAGGGCGTTTTGTTTTCAAAAATATTCAGATGAGGCTTGGCAGGGTCTGGCTTGAACTCAGCGCGGATCTCCATTACCGCCGCCGCGACCGGCAGTGCAAGGCCGCCCAGTACACTGCCCATAAGACAGAGAAATACCAGGTTCACCTCACCACATGGTTTGTTCATGGCAATCACTTAACCCGCCCTCGCTGTGTTCGGGGAGGTCTCGGCCAACGTGTCCGGCGTGCAACGCAAGTCCCCGATCATCAACACATTGTTTTCACTGCGGGCACTGGCCGTGTCCAGACGGAACTGGCACAGCAACTGGTTGCCATGGCGCACTTCCAGAGTCGGCGAGCCGGCGTTCATTTCCATCGAGAAGAACCCGTCCACTTCACTGACCCCGCGGCTGGCGTGGTTGATGATGTGGTGCCCCTTGAGCGGCTGGCCCTGGGGGTCGATCAGCCGACCGAGCACCGTCACGGTGCGCATCACGTTGACCTTGCGGTAGTCCACCCCGCCCTTGTTCATGTGATACGCAATGCGGGGCGGCTGGATGGTCGCGGCCGGCCCGTGGTTGCCGTGAAAATCGAAGCTTACCGAGCTGTTCTTGTAGGCCGTGAGCGGGATGAAGTTGCGGCCCGGCTTGAGCACGGTGTCGCCACCGGTGAGGTCGTCGGCGTGGAGGACGATATCGTCGACGTCGGACTCGACATCAATGATCATCCCCGCGCCGCGCCCGTGGTGCTGGCTGGTAAGGACCATCTTTTGTCCGCCCACGGCGAAGGTGTTGTCCAGGTTGAGGCCACCGGTGAGGTTGCCGTTGAACGAGGAGCGCTGGAAAAACCCATCACCGTACAGGCCGTCAGTCTGGAAGCTGGCCATGCCCGACAACCCAGCGCCATACACATCGGCCAGGGCCGTGGCAGACACGCTTTGCAGGAAGTGGCCTTGCAGGTCACGACGGTAGGTCAGCGAACCGTTGTTGTCGCGCCCTCCCTCGCGGGCGGTGCGGGTGCCGATACTGCCCGACCAGTACTCACCCGGCCCCCCGAGGGCCAGGCTCATGCTGAAGTCCACACCACGATTGCGCTGGCTGCCACTGCTGAAACTGCCGGGGCGGTCAAACAGCGACAGGCGCCAGTTGGCATCGCTGCCAAACAAAAAGGTGCGCTGGTTCCACCCCAGGTCCACGCCGACGCCCTCGGTGTTACCCGTGCTGTGGGACACCCGGGTACTCAGGGAATTCTTGGCGTCAAGGCGATGGTTGAGGGACAGCGAGGAGTTGCTGGTCTGCCCGGTAAAGGTTCGGGCATGACGAATGCGGGTGCCGTCGGGCAGGGTGTCATAGCTGTCGCGGGTGTCCAGCCAACTGCGGGTGTGGTTGAACACGATGCTGCCGGAACGGTAAGCGTAGAGTCCGTTGAGGTCGACACCGGTGCCGTAGGTTTCGGTCTGGTAGATGTTGGCGTACAGGCTGGCGGTTTCGGCCAGGCTCCAGTCGATGGAGGTGCCCAGTTGCAGCGTGTCCTGCACCTGGCGCCCCGACAAGCCGAGAATCACCCGGGGATGGGCCAGGTAATTGATCGACGCACCGGCGGTCAACTGGTCGCCGGACTGGCGTTCCCAGTTACTGAGCAACCCGCTTTCACGCCCGGCAAACAGGTTGTAGCGCCAGCGCTCATCGTGGTTGCGCCAGTTGTTAGGCTTGTACACCAGCTCCGAGGTGGTGCTGGTGACGATGCCATCCTCCAGCAGGCGCACTTCCACCTCGTAAATGCCGCCGGGCAACGAGCGGGTGTCGAGGCTCTGCAAACCCGCCGCCACCTGCTGGGTATTGATCAACAGGCCGTTGCGGTAAATCTCCACCGAACCCTGGCGGTTGGCGGTGACATAGACAGGGTAGACACTGGGCTTTGGGTTGTTGACCGCCAGGCTGTCGGAGCTGCCATACATCACGCCGATGGTGGTGTCGGGAGCAGAACCGAACGTACGGATCTGGCGGGTAAGGCCTTCGGAACTGGGGGTGAAATAGCCCAGGCGGAAAAAATTACCCTCCAGCTCACGCTGGGTGTAGAGCTCGTACACAGAGTGGTACAGCTTGTTTTCGTCGGGGCCGCCGAGGCGCGAGAACTGCATGTTCAGCGCCTGGCTCCAGTTGCCCAGGCTGCTGCTGGCCTCCAGGCCATAACGCCCGCCCAACGCCTCGCCCTGGCCACCGTTGAGGTTCAACTGGTTACGTACGATCAGGCCATGGCTGCCATCGGCGGGCAAGTCGTAGTAGCGGCGAGCTTCAATTTCACGCTCGGCGCTTTCAGTGAGCAAAGAAACCAGCGAGTTTTCCAGGTTGTAGTGCACCGCCAGCAAGCCCTCCGGGCAGTTGCGCTCACAGGCACCCAGTGCCACACCCTGCTTGAGGTAAGCGTCCCAGGTATCGTGCTGGTGGGGTTTTAATGAACTTTCCTGATGGTCGGTAAAATTCAGCAAGGTCAGGCGATCGTCTCGAGACAGGACAACCATCGCCTCACCAATAAAATGTTGGTCCAGTTCCACCCGTACTGCCAGGGGCACGTCAAAGAAGTGTTCTTCAAAGTCTGCCGGCAAGCCTTTGGCTTGAGCCAACAAACTTCTGGGTGTTGTACCGCCGGGAGCGGCCCATGCACTTGCGCACATCAATAAGGCAAGCGCTGCCGCGATGGGAGTCATCGGGAACATGAAAGAAATACTCAACTTTCTAACGACCAGATCAATAAAGACCGATCGACCGGAAAGTGCCCTGTCGATCGGAAAAGGCTAAGAAGCAACGCGCTTTCTTAGTTACCCGTTATGGCGCCGGTGGTACCCGCGGAACACTGTCGAACACCACGACCATGCTGGTGGTGAACAGGCCGTTTTGGGTGTCTGCAGGTTTGGCAGGCGTGATCACCATGTCGGCCTGGGTGCCAGGAGTCGACGATGCATCATCGACCACTTGCTTCGACGTACCGTCCAGCGTAACGCCGTTGAAGGTGGTGGTCAGCGCGATTGCACTGCTGCCATTGGACAGCGATGCCGGGCCGCCTTCGATGTACGCCGCGATGTGGCCATCGGTGTTTTTCACATCGTAGACAGCGCGCAAGGTGTTCAAATTGCCCGTGATGGTGTTGTAGTCCATGGTTTCCGCCACACCGAAGTTCGGATCGCGAGGCTGGGCATGGAACTGCTTGGTGGGGATGTTTGCAGAGATGTTGATGGTGCTGGTGGCTTCGCCCGCAGCAAAGACACTGCCGACACCCAGCAGCGAGACGGCCAGGGAAGCGGCGATTACCGATGTTTTGAACATGTTAAGTACCTGTAGAGTTTCAGTTGATAACGATTGAGCCGCCAGAAGAGGCCGTTCAACGCTGCAACAGTATCTACAACAACTTGGAGAAGTTAAGCAGGGCACTTCCGACAAACTTGTAGCCAACTAAGCCAATCGACAAGCTGAAAAAACCCGGATTTTTTATAACGCCTGTCATCAGCCGTAAGAACCAGACTACATGACAGATTTTTTATGAGCTGAATTAACTGTAAGACGAATACTACACAAGGCTCTAATTAACACTTATTAACTTTTATTAGAGCTTTAGTTCTACATTAGTCCAACTAGGTATAGTCCAGTTGGTGGACCTTTTCCGGTTTTAGTTCCAAATTTTTGTGACGTAACCCTCGACCGTTCGTCCGGTCAGCTTGCCCGCCAACAAAGATATATCTTAAGTTGTATCTAAACCAAACGAGAGCACACAGAAATGAGAGACCATCATTCCCACCGCGAGGGCCGCGACGGCTTCGAAAAACGCCCGGGCCGCGAACGCGGCGGCCGCGGCCCACGGGTCTTCGCCCCCGGCGACCTGAAATTGCTGCTGCTGGCGCTGATCGCCGAACAGCCGTGCCACGGCTACGACCTGATCCGCCAGATCGAAGGCCTGTTCGACGGCGCCTACAGCCCCAGCCCCGGCGTGATCTACCCGACCCTGACGTTCCTTGAAGAAAGCGAACTGGTCACCGGCGACGCCGAGGGCGGAAAAAAACGCTACACAATCACCGACGCCGGACGTCTTTCCTTAAGTGAGCAAGCCATTGCCCTGGAAGGCGTACGCATGCGTATCGACGTGAGCAAGCGCTCCCTGCGCGGCCACGACCGCCCCGCCGAAATTCACGAGGCGGTGCACAACCTGCGCCATGCGCTGCAGTTGCACCACGGACGCTGGAGCCCGGAAGAAATCGTCCGGGTGGCCGCCCTACTCAACACCACGGCCCAGGCCATCGTCGACGGCCCGGCTGTTCAACCCGTACCGGAGCAAGCCCAATGACTGAACCCAACAAACTCGAAATCCACCGCGTCATGCACGAGATCAAACGCCGCCGCCTGGAGGTGCTGAAGGTGGTCGATATCACCCCGCGCATGCGCCGCATCACCGTGGGCGGCCCCGAGTTGACGGGGTTTGTGAGCCTGGGCAGCGACGATCACATCAAGCTGCTGTTCCCGCAGAACGCCGCCGAAGTGGCGGCGCTGGAGAGCCCGACGTTCAGTATCAAGGATGCCGAGGACCTCGCCATGCGCGACTACACCCCGCGTCGCATCGACCTGGCGAACAACGAGCTGGACATCGACTTCGTGCTGCACGGCGACGGCCCTGCGTCCACCTGGGCCGATCAGGTTCAAGTCGGCCAGCGCCTGTACATCGGCGGGCCACGGGGCTCGTTGATCGTGCCGGATATCTTCGACAGCTACCTGCTGATCGGCGATGAAACCGCACTGCCCGCCATCGGCCGTCGTCTGGACGAATTGCCGGCCGGGCGCATGGTGTTGGCCGTGGTTGAAATCGCGAATGCGGCGGAACAGCAGACACTGAACAGTGCTGCCGATGTGGAAGTGATCTGGGTAATACGCGGCCAGGATGACTTGGTGGAAACAGTGCGTAACCTGACCCTGCCGAGCGGTTCGCTGTACAGCTTCGTCGCCACCGAAGCCAAGCTGTCACGCCAGGTACGGCGGGTGCTGCTGGACACGCACCAGATCAATGAAGACGCGCTCAAGGCCGTGGGTTACTGGCGCGCCGACGGCAGCGACGAATAACCTGTGGCGAGGGAGCTTGCTCCCGTTGGGCTGCGCAGCAGCCCCAAAAGCTTAGGGCCGCTACGCGCCCCAACGGGAGCAAGCTCCCTCGCCACATTAACCGCGTGGTCTGGCCAGAAATTTATCCAGCCCCACCACGGCCAACGCCACCAGCACGAACCCCGCCAGAATCCCCCCGGCATTGATAAACACCTGTGGATAACCCAGCGTGTCCACATCAATGAACGGGTACTGATACAGCCCCCACACATACCCGCGCAACAACGCATAGGCGAAGTACACCAGCGGGTAAATCACCCACAGCCCGATGTGCCTGAGCCGCAGGCTGCCCTTGGGCACGCACCACCACCAATACGCCACGAACACCAGCGGCATCACGTCGTGCAGCAACTCGTCCGCCACAAACTGCACGCCCGCAGGCGCCCACATATGCCGTAGCAACAGGCTGTAGGCGAGGCTGACCACGACGATGCTCACGGCAATCCCACTGCTCACCACGGGCCCGAGAAAAAACCGGCTCGCCGCGGTTTGGCGTTGCACCCAGGCATGGGTCAACACCACCGCCACCAGGGTGTTGGTGAGCACGGTGAAGAAGCTGAAAAAATTCACCAGGCCTGGCAACAGGCTGGCGCCGTCGACCCAGCGGAAATAGAAAATGATGTACTGCTGCAGCGCCAGGCCAGCCCAACCGCCGAGGGCTGCCAGGCCGATAAGGTGACGTTTCACCTCAGTCCTCAACCGGCCGTTTGGTGCGCATCAACTTCACGTACAAGCCTTCGACCTTCTCCCGTGCCCACGGGGTCTTGCGCAGGAACGACAGGCTCGACTTGATGCTTGGGTCACTGGAAAAACAGCGGATGTTGATGCGCTCGGCCAGCCCTTCCCATTGGTAATGCGCCACCAGTGCGGTGAGGACCTGTTCTAGGGTGACGCCGTGCAGTGGGTCTTTGTTTGTCGCGGTCATGCCGGGCCTTTTGCAAAAAAGAAGAAAACGAAGCCGCGCACCTTAGCGGACGGGCCGGGCCGGTGGAAGCACCGCTTTAACTGTAGACGCATAAACCTGTAGGAGCCGGCTTGCCGACGATGACGGTCTGGAGCCCTGCAGCGCTCACGGGAACGCCATCGCCGGCAAGCCGGCTCCTACAGGGTTTTCGGGAAAGTTCCCCTTGGCAGGGAAAAAAGTGATGTTATATTGTAACGATAACTATCAAAGGGTATCGAATCCCTTACCGTCTTCAGCCTTCTCTTTTTTGCCGTTTGCCAAGGAACGACCGATGTCCCTCTCTTCTCTCTGGCGCCTCACCCCGCTGGCCGCCGCCCTGTTGATCACCTCCCAGGCCAACGCCCTGGAGCTGCAACCCCAAGTCATCACCGGCAACCCGTTGGGCAGCGAAACCCTCGCCTCGCCCACCACTGTGCTGGAAGGCGATGACCTGACCCTGCAACAAAAAGGCAGCCTGGGTGAAACCCTGAACAAGCAGCCCGGCGTGTCTTCGTCGTACTTCGGCCCGGGTGCCAGCCGGCCGATCATTCGTGGCCAGGATGGCGACCGCATTCGCCTCCTGCGCAACGGCGTCGGCGCGCTGGACGCTTCGTCGCTGTCCTATGACCACGCCGTGCCGCTGGACCCGGTCAACGTCGACCGCATCGAAATCGTGCGCGGCCCGGCCGCCCTGCTGTATGGCGGCAGCGCCATCGGCGGCGTGGTCAACACCTTCGACAACCGCATCCCCACCGAAGCCATCGAAGGCATCCACGGTGCCGGTGAGTTGCGCTACGGCGGCGCCGACACCACCCGCAGCAGTGCAGGCAAACTGGAAGCCGGCAACGGCACCTTCGCCCTGCACCTGGACGCCAGCGCGCGGGAATTCAACGACCTGAAAATCCCCGGTTTTGCCCGCAGCCGCCACGCACCGGAAAGTGAAGACGGTGAAGGTAAGAACGGGCGCCTGGGCAACAGCAACGGGCGCCAGGACGGCGGCGCGGTCGGCGGCTCCTACACCTGGGACGACGGTTACGCCGGGCTGTCCTACAGCAACTACGACAGCAACTACGGCTCCCCGGCCGAGCAGGACGTGCGCATCCGCATGAAGCAGGATCACTACGCCTTTGCGTCCGAGATCCGTAACCTGCAAGGCCCGTTCACCTCGGTCAAACTCGACGCCGGCTACACCGACTACAAGCACATGGAAATCGAAGGCGGCGAGACCGGCACCACCTTCAAGAACAAGGGCTACGAAGCCCGGGTTGAAGCACGGCACCTGCCAATCGGGCCGTTCAACGGCGTGATGGGCGCGCAGGTCAGCCGCAACGAATTCTCGGCCCTGGGTGAAGAAGCCTTCGTGCCGCAGACCGACACCAATGCCGGCGCGCTGTTTATCCTCGAAGAAATGCAGGCCACCGAGCGCCTCAAGCTGAGCCTCGGCGGGCGCCTGGAACACACCAACGTCGACCCGGACGGCAAAGGCAACGAGCGCTTCGCCAATGCCAACAAGTCCGCCGACTTCACCGCCGGCAGCCTGTCGTCCGGCGCGGTGTATACGCTGACGCCGATCTGGTCCCTGGCCGCCACCCTCGGCTACACCGAACGCGCCCCGACGTTCTACGAGCTGTATGCCAACGGCGCCCACGTCGCCACCGGCACCTACGAACTGGGGGATGCCAACCTGTCGAAGGAAAAAGCCGTGTCCAGCGACCTGGCACTGCGCTTTGACAATGGCACCCACAAGGGCAGCTTCGGGGTGTTCTACAGCCACTTCTCCAACTACATCGGCCTGCTGGGCAGCGGTCGGACCTTGAATGACGAAGGCGAGGAAGACGCCGGCGGCATCCCTGAGTACAAATACTCCGGCGTGCGCGCGCGTTTCGCAGGGTTTGAAGCCCAGGACCACATCAAGCTGGGAGAAGGCGCCTACGGCAAGTTCGCGCTGGAGCTGTCGGGTGATTACACCCGCGCTACCAACCTGGACACGGGTGAAGCGTTGCCACGGATTGCGCCGTTGCGTTTGAACAGCGGCTTGTTGTGGGAGCTGGATCGCTGGCAGGCGCGGATTGATGTGGAGCATGCGGCGGGCCAGGGCCGGGTGCCGGATAACGAAAGCGGCACCGACGGCTACACCACCTTGGGTGCCAGCGCCGGCTACCGCTTCAATGTGGGTGGCAGCCAGTGGCTGGCGTTTGTGAACGGCGAGAACCTGACGAACCAGACCGTGCGGTATGCCAGTTCGATCCTGCGGGACATTGCCCCCGCGCCGGGGCGGAGTGTGCAGGTGGGTCTGCGTACCACCTTTTAAAAGCTGATTGAAACCTCTGTGGCGAGGGAGCTTGCTCCCGCTGGAGTGCGTAGCGCTCCCACTATTTTGGGGCCGCTGCGCAGCCCAGCGGGAGCAAGCTCCCTCGCCACAATAAGCACCTTTGCTACAGTCGCGGTGCTAACGCTTAGCTAGTACCGTGCATCCACCGGCTTGCCACCCTTGGGCCAATCCTTAACCTTGTCCGGGAAATCCGGGCGAGGTTGTTGGGAGAAGTACGCCGCCACATCCACCGCCTCCTGATCCGACAAACCACCCTGCCCCAACGGGAATTTCTCGTGGAAGCCGATCGGCATATTGCGTTTGACGAACGCCGCCGCGGTATACAACCGCGCCATCCCCGCCCCGATATTGAACGACTGCTCGCCCCACAACGGCGGGTACACCAACTCGCCATCCGCCCGCGTCAAACCCTGGCCATTGTCGCCATGGCACACCGCGCATTGCCTGGCGTACACCTGCTTGCCATTCTCCATGTCCGGCTTGATCGCCGGGTCGACCTTGCCCACTCCGCGCCCCGCCACTTTGTCTTCCGGTTTAGTGTTGTTTTTCATCCAGTCGAAATAAGCCACCATCGCCTGCATATCCGCCGATTCCGGTGGCAATGGCTTGCCGTTCATCGAGCGCCGGAAGCAGCCGTTGATCCGCTCTTCCAGGCTCACCACCTTGCCCGCACGCGGCGCATAGCTGGGAAAAAACGCCGAGACGCCCACAAACGGCGAACCATCTGCCACGGTGCCTGCGTTGAGATGGCAACTGGTGCAGTTCAGCGAGTTGCCAACGTTATTGGGCAGCAGCTCCTTGGTTTGCAGGTGCAAGCGCATGCCGCGTACCACCTGATCAGCATTCGGCGCCGCCAACAATTCAGCCAGGCGCGGGGTTTCAAACGCTGAAGAATCAGTGGTGACCGGGTTGAGCTGGCCGCGCATTTTTTTCACTTGGGCAGCCGTGATGGGCGTGCCTTCGTTGCCCCAACTGCTGCGCACAAAGCTGAGGATTTCAGCGATCTCCTGATCCGCCAGCCGGGCAAACCCGGGCATGGTGTAGACCCGTGGATGGGTTGCCGTCTCAGCGGTTTCCCAACCGGTAAGGGTGATATGCAGCAGTGAGGTCGGGTTGTTCGAAGCGACGCCTGGGTTGCCCGCCAGCCGTGGGAACAAGCCTTTCACCCCGCCCCCGTCGCTGCGGTGGCAGTCGCTGCAAAACTGCATATAACCCAAGCCGCCACGGCTGGTGAACAGGTCCTTGGGCGGCGCGACGGGTTCGTGGGCCACGGCGGGCATCGGCAGGTCGTCCTTGCCCGGTGGCAGGGATTTCAAATAGGTCGCGATGGCCGTCAAGTCGGCATCGGTGAAGTGCTGGGTACTGTGGTGAATCACATCGGCCATGTTGCCGGAGACCGTGGCAAAGCGGTTCTGCCCGGTCTTGAGCAATTGCACGGTGTCGTCCACCGTCCACAGGTTGCGCAGGCTCAGGGCACGCCAGTGTTCGACGGTCTCCCCGGCCAGGTAATGCCGACCGCTGCGGCCGGCATCGCTCAAGGCTTTTTCCTGGAACGCGATGCCACGCGGGGTGTGGCAGGAGCCGCAGTGGCCAAGGCCCTGGACCAGATAGGCGCCACGGTTGAGCACTTCATCCTTTGCGGGGTCAGGCACGAACGCTTGCGTGTCGAGGAACGCAAAATTCCACAACGCCAGGCCCCAGCGCTGGTTGAACGGGAAGCCCATCTCGGCGTCCAGGTTGGGTTTGCTCACCGGCTCCACGCCCTGCATCAGGTAGGCGAACAAGGCGCGCATGTCGCCTTCGCTCATCTTTGCATAGGACGGATACGGCATTGCCGGGTACAGGTTCTGCCCCGCCGGCGTCACGCCTTCACGCATCACCCGGTCGAATTGTTCGAAGGTGTACTGGCCGATGCCGGTGTCGCGATCCGGGGTGATGTTGCTCGAATAAATCGTGCCCATCGGCGTGCTCAGCTCCAGCCCGCCCGCCATGGGCGCGCCTTGCTTGGCGGTGTGGCAGGCGATGCAGTCGCCCAGTTGGGCAACGTATTTGCCCTGTTCGATCAGCGTGGGGTCGGCTTGGTTGGCGTGCAGGGGAAGAGACAGACACAGCATCACCCCCACAAGGCCCAGACGTGACAGGGGAACAATCATCGCACTATTCCTTTAATAACCAGGGCCTGGGGTGGTCCCCTCGGCGCCGGTCTGCAATCGTTTTTATTGGGTCATCAGGCGGATAACCGGGGCATGGTCAGCCCCAGCTTCGTTGTAGCGGATTTTTTGCGGGCGGCCCTTGATGTGGATCAGGCGCGATGTTCTACAGTGGAACTCACGTTGGCTAATTAACGCGGGCATCGATGTCGGCGAGGAGAGCAAGGATGCGTTATTCACCCTTTGTCGCGCGCATTGGCGGCGAGTCCGTCAGTGCCTGGGATATTCACTACACCGCCGCCGAAGCCCAGCATCGCGGCGAAGACGTGATTGTGCTCAGTGTCGGCGACCCGGACTTCGCCACAGACAACGCGATATGCGAAACCGCTGTCGATGCCCTGCGCGCTGGCGACACCCACTACACCCATGTGCTCGGTCGCCCGAAACTGCGGGAGGCTATCGCCGCCAGGCAGAGCCTGCTGCAAGGGGTTGCGGTGCACGCCGACAATATTGCCCTGGTAGCCGGCGCGCAGAATGGCCTGTTTGCGGCCTGCCTGTGCCTGTTCAGCCACGGCGATGAAGTGCTGGTGCCAGCGCCGATGTACCTGACCTACGAAGCCTGTGTCCATGCCTCGGGGGCACGCCTCACAACCGTCGAGCAACCGGCTGCCAACGGCTTTCGCCTGACCCGCACCGCGCTGCAAGCCGCCATTACCGAAAAGACCCGGGGCATCGCCCTCGCCACACCGTGCAACCCCACCGGGAATGTCTACAGCCGCGAAGAGCTGGAAGCCGTTGCCGAAGTGGCACGCGCCTATGACCTGTGGGTGATTTGCGATGAGGTGTACGGCCAGCTCGTCTATGACGAGCAACACCTGAGCATCAGCTCATTGCCCGGCATGGCCGAACGTACGGTGGTGCTCAACAGCCTGTCGAAAAGCCACGCCATGACCGGCTGGCGGGTAGGCTGGGTGGTCGGCCCGCCGACGTTGATCAGCCATCTGGAGAACCTGCTGCTGTGCATGCTTTATGGCTTGCCGGGGTTTATCCAGGCGGCGGCCATCAAGGCACTGGAACTGGATGAAGCCGTGGTCGGCAATGCCCGCACGGTGTATCGGCGCCGGCGTGACCTGGTGGTGAACGAGTTGCGTGCAATCAGTGCGCTGGACTGCCGAGTCCCCCAGGCCGGTATGTTCATGCTCGTGGACGTACGCCGTACCGGGCTTACGGGCCGGGACTTCGCCTGGCAACTGTATCGCCAGACCGGCGTATCGGTGCTGGACGCCCAGGCCTTTGGCCCCAGCGCCGAAGGGTTTGTACGGGTGTCGTTTACCGTCGCCGATGACACGCTCAAGGAAGCTTGCCGACGCATTGCCGGGTTCGTTGAAGGGCTTGGGGCCACTTTACGTGTTCGCCGATAACAGGCATAACACGCCCTTTGCCCCGTTCGAAGGACTGCCATGTCTCAAGGATTGACCTATCGCCAGGCCCACCTGGACGACCTGCACACCCTGTGCGTGCTCGGCCAGCCGCTGAACCGCCTGCACCACCAGGAACGGCCCGATATCTACCGTGACGCCACCGACCAGGTGGAGCGCGACCAGTCCCATTGGCGGCCCTGCCTCACCAGCCGGGTCCAGGCGGTGTTTCTGGCCGAGCGCCAGGGTGCGGGGGTCGGGTTTATCACCGCGCAGATCATCGAGACGGCCAGCCCGTTGCTGCAACCGCTGCGCGTCGCCCGGATCGGCTCGATCTGCGTGCTGGAGGCACAACGTGGCCAGGGCATTGGCCGCGAACTGATGACGCTCGCCGAACGCTGGGCGATCCGCCAGGGCGCCGGGGATCTGCGCCTGACCGTCTGGGCCTTCAACGAACCGGCCCAGCGGCTGTATGAAGAGTTGGGCTATGAAAAGCGCGCCTTCGAAATGGGCAAGCGCCTCGGTTAAATCGATGGACAAGCCGGCCGGCGATCAAGCTGCGACGGGCGTTGGCGTCATTCAGCCGCGATGAGGGCATTGTGCTGCCTTGACCTGATCCCCCTCCCCGCTGAAAATGCGCGACGCTTTTCCCGTCTCCCCGTTTACTGAAGTAGTGAAATTTCAATGTCTGATTCCCGTACCGAAGAATCCGTAGTCGCCTTGCAATCCAAAGCTGAATACGAAAACGCCATCAATCTTTCACAGCACGTGCCGGCGGCCAAGACCATCAGCGAGATGGTGCTGGACGCGTTCCACACCTCCAAGGAAAGCGACCAGATCCGCGAACTGCGCGTGGCCATCCGCCAGGCCCATGACGCTTTCGACGACGACAAGGCCTACGACCTGATGGGCGAGCTCAAGCAGCTCAAGGACGCCGAAGCCGCCGACAACGCAGCCCTCGAAGACCTCAACACCAAGTTCTCCATCAGCCGCATCCTGTCCAGCTTCAAGGACGACCCGCAGTTCCAGGAGCTGGTCTACGGCCTGGCCCTCAAGGTGCTGAACCAGACCCACCAGGCCATCAGCAACCCGAGCGCCGGCAAAGGCAAGGCTTCCCGCCCGAAGAAGGAAGCGGAAGTGTTCGCCATCAGCAAGGACGGCATCAGCGTCACCCTGCCGATGCGTTCGCCGCGCTCCAAGCCGAATGTCGACCGCGAGGCGTTTGAGTTCCTCGGTTTCAGCTTTGTGGGTGAAGGTGACGAGGCGGAACTGGAAGTTGAAACCTTTGTGGATAACTCGGGCGCCGAGCAGCCACTGACGCGTAAAAGCATCATCACCGCGCTGCAGCAGCAGACCGCGTTTGAGGGCTACAGCATCGCCCAGCAGTAACTCGATCTAAATGTGGGAGCGGGCTTGTGTGGGAGCTGGCTTGCCTGCGATAGCATCACCTCGTTGCACCTGACACTGCGAGGTGCCTGCATCGCGGGCAAGCCCAGCTCCCACATTGACCCTGCGCCACCGCAAATTCAGCCTACGACCTGAGCCGCAAACACCTCGCGAAACCGCTGCATCTCCTCAGCGTTGCCCACGGTGACCCGCACCCACTGCGGCCAGTTTTTCCACACGCGCCCAATCTTCACGCCCTGTTCGCCCAGCCGCTCGATGACCTGCTCCGCCGGACGGCGCACGTCAATCATGAAGCAGTTGCTGTGAGACACCGTGCAGGTGAATCCCCGGTTTTTCAGCCAGGCCACCGTCTCATCCCGCAACCGTGTATTCAGCGCCTTGCGCGCAGGTAGCAGTTGCGCATCCGCGAGGCTCGCACGGGCAGCGAGCAAGCTGGCGGCGGCCGGCACGTTATCCCCGCCAAACACCGCCAACTGTTCCAGCAACGCCGGATGACCGATGGCCAGCCCCAGGCGCGCACCGGCCAGGCCGTAGATTTTCGAGAACGTACGCAACACCAGCAAGTCGTCATGGTCCTTGACCCAGGCCACGCAACTGGGCGCGTCACTGAAGTCGATGTAGGCCTCGTCCACCAGCAAAATGCTGCCTTTGGGTTTGTTCGCCAGGGCCTGCTCAATGGCCTTGGCAGGCGTGAGGGTGCCGGTGGGATTGTTCGGGTTGCAGAGGTAGATCAGGCCGGGCTGGCGGTCAACGGCGAGCATTGCCGGAAGGTCGTGGGCATGGTCGGCGGCAAGGTCCACTTCATGCACCCTGGCCTTGCGTGACTCGGCGGCCTGGCGCGGCACTTCGTAGGAAGGCGTGGCCATCACCAGGCTGCGAGTTTCGCTGGTAAACGCCAGCACCGCGTAACGCAACGCGGCCATGGAGCCGGCGAACACCGCCACCTGTTCGTCGGAAATCCCCTGCTGCTGGGCAAATTGTTCGGCCAGCGCGTACATGTCCGGGTACGGATAGCGCCCCGAAACGGCAATGCCGCGCTGCATGGCCTGCCGCGCGGCCGGCGATGGGCCGTAGGGGCTTTCGTTGTAGTTGAGCAGTACCTCGGACGACGCAGCGGCAGGGCTTGCCTCTGCCCAGTCCAGGCGCCCCAGCAACGGCAAGGCCGCGCCCAGTGCGATCAGGGAACGACGACTCACGTTGACCATGAAGACCTCTCCTTGTCGGCTCGCAGCTTCAGGTGCGGGATTCGCCCCCGTTCCTACAATGGGGTATGACGAGGAAAACATCCGGTAATTTACCCGGCCAACAAAAAGCCCCGCGCTTCATATCGAAGGCGGGGCTTTTGTGTTTCTACCTACTTGGAATGAAAGCGCCGGTTCAGCGCAATCCGCTTGGCCTCCACTTCCCGCAGGTGTTTGTGATGCCGCCGCCACAGCACCAGCACGATGATCAGCACCAACACCACCAAACCACCGCCCCACAGCAGGTACGGCATGGCGGTGATCAACAACGGCGCATCCCCACCCCGACGCAGGCTGGTCACTTCTGCGGAACTGACGCTCAGCGCCGGGTTGCCGAAGGTGTGCAGGCTGTAGTTGGCAATGGCGGCGATTTGCGCGTCGTCCAGGTCGCCGCCCAGGGCCGGCATGCTTACGGCGCCGTCGGCCCCTTTGCGGTCGATGCCCGCGATGATCGCCATCACCAGGTTGTTGGCCTGGTTGCCGTTGAGCGCGGTGTTGAGGCTCAGGGACGGGTAGAACTTGTCTGCACTGCCCTGGCCATCGCGGCCATGGCAGCTGGAGCACGCCGAGTTGTAGAGGCGTGCGCCATCCATGCCGGTGGCATCGGCCAGTGAGGCCTGGTCGCCCTGGCCGGTTTCCAGGGTGCTCATGTCCACCGGCGTGACTTTACGCACCACCCGCTCAGTCTGGCCAGGATCGCGGATCGGCGGCACGGTGTGCAGGTAGGCAGCCATGGCATGTAGGTCGCTGTCGCTGAGGTAGCGGAAGCTGTTTTCCACCGCTTCGGCCATGCCGCCTGCGGCCTGGGCCTTGTCGGCGAGGTGGCCGTTTTTCAGGAAGTTGACCAGGTCGTCGTCGCTCCAGTCCCCCAGGCCGCTGACCTTGTCGGAGGTGATGTTGGGCGCAACCCAGCCTCCCAGTTTCGCACCGGCCAGGTACTGGCTGTTGTCCTCGGCCATCAGGGCGTTACGCGGGGTGTGGCAGGCGCCGCAGTGGGCGAGGTTGTCCACCAGGTACTGGCCACGGCGGGTCTGTTCGGTGGCGCCGGGCTTGGGCTCAAAACCCTGGCTGTCGAGGAACACCAGGTTCCAGCCGAACATCAGTTGGCGGATGTTGAACGGGAACGCCAGGTGGGTTTCCGGCACTGGCTGGTCCACGGCTTTGACGCCCTGTTGCAGGTACACGTACAAGGCGTGGATGTCGTCATCGCTCATGCCCTGGTATGAGGTGTAAGGCATCGCCGGGTACAGGTGCTGGCCCTTGGCATTGATGCCTTTACGCAAGGCGTCGGCCAGTTGCTGCTCGGTGTAGTCGCCAATGCCGTAGGCCTTGGACGGGGTGATGTTGCTGGAGATGATCTTGCCCATGGGCGAGTCGATCACATACCCACCGGCCAGCGGCGCGCCGCCGTTTTCAGCCGTACGGTGACAGGCTTCGCAGTCGCCGGCACGGGCCACATAGGCGCCTTTCTGGATCAGCGCGGCGGTGTCTTCAGCGGCAAACACCGGCAACGCGGTGAGCAGCAAGGCCAGCAACGGAAATTTAAGCAACCCCATGACCTAGACCTCCCGCGCAATGATGTCGGCCATACGGATACTCAGCGCCACGCCGGCCAGGGTCGGGTTGATGGTGCCGGAGGCCGGGATCACCCCGGTGGTGGCGAGGAACAGGTTGGCGTGGTCGTGGGTGCGGCACTCGTGGTTGACCACCGAGTCCTTGGGGTTGGCGCCCATGATCACAGTGCCCATCAGGTGGTCGCGGTTCTGGTAGCCGGTGTTGTCTTCCACCACCGTGCCGCCCATCAGTTGCACGAAATGCGCATAGTCTTCGGTGACGCCGGCCTTGGCCGCCTTCACGTAGTCGCCCACCTCGTAGTTGACCACCAGCATCGGGATGCCCAGGGCGTCCTTGCGGGTGCGGCTCGGGCGCACGGTGTTGGTCGCCAGCGGCAGGGTTTCATACACGGTGGACACGTCGACCCAACGCGCCGCGTCGTGGCGGATGCGCTCGTCCAGCTCCTTGCCGTACACGCCCTGGGCGATCAGCCGCTTGGCCACGGCGATGTTGGGCACGTTGTTGGAGATCGAGTGTTTGACCGAAGCCCGTTCCTTGCGGAACTCACCGTCACGGCGGTTGAAAATCCCGCCCTGCTGCACCGCCCCGCGCCCCGGCCACAAGGGTTCGTCGGCGATAAATTGCAGGCCCTGGCCAGTGTGGTCCATCAGGTTGCGACCGACCTGGTCGGAGGAGTTGGCCACCTCGGAAATCAGCAGCAACTTGGGGGTTTCCAGGCCATGGGCGGCGACGATGAAGTACTTGGCGGTGAGCCGCACATCGGCGCCGGTAGAGCTGCGGTAATGGATCGCGACGATCTTGCCGTCCGCGCCTTTTTCCAGCTTGTAGGCCGTGGCGTCGGTGATCAGCTTGGCGCCGGCCTGTTCGGCGTGGCGGGCGTGCACATCGCCGCTGTACATCGCGCCGATGGGGCACACCGGCATGCAGTTGTTGTTGCCGCTGCATGCCGGGCGCCCGTCGTAGGGTTCGGTGGCGCGGCCGTTGGGCTCATGGATAAAGTGATACCCGGCCGGGGCCATGCGTTCGCGCAGGCGCTGGAACAGGTAGGTATCGCCTTCCGGCGCCATCGGATAGGGGCTGGAGCGCGGCGGGAAAGCGCCGCCGCCCTGCCCGCTCTGGTCCTGGGTGTCGCTGCCGCAGACACCGAGGGCAATTTCCGCGCGCACGTAATAGGGTTCCAGCTCGCTGTATTCCAGCGGCCAGTCGCGACCTACGCCGTACAGGGTCTTGAGCTTCATATCGTTGGGCAAGTAACGCCAGCACGCCGCCGCCCAGTGCCAGGTGGTACCGCCCACCAGTTTCAACATGCCGGGACGAAATTCAAAAGAACCGGTGTTCTCGATGTATTGCTCATCATAAGAATGATGGGCCCACGGCTCATTCGGATACGGCGAGTTGTAATTGCCCTTGTTCGACGAATTACGGAAGTTCTCGACTATCTTCCAGCGAGGAATATGTTCACCCGCTTCCAGAATAATCACCGACTTGCCGTGTTTGGCCAATTCAAATGCTGCGTTACTGCCTAATGCGCCGGAGCCAACCACAATGACATCGGCGTCAAAATCCTGATTCATAAAAGTGCCTTGTCTTAGTCGTTGGCCAGCGTGGCCGGAGGATTAACCCAGTAATTGGTTTTTCCCCGGGAGTACGTCGGGATCACCGTGGCGTCCGCGGTCGGCGCGTAGGCCAGGGCGCCGGTGAAGGTCACCAGCCGCGTGCCGTCGGTGGCGCGCAGGGACACCGGCGTGCCGGTGTAGCCCAGGTACCAGGCCGAGACGATTTTCTGCGTCGTATCCTTGACCACCGGGTCGCGGTAGAACGGGCTGCCGGACAACTGGCTGACGCTGCGCAGGTGATGCTGGCCAACCTTGCTCCACAAGGCTTTGATCTTCTGGGGGAACGCAGGGTCGTTCTGGGTGCACTGGGCCAGGATGCGCAAGGACAAGGCGGCATCCACACTCGTGCGTTCGAGGAGGAACATCGACAATTGGCGGAACGATTCAATGTCGTCAGTGGCGGCGCTGCTGACGTCCTGCGCCAGCGCAACACCGGCCCACAGCGGGGCGAACAGGCCGGCACCGGTCAAGGCTGCGCCTGAATATAGGAGTTTTCTTCGGGTTATCACGGGATATCTCCTCATGAGTCGAACAACTATCGGCGCATCGGCCAAGTTCGACTTCACTGCAAAAGGCTGAGTACTTCGTTCACGGAGGTTGAACGGACTTTAAGAGCCCTTTTTATAGCTGCCAGGAGAACGCCAAGCTGTCGTGCAGCTTGTTAATTATGGATATGAGCAATAGCGCGACCGTCTATAACAGCCGCTTAAACACCGTACAGCAATTGATCCCGTAATAACATGAAACATCCGTTTGGATGTTTGCTCAGTTATGCAGGTAACTCGCCAGGGGATATTTCGCGCACAAGGTTTGGGCCTGTAAATACAGGGATTTCTGTACGGCAGCGTCGAGGGCGTACTTGTGCTCGCCCAAGGGCGTGACCGCGTCGAGTACCCGACACACCAGGTCGACCACCTCGCGGCATCCCTCGGCATCGATGTGGCGTTGCGCCAGGGAAACGCTGCCGATGCACAAGCCGTTGGCGACGAACGACGGGCGCGTCTCCCCCGGCGCGCGATGTTTGTCCACGAGGATGCCGCACTGCTCCAGCGCCGCCTGGGCGATGGCGCCGGTGATGCCCCCGCGCAAGCGAATCAGCACCGAGTGGTTTTCACTGTGCCCGCCCACCACCTCGTAGTCTCCCGCCTGAAATGCACTGGCGAGTTCATCAGCGGTGGTGCGAACCCGTGCCATCCAGGCGTCGAATTCCGCCGACATGGCGTAGCCGAACGCCGCCGCTTTCGCCGCAATCATGTTGAAAGCCGGCGCGCCCTGCATCCGCGGGAACACCGCCTGGTCGAGCAGGCGACTGAAGGTGGTCTTCAGGCCGGGCACCTTGGTTTCGGCATCCCGACCCGAAAGAATCAGGCCGCCACGAGGGCCACCCAGCTGGCGGTGGGTGCACAGCGTGGTGACGTGGGCCAAGTCGATCGGGCTTGGATGGCGCCCGGTGGCGACCAGGCCGGCGATGGTCGAGATGTCCGCCAGCAGGATCGACCCGGCTTCGTCGGCAATGGCGCGCAACCGTTCGAAATCAATGAGGTGTGAATAGGCCGTCGCACCGCAGATGATCACCCGCGGGCGATGGGCCAGGGCCAGGGTGCGTACCTCTTCGTAGTCGATCACGCCCTTGGACGTGGTGCCGTATCTGAGTGCCTTGTAGTACGCGCCGGTGAACGCCACCGGGCTGCCATGGCTCAAGTGCCCGCCGTGATCCGTGGCCATGCCGAGCACGGTGTCTCCCGGCTCCAGCAAGGCAGCCAGCACCTGGTAATGGGCGGTTGATGCCGAGTGTGATTGCACACCGGCGTACTGCGCACCGAACAGCTGACAGGCGCGGCGAACAGCCAGGGATTCGACCCGGTCGGCATTCTCGCAGCCGGCGTGATGACGCCAGCCAAGGGCACCCTCGGCGGTCACGTTGACCAGCACCGAGGCGGACGCCGCCAGGATATGCGGCTTCACCGCGCAGGACGAAGCAGACAGTGACAGGGTCTGGTGTTGGCGCGTGACCTCCGCATCCAGCAGCCCTGCCAGCTCCGCGTCTTCTGCCCGCAAATCCGCCAACCCTCGTTGCAACAGGCCGGCGTGGTGGGTAAGTGGTTGCGTGTCGACTGCCATTGTCCTGTGTTCCTTCCCTGAAAATCACGAACGCCTTTCCGTTGGGCGCAGGGCAATTAAGCAGAAAAATGAACATTTTCCAAATTAAATGATTCTTTTTGGCCGGGTACAGGGGGACAAGGCCCATGTGCCGGGGCTGAATGCTGGCCAATCGCCAAAAAACTGATCACGGTCTTTATTCTTGTAGCGGGCGCGTGCAACACTTCGCGCCGCGGCGAAGCACGCAACCCCGGCCAAAATGGACGCTCGGGGTAAAACATAGGGAAGTGGTGGGCATTTGATCCATAGAAAAGAACGCACCGAGTATTTGAAGAGCAATATCAAATACCTGATCAAAAGCCGCGGAGAGACGCAGCTGTCGCTGTGCAACGCGGCCGGCCTGACCAGAACCACGATCTACAACATCCTGGAAGGCAAGGTCGTCAACGTACAGCAGTCCACCATCCGCAAGATCTCGGATTTCTTTGGCGTCTCCTATGAAGAAATCGAGACCCTCGACTTTGAAGAAAAAGAGATCATCGACAGCAGTATTTCCCCCCAGGGAAACATGAACCCCGCTGCCGTGCCGATCATCAAGCAAAGCCAGGTCATGGCGAACATGGACAAGCGCATTGGCGAACTCGCCACGCTGTACCCGCTGACCTACTACTTCGGCACCTCCTACAACTTGATCGCTGTTCTACTGGAACATGAAATTGCCGGCGTCAACGAGCCCGGGGATTTGTTGATCGTGCAGAAAGGCTCGTCGAGCGACGACAAGGAAAAGTTGGTGTACGACTGCGCCAGCAAACAACTATTCATCACGGATGAAGCGTGTGTGAGCTCGGATCGTATCTGTGTGGTGGGAGATATCATCGAGGAGCGCTTCAATGACCACGTATGAGCACGAAGTCGAGAACAGCAAATACAAACTGCTGGGGTTCGAGAATGACAAGAGCCTGGCGGTGATCATGGTGATCGCCACGGGCAAGATCATTCGAGTAAAGCTGAGCGAAGTGCTGAACAGCGAAATCATGGACAATTTAAACAAAATGGAAGTCAAGAACATGTACAAGAAGTTCTATTCACAGGGCGGGGCGCTCACCGCGTACGAGCTCAACGACCGCAATGAGAACTCATGGATGATTTATATCATCCTGAACCTGCTGCTCTTCACGTTCTATATCTTTACCAGCATCGCCGCGACCAAACCGATTTACCTGGAGTCGCTGGGCATTATTGTCACCCCCGGCACGTTTCTGTACCCGCTGACATTCCTGATCGTGGACTTGCTCAACGAGCAGTTCGGCCTCCGGCTGGCGCGAAGGGCGATCCTGTTTGCGTTTGCCAGCAACGCGATGATCATCATCCTGCTCTACGGCTCGACCTTCCTCCCCGGCTTGCCCGGCTGGAAGCTCGACGGGCCTTACAACGACGTGATCATCCAGGTGTCGTCGGTGCTGATCGCCTCCTCGGTCTCGTTCCTGGTGTCGGAGAACATAAACTCGTACCTGCTGTGCAAGATCAAGGAGCTGACCAACTCCAGGTACCTGTTCCTGCGGATTTTCCTGAGTACGTTTTTCGCGGTGATTATCGACAGTTTCCTGTTCTGCTTCATCGCGTTCTACGGTGCGATGCAGACCAGCGACATCCTGAACATGATCTACGTGCAGATCGCGATCAAAGTCTGCTTTGCCTTCTTCAACATCCTGCCGGCCTACGGTGCCCGCTCGTTGTTCAAGCGCTACATCACAGGCGATAACCAGGCTGCGCAGCAAGCCAACTGATCGATGAACGTTCCCGTGCTCAGCACGGGAACGCTGCGCATCAACCCAGCTTGCCTTTCAGGCTCTGCATGACGGCAGCCTTGTTTTCCAGGTAGTCGTTCAGGCCCCGCGCACGAAGGTTGCACGCGTCGCAGTTGCCACAACCGGTGCCGATAATGCCGTTGTAGCAGGTCAGGGTCTGGTTGCGGATCAGGTCCAGCTGGTGGTGATAGTCCGCCAGGGCCCAGGTCTCGGCCTTGTTCAGCCACATCAGCGGCGTCTGCAGGCGCACATCGTATTCCATGCCCAATTGCAGCGCTTTATTCAGCGCCTTGACGAACTCGTCCCGGCAATCCGGGTAGCCCGAGAAGTCGGTTTCACACACGCCGGTGATCACGGTTTCTGCCTTGACCTGATAGGCGTAGATCGCCGCCAGGGTCAAAAACAGAATGTTCCGGCCTGGTACGAAGGTGCTTGGCAAACTCTCGCCCGAGCTGTTCACCGTGGGCACCGGGATGTTGTCGCGGGTCAGGCTGCTGATGGCCAGCTCGTTCAACAGCGACACATCCATCACCTTGTGAACGGTGGCGCCCAGTTGCTTGGCGAGCTTCTGTGCAACTTCAATTTCCGCCACATGCCGCTGGCCATAATCGAAGGTAATGCAGTGCACCTCGTCATACAGCGGCAGTGCCTGGATCAGGCAGGTTGTCGAGTCCTGCCCACCACTGAAGACGATAACGGCTTTTTTACTCATCATTCTGCTTCCTGCATTTATCACATGTGTAGGAGCAAGGGGGACGCCTAGTTCTTGCTCGCGAAAAACGTCAATGATAACGCAGCGTATCTGGTTTAACGCGGCGCCCTCTGGTTTTTCGCGAGCAAGCTCGCTCCTACAAAAAAGCCCCGCGCTTCTCACGAAGGCGGGGCTTTTTTTACTTCATCCACTCAGTGGGCGTACGTCAGCAGCAACTCTTTCGGCACCTGGAAATCCAGGGACATCATCACGCTCAAGGCGGTGATGGTGAAGATCGAGAAGACGAACAGCTTGCGTGCCCAGACGGTGTCATCCACCGCCTTGTAGCCGGTCCAGGCCATGTACAACCAGTACATGCCCATGGCGGCGGCGACGGCGAGGTAGCTCATGCCGGCGTAGCCACTGAAGGTCAACATCAAGGTCGCCACGAGGAAGGCCAGGATGTAGAGCAGGATGTGTTTCTTGGCGACCTTGATGCCACGCTTGACCGGCAGGACCGGAATCGAGGCAGCCAGGTAGTCATTGAAGCGGAAGATCGCGATGGCATAGGAGTGCGGCATCTGCCACAGGCTGAACATCACCAGCAGCACCAGCGCGGCCATGTCGAAGCTATTGGTCACAGCCACATAACCAATCACCGGCGGCATCGCCCCCGACAGACTGCCCACCAGCGTGCCGTGAACCGACTTGCGCTTGAGGTACAGGCTGTAGAAGCCGACGTAGATGACAAAGCCGATCACGGCAAACAGCGCCGCCAGCGGGTTGGCCACCTTGTACAACAACACGACGCCGGCGATACCCAGGATGGTCGCGAAGATCAGCGCCAGTTTCAGGGAGATGAGGCCCTGCACCAGCACACGATTCTTGGTGCGTTCCATCTTGATGTCGATATCGCGGTCGATGCAGTTGTTGAATACACAACCGGAAGCTACCACCAGGGACGTGCCGATCATCGCAGCCAGGAAAATGGCCAGATCGACATGCCCCTTGGAGGCCAGGAAGAAACCGCCTGCCACAGAAAGCACGTTACCGAAAATGATCCCCGGTTTGGTGATTTGGATAAAGTGCTTAAGCGACATCGGGTCTTACCTCACTTCGCCATCATGAACGTATGGATGCTGAACATGATCCATACCGACAGGCCAACCAGCAGGAGGATCACCAAGCCTGCGAACACGAACGCAATCACGTTATCGCGCTGAGCCTTGGAGCGGTCCAGGTGCAGGAAGTACACCAGGTGAACCAGCACCTGAATCACCGCGAACGCCAGGACGATCATCAAGGTGATCGACTTCGGCAAGGTTGGGTACATCACCAGGCCGAACGGGATCAGCGTCAGGATGACCGACAGGATGAAGCCGATGGCGTACGACTTGACGCTGCCGTGGCTGTCATCGTGGCTGTCATGGGAATGTGCATTAGCCATTACAGAGTCCCCATCAGGTAGACAACGGTGAAGACGCAGATCCAGACCACGTCCAGGAAGTGCCAGAACAGGCTCAGGCAGCTCAGGCGAGTCTTGTTGGTGTTGGTCAGGCCATGTTTGTTGACCTGATACATCATGGTCGCCATCCAGATCAGACCGGCAGTCACGTGCAGACCGTGGGTGCCTACCAGCGTGAAGAACGCCGACAGGAAGCCGCTACGGTGCGGGCCGTAACCTTCGGAGATCAGCAGGTGGAACTCGTTGACCTCCATGCCGATGAAGCCCAGGCCGAACAGGAAGGTCAGTGCCAACCAGCTCAGGACGCCTTTCTTGCTGCCCTTGTAGAAGGCCAGCATGGCGAAGCCGTAGGTGATCGAGCTGAACAACAGCAAGGCGGTTTCGCCGAGCACGTAAGGCAGTTCGAAGATGTCGTGGCCCGACGGGCCACCCGCTACGTTGTTTACCAGTACCGCGTACACCGCGAAGATCGACGCAAACAAGATGCAGTCGGTCATCAGGTAGAGCCAGAAACCGAATACGGTCATTGGCCCCGAGTCGTGGTGATGGTCATCGTGCCCATGGTCATCGACATGGGCGTGTCCAGCATTGGTCACTAAGTTCGACATGGTTTAAGCCTGTTCCAACGAGGTTTCAACACGGTTGGCCGGGATCTTCTTCTCGGCAACCAGGCGAGCGTGTTGCTCGGCTTCGATGCGTTCGATCACGTCGACCGGCACCATGTAGCCTTGGTCATCACGGGCAGCGTGAACGATGAAGTAGCCGATGGTGCCCACCAGGCTCACGATGGCCAGCCACCAGATGTGCCAGATCATTGCGAAACCGAATACGGTCAACAGCGCACCCATCACAACGCCGGTAGCGGTGTTGTTAGGCATGTGGATCGGTTCGTAACGCGCAGGCTTCTGGTACGCCGTACCGTCTTCCTTGGCTTCGGTGAACGGATCGATGCTGTCAGCCTTAGGCAGTACGGCAAAGTTGTAGAACGGCGGTGGCGACGAGGTCGACCATTCCAGGGTGTGTGCATTCCATGGGTCGCCGGATTCGCACATGTTCTGCTTGCGATCACGCACGCTGACATACAGCTGGATCAGCTGGCAGGCGATGCCCACGGCAATCATCACTGCACCGACCATGGCGACGTACAGGTACGGCACCCACTCAGGGTTGGTCGTGGCGTTCAGACGACGGGTCATGCCCATGAAGCCCAACGCGTAGAGCGGCATGAACGCGACGAAGAAGCCCGAGATCCAGAACCAGAATGCAGCCTTGCCCCAGCCTTCGTGCAGCTTGAAGCCGAACGCTTTCGGGAAGTAGAAGCTGAAGCCTGCGATGTAGCCGAATACTGCGCCGCCGATGATCACGTTATGGAAGTGAGCAATTACGAACAGGCTGTTGTGCAGTACGAAGTCAGCACCCGGGATGGCCAGCAGTACGCCAGTCATGCCGCCGATCGCGAAGGTCACCATGAAGCCCAGGGTCCACAGAACCTGGCTGGTGATACGCAGACGACCGTGATAGATGGTGAATAGCCAGTTAAATAGCTTCACCCCCGTCGGGATGGAAATCAGCATCGTCGCCAGTCCGAAGAACGCGTTGACGCTGGCCCCCGAACCCATGGTGAAGAAGTGGTGCAGCCAAACCATGAAGCCCAGTACCGAGATCGCGCCCGAGGCGTAGATCATCGAGTGGTGACCGAACAGGCGCTTGCCCGAGAAGGTCGAGATCACTTCAGAGAAGATACCGAACGCTGGCAGGATCAGGATGTACACCTCAGGGTGACCCCATGCCCAGAACAGGTTCACGTACATCATTGGATTGCCACCAAGTTCGTTGGTGAAAATGTGGAAATCCAGGTAACGGTCAAGCGACAGCAACGCCATGGTTGCAGCCAGGATCGGGAACGATGCAACGATCAGTACGTTGGCCCAGGTGCAGGTCCAGGTGAAGATCGGCATGTCCATCAGCTTCATGCCAGGGGCGCGCATTTTCAAGACGGTGGCCAGGAAGTTGACCCCCGTCAATGTCGTCCCGAGTCCTGATAACTGTAGCGCCCAGATGTAGTAATCCACACCCACGCCCGGACTGTAGGCCAGGCCCGACAGCGGCGGATACGCAACCCAACCGGTCTTGGCGAATTCGCCGACGCCCAGGGACAGGTTGATCAGTACCACGCCGGATACCAGCAGCCAGAAGCTCAAGGAGTTCAGGAACGGGAACGCAACGTCACGCGCACCGATCTGCAGCGGCAAGGCAAGGTTCATCAGGCCGGTGAAGAAAGGCATCGCCATGAAGATGATCATGATCACACCGTGGGCGGTGAAGATCTGGTCATAGTGTTCAGGAGGCAGGTAGCCAGGCGAACCCTCGGTGGCCATGGCCAACTGGGTACGCATCATGATGGCGTCGGCAAAACCACGCAGCAGCATGACCATGGCAACGATGACGTACATGACGCCGATTTTCTTGTGGTCGACCGAAGTCAGCCACTCGGTCCACAGGTAGGTCCACTTCTTGAAGTAAGTGATACCTGCAAACAGTGCCAGACCACCCAGCGCGATCATGGCGATGGTCACCATCACGATCGGCTCGTGGAACGGGACCGCATCCCAACTTAATTTACCAAACATCGTTTACTCCTCTGCCCCAGCAGTTGAATGCGCGCCCGTGTCAGAACCTTCAACCGCGGCCACTTCTTTCTTCTCGTGCTCGATCGGCTTGCCTGGTTTCATACCTTCGTACTTGTCGACGATTTTCTGAAACAGGTCCGGCTCGTACGTGGAGTACAGGGCGACAGGGTTGTTTTGGCTCGGTTTGGCAAGAGCGTCGTATTCAGCTTGATCAAGCTGTTTAGGTGCGGCCTTGACTTCGGCTACCCAGGCGTTGAAATCTTCCTGGCTTGTCGAGATCGCTTTGAATTTCATGCCGGTGAAGCCAGCACCGCTGTAGTTGGCGGAGATGCCTTCCATTTCAGCTTTCTCGTTCGCGATCAGGTGCAGACGGGTCTGCATGCCTGCCATCGCGTAGATCTGGCCGCCCAGCGCAGGGATGAAGAACGAGTTCATCACGGCATCGGAGGTGATCCGGAAGTTCAGCGGGGTGTTCTCCGGGAACCGGATCTGGTTCACAGTGGCGATACCCAGGTCCGGGTAGATGAACAGCCACTTCCAGTCCAGCGCGACCACTTCGATGTTGATCGGCTTGACGTCGGAGTCCAGCGGACGGTACGGGTCCAGCTCGTGGGTCGACTTATAGGTGATGTAACCCAGGGCGATGATGATGAGGATCGGAACCAGCCACACCGCGATTTCAATCTTGGTGGAGTGCGACCACTTCGGCGCGTAGGTGGCGCTGGTGTTCGACGCGCGGTATTTCCAGGCGAAGGCGAACGTCATGATGATCACGGGCACTACAACCAACAGCATCAGCAGAGTGGCGGTGATAATCAGGTTTCGTTGATCCAGACCGACCTGACCTTTAGGGTCGAGCAAGGTCCACTTGCAGCCTCCCAGCATTAACAGCATGCCGAGCAGCGGCAAAAAGCCTAGTAATCGGGGGTACCTGTTTTTACTCATCTCACGACCTCTAAAGCAGCTTGCGCAATGCAGTTGGGTTTTGATCGCCAACACTTCACCCTGCCAAGGGTTGGCATTTCTCTTCGATTGAATAAGGGCCTGCCCGTCGCACCTTGCGCGAATCGACACGTCCCGGGCTAGCGGTGAGTTCTTATTCGAATTCGTTGGTCAAAGGCCTTGTTACAGACCAATTCCATTTGGTGCGGATAGTTGAAAGGCTGCCGGCACCTGGGGTCGCATGAAACGTTACATCCGCTTCTCGACCGCCCTAGTTTGCTCAGGGGTGAGCAGCACCGGACATTCAGTGCGGGCGATTGTAGTTAGCTAGCGATGTATAAACCATGTCTTATCCAGAAATAATTTTTATCGTTTCCAGCAATAATCCTTCACCATTATTGCAAAGGTCCGCGATCGTATCGCGTTTGATTCTCGACAAAAACCACAAAAAATGCCGTGTTATTGGGCAATCTGCCACATCCCCTACGGGCTGTAAGGGCATCAAAAACGGATCCAAGTGCCCTGAAAACAAGGCATTCGTACGTCAGCCAATGTCGCCGACCTCGCGCCACTCGCGGCGTCGCCCAGACCACGAACTGACAGCCATAAAACGCCGCTTCTTGCAAATTTACGCCGCGTTTACGGGCGTCAGAAACGTCCCGCGACAGTGTCCGTGTGACAACATGTCGCATGCTGCGCGCACCCAAACTTGCCCCGCGTCACGGTCCCTTCACAAAATGCCTACAAACAAAAACGCCCCGGCCTTCTTTATAGGAAGGCCGGGGCGTTGACGGGCTACAGCTTAGGCTTTGCCCTGGCGATTACGGTAGATGCCCAGTGGCACCAGGATCACCGTGAGCACAAAGGCCACCAGCGCCCACTGGGCCAGGGACAGGCCAAGCACGGGCGGGTACGGCGTCTCGCAGAAGCCGTCGACCTGGAACCCCAGCGGAAACACCGAAGCCAGCGGCAGGCCATCGACAATCGGTTGCAGCACATCGATGCCGCAGCTGACCTTCGGAAAGAACTGGATGTACACGTGATAGCCGGCAGCGGCGACGCCACCCAGGGCACTGAGGGTCACCAGCGCTTCAAATACCGTGACACTGCGGGTGGTGCGCATGGCGGCACCGATGAAGGCGAAGATCGCGATCAGCAGCAAGGCATAACGTTGCAGGATGCACAGCGGGCATGGCGCCTCGCCCAACACCACCTGCATGTACAGCGCCCCGCCGATCAGCGCCAGGCAAATGATGCCCAGCAGTACCAGAAAGCGTCGCTCCCTGCCCAAACGCAATTCGTCGATCATCCCCGTTTCCCTTTAGCCAATTGTGGTTGTGCCAATGGCCGCAAGTTTACACGCGGACGGTGAAAGTTGAGCAGTTGGCGTGAGGAGGTTTAAACAGGGAGGGTTAACAGCGGATTAATCGGGGAAATGTTGTGACTGTACTGACGCCATCGCGGGCAAGCCCGGCTCCCACATTTGACTGAGTTGCCCAAGCAAACACTGTCCCATGTGGGAGCCGGGCTTGCCCGCGATGGAGCCGACCCGGTGTATCGATTAAATCCTATTCCAGCGCCGACGCCGGCCCAAAGAACTCATACCGGCTCTGCTTCTCCGGCACACCCAGGGCCTTCAGATGGCGCTTGATCGCCGCCATAAAGCCTTTAGGCCCCAGGAAGTACGCATCCACATCGCGCTCCTGCGGCAACCACGCCGCCAGTTGCTCCTGGCTCAGCATGCCAACCTTGTCCGCCGCGGGGCTCACGCCATCATCTTCGGCGTAGCAATAGAAGCGCTTGAGTTGCGGATGCTGCGCGGCCAGGCCGTCCACCCAGTCGCGGAACGCATGCACCCCGCCGTTGCGCGCGCAGTGGATAAAGTGAATCGGCCGCTCAGTGGCCAGGGCGGCTTCAAGCATCGGCAGGGTTGGCGTGATGCCCACGCCGCCGCTGATCAACACCAATGGCTTGTCGCTGGCCGCCAGGGTGAACTCACCCGATGGCGGGAACAGGTCGATGGTCGCGCCTACCGGGAACTGGTCATGCAGGTAGTTGGACACCCGGCCACCGGTTTCGCGCTTGACGCTGATGCGGTACTGGCCCGAATCGCCACGCGCCGACAGGGAATAGTTGCGGCGCACTTCCTCGCCCTCCAGCACCAGTTTCATGCCGATGTACTGGCCAGGCTCGGCGGCCAGGATCGGGCCGTTATCCACAGGCGCAAAGTAAAACGAGATGATTTCCGCGCTCTCCTCCACCCGCTTGACCAGGGTGAACGCGCGCGCACCGCGCCAGCCACCCGGTGCCTCTGCCTTCTCTTTATAGATAGCCGCCTCGGCACCGATCAGGATGTCAGCCAGTTGGCCATAGGCGGCGCCCCAGGCGTTCATCACTTCAGGGGTGGCGATTTCGCTGCCCAGCACTTCGGAAATCGCCCGCAGCAGGCAGGTACCCACGATCGGGTAATGCTCCGGCAGGATTTGCAGGGCCACGTGTTTGTTGATGATCTTGGCCACCAGATCGCCCAACTGGTCCAACTGGTCGATATGGCGGGCGTACATCAGCACGCCATTGGCCAGGGCCCGGGGCTGGTCGCCACTGGCCTGGTGGGCCTGGTTGAACAGTGGGCGAACTTCGGGGTACTCGGACAGCATCATGCGGTAGAAATGGGTGATCAGGGCTTCGCCGCCGCTTTCCAGCAGGGGCACGGTGGATTTGACGATGGCACGGTCTTGGGCACTAAGCATGGGAGACTCCTGGGTCTTCTTACTGAATACCCTTTACTACTCAGTATTCATGCCAACTAATAAATCCATATAAATCAGTATCTTGAGAATAATATAGTCAATATGACTCCCTCCACTTTATAGTCACTATGACTACAAGGAGTCATTATGACTGCAAAGCCGCTGCTCACCACCCTGCTGCCACTGGTCGCCGACCTGTCCCGCGAGTTGCCCGAAGGCGAGCGCTATCGACGCCTGCTCCAGGCCATGCGCGCCCTGCTGCCCTGCGATGCCGCCGCCCTGCTGCGCCTCGACGGCGAATGGCTGGTACCGCTGGCAGTGGATGGCTTGAGCACCGACACCCTCGGCCGGCGCTTCAAGGTCAGCGAGCACCCGCGCTTTGGCGTGCTGCTCAGCAGTCCCGGCCCGACCCGTTTTGACAGCGACAGCGACCTGCCCGACCCCTACGACGGTCTGGTGGACGGCCTGCACGGCCACCTGGAAGTCCACGATTGCATGGGCTGCCCGCTGTTTGTCGACGACCAGCCCTGGGGCCTGCTGACCCTCGATGCCCTCGACACCGAGCGTTTCGAGCGGGTGGAACTGGACGCCCTGCAAGCCTTCGCCAGCCTCGCGGCTGCGACGGTGAATGTCGCCGAGCGCATCGAACGCCTGGCCCTGCGCGCCGAAGACGAACACCAGCGGGCCGAAATCTACCGTCAGGCCAGCGGCCAGCAGCACAAGGAAATGATCGGCCAGAGCAAGACCCACAAACGCCTGGTGGAAGAAATCAACCTGGTGGGCGGCAGCGACCTGACGGTGTTGATCACCGGCGAGACCGGCGTTGGCAAGGAGCTGGTGGCCCAGGCGATCCATGCTGCATCAAACCGTGCGGAGAAACCGCTGATCAGCCTCAACTGCGCCGCCCTGCCGGAAACCCTGGTGGAAAGTGAGCTGTTCGGCCATGTGCGCGGGGCGTTTACCGGCGCGTTGAATGAACGCCGGGGCAAGTTCGAACTGGCGAATGGCGGCACGCTGTTCCTGGATGAAGTGGGCGAGTTGTCCCTTACCGTGCAGGCCAAGCTGCTGCGGGTGCTGCAAAGCGGCCAGTTGCAGCGCCTGGGGTCCGATAAGGAACATCAGGTGGATGTACGCCTGATCGCCGCCACCAACCGGGATTTGGCCGAAGAAGTACGCAACGGTCGCTATCGTGCGGACTTCTACCACCGTTTGAGCGTGTATCCGCTGCAAGTGCCCGCCCTGCGGGAGCGCGGCCGCGATGTGCTGTTGCTGGCGGGGTTTTTCCTTGAGCAGAACCGCTCACGCATGGGCCTGGGCAGTTTGCGCCTGACCAGCGATGCCCAGGCGGCGCTGCTGGCGTACACCTGGCCGGGGAATGTGCGCGAGCTGGAACACTTGATCGGCCGCAGTGCATTGAAAGCGTTGGGCAACTGCGGGGAACGGCCGAAGATTCTCAGCCTGGACGCGGCAGACCTGGACTTGCCGAACGTCAACGCGCCGCCGATCGCAGACCAGCCCGCCGACGTGCCGGACGTCACCGGCGACCTGCGCCTGGCCACCGAGAACTACCAGCGCCAGGTCATCAGTGCCTGCCTTGAACGCCACCAGCACAACTGGGCCAGCGCCGCCCGCGAGCTGGGCCTGGACCGGGCCAACCTGGGGCGGATGGCCAAGCGCCTCGGCCTGAAGGAGTGAACGGTGATTCCCAGGCAAAGGCGATCCACTGTGGCAGCTGGCTTGCCTGCGATGCAGGCACCTCGGTCCTTCAGCCGCACCGAGGTGATGCTATCGCGGGCAAGCCCGGCTCCCACACAAGCCCACCCCACAGTCAGACCTGCTTCGCTTTGTAGAGCGGACTGATCGGCGCGCTAGCCTTGGGCTTACGAAACACCAACACATTCCCCAGCATCACCAGCACCAGCCCGGCCAACGCCGGTGCGGTCCACTGATAGCCCTCGGCAAAGGCCGAGACGTTCAGCGCCACCACCGGGAACAGTACGGTGCAATACGCCGCCCGTTCCGGCCCCATGCGCCCGACCAGGGTCAGGTAGGCGGTAAACCCAATCACCGAACCCGGAATAACCAGGTACAGCAACGAACCGATGTAGCGGCTGTTCCACTCCATATCAAACGGAATGCCCTGCACCGCGCAGTACATCGCCAGCATCGACGCGCCATAGGCCATGCCCCAGGCGTTGGTGGTCAGCGGCTTGAGACCGGCCTTCTGTTGCAGGCTCGACAGCATGTTGCCCGCCGAAAAACACATCGTGCCAAGCAACGCCAAACCCAGGCCGAGCAAGGTTTGCGGGCTGGCGGTGTGCCCCACCAGTTCCGGCCAGAACAACAGGCCCAGGCCGAGCAAGCCAAGGCCACCGCCCATCAACACATTGCGCGCAACCTTCTGGCCGAAGAACACCCGGGCGTTGAGCGCGTTCCACAAGGTGGCCGTGGAGAACACCACCGCCACCAGGCCGCTGGGAATCCACTGGCTGGCCGTCAGGAAGCACATGAAGTTGACGCAGAACAGGCACAGGCCCTGGGCCAGGCAGATCAAATGCCCGCGGCGGTTCATCACCTGCAGCTTGCGGCTGAGCAGCAACATCACGAACAGCACCAGCGCCGCCAGGCCGAAGCGATAGACGATGGACACTGGAATCGCCACCACCCCCAGCTGCCATTTGAGGGCGATCCAGGTGGTGCCCCAGATCAGCACGGTGAGTAAATACAGGAATAGATTCATGACGGGCTCCTTGGGGTTGAGCCACAGTTTCGCCCCGGGTGGCGCCAAGTCTCTTGCACATTCTTGCGCTTTTGTCGGCTGCCGGGATCACAGCCGTCGCCGCTGGGAGTAGGATGCAAACCGTCAGAGAGTACGAATATGCCGCCACTGGAAACCCTGCAAGTCTTTCAATCCCTCAACCGCTCGCCCAACGCTCGCCTCGAGCTGTGCGCCGAGCTCGGTGACGGCTTGTCTGCAGCCTTGTGGAGCAACCACCACGACGCCCAGGATTACCAGGCCCCCGATCACCACACCCTGTCCTGCTACATCGGCGGCGGCACCGGCACCTTTCGCCGCGACCAGCCCGGCACCAAGGGCGGCCCGGACAAGCTGTGCATCCTGCCGGCCGAGCATCAGTCGGCCTGGGTGATCAACGGCGAGATCCGCCTGGCCCACGTGTATTTCAGCCCGGAGCAATTCGCCCTGGGCTGCGTGACCTTGCTGGACCGCGAGCCGCGGGAGCTGTTGTTGCGTGAGAGCACGTTTCTCGACGATGCCCAGCAGGCCCGGCGCTTTCACCAGTTGATCCGCCTGAACTGGAAAGAGCCCGGCGAACGCTTGCTGACCAGCAGCCTGGCCCATGAAATGCTCAGCCATACCTTGCTCAGCCAGGTGGGGATGCGTGAGGGTTTGCGCTTGAAAGGCGGACTCGCCGCCCACCAGCGCCGGCAATTGGTGGAGTACATCGACCAGCAACTGGCCGAGCCGGTCAGCCTGGGGCAGTTGGCGGGGTTGTGTGCGTTGTCCGAGTACCACTTTGCGCGGATGTTTCGCGAGAGTTTTGGCTTGCCGCCCCATCAGTACCTGCTGGCGCGGCGGCTGGCCCGCGCCCGGGAGCTGTTGCGGGGCGGGTCGTTGCCTCTGGGCGAGATCGCCCTGGCGTGCGGGTTTTCCAGTGCCAGCCACTTTACCAACCGGTTCCGCCAGGCGATGGGGGCGACGCCTGGGGAGTACCGGCAGGCGTTCCTGCCTTGAACCCGTCAGGGAATGGAGATTTGAGAATGTGGGAGCTGGCTTGCCTGCGATGCAGGCGACTCGGTACATCAGTAACACCGAGGTGATTCCATCGCAGGCAAGCCAGCTCCCACATTTTGATCCTCAGTGCTCATTTGATCTTCAGTGCTCAATAGTCCGTGCTGTTGGCCAGCGCCGTGGCTAATCGGTTTTCCAGTGCCTTGATGCGTGCACCTTCAACCACGTAGTTATTGCTCACCATCGCAAACACCAACTTGCGCCCACTGGCATCGGTGACATAACCGGTCAACGACGACACGCCACTCATGGAGCCGGTCTTGCCGTGCAGGTTGTTCTCGGCCGCCGTGCCCCGCAGGCGATAGCGCAGGCTGCCGCCCGCCATGCGCTGCGCATTACCGGCAATCGGCAAGGCGTTGTACCAGGCGTTGAACCAGGGCTGTTTGCTGGCGGCCAGCAGCAAGTCTGTCAGGTTCTGCGACGACACCAGGTTGCGCCGGGACAACCCCGAACCGTCCACCTGGTTCAACGTCGCTGTATCAATCCCCTGGCGCGTGAGGAACCCCGCCACCGCTGCCACACCCGCCTGAGCTGTCCCGGCATTGGCGGTCTTGCGGCCCATGGTCTTGAGCAATGCTTCAGACATGTTGTTGTTGGAAAGCTTGAGCAGCGGCGTGATCAACTCCTGCAGCGGCGCCGACTCATGCACCGCCAACACCGTTGCCGCCACGGGAGCCACACCCCCAATCACGCGGCGCCCTTGCACGGTAATCCCCTGCTGCGCCAACGCCTGCTCAAACAGATTGGCGACCAGTTGCGTCGGCTCCCACACACTGATCAGTTGCGGACTCTGCCGACCCGGCGCCAGCGCGCCACTGAGGCGCAACAGGTTGGTGCCATGCTGGCGGTTGATCCCATAGCTGTTGCCCGCCCCGCTGACGGCGCGGTTGCTGATCTGCACGTAGTCGGTAGCCGGGCTGATATCCACGGTCACCGGGCGCCCCGCCACTGCCGGCGCCTTGGCCGTGACCAGCAGGGAACCCGCATCAAAATCCGTATTGGGCGACACCGTCAGCGCCGAAATCTGCGCGCCGTAATAGGTGCTTTCGTCGTCCTGGGACCAGTCGACGCCCAGGCGCTCGGCGTCGAAAAAGCTGTCATCGAACACCAGGTCGCCTTGTACCTGCTTGATGCCCTGCTGCGCCAGGCTGGCGGCCAACGCCTGGTAATCCGCCCACTGGACCGTCGGGTCGCCCAGGCCGCGCAAGTAAAGATTGCCGTTAAGCACCGCGCCCTGGCGCAGGCCGTCACTCAACAGTTGCGTGGAAAACCGATACTGCGGCCCCAGCACATCCATTGCCGCCGCGGTGGTCAGCAACTTGAGGCTGGAGGCCGGGGTCAGCCGCGTGCGCGGGTCGTGCTGGTAGAGCGTGCTGCCGCTGCGGGCATCGCGCACCATCAGCGACACGCTGGCACCGTGCAGCGCCGGGTCGGCCAGCAGTTGGTCGAGGCTGGCGCTGGTGGAAGTTTTCGGCGCCGTGGCGCAACCGCCCAGCAACAAGCTCAAGCCCAGCAGCAGCCCGCCGGCGTGTGTCCATCGTCCCAACTGCATCGGTCTCGTGTTCCCGCAAAGTCATTAAAGGCGGCAACGCTAGCAGCTCGACAACCTTATGGCGAGGTAACCCGCTACATCGCCATAAGCTGTCGCCGAATTCAGAAGCTCAGCGTACTGGACACCGACACCTGTCGCGCATCGCCAATGGAGACGAATTGGGTGTTCACCGCGGAGGTGTAATAGGTGCGGTCAAACAGGTTCTTCACGTTGAGCTGGAACTTGACCTTCTGCCCGTCGACCTTGGTGTCATAGGTGGCAAACGCATCGGCCACGGTGTAACCCGGCAGGTCGAAACTGTTGGCCGCATCGCCCGAGCGCTCGCCGACATAACGTGCACCGGCACCGACCCGTAATTGGTCACCGCCAAGGATGCTGCCGAAGTCATACACCGCCGACAGCGAGCCGGTGTTTTTCGCGACGTTTTGCAGGCGGTTGCCCTTCAGCTCCGGGTCTTCGGTGACGACCGCATCGGTGTAGGCATAGCTGCCGATCACACTCCACTTGTCCGTCAGCTGACCGCTGGCATCCAGTTCCAGGCCGCGGGAGCGCACCTTGCCGGCGACGCTGTAGACCGAGGTCAGGCCATCGCCCACCTGCACCAGCACGTTGCGTTTTTCGATGTTGAACAGGGCGGCGCTGGCGGTGATGCGGCCCGGTATATCGAGCTTGGTCCCCAACTCCCAGGACTTCGACTGCTCCGGTTCAAGGCTGCCATCCAGTATCGTTTTGTTGGCCAGTGGCGCGATGGTGGAGTTGGGTTTGAACGACTCGGTGTAGCTGCCGTAGAACGAAAGTTCGTCGGTATAGCGGTACACCAGGCCGACGCGGGGCACCCACTTCTGGCCATTGCCGTTGGTGTTGGCGGTGAACGGGATGCCCTTGCCGGCGTATTGGTCGTACATCTGATAACGCGCGCCACCTACCAGAATCCACTGGTCGGTGAGGTGGATCGCGTCCTGCATAAACAGCGAGTCGCTGCGCAGCAGGTCGGTCTGGTTGCTGTCGGGGGCGCTGACGGTGGTGCCCGCCACTTCATTGCCGTAGACCGGGTCGTTGTAGTTGAACGTGCCACGGGGCGACTGGCGGATCAGGTCGGCGCGGTAGATCTTGCGGTACTCGTCATCCAGGCCGAAGGTCAGGTCGTGCTGCATGCCCGCGACGTTGACCTTGCCTTCAAGACTGGCGGTGGCGAAGCGGTCGGTGGTCAGTGCGCCCTGGGTGCCGTCCATGCTGCGGGTCAGGGTGCCATTGGCGTTGACCTTGACCACACGCACCTGGCTGGCGTCGTAGGTCTCGCGGTTCCAGCTGTAGCCGAAGTGGGCTTTCCAGTCGTCGTTCAGGTCGTGATCGGCTTCGAAGCGGTACAGGTCGGAGCGGCCTTCCATATTGTTGAAGGGCTCATCGAGACGGCGAGTCGACGGGATATTCAGCGGGTGGTTGGTCTTGGGGTCGATGGCGGTGCCACGGTCAAACGGCGAGAGAAACTCCCGATGCTCATAGGCAAACAACAACTTGGTGCTGTCGCCATACCAGGCCAGCGACGGCGCAATCAGGCTCTCGCGGTGGGTGCCGTAGTTGCGCCAGTAGTCTTCGTCTTCATGGTCGACAATCAAACGGTACGCCAACCCGCTGTCACCGATGGGGCCGGTGGTGTCGAGGTTGCCGCCGCTGCCGTTCTTGCCGTCACCAAAGGTCGAGCCGCGCACGGTCAGCGAGGTGGACTGGATCAGCTCGGGTTTCTTGCTGACGATATTCACCACGCCGCCCGGGTCCTGGATGCCGTACAGCAACGACGACGGGCCCTTGAGCACTTCGACGCGCTCGGCGGTGGAGTTCAGTGCCCGGCCCTGAACCAGCGGCATACCGTCCTGCATGATCGAACCGTTACGGTTGTCGCCAAAACCGCGCAGCATCACCGCGTCCTGGGTGCTGCCCAGGGTGTTGGCCTGGGTAATGCCGCTGATGTTGGTCAGGGCGTCGTCGAGGTTGCGCGGCTGTTGATCGCGCATCACCTGGGCCGGCACCACGTTGACGGTTTGCGGGGTTTCCAGCAGCAGGCCGTGGGAACGCATGACCGAGCTGGTAGGCGGCGGCTGATAACTGGTGGTATCCGAGGCCTGGGCGGCGCCGTTGATGGTGGTGGCGCCGAGGTTCAGGGCGCCTTCGGTGGGCAGCGGCTCCAGGGCCAGGGTGCGGGCGTCGATCTGGCGAAAGGTAAAGCCGGAATTGCCCAGCAAGCGCTGCATGGCCTGGGTCGCGCTCATCTGCCCGCTGATGGCCGGGGCCTTGATGGCGTAGGGTGCCTCGTCGGTGTAGACCACGCTGATACCGGTCACCCGGGTGAAATCGCTCAAGGCCTGAGGCAGCGGCTTGGCGGCCAGGGCAAAGTTGAACACCGTGCTCTGTTGCTGCGCGTCAGCCGCCTGCGCCACGCCCAAGGGCAGCAGCGCCAGCCCCGAAACCGCCAATACCGAGGCTCCCAGCCACTGTTTAACCGAACCCGCCGACGTTGCCCTGGACTTCATGCTGTGAGAACCCGTGTGTAAAAAAGCTGTTAATGCGAATTAATCGCAGTTTCAAGCACTGCACGGATGGCCGACAGGTTTACCTCACACCGATTTGAAAATAATTTCAGTCACGCCGGTTGGATCCGAAATCCGAAGCGCGGAACGTGCACATGCACGGTGCCGGCGCGTTCATCGGTGCGCCGCAGAATCAGCTCTTCACGCCCGGCAAACAGCAACTCCCCGGCCACCGGATCGGTGCCGTAGTCGGTGGCGCTGATGGTCACTTGCTGGCCGGGCTTGAAGCCGTTCGGGTCTTCGAAGATTTCTTCCGGCAGGTTGGCGGGTGTGGCGTTACGCGCAACTTCCAGGGCTTGCTCGGCGCTCATCTGGCTCGACGTGCCATGGCCGAAACCCAACACCCGGCCCAACCAGGCGGCTACAGCGGGATAGGCTTCCACCAGCGGCGAGGTTACCGGCGACCCCATGAGGAACCACAGCGGGTGGGCCAGGGCGAAGTCGGCAATCGACGGTTCGCCAAACAGGAAGTCGCCCTGCTGGTGCTGCAACTGCTGGTTGATACGGCCGATGATCACCGGCCATTGATGCTTGGCCTGATCCAGTTGCACACGGGTGGCCGTGCCGCCGCTGAACAACTTGCTGCGATCGGCCACCAGCACCTGGATCATTTCCGGCGGCACTTTGGCGAACTTCACCGCCAGGGACTCCGGCTGGAACACCAGGCTCACTGCATGAGCGAACACCGTCGAATCCGCCCAGGCGGCGAAGCTTTGGCTGACCAGCTCCAGGCCCTGGGGAAACAGGGCCGGCGCGGACTTTTCCTGCTCCAGGCGGCGGGCGATCAGCGCGGTGTCGCAGTAGATATCGGCGCCGACCTGCAGCACCGGGGTCTTGCGATAGCCACCGGTGAGGGCGGTCAAGTCAGGCTTGGGCATCACCGGCGAGATATGCACCGAACGCCAGGACAGCCCTTTGAATCCCAGCAGCAGGCGGGCTTTTTCAGCAAACGGGGATTGCGGGTAGTGGTGGAGGATCAACTCAGACATGCCAGGCTCCGCTCAATGAGTGAGCGTCCAGCTTAGCCTGCAAACCCGGCGAAGGCGCGCATGGGAACCTATCAGTCAAATTGATGGGCCGATCGCCGCCAGGCACTCCTTGGCGCTTTTCTTCAGCTTCTTGATCAGCCGTTCCTGGCGCAATGCCTCGGCCTTGCTGGTGCATGCTTCGGTGTACACCAGCGCCACCGCCGGGCTCGAAAGAAAAAACCGTGCGCCCTTGCCACTTTGGTGAGAGGCAAAGCGGCGCACCGGGTCATTGCTGATACCGCAATAGAGCGAGCCATTGGCGGCGCGCACCAGGTACACAAACCAGGGCTTGGTTTCGGAGGGAGTCGTCACGGATCAATTCGGCAAACCAAAGGAGCGCCAATCTTATCAACGACTGGCCTGGAACGCCTTCAACCCTTTCAGCGCCTGGGCGCGCACGGCGTTTTTCACCAGCGGTGTCCAGCCCAGCAACAGGCCTTTGGTGCCCAATGCCTGGCGCGACCAGCGCCACAGGTCGAAATGATCGTGGTGCTCGCAGATCTTGCCGTCGCGAAACACAAAGCGCGCCTGGATGTCGTTGACCACGGTATTGCCGGTGGCGCTGAACAGGTAGGTCGCCACCCAGTGCGCGCCGCCGGTGATTTCGTCGCTGCGCACACTGTCGAAGGTCAGGGAAAAATCCTTGGCCCGGGTGGTGAGCATGCGCCACATGTCGCCGGCATCACGCCCGCGCAACTCGCCGAACGCCGGGTCGCTGAACACCACGTCGTCGGTGTAGCAGGCGCTCATGGCCTCGGCATCAAGGCGCTGGAAGGCACTGTAGAACTCGGTGATCAGGGCGTTATGGGCATCGCTCATGGGCTGGTTCCGCAAAAGGGGTTGGATGGCCGGTACGATAATCCCCAAGGCCCGGGAACACTACTGGCATTAACGCCAGGAATATCCCATCCCACACATCAGGGAACCATCCCGCTGCTGCGAGCATAGGCAAACAAGTCCACATCGGTGGAGATACACAGGCGGTTCATGGCCGTGCTTTTCTGTTTGCTGATGGTGGAGATGCTGCGATTGAGCCGCGCAGCAATCTGGCTGACGGTCATGCCGCTGGCCAGCAGGCGCACCACTTCGCGCTCCTTGCCGGACAATTGCGGCGTTTGCGACTGGTCGCCAGTACCGGCCAGGTCCAACTGCAGACGCAGGTTTTCACTGACAAAGGTCTTGCCCTCGCTGATGGCCTTGATGGCCATGGGCAGTTCCTTGGCCGAAGCGCTCTTGGCGACAATAGCCCGGGCGCCCTGGGCGAAGGAGGCACGCAAGGTGGCAACATTGGCAAACATCGTCACCAGGATTACCGGCACATCGGGGTACTGGCGCTGCAGCAGGCCCAGCAACACATAGCCGTCGGCCTGTTGATTGCCCGGCATGGCAAAGTCCGTCACCAGCACATCGCAGGGCATGGCATTCAACAGCTTGAGCAGCTCGTCCGGCCCGTTGGCCTCTCCCACCACCTTGCACCGGCCGTTGGCCTCTATCACCACCCGCTGGCCAACTCGAACGATCGGATGGTCGTCAGCAATAATTACGCGAAGCATAGAAATCCAGACTGATGGCAAATTGATTTAAAAAAATACCCCCGTCCGGCCCGGGCAACAACCGCTGCCCCAACGTCGGTTTTCACCCCGGCCCAGTGTCTTTTAGAGGATGGACTTAACCCTACAAAACAAAAGGAATACACCTACAAAAAAAAGCTACAAACCTTGGTAATACGCCCTACGGATTCAGCTCATTCGTCATAAATCTGTCAAATACCGCAGATAAGCCATCACGTCCTTTTCAAACTGTTGAAGCTCCCGTTGGTTGAGCGCAATGCCGTGATCGCGCACTTGCTCGATCAGTTTCACGGCGCGGGTATCGAGATCGACGCCCCCCAGAAACACCAGGCCACCCACCAGTCGGTGCAGGCACTCGATCGCGGCAGCCCGGTCCAGCAAATGGCAGGCGCGGGCCAGCCCGGCAAAATCCGCATCCGCTTCAGCGCGCAAGCTGTGCAACATCTGGTTGACCATCTGCTCATCGCCGAAGGTGGCGATCAGGTCGGCGCGGGTTGGCCAAGGGGATTGCACCGGCGGCGAGTACGGGTCGACACCCACGCCGGGCGGCGGCAACCATTGCTCCAGCACGCTACGCAATTGATCAAGGGTCAACGGCTTGGGCAGCCAGGCATCCATGCCCGCCTCCTCGCAACGCCGAAAATCATCCGGGCCCGGGTTGGCGGTCAGGGCAATGATCGGCACGCGCCGGCAACCGCCTGCGCGTTCACGCCGCCTGATCTCCCGTGCCATGCGGTAGCCATCCATCACCGGCATCCGGCAGTCACTGATCACCAGGTCGAAATGGCTCAGGACACAGGCGTTCAACGCCAACTGCCCATTGCAGACCACCTCGTGAAGCAGCCCGAACTTCTGCAAAAACAAGCTCATCAATGTGCGGTAGGTGGGGTGGTCTTCAACCACCAATACCTTCAAATGCTGCCAGTGCGCGGGGGAACGACTCCCGGATACGGGATCCCTTGGCCTCATGGCCACCTCTATATCGGTGCATAGCAGGAGAATCTATCCATACGGATACATACATAGCTATACAAGAACTACGAGAAGACAAACTTTCCTACATCCGCAATCACCTATTCCGACCGGATAAAAATCGCTTTCTTCTGGCCCTTCCGATTCTCGTATTTGTTGTATTTCCCCCCTCCCACCCGACCGCTAAATTGCGCCCCAGCCCAAACGGGCAACCCCGCCATTTACATGTGGCGGGCAACTATCCGCACTGACCCAACGCTCAGCGCGCCGGCCTTCCCGCCGCCGCAATGACGCGCCTGTGTCAGTTGACCGAGACCTGGAAACACACCATGAACAAGCACCTGATCGCCCTTGCCAGCACCCTGTTGATCGCAGGCACGTCCTCCGCTTACGCGGCCAGCACGGTAGACCTCACCGTCAAGGGCATCATCACCCCGAATGCCTGCACCCCGACCCTGTCCGGCGGTGGCGTGATCGATCACGGCAAGATGTCGGCCAAAGATCTGAATCAGACCACGCCCACCCAACTTCCGTCCGCCTTGCTGCAAATGACCGTGACCTGTGATGCGCAGACTGCGTTCGCCCTCAAGGCCACCGACAACCGAAATGACCCATCGTCAGCAGACAACGTATTCACCCTTCAAATGACCGACGGCACACAAAAAATCGGCGGCTATAACTTGAACCTGAACACGTCGTTGGCCGACGGTGAGGCAGTGAGAAACATCCTGTCCGTTGATAGCGGAACATCTTGGACGCAGGGAACTACCTTTCAGAGGCTCGCCTGGCTTTCTGTGGCAGCGCTTACAGGTACCTCCACTCCGCGCCCTACGCAGCAACTGATCACGGAACTGCAATACGACGGCTACATCAATCGCGCCGACGGGCTGGACCTGAGCAACGAAGTCAACTTCGAAGGCTCGGCCACTATCGAAGTGATGTACCTGTAACCCGCCCAACGTCATTGCCACTGCAACCAAAGGTTTAGCCCGCTTATGAATTCCTCGTCCGTTGTCTTTCTCGCCACCCTGCTGCTTGCGCCCACGGCGCTGGCAATCAGCAAAACCGAACTCACCGTTCAAGGCATCATCACGCCCAGTGCCTGCGACCCCGTGGTCTCCAGTGGAGGTGTGGTGGACTACGGAAAGATGACGGCCAAGGAGCTCAACCCGGAGCAGCCCACTTCATTGCCGCCACAGTTCTTGCGACTGAGCATCCAGTGCGAAGGCCCAACCATGCTCGCACTCGACACCATTGATAACCGTGCCGGTTCGTCCATCAATCAATACCGGCACGGCCTGGGCATGACGCCCAGCAACGAAAAACTCGGGAGCGTCTCCTTTCACCTGCGCAATCCGGTCGCTGACGGCGCCCCAGTCAGAACACTCAACTCCACGGACGGCGGCGCCAGTTGGGTCCCCTCCAGCATGCTGAGTTTCTTCACCCTGACGGCCATCGCCGCCGCAGGTACCAGCACCACTCCGATCGCCATCACCCGGTTTGACGCCGACATGCAGCTGTACACCGCGATCGATGGCACCGACCGCCTGACCGTGCTCGATGAAATCCCCATGGACGGTCATGCAACCTTGCAAATGAAGTACCTGTAAGCCCCTTTTCCCAAAGGAATGTGCAACACATGAACACAACCCGAAACGCCCTGGCAGCGCTGGTGCTGCTGGGCACGAGCGCATCCGCCATGGCAGCGTCCACGGTGGAGCTGATCGTCAAAGGCGTAATCACCCCCAATGCCTGCGAGCCGAACCTGTCGGGCAACGGCGTGGTGGATTACGGAAAGATCTCGGCCAAGGACCTCAACCTCACCACCTACACCGAATTGCCCAAGACCACCTTGCAGCTGCAAATCACCTGCGACGGCAAGACCCTGTACGCCGTCAAGGGCACCGACAATCGGGTAGGTTCCTCGCCCTACACATTCATTTATGGCCTGGGCCTGATCAACGGTAACCAGAAGTTGGGGGGCTATGGATTACGCCTCAACAGCGCCACGGCTGATAGCGTCGCCACCACCCCGCTGCAGTCCCAGGACAACGGAACTACCTGGATGAGCCTGTATGAGGACTCCGACATAGGCCCAACGGATCTGGCGGCGTTTGGTGACCGGTCCACCGGCGTGTGGTTGCCCATCCCGATCCAGCAACTGATCACCAACCTGGAAGTCAACGCGTTCATCGTCCGCGCGGACAGCCTGGATTTGAGCGACGAACACCCAATCGACGGCTCCGCCACCTTCGAAGTCAAGTACCTGTAAGCCCACCGATGTACATGCCATGGACCGGCGCCCCTGGGACCTCGCCTCTGACTGCGAGGTTCGTTACCTGCACCGAGAAGCGAACGATGAACGGATACCTACGCCTTAGCGCGGCGCTGTTAGTGCTCAACACCAGCTCCACTGTTTTGGCCAGTACCGCCAGCGACATGACCGTCTCCGGCCTCGTCACCCCCAGTTCATGCACCGTCGGTTTGTCCGGCAGCGGCCTGATCGACCACGGCAAAATCCCGGTCCACCGCCTGAACCCCGATACGCCAACGACATTGCCCAGCGAGTGGCTGGATGTGGATATCAACTGCAGTGGGCCGATGCTGTTTGCCTTGATCGGCATGGACAGCCGGGCCGACTCATCGCCTACACCCGACACCGACTACGGCCTGGGGAAAAACCCCCATGCCACCAGCGAACACCTGGGCTGGGTCGGCCTGGCGTTCGAAAGCGCCCAGGGCGACGGCCAGGCCATGCAGGCGCTGGTGTCAAAAAACCAGGGCAGCAACTGGGTGCCGCAGTCCGAAATTCACCCCAAGACCCTGATGGGTTTTGCCCGGCCCGGCCGGCCGTTTCCCGAACCCATCGTCAGCCTGACCACGCGCATCCGCGCAGACACCACCATCCAGCCAGCGAACCGCCTCAGCCTAAAGCAGGAGGTGCCCCTCGACGGCTCACTGGTGCTGGATTTGCGTTACCTGTAATCAGCCTTTTAGGAACTGCGTCATGAAGACTTACCCAACCTTGAGCCGCGTGCTCGCCAGCCTGGCCATGGGCTGCTTGCTGAGCGCCCGGGCACACGCCGACGGCATGGTGCCCGACACCTCGGTGGTGATTGTCAACGAGGCCGACGGTGAAGCTTCAGTGTCGGTGACCAACACCGACGGCAAGCTCGCCCTGTTGCACGTCACCCTTGAAGACGTACCGGAAGACACCGAACCGCTGCTGTTTGTCACCCCGCCCCTGGCCCGGGTCGAAGCCGACAAGAGTCAATTGGTGCGCTTCATTTTGCAGAACCGCGAACCGCTGCAGACCCAACGCCTGAAGCGGGTGATTTTCGAAGGCATGCCCAAGGACCGCGCCGCAGTGCCCAGCGGGCATGCGCGGGTGGGCGTGACGGTGCGCCAGAACCTGCCGGTGATCATCCACCCCAAGGGCCTGGCGCCCAACCGCACACCATGGACAGGCCTGGCCTGGTCACTGGGCAACGGCCACCTGAAGGTGGCGAACGACACCAAATACGTGGTGCGCATGGCCCAGGAACTGCACCTGCTGCCGGGCAACGGCAAGGCCGTGCTGCCGCGCACCTACATCCTGCCCGGCGAGACCCTGAGCATCAAAGCACCGCCCGGCCCTGCGAGTTCGGTGCGGATGCAGCCGGCGACCGTCTACGGCTTTGCCGTCGCCGCCTTTGAAGCGCCCGTCATCGCAGAAAACGCCCAATAACGAAGTGACAGCCCAGTGACCGTCACCGGGAAGCCCGCCCACCGCAGGCTTCCATAACTTGAGTGCCTTACGTGAACACAGTCACCACTGACCCGGCTGGCGAAGCCGTGCCCGGTTTTCCTCATCGTCTTTTCGGCAGGCGGCTGGCCTGCGCCGCCCTGCCGCTGGCCAATGCACTGCTGTTGAGCCCCGCCTGGGCCGAGGGTTCGCCACCGGGCCAGGCGTTTGACCCGCAAACCCTGCACCAACGCGGCATCGATCCGGAACTGGCCTACCTGCTGCTGGACGCGCCGAGCTACACCAGTGGCCGGCACGCCGTAAGCCTGACGGTCAACGGCCAGCGCCGGGGTCGGGTCGACGCGCAGTTCGACCGCCAGGGCGCGCTGTGCTTCGACCGTGCCTTGCTCGACGCCGGCGACCTGGTGGTGCCGGCACCGCTGGGCGACAGCGGCTGCCATGACTTTCTCGGCGAATACCCGCAAACCGTGGTGGAGCAGGATCCGGCCAGCCTGAGCATCACCCTGGTGGTGCCCACCGAGTCCCTGCGCCCTCGGCAACGGGAGCTGTCGGGCTATGAAACCGGCGGTTTTGCCGGGCTGCTCAACTATGACGTGAGTGGGCTGTACAACCGTTATGGCGATGACGCCAGCCGGTTCGGCTCGGCCAACACCGAGGTGGGGTTCAATGCCGGCGACTGGATCGTACGCAGCCGCCAGGTGCAGACCTGGCAGGATTCCCGTTCGAGCAGCACGCACCTGGAAGCGTACGCCCAGCGTACCTTTGCCGAACAACAAGCCGTGTTGCAGGCCGGGCAGATCAACCTCTATAACCCGGTACTGGCCTCGGCGCAGATCACCGGGGCGCAGGTGTTCACCGAACAGGCGCTGCAAGACCAGGCACAGGGCGCAACCATCAACGGCATCGCCAACAGCCCGGCGCAGGTCGAGGTGCGGCAGAACGGCGCGCTGATCCATTCCACGGTGGTGCCCGCCGGCCCGTTCTCGTTGACCGATGTGCGGCGCCTGAACGCCCGCTCCGACGTCGAGGTGACCGTCAAGGAAAGCACCGGCGAGGAGCGCCGCTTCACCGTACCGGCGGTCATGCTCGGCATTGGCTTGCCCGCGCCGGGGTATTCAGTGGGCGCCGGGCGGGTGCGCAATATTGGCAACACCCGCGGCGAGGATCCGTGGGTTGTCAGCGCCGGATGGACCGGCCCATTGAGCCCCCGGCTCAGCCTGAGTGCCGGTGCGCTGATGGCCGAGGATTATCGTGCGACGGGCGCCAGCCTGGGGCTGCTGCCATGGCCGAACGGCCAGTTGCAACTGGCGACCCAACTCGCCGACACCCAGACCCACCCGCACGAACGCGGGGTACAGACCGACCTGTCACTGTCCCAGCGCCTGGGGCAGCAATGGTCGATCACCGCTGGCACGTCCCATCGCACCGAGGGCTACCGGGAACTGCAGGACACCGCCTATGAACCTCGGGACAACGACGCCCGTCGTTCGCGTTACCGTGACCAGCAAAGCCTGTCCTTGGGCTGGGCGCATCCCTGGCTCGGCGCCTTCAACGCCGGCATCTCGCGCACCAACACCTTCGACGGCCGGGACAGCAGCCGCGCCCTCGCCTCCTGGGGCACCAGTGTGCGCGGCGTGTCGCTGTCAGCCAGCGCCGAATGGCAAGTCAGTGGCCAACGCAACGATGAGAACGCGGTGTACCTGAGCCTCAGCGTGCCCCTGGGGGAAACCCGCCGGGGCCGGGCCTGGGTGCGCAACTCCGGCGGCGAACACCGCATCGGGCTGGGGGTGAGCGAACAGGTCGATGATCAATTGAGTTACCGGGTCAGCGCCGAACACGACAGCCGCGATCACCAGGTGGAATCGACCCTGGGCGTTTCCTACCTGCCGCGCTACGCCCAACTGGACCTCAACTACAGCCGCTCGGACGCCGAACGCTCCAGTTACCAGGGCGGCATCCGGGGCGGGATCGTCGCTCACAGTGACGGCGTGACCTTCTCGCCGTACCCGGTGCGCGATACCTTCGCCCTGGTGTCCGTGGGCGACATGCCCGGGATCAAACTCAGCACCCCAAGCGGCCCGGTCTGGACCGATGGCCAGGGCCAGGCGGTGGTCTCGCAAGTGGCCGCCTATGGCCGCAGCCCGGTGGAAGTGCAAACCCGCTCGTTGCCGCGCAACGCCGACATCAGCAATGGCCTGGCGGTGATTTCGGCCGGGCGCGGCGCGGTGGACCGCGTCGAGTTCGGCGTGGCCATGACCCGTCGCGCCCTGCTGACGGTGACCACCGACCACGGCGCGCCCCTGCCCCGCGGCGCCACGGTGAGCACCGCCGACGGCGAGTTCGTGACCCTGGTGCAGGAAGGCAGCCAGGTCTTTTTGCCCAACGTGCTGGACCCGCGTCGCTTGTGGGTCAAGGCACCCGGCACCCAACGCTGTGAGCTGAACTTTGCGCTGCCGGAAAAAGCCGACCCGCAGGTGTATTTCGAAACCGCCCCTGCCCGATGCCTGGCGCCATGAGGAACTCTGTGATGAACCGACTATTGCTGGCAGCCCTGGCCCTCGGCGCCCTGCCCGTGGCCCAGGCCGAAGATTGCCGTCTGAACCTCAGCGAGTCACGCCTGGATTTCGGCGTGATGAACCGCACGATCCACCGTGCACCGAGCGCTGAAACCCTACTGGGGGAGCGGCGCCTGAGTTTGACGATCAACTGCCCGCAACCCAGCGACATGAGCCTGTTTTACCGGGCATTGGCCGGCCACGGCGAGCGGTTTCGCTTTACCGACCGAGGCAGCTACGAGGTGCAGGTGAGCGACGCGGTGCTGGATGGCCAGGCCGTGGAATTGGGCCTGATTGCCGGCCAGGGCCAGGCGCCAGGCACGCGGGCCAACGTCCTCGCCTGGCGCCCGGACCAGGGCATCGTGCCGTTACGCGATGGCGTGCCAGCAACCGGCAGCGCGTTTTCCGTGCAACTACTGGTCAATGCCTGGGCCCAGGCCGATGCCACTCTGGTACGCGATGCCGTGACCTGGGAGACCTCCGGGCTGTTCGACGCAGTGGCCACCGGCCAGGCGCGGGAGTTGACCCTGCAAGCCGGCTTCGCCCCGGCCGCCTGCACCGCCAACTTGTCCAACGGCGGCATCGTCGATTTTGGCCGCATGTGGGCCAAGAGCCTGAACGCCGACAAGGAAAACGCTCTGGCTTCACGCAACCTGATGTTGAACATCGGTTGCGACGGGCCGACGCGTTTTACCCTGCGCATGCAAGACAACCGCAACGGCACCGCCACCGGCGGCACCGACGAAACTGCCTACGGCCTGGGGGTGGATAACAGCCGCAATAACATCGGCCGTTACTACCTCTACTTCGACCCCTTCGACCTGCAGGCCGACACCCTGCCCCAGGTGTACCGCACCGACTCCACCACCAACGGCGTGGCCTGGAGCAGCTCCAGCGCCTACCCGATTCCCATCGGCAGCAACAGCCTGCTGGGGTTCACCGACACACCCGGCAGCCACGCCGGCCCCACGGCGATCCAGAACCTGAACGGGCAGATCAGCGTCAGGGCCATTCTGGCGCCGATGAACACCCTGGACCTGAGCACCGAAGTACTGCTCGACGGCTCGGGCACGATTGAAATTCTCTACCTCTAACCACCCGCAAAGGACACTGTGATGAACACATGCCTGCTTTCCCTCGCCACTCTTTCACTGCTGGCCTTCAGCACTGCGACGTTCGCGGCCTCCCGCACCGAGTTTGCAGTCACCGGGTTGATCACCCCCAGCGCCTGCACCCCGGGGCTGTCGAGCGCCGGGGTGATCGATTACGGCAAGATTTCCCAGCAAGACCTGAACAGCGACACCGGCACCCGCCTGCCGATCCAGAACCTGAACGTGAACATCAGTTGCAACGGCCCCATCCGTTTCGCCCTGCGCATGCACGACAATCGCGACGGTTCGGCCAACGTCAACAGCGAGATCTACTACGGACTGGGGCTGGATAAAAGCGGCAACAAGATCGGCCTGTACTACCTGAGCTTCGACCCGGCGCAAACCATGACCGACAGCCTGGCCCAGGTGTATGGCACCGAATCCACCACTGGCGGCGTGGCCTGGCGCAGCGCCAACAGCAACCCGATCGACATCGGCGCCCGCAGCTACCTGGGGTTTACCGACACCGTCGGCAGTACGAGCGGGCCAGCGGCGATTCAAAATCTGATCAGCATCGTCAAGGTACAGACGGTGATCGCCGCCAAGCGCAACCTGGACCTCAGCAGCGAGGTCTACATGGACGGCTCCAGCACCCTGGAAGTGCTCTACCTCTAGACCTTCTCGCTGGTCACCGCCACATACCGCGCGCGCCCGGCGCCCAGGCCGGCCACGATGGCGCCCAGGCCGATCACCGCGAAAATCCAGCCGGTGGCGCCCCAGCCACCCGTCCAGTCGTGCACCAGGCCGACTGCAAACGGCCCCATGGACGCCAGGGTATAACCGATACCCTGGGCCATGCTCGACAGGTTGGCCGCCACATGGGAATCCCGCGAGCGCAGCACAATCAGGGTCAGCGCCAGGCTGAACGTACCGCCCTGGCCCAGGCCCAGCAGAATCGCCCAGCCCCACAAACCGTCCAGCGGCGCATACAGGCAACCGAACAGGCCGCCCAGCGTCAGCACCATCACCACCACGATGGCCAGACGCTGATCCTTGCCGCGTGTCGCCAGCCACGGTGCGGCCAGGGAACTGGCCAGTTGCACGATCACCGAGCCGGAGAGCACCAGGCCGGCCTGGGTGGCGGTGAGGCCACGGCCAATGAGAATCGACGGCAACCAGCCAAACACGATGTAGGCCAGGGACGATTGCAGGCCCATGTACAAGGTCACCTGCCAGGCCAGCGGGTCACGCAATAAACCCTTCACCCGATAAGCCACATGGTGCGCGCCATGCTTCTGGCCGACCTGCGGCAGCCAGAACAGCGCGGCGACCAACGCCGGGAGAATCCAGAAGCCCAGGCCGATGTTCCAGCTGTCGCCGAAGTAATGACTCAGCGGCACCGTGGAACCCGCCGCCAGCGCCGCGCCCAGGCACAGGGCCATGGTGTACACGCCGGTCATGGTGCCCGCCTGTTTGGCGAAGTCGCGCTTGACGATGCCCGGCAGCAGCACGCCGATAATACCGATGCTGGCGCCGGCCAACAGGCTGCCGGCGAACAGCCCGGCTTCACCGAAAGAACTGCGCAGGATAATGCCGCCCGCCAGGGTCAACAGGATCCCCAGTACCACCCGCTCGGCGCCAAAACGTCGGGCCAGGATCGGTGCCAACGGCGCAAACAGGCCCAGGCAAAGCACGGGCAAGGTGGTCAGCAGGCCGGCCTTTGCCGCCGACAAACCGAGGCTGCTGGAAACTTCCGCCAACAGCGGCGACATGCTCGACAGCGCCGGACGCAGGTTCAACGCCACCAGAATCAGGCCCAGCAGCAACAGCCACGGGCGACTCACCGCCGGCGGGCTGTGCTGCACCTCGTCGTCATCGGCTTCAGCGTCGATCAGCAGTTCTTCAAGGGCATTTTCTGAACGGGGCATGAGGTTCTCGGGTTCAAGGTTCATTGATCAACTGCCGGGACAGGGCCTTGGCGCGTTCCGGGTCCTGTTGCTCTACGGCATCGAGCAAGGCGCCGTGCAAATCGAACACCGCTTGCCGACGGGGCTGGATGTTCAGGGTCTGGCGCAGTTGCGCGCCGACGATGCTGGAGAAGTACTGGTACAGCTCGCTCAAGGCCGGGTTGTGGGCCGCGTCCACCAGGCGTTTGTGGAACACCAGGTCGCAGCTGATGTAGTGCTCCAGGTCGCCGTGGTAATGCTCGGCGCTGGTTTTCAATGCTTCGCGCAGGGCGACCAGGTCTGCATCGGTGCGCCGTAACGCTGCCAGGCCGCTGGCCTCGACTTCAAGAATCTGCCGTGTCTCCTGGGCCTGGGCCAGGGTGCAGTGGGACAAGGCTTTCATCGCGCCCAACGGGTCGGTCATGGAGCGCAGGTAGCTGCCGTCGCCCTGGCGGATCTCGATCAACCCGGAAAACGCCAACACCCGCATGGCTTCACGCACGGTGTTGCGGCTTATGCCCAGCTCGGCAGACAACTCGGGCTCGGTGGGCAGGCGCTCGCCGATGGCCCATACGCCTTGGGTGATGCGTTGGCGCAACTGGTCCAGAGCCTGGTCGACGAGGGAGCGTTTTATCAGGGGTGCGATGTCTGTCATGGGTTTCGTCCTTTCATCCAATCATAGGATGAATTTTCCTACATGGTAGTCAGACTTGCCTACAAGGGCAACGCACTAGGGTTGATTGGGTAACAAAAGGAGCGGGATTTCCGATTGATAAAATTACCCTTAGAGGGTAATTTCGGCTTCAGGTGTCTTATGGAAAAGTACACACCTCATTACGATTTGGCGGTGATAAAGGCGGATGTCAGGCGGCTTGGGAAGAAAGCATTTACCAATACCGCAGGAAGGACCGGCCAGGATATGGGCCTGACTATTGAAGAGATGCAGGCAGTCATTTTCGAACTGCAAACCAAGCTGTTGTACAAATCGATGACCACCTATGAAGACCATCGAGTGTGGCAGGACGTGTACCACACGAACTCACAAGATCTGGAGATTTATATAAAGGTGACGTACCGCCCTGCCGGCGGCCCACCCGTAATCTCCTTCAAGGAGAAAAACCCATGAAAACCCAGCAATGTTTCAGCTGCGGCGCGCGTGAGGGCGTGACACATTTCGAAGGGCGCGGCGAAACCATGAGCGTCAAGGGCATGGAGCGCCGTGTCGATAATCTTTCTGGTTGGGAGTGCCAGAAGTGCGGAGAAATCGAATGGGATCCCGAAAGTTCGGAGCGCCACGGGCAAGCCGGCGATGAACTGGTTATCGCCGCCCGGCAAATGATCGGCGCCGAGATGAAGCGTATCCGTCGCAAACTACACCTTACGCAAAAAGAAACCGTGCAACTGCTGTCCGGTGGCGGGCACAACGCATTTTCGCGTTACGAGCGCGGCGAGATTCTTCCGCCCAAGGCATTGATGCTGCTGATGCGCCTCCTGGATCGTTACCCGCATTTGCTCGCTGACGCAAAGGCCCTGGCCGAAGGTGCCGATCTGCGAGGAGCGTTTAAATATACCGAGCACAAGGAGCATGAAAGTCTTACGGTGGCCTGAACCGCAAAAAACCCGGCACAAGGCCGGGTTTATTTTTAAGCGTTACTCCCGCATCAATGCAAAATCTGGCTCAAGAACAACTTGGTCCGATCATTCTGCGGGTTGTCGAAGAAGTCATTCGGCGCTGCCTGCTCCACGATCTCGCCCTTGTCCATGAAGATCACGCGGTTGGCCACGGTGCGGGCAAAGCCCATTTCGTGGGTCACGCAGAGCATGGTCATGCCGTCTTCGGCCAGGCCGATCATGGTGTCGAGAACTTCCTTCACCATCTCCGGGTCGAGTGCCGAAGTCGGCTCATCGAACAGCATGATTTTCGGTTTCATGCACAGCGCACGGGCAATCGCCACGCGCTGTTGCTGGCCGCCGGACAGTTGCCCCGGAAACTTGTGGGCCTGCTCCGGAATACGCACGCGCTCAAGGTAATGCATGGCGATTTCTTCGGCCTTGCGCTTGGGCATCTTGCGTACCCACATCGGAGCCAGCGTGCAGTTCTGCAGGATGGTCAGGTGCGGGAACAGGTTGAAGTGCTGGAACACCATGCCGACTTCGCGGCGGATCGCTTCGATCTGCTTGAGGTCGTTGGTCAGCTCCACGCCATCGACCACGATGCGGCCCTGCTGGTGCTCTTCCAGGCGGTTGAGGCAGCGGATGGTGGTGGACTTGCCGGAACCCGACGGGCCGCACAGCACGATACGCTCGCCCTGCTTGACGTTCAGGTTGATGTCTTTCAACACGTGGAACTGGCCGTACCACTTGTTGACGCCCTGCATCTGAATAATGCCTTCAGGGCTCACAGGCTGTTTGATCGCTTCACTCATCACAAAACTCCTAACGCTTGTGGCCTGTGTCCAGCTTGTGTTCCAAATGAATGGAATAGCGGGACATACCAAAACAGAAAATCCAGAACACCAGGGCGGCGAACACGTAGCCTTCAGTGGCCATGCCCAACCATTTCGGGTCGGCGGCGGCTTGCTTGACGCTGTTGAGCAGGTCGAACAGGCCGATGATGATCACGAGGCTGGTGTCCTTGAACAACGCGATAAACGTGTTGACGATGCCCGGGATCACCATCTTCAGGGCTTGCGGCAGAATCACCAGGCCCATGCTGCGCCAGTAGCCCAGGCCCATCGCGGCGGCAGCTTCGTACTGCCCCTTGGGAATCGCCTGCAAGCCACCGCGCACCACTTCAGCCACGTAGGCCGACTGGAACAGGATCACGCCGATCAACGCCCGCAGCAGCTTGTCGATGCCCATGCCTTCCGGCAGGAACAGCGGCAACATCACCGACGACATGAACAGCACCGTGATCAACGGCACACCACGCCAGAACTCGATGAAGGTCACGCAGACCACACGAATGGCGGGCATGTTCGAACGCCGCCCCAGCGCCAGCACAATGCCCAGCGGCAAGGCGCCGGCGATGCCGACGGTGGCGATCACCAGGGTCAGCATCAAGCCGCCCCATTGGCTGGTCGCCACGTTGGTCATGCCGAAGATCCCGCCGTGGAGCAGGAAGTAGGCAACGATCGGGTACACCACCAAGAAGCTCAGGCCGTAGACCGCCTTGCGGGTAAAGCGCGAGATGAACAACGGCGCCACGCCCACGATGGCCAGCCACACGGTCAGGTCCACGCGCCAGCGCAGGTCGCCTGGGTAGTAGCCGTACATGAACTGCCCGAAGCGCTGTTGGATAAACACCCAGCACGCGCCTTCCTTGGTGCAGTCGGCACGGGTGGTGCCGACCCAGTTCGCATCGAGAATCGCCCAGTGCAGGATCGGCGGCACGACCAGGTAGATCAGGTAAAACGCCAACAGCGTCAGCAGGGTGTTGAGCCAGCTGGAAAACAGGTTGGCGCGCATCCATGCCATCGGCCCGAACACTTTGCTCGGTGGCGGCATATCAGGTTTGAAAGTATGCGTACTCATGCAGGTTTCCTCACCGCTCGATCAGCGCAATGCGCTTGTTGTACCAGTTCATCAGCAGGGAAATGCTGATGCTGATCGCCAGGTACACGCTCATGGTGATGGCAATAACCTCGATGGCCTGGCCGGTCTGGTTGAGCACCGTGCCGGCAAACAGCGAAACCATTTCCGGGTAACCGATACCGGCGGCCAGTGACGAGTTTTTCGCCAGGTTCAGGTATTGGCTGGTCAGCGGCGGGATGATCACGCGCAGGGCCTGCGGAATGATCACTTTGCGCAGGGTCGGACCGTTGCGCAGCCCGAGGGAACGCGCGGCTTCGGTCTGGCCGTGGCTGACGGACTTGATGCCTGAACGCACGATCTCGGCGATAAACGCTGCGGTGTACACGGTCAGGGCCAGGGTCAGCGCCAGCAGCTCGGGAATCAGCACCCAGCCGCCCACAAAGTTGAAGCCTTGCAGCTTGGGCATTTCCCAGTGCAGCGGCGCGCCGAACACCAGAGCGCACAGCGCAGGGATCACCACCAACAGTGCCAGGCCGGCCCAGAACTTGTGGAAGGGAACGCCAGTGGCTTCAAAGCGTTTGTTGGCCCAGCGGGCCATCAGCACAATGGCAACGATTGCCACCACTACGCTGATCACGAACGGCCAGAATCCGTCCGCCGCCAACGCGGCAGGCATATTCAGGCCACGACTGCTGACAAAGAATGTGTCACCGAAGTTATGGCTGTTGCGCGGCCCCGGCATCGTCAGGAAGACCGCGAAGTACCAGAACAGGATTTGCAGCAGCGGCGGAATGTTGCGGAACACTTCCACATACACGGTCGCCAGCTTGTTGATCATCCAGTTGGGTGACAGACGCGCCACACCAATGATGAAGCCAAGGATGGTCGCCAGGACCACACCGATCACCGTCACCAGCAAGGTATTGAGCAGACCGATCACAAAGACCCGGGCATAGCTGTCCGATTCGGTGTAGTCGATCAGGTGCTGAGCGATGCCGAAGCCGGCACTGCGCTCAAGAAAGTCGAAACCCGAGGTGATGCCCCGGTGTTGAAGGTTGGTTTGCGTGTTGTTGAACAGGTACCAGCCCAACGAGACCACCGCCACAATCGTGATGATCTGGAATAGCCACGCACGCACTTTTGGATCACTGAAGCTGAGCTTCTGTTTTGGTGCGCCGATTTGATTTTGCATTAAGTGCCCCAGGAATAATGGAACAGAACATCACCCGGCGGTTGGCCCACCGGGTGACAGAACCATCAGCTATCAGCGCACAGGTGGTGCGTATTGAATGCCACCGTTGGTCCACAGTGCGTTCAGGCCACGATCGATTTCCAGGGGAGTGCTTTTGCCGAGGTTTTTCTCGAACACTTCGCCGTAGTTACCGACTTGCTTGACGATCTGTACGACCCAGTCTTTCTTCACTTTCAGGTCTTTGCCGTATTCGCCGTCAGCACCCAGCAGACGGGCAACGTCCGGGTTCTTGGTGGACTTGGCTTCAGCTTCGACGTTTTTGGAGGTGATACCGGCTTCTTCAGCGTTGAGCATGGCGTAGCCAACCCAGCGCACGATGGCCAGCCACTCGTCATCGCCGTTACGCACGACAGGGCCCAGTGGTTCTTTGGAAATGGTTTCCGGCAACACCACGTAGTCCTTCGGCGAGGCCAGCTTGCTGCGCTGTGCGTAGAGCTGCGACTTGTCGGAGGTCAGCACGTCGCAACGCCCGGATTCCAGCGACTTGGCGCTTTCATCGGAGGTGTCGAACGTGATCGGGGTGTACTTCAGGTTGTTGGCGCGGAAGTAGTCGGAAACGTTCAGCTCAGTGGTGGTACCGGCCTGGATGCAGATGGTTGCACCGTCCAGTTCCTTGGCACTTTTAACACCCAGCTTGTTGTTCACCAGGAAGCCAACACCGTCGTAGTAGGTGATGAAGCCCGGGAATTTCAGGCCCATGCCGGCATCGCGGGAGCTGGTCATGGTGGTGTTGCGCGACAGGATGTCGACTTCGCCAGACTGAAGCGCGGTGAAACGCTCCTTGGCATTCAACTGGCTGAATTTGACCTTGGTTGCGTCGCCGAATACGGCAGCAGCAACAGCACGGCACACGTCAGCGTCGATCCCGAGGATCTTGCCGCTGGCATCCGGCACCGAGAAGCCCGGCAGACCGTCGCTCACGCCACACTGCACAAAGCCTTTCTTCTGCACGGCATCCAGAGTGGCGCCAGCCTGGGCGAAACCACTGACACCCAGTACGGTAGCCGCGGTCACGATGGCCAGGGTGGATTTCAATACCTTCATTCAAACCTCCAGTTTTGCTCTTGTTGTGTCGGAGCTCGAACCCCACCGCACCCTTATGAGGCGACATCGACCCGTGTTGGCTTTTTTTGGGGTCAAACAGCATGAGGTTTTTGCTTTAAGTCCAGTTGCTATCCCACAGGCGTCAGTCACTGATAGTGTTACCGCCTGGGGTGAGCCTTGACATCGGGTTTCACATAGCAAGCCCCGTACCAGACTGGCGGCTGAGTCGTTTCAGCCCACGGTCAAGAGCAAAAGATTCAACCTTGCGACATTCTCTTAACAGATCAACCTGTCGCGCACCGTTCCGACGCACTCAATCGGAGCGCACGCACATATATGGAGCAGACATGACCGACCCCTTGATTCTTCAGCCCGCCAAGCCCGCAGACGCCTGCGTAATCTGGTTGCATGGCCTGGGTGCCGATCGCTACGACTTCCTGCCGGTGGCCGAAGCCCTACAGGAAAAACTCCTGTCGACACGCTTTGTGCTGCCCCAGGCGCCGACACGCCCGGTAACCATTAATGGCGGCTACGAGATGCCCAGCTGGTACGACATCAAGGCCATGAGCCCGGCGCGCTCCATCAGCCTTGAAGAGCTGGAAGACTCGGCAAAAATGGTCACTGACCTGATCAAGGAACAAAAAAGCAGCGGAATAGACGCTTCGCGGATTTTCCTCGCCGGCTTTTCCCAGGGCGGCGCCGTGGTGTTCCACACCGCCTTCCTGAAATGGCAGGGCGCCCTGGGTGGCGTAATTGCCCTCTCCACCTATGCGCCGACCTTTGGCGACGAGCTTGAATTGTCGGCCAGCCAGCAACGGATTCCGGTGCTGTGCCTGCATGGCCAATACGACGACGTGGTACAGAACGCCATGGGCCGCAGCGCCTATGAGCATTTGAAGACCCGCGGTGTCACCGTTGCATGGCAGGAATACCCAATGGGCCACGAAGTGTTACCCCAGGAGATACACGATATTGGCACCTGGTTGGCCGCCCGCCTGGGCTGAAAACCACACATTCTGTAGCCGTATGACCAACGCACTACGCCGCGCCCGATTCTTGCATTACACTGGCCGGCGTACATTCCTTAACCAATTGATGAGATGACCGTGCTCAAAGCACTCAAGAAGATGTTCGGTAAAAGCGAGGCTGAGCAGCTCGCGCCAGGTTCCAGTGCCCCCGCCCACGTTCAAGGCAGCCGCAATGACGGCCAGCAGCCTGGCCGGACCGCACCTGTAGCCTCGCCAAAAAAAGAGCCGGTGACCACACCCGCCACGGTTAACGTCGCTGAAGAACCACCCGCCGAGAAACCACGCCCGGAAAAACCGCGCCGCGAACGCGCGCCAAAACCTGTGGTTATCCCCTGGAAACTGGAAGACTTCGTTGTCGAACCCCAGGAAGGCAAAACCCGCTTTCATGATTTCAAGCTCGCCCCGGAACTGATGCACGCCATCCAGGACCTGGGCTTCCCGTACTGCACGCCGATCCAGGCGCAAGTGCTGGGCTTCACCCTCGCCGGCAAAGACGCCATCGGTCGCGCCCAGACCGGCACCGGCAAGACCGCAGCCTTCCTGATCTCGATCATCACCCAGTTGCTGCAGACCCCGCCGCCCAAAGAGCGCTACATGGGTGAGCCGCGCGCACTGATCATCGCCCCGACCCGGGAGCTGGTGGTACAGATCGCCAAGGACGCCGCCGACCTGACCAAATACACCGGCCTCAACGTGATGACGTTTGTCGGTGGCATGGACTTCGACAAGCAGCTCAAGCACCTGGAAGCGCGTCACTGCGACATCCTGGTGGCCACGCCGGGCCGCTTGCTGGACTTCAACCAGCGCGGCGACGTGCACCTGGACATGGTCGAAGTGATGGTGCTGGACGAAGCCGACCGCATGCTCGACATGGGTTTTATCCCGCAAGTGCGTCAGATCATTCGCCAGACCCCGCCGAAAAACGAGCGCCAGACCCTGCTGTTCTCCGCGACCTTCACCGAAGACGTGATGAACCTCGCCAAGCAGTGGACCACCGACCCGTCCATCGTCGAGATCGAGGCACTGAACGTTGCCAGCGAGAACGTCGAGCAGCACATCTACGCGGTGGCCGGTGCCGACAAATACAAGCTGCTCTACAACCTGGTCAACGACAACGGTTGGGAGCGGGTCATGGTGTTTGCCAACCGCAAGGACGAAGTGCGGCGCATCGAAGAACGCCTGGTGCGTGATGGCGTAAATGCCGCGCAACTGTCGGGCGATGTGCCGCAGCATAAGCGCATCAAGACGTTGGAAGGCTTTCGCGAAGGCAAGATTCGCGTGCTGGTGGCTACCGACGTGGCCGGGCGCGGGATTCACATCGACGGCATCAGCCACGTGATCAACTTCACCCTGCCGGAAGTGCCGGACGACTATGTGCACCGTATTGGCCGCACCGGCCGTGCGGGCGCGGCGGGCGTGTCCATCAGCTTTGCCGGGGAAGACGATTCGTATCAGTTGCCGTCGATCGAAACCTTGCTGGGCCGCAAGATCAGCTGCGAGACGCCACCGACGCATTTGTTGCGCCCCGTGGAGCGCAAGCGCCCGTAACCCACCCGTCCCCAGCAGAGTCGGGCTTACCGGCGCCTGCCGGGGAGATAGCCCGGCTGCGGCTGGCACTACCCCCGATACAACTCTCCCGCGATGGGCTGGCGGATACGTGTCGCTTCGTCCCTGAACGACTGGTAGTAGCCTGCCGTGCTGCCAGGCATGTCCAGCAAGTGACTGCCCAGCGCCTGCGGTTGGGGCTGGGCCGAATCGGAAGGGGCTGGCAGCGCGGGGTCTGGCCTGGAGCCGGCCACTGCAGCTTTGGCTCTGGCCTCTATCGCGCGGCCAAAGTTAGTGGTTCTCAAGGCAAAACGGGTCACACCATAGGCCTTGCTGAAAGTGGTGATGCCCTGTTTATCGGTGAACTTATAGCTCATGCCCACCATGCGCTTGCCGGCGGCCAGCGCACCGCTACCCATTGGCGTATCGAAAAAACCCGCGTATTTGACAAAGTCCTTGGCCGTGCCGGCCTTTACGGCGGCGTTGTAGGCCAGGCTGGCCGAGGTGTAGGCCCCCGCGAAGCTGACGGTCCATGACGCAATCGAGAACCCCAGGGACGCCCATCCCAGGTTCTGGATGTGCCTGGAGCGGTCCCAGCCCATTTTTTTGTCGACCTCGGCGATACTCAGTGCCGTGGTACCCAGCGTCCCGCCCACAACCCCAAGTGCTGCAGAGGTCAGCAGCGCCGCCTTGGAGGCGACAATCATTGCCGCCGTCGACGCCGCAGCGGTGGCCGCAACGGCTGTTGCGGTCCCGGCCGCCAGCGCTGCGGCAGACGCCGCTGCCGTGTAGGCCGCCGCCGCCGCTACAAGCCCGGGTACCGCAAACCCTACCGTGACAATCGACAATGCCAACGCCCCCCCGGTCAGCGTCCACTTCAGCCAGCTGGGAAATAACCCGCTGGGGTCGATCATGTTGATCGGGTTACCGGCACAGTAGGCATAGCTATTGATCCCGCCCTCATCGAATGGACTCAGTGGATCAGGCTGCAAGAACACCATCAGGTCAGGGTCGTAGGCCCGCTGGCCGTTGCCGAGAAAGTACAGGTTGACCAACGCATCCAGCCGCTGGCCGTTGAACGCCGGCAGTTGCAGGTCGGCCAGGCTGCGGTTCTTGCCATCATCCGGGGGAATCTTCGCATCACCAAAGGGCGTGTAGTGGCGCGCTACATGAGCCTGGCCGGGGGCCGATAGGCCGCGCACGCTGCCGCTCGCGTCGTTCATATGCAGTTGCGGCCCGTCCACACCACCGCTGCGCGCGACCACCTCATCCCCGCCGCTGAAGTAACGGATCTTTTTGGTGCCTTCAACCAGGGTGTCGAGGCGATCACCTGCGTAGGCAAGCATCACCGGCGCTTCAGTGTTCCGGGACGCAAGCACTTGACGCGATTCGGCATCGTACTGGTAGTTGCACCTGAGGGTTGCGAGTTGCGCGGTAATCAGTTGCTCAAAGGCGTTGTACGTATAAGTCTTGCCCGTTGGGCTCGCCTGCAAGTTGCCCGCAGCGTCATAGGCCAGGGTGACATCCTGAGCCGGTTGCGTATGGGTCACGCGGGTCAACCGGGTGGGGTCGGCGGCGGTGAAGTAACGCTGACTGGTGTCTTGTGTGCCATCGGCAAAGAAGGTGACCACCCGCGCAATGTTATTGAGGTTGTCAAAGCTGAAATCCTGTCCGACGATGCCGCGCCCCCGATGGTCCCGAGGGTGTTCATCCCCGGTGCAGCGGTAGGTCTTGAGCCGCAGGTAGGCGTCATAGGTGAACGTCTCGCTGATCACCACACGTGCACTCGCATTACGAATCACCCGTGTCGCCAGCAGGCTGTTGGCGTGGTAGGTACTGGTCATCACCTGGAACAGCACGCCGTTTTGCTCAAAACTACGCTCCCTTTCTCGCCCAAGGGCATCATAGGCCAGCCGGGTAAGGACCCGCGTAGTGCCAGAGAGCGTGGTCAGGTTCAGCGGACGGCCCAAGGTGTCGTAGGTCTGCTCGATGACCAGGGTTGCGGTGGTCATCCTGGAAAACCGCCCGGCAGCATCATAATCCAGTGTGCTGCGCTGGCCATCGGCTGAGGTCTGATGCAGCGCGCGGCCGCCGGGAGAATAGCCGTACAGGGTGGTCAAGGTCGTGCCGTTGGCGGTTTGCACGTCCCTCTCGGGATAGCCGCTGGCATCCTGAACCGACTCATGGACGAGGCCGTTGGTCTCCGAACGCGTCAACGCGCCAGCAACCGGATCATGCCGGTAAACACTCGCCCCAAGCCCTGTCATTTCAATCCGGGTCGGCACATCCAACTCTCTGTCGTACGTCAGGGTCTGGCGCCCCCCACGCGGCGATACCATGGCCACCGGCTCCATCCATCCGGCTTCGTACTCCCAGGTCGTCGCCTGCCCCGTGGCGCGCTCCTGCCGGGTCATGCGGCCCAGGCTGTCGTAGGTACGCGCGCCCAACCGCGTGCCATCGACCGAGACCGCAACCGCCAACTCACTGCTGGTGCCGGGGGCATAGTCGGTTTTGCGCAGCCGTTGCGGGGTGCCGTCCACGGGCTTTTCCAGGGACGTCAGCACTCGGTCAAACGGGTCGTAGGTCAATTCAGTGACTGTTTTATTCACATCCACGATCGTCAGGCAGCGGCCCAAGCCATCGTAGGTGCGCGACTCGACTTCGACCTTAGCGTTGTTGGCATCCACGCGCTCCACCTTGATCGGCTGGTTATACGCATTGAAATAGGTCAGCCGTCGCTCACCGCCAACAATGCCTTCCTCCGTAAGATTGAGCAGCGGCTCGTACTCATTGATCATCACGCTGCCATCGGGGCCTGTGATACGGCTGGCGTTGCCCCATTTACTGTAGGCAAAGGTGTTTTTCAACGAGCGTTGCCCGTCGGTCAGGTAATCAAAACTGACCTCCTCCACCAGTTGCCCAAGCGCGTCATAACGCTGTGTGCCCGTGGCACGCTCCTGGTCATTCGCCCCCATCAGTTGGGCTTCGGACACCTGGCGTCCCAAGCCGTCGAAGTAGCTAATCGCCTTGTTGCCTTGGGCGTCCGTGGTGATCAGGTGGGCACGTTTGGTCGGCGTAGCAAAATGATAGGCATACGTGCGCGAGGCTTGCTGCACCGTGCCGGGAGACGTCGTCTCTTCGGTCAGCCGACCACTCACATCAAACGTCATTGCCAGGGTGCTGCCACTGTCGCGTGTCATCGCCAACAGGCGCCGATTGGTCAGTGAAAGCGTGCGCTTGGCTTCAAGCCATTGGCCCTCGCGCCCTTGCAGGCGTCGCGTTTCGACGAGGTTGTCGCCAGTGATGGTGTAGCTGAAATTGCTGGTCAACGCCTGCCCGTCGACGGTGCTGGTGGTGCTCCTCAGCCGGCCGGCCAGTTCAACAGGACTTTCAAAATACGTCTGCTGCAGGGCGAGCACACCCGCCTGGGTACTCGACTGCTGCAGCACAAAGTAGCTGCTGCCTGTCTGCGGTACGCGGGTATGCGTGTATTGCGTGAGTCGCGCCGCTGGCGTACTCCCGACTGGAACAAGTCGCTCTTGCTTAACGTAGCGCTGGAACAGATTATGGGGATCAGCCGGGCACTTGCCGCTCTCTCCGGCAATCGGGTAATAGGTGTACTCGGTGCGCACCCCAGAAGGCTCGGTGCGGCTCATTTCATTGCCGTAATCGTCAGTTTCGATGCGCTGGACCTCTTCCCGAGCGGTGCCACCGGCCACCAATTGATAGCGTTTGGTGATCGTTTTCGGCAACTGTAGGTTGGCAGGCTGGGCCGGAAACAGACCAGGCACCGTGTTATAGGTGATGCTCGTCGTGGCCCGCGTGCCTTCGCGAACGACCTGCTCCTCAGTCATCAAGTGAAACTTGTTGTAGGTGGTGCGCGTGACATGCAGCACCGCATTGCTGGTGCTCCGGCTGGTTTCCTCTGTCCAATAGTCATAATCGCTGCCGACCAGGTACAGGTTGTCTTCGCCCTCGCGAAATCCCCCCGAAAAGGGATAACCGGTAAAGTTCTTGCCCGGGCTGTAGGTATAAGTGCGGGTCATGGCTGGTTGATTGGCCGCCGGAGTCTGTACCCAACTGACGACACGTGGAATATATTGGTTGTTGCCGTACTGGTGCCCGTCCTCGACATAGGTAATCAGCTCGTCCCCGCCCGTCGGTGTTCGCACGCGCATGATGGGCACCAAGCCGTTACGGAACGCCGCACGGTACTCGAACACATAGGCGGCAGTGCCGCGCACCGCGCTACGGTCATAGGGCGCTGAAACCTGCGTCAGAAGATTATTGGTATGCAAAAACCAGACGCGGGCGTAACGACCACCGTCGACCCGCGTATCGGCTGTGGATAAGTTGGCGCCCGAGTAGGTCAGGACCAGCAAGTCTTGTTGAGCGTGATTGAGGATACGCTCCAGAAAGCCCGCCGTGCCGTAGCGAAAGGTCAACCGCTCACCATTTTCGAACAACATGGCAACGATCCGGTAGGGCACCGTACTGCCAGTGCGCTGCAAAATCTCGATGGTCCCGTCTATAGAGATCACGTGCAGCGTGTTGGCATCCGGCCGCTTGACAACGACGTCCTTTAACTTGCGATCCTTGATCACAACCGTACCGCCCACCGATGGCAGGCCTTGAGTCTGAAACTGTTCGCCGCTTAGCAGCGTGAGTTTGAAGCTGACCACATCAAACTCGGTATTGCTCAGGCGCCAGCCAATGCCATAGCCACTGTTGACCGTACTGAACATAGAGAATGACAGGACAATATTTCGACTGACTTCCAGCGCCCCCTGTGGGTATACGGTCGCCAGGCGGATTTGGCTACCATACTGGCCGGTGCGGGGATCGACCGAGCCATTGAGGTAGGAGCCGAAGTTAAAGGCATTAGAATAAATATTCACGGGAATACTCCTTTCAACCCAAACTAAAGGCTCGTCCTCAACGACCAAGGCGAACCGCTCAAACAGCATTAAAACTGAACACTGCGCCTATTAACCATTTCTTAGTTCAATACGGCGACCGCTGTCTGCTGGCGCCATGAAGAAAACATGTTCGCAGCCGTAATTATCCCATACCCGCCACTTACTACTCGTATTACCCGTAGTAATTGACGATTTGCTCCACAGTTTTACCGCACGAAAAATGGTCGAGATTTTATTGAACTCAACATAGGGATTCAGCGGATTACTCCCGCGATGCACATCTTGGGTGCGCAACTGTAACCCAGGAACATCTTTCGATATTACGACACCCGCCTTGCACCATCTAAACCCACTATCATTAATTGCCTGACAAAAAGAAGTTCGAAAATAATCGCCTTCGTTCTGCACCAGCAATGGATTATCGAGACCACGGCTAGACACAATCTTCAAGCCCGATGGCGTAGAATAATAATAAACATCCACATCTGTGTAGTTATCGCTTTGGGCACTGATATCGTGATACTCAACGAGGTCGGCAACTTTCAAAACATAGGGCCGAATTGGCAGAATGTTAATGGAAGAATCCTGCCCCACTGAAGAAGGGTTAGTACTAAAAATTTTCCCGCCCAGTTGAATGGTGGCCATAAACCTATGAGATTCAATCGCCGTAGTTGAATTAAATCGCATATATCGATCAATCACTTCATTCAGAACACCCGCAGTCATTTCAGCGGGACCATCATTTTGCTCTGGCGAATGTATAACCGCACCGCGACTCCACAGTCCCGTGTCATATATATTTTTATCGCGATCACAACTCCAGCCCGGCGGAAGTGGCTCGCGCGGATTCGCGGAATAACGGGTTACCGTAACGCTGTCACGTTCCTCCTTACTCAGTGTAATCGGCTCCCAGTACCCATCGCTGTTTTCACGCTCCGCCAGAACCTCGATCTGAACCTTGCATTGATGACGATCATTGGCATAAAGCTCACTCGTAGAACTCTGACCACTGGGAAGAACTATTCTCATGTGAGTAATGCGAACGGTTTCAACAGCGTTCAACGTCACATCCCCCGACGCAGCAACGTCCAGAATAAACCCATGCCCATTTCCATAATTATCCAGCAACGTCCATCGACTTCTGGTGTCTGCCGACCCAATCGACAGTGCAGAAAAAATACTGACCGCCCGCACGATTGTTGGGTATTTGTTAAATTGAATTTCAGGATTGGGTTCCGGCAAGCCCATATTAGCTTTGGTAATATCGGTCATATACAAGCGTGTGCCATCATCGTCTTTATTCAATACAATACCCACGCGACTCCCCCTTGATATGCCGAACGACTTGTTCACATATGAGGTTTTGAAATGATCACCTTCAAAGGCGATAGGCACCGGATTTGCCAAGCTCACATTTTCAACAAACTTAACTCCATCGGGTGGCACCCAATAATAAACTGCGACTGTCACCCGCGCACCTTCTTCTGGATCCCCTGCATAGGCTCCGTCAACATAGCGAGTAAAGTCGTTGGCATGCAGCTTGAAAGGCTTGCGGGGCGTCACTGTAATTAAAGACTTAGTAATTGACGTGCCCGCTGGAAAGTCCGTAGTTAAATATTCCGAACCTATAATGATACGCGCCAGGAACGTCGCAGGCCCGATAGAAGCCTCGGAATCAACCCGTAAGTAACGACGAACGACCTCGCAACCAGAGGGAGGAAAGACACTCTCTTGTTCTGCCTCCAAAGGGTCTAGCCCAGTATGCTCCCAAAGCCCCATTGCGTAACCACCACGCTCATCATCGCAGTGCCAACCCGCCGAAAGCGTAGGCTCCGCCCCCTCAACTGCATTCACAATAGTTACACTTTCCCGCTCACCCGGCGTAAGCGCCGCACTGCGCCATATGTTGTCCTCACCCAACACCTCCTTAGCCACCTCAATAAGCACCTCACATTGATGCCGGCCATTGGCGTACAGCTTATTACTGAAATGCCGCCCACCTGAGAGGGTTATTTTAAAATGAGAAATCCGGGAATCGCCAATTCTTGAGTGCATTTTTAGTTACTCCTGAAAATACCTATTAATTAGGATGCATATTTTCCAGGCACACACTCTTAACCTGCTCAATGACCAGTCAAAGAAGAAAACCCGATGCCCGAAGGTAATTGAAGCGCAGACCAGCCAACGCCAACAACTGTCAGAGTTGACAGTTGTTAAGACCTAATTGAAATAAACCAGCACGCGATATTGTATTGGACATTATGAAAGCAATCTTGCAGCTCGCCTCAAGACGTCCAACGATCCGCCGCCACATAATCACTGGCCCTCCCTTCCACCCAGCGCGCGCCTTCCTGGGTGTTTTCCTTCTTCCAGAACGGCGCCCGGGTTTTCAGATAGTCCATCACAAACGCACAGGCATCGAACGCCGCCTGGCGATGGGCGCTGGCTGCCGCAACAAACACAATCGGCTCGCCCGGCTCCAACGCGCCGATACGGTGCAGCACCTCCAGCTTGAGCAATGGCCAGCGCTGTGCGGCTTCCTCGGTGATCTTGGCCAGGGCTTTTTCGGTCATGCCGGGGTAGTGCTCCAGGAACATCCCCGCCACCTCGCGGCCGTCGTTGAAGTCGCGAACATAGCCGACAAAGCTCACCACGGCGCCCACGCCCACGTTGTCGGCGTGCATCGCGTTGACTTCGGCGCCCGGATCAAATGCCCCGGCCTGCACTCGAATCGCCATGGTCAGCCCCCGGTCACAGGCGGGAAGAACGCGACCTCGTCGCCAGCTTGCACAGGCTCGTCGAGCGCGCATATTTCCTGGTTGCGGGCGCACATCAGGCTGGCTTCATTGAGCACTTCAAAACCTGGGTCAGCCGCCAGCGCCAGACGCACGGCGTCGACGGTGGCGAAGTCGCCTTCCACCTCCAACGAGTCAAAGCCCACCGCTTCGCTGTAGCGCGCAAAAAACAGTACGTTGATGCTCATTGTTCATCCGCCTTGAAATGCCCACTTTTGCCGCCGAGCTTTTCCAGCAGGCGAATGTTTTCGATGGTCATGCCGCGATCCACGGCCTTGCACATGTCGTAGATCGTCAGGGCCGCCACGCTGGCCGCCGTCAGGGCTTCCATCTCGACGCCGGTCTGGCCGGAGAGTTTGCAGCGGGCGACGATGTGCACCGCGTCCAGGCCGTCGGCGCTGAGCTCAACCTTGACCCCGGTGAGCATCAACGGGTGGCACAGCGGGATCAGATCACTGGTTTTTTTCGCCGCCTGGATCCCGGCGATGCGGGCCACGGCAAACACGTCGCCCTTGGGGTGGGCGCCGTCGACAATCATTTTCAGGGTTTCGGGCAACATGCGCACCCGCGCTTCGGCCACGGCTTCACGGAACGTCACGGCTTTTTCAGTGACGTCGACCATGTGGGCGCGACCTTGGGAATCGAGATGAGTCAGCACAGGGATACTCCTGATCAGGAGCCCCGATTGTAAACCCAACACAGATCAAATGTGGGAGCCGGGCTTGCCCGCGATGCAGGCACCTCGGTCTTTCAGGAGCACCGCAGCGATGCAATCGCGGGCAAGCTCGACTCCCACAGGGGTTTCAGGTGAGCCGGGCGATGAAGTCATCGCCCGGAATCGGTTACAGGTGAGATTCGGCGTATTCGGCCAGAATCGAACGAGGGACACCCTGCAGGGCGATGTGCACGCCGTTCGGGAAGTCCTTGAAGCGTTCCGTCAGGTAAGTCAGCCCGGAGCTGGTCGCGGACAGGTAAGGGGTGTCGATCTGTGCCAGGTTGCCCAGGCACACCACTTTGGAACCGGCGCCGGCACGAGTGATGATGGTTTTCATCTGGTGCGGCGTGAGGTTCTGGCATTCATCGATCAAAATCAGGCTTTGCTGGAAGCTGCGACCCCGTATGTAGTTGAGGGATTTGAACTGCAACGGCACTTTGCTGAGGATGTAGTCGACGCTGCCATGGGTGTTTTCGTCATCCATGTGCAAGGCTTCGAGGTTGTCGGTGATTGCCCCCAGCCACGGCTCCATTTTTTCCGCTTCGGTGCCAGGCAGGAAGCCAATCTCCTGGTCCAGGCCCTGCACGCTGCGGGTAGCGATGATGCGGCGATAGCGCTTGGTCACCATGGTCTGTTCGATGGCGGCAGCCAGGGCGAGGATGGTTTTCCCCGAGCCTGCGGCGCCGGTCAGGTTGACCAGGTGGATGTCCGGATCAAGCAAGGCGTACAGCGCCAGGCTCTGGTAGATATCACGCGGTTTCAGACCCCAGGCTTCCTGGTGCAACAGGGGTTCCTGATGCAGGTCGAGGATCAGCAGCTTGTCGACCTGGATCTCTTTGATCCAGCCCACGAAGCCCTGTTCGTCGATGATGAATTCATTGATGTGCACGGCCGGCAGGTTGTCGATCAGTTGTACCTGGTGCCAGGTGCGGCCATGGTCCTGACGGGTTTCGACCTTGCTGACGAGGTCCCAGAAGGAGCCGGTCACGGTGTGATAACCGCGCGACAGCATCGACACGTCGTCGACCAACTGGTCAGTACTGTAGTCCTCGGCAGCGATCCCACACGCTCGTGCCTTGAGGCGCATATTGATGTCTTTGGTCACCAGCACCAGGCGCAAGTCCTTGTCACGCGCGTGCAGGTCGATCAATTGGTTGATGATTTTGTTGTCGTTCAGATTCTCCGGCAGCAGGCTGTTGGGCTCGCTGCGCTTGCTCATCAGAATCGACAGCAAGCCCTTGGGCCCGCTTTTGCCACGCTGGATCGGTACGCCCACCTCGACGTCATCGGGGGAGGCTTCGCCGAGGGTCTTGTCGATCAGGCGGATGGCCTGGCGGCATTCGGCGGCAACGCTGTGGTGCCCGCTTTTGAGTTTGTCGAGCTCCTCAAGCACGATCATCGGGATGGCGACGTGGTGTTCTTCGAAGTTAAGCAGTGCGTTTGGATCGTGAATCAGTACGTTGGTATCAAGCACATAAAGGATTGGCTGGTCGGAAGAAGGGTTACGTCCATGATCATCCATACTCGGTCACCTTTGTGGGAGCCAGTCGACGCAATACCGCGACAGTGCTGCGCCTCGATTCGACCGTCGAACGCACTTGAGGGGCGTCAAGTGCGGTGCACACAAGAGGTGTCTTGGAAGACGCCACCTGTGTTGCAGGTTTCGGCTGTCTGTCTTCGTAATACCGCAAAACACATGACAGGAAAAAGCACTTTGACGCTTTTTTGAAGTTTATTTTTCAGGATGACGAATAGCACTAGGCGAGCCGGCATTGCACCGTTAAAGTCGGAAGTCCGCCTGTATCGAAATATCTCCCAAATCCCCCCCCAAAAAACCTCAGCCCCAACAGGGCCGGGCTCTTCGTGCTTTTTCAGCGAAACGCTTCGCGGCAATCCTGCCAGCCGAGTCCACTTTCTGCCGTAGCGTGTAAAAGCCAGGGTAATGCGATGCGCGCCTTGTCCTGGGTGTCGTGGAACAGGATTATCCCGCGCCGCCACAGCAGCATCAGCGTGAGCACGCGGTTGGCCGATTCATCGGCCTTGAGCTTGCCGGCTTCGTCTTCTGAATCGATGTCCCACAATGCCACTTGCAGCCCCTGGGACTGGAAAAAACCCTGGCTGTCGGAACGGCGCTGGCCATAGGGCGGGCGGAACAGCGGCGCGTAGTTTTCGGGCATCAGGTTCTGGGCCAGGGAGGCGCTGCGGGTGATGGACGACTGCCAGTCGACCCAGTGGCTATGAGAGCGGTACTGCCAGCCCTGGATGCCGACGCACTGGCCCTGGTACAGCGCCTGCACATCGGTGACCGAGCTTTTCTCGACGCGGGTTTGCAGGCTGTTGCCTAGCACGAAGAAAAGGCCGTGCATTTTCTGTTTGCGCAGGTAGTCGGCCAGCCAGTCGGTGTTGCCGCTGACGGGGGACGGGCCGCTGTCGAAGGTCAGCAGGAACATCCGGTCGTTGAGTTCGTCGCCGTTGCGTTCGTGGTCGCCGAAGCGCGCGATTTCGCTGCTGATCTGCGGGAACAGGGCGGCCTTGCGTAACTGTTCATCCAGGTAGCGTTCGTGGAATGCGCGGCTGGGGCCGGCCCAGCCTATATAGAAGGAGCTGTCGCTTACCTCGAACTTGGCGGCTTGTTCGCGCAGGTCGTCCATGTTTTCCACCAGGTAGCAGAAAGAGGCGTCCTGTTCGCAGCTTTGTTGGGCGAAGGTGTAGTTTTCCAATAGCCGTTGCCACAGTTGGCGACGCAGGTCGTTGATCGAGGCCTGGTTGATGATCTTCAGGCCCAGGCGCTGTTTGAGGGCGGGTTCGTCGAGGGCTTCGCTGGCCAGCAGGGTGTGGGCGAACATCAGGATTTCAGCGCGTGAGGCGACGTCGAACAGGGCGGGGCTGCTGAGGCGTTCGGGCCAAACGCCGCGGTCCAGGGTGGCGACATCCACCGGGGCGGCTTGGGCGCCCAGGCAGATGAGCCAGGCTGACAGTAAAAGCGCAATTCGCACGAAGGGTCTCCCTTTCCAGAGTCGTCGGGCACTATAGCCGATCGCGTGGGGGGGGCTATTGGGTTGGTGTGTATATCCGTTGTTTAGGTCACGGCCGCTTATGGTTCCGCTCTTACAGCGGCTCACTTTTGAACAGCGCAAAAGTAAGCAAAACGCTCTTGCCCCACCACTCGGCACCTCGCTAATGCTCGGTGTGCCCGAACGCAGGTATTACTCCGCGGGCCGCCGCGACGGGGCGTCCCTGCCCCGTCGCGGCTAAACCGGCGTCCTGCCGGTTTACCCGCTCCGTAATACCTGCGTTCGGCCAGCGTGGTTTAACGGGGCGCCTAAGATCAAAATCAAGATCAAAAGCCAGAGCACAGCGGCCTACAGGCCGGCTTGAGTGTGGTGAAGCAAAGGCAAGATCAACATCTGAAGCCAGAGCGGGCACGGTCAACTGTGGGAGCTGGCTTGCCTGCGATGGCATCACCTCGGTGTGTCTGATGTACCGAGTTGTCTGCATCGCAGGCAAGCCAGCTCCTACAGAAAAGCGGCACTGCTTTCGCTCTGGATCTGGCTTTTAACACTCAGGTCGGCTTTCAGGCCGCCGTGCTCTTGCTTTTGCTTTTGATCTTGATCTGCGGGCCCCGTCAACCACGATGGCCGCAAGCAGGCACGGTGGAGCGGGTAAATCGGCAGGGATGCCGATTTAGCCGCGCCGGGCCATGGATGGCCCGTCGCGGCGGCCCGCGGAACCGGGCCGGAGTGCGGGCATGCCGAGCCTAAGCGAGGCACCGAGTGGTGGGGCAAAGACCTTTTGGTTACTTTTGGCTGGGCCGGCATTCCGGGCGTTTGCCAAAAGTGACCCGCTGTAAGAGCGGAACCCTAAGTGGCCGTTACCGCAGCAATGGATATGTACACAGCACAAACCCACTCCGCTATCACCATCATAGGTGGAGTCAAACCTCCCCAACCCCTAGAATCCCCCCACGATTAAAGGAGACGACTTCATGCTGACGGTGATTTCCCCCGCCAAAACCCTCGATTTCGAGTCAAAGCCGGTCACCCCGCGCTTCACCCAGCCGCAATACCTCGACCACTCCCAGGAGCTGATCGAACAACTGCGCGAACTGAGCCCGGCGCAGATCAGCGAACTGATGCACGTCTCCGACAAGATCGGCGGCCTCAACGCCGCACGCTTCGGCAGCTGGACCCCAGCCTTCACCCAGGCCAACGCCAAACAAGCCCTGCTGGCCTTCAAGGGCGACGTCTACACCGGCCTCAACGCCGAAACCTTCACCGACGCCGACTTCACCTACGCCCAGGACCACCTGCGCATGCTCTCCGGCCTGTACGGCCTGCTGCGCCCCCTGGACCTGATGATGCCGTACCGCCTCGAGATGGGCACCAAGCTGCCCAACGCCCGTGGCAAGGACCTGTACGCCTTCTGGGGCACCCGCATCAGCGAGTGGCTCAACGAAGCCCTCGCCGAACAAGGCGACGACGTGCTGCTCAACCTCGCGTCCAACGAGTACTTCTCGGCAGTCAAACGCCCGGCGCTGAACGCGCGGATCATCAACACCGAGTTCAAGGACCTGAAAAACGGCCAGTACAAGATCATCAGCTTCTACGCCAAAAAGGCCCGAGGCATGATGAGCCGCTTTGTGATTGAAGAACGCATCAACGACCCTGCCAGGCTCAAGGAGTTTGACGTGCAGGGTTATCGCTTCAATGCAGAGCAGTCAAAGCCGGATAACCTGGTGTTCCTGCGAGATCACGCACCGGAATAACCGGGCAACGAAAATCCAAATGTGGGAGCGGGCTTGCTCGCGAAAGCGGTGGTTCAGTCGATGCCTGTATTGGCTGACACACCGCCTTCGCGAGCAAGCCCGCTCCCACACTTTGTTCGGATTCCAGCCTTAAAATCGTCATTTATTTGGCGTCAAAAATAATTCTTCAGATTCCCTAACATTTATTTCACTCGACATTCGTCAATTTTTTTCGTAGTGGCACCACTTTTTTCAAACAGTAGTGGCACAAAACTATTTAACCCTCGCAACTCCCCGCAACTACTAGCCCAAGTAGCAAGTGCTATCACTATAGTACTAGTGCCATCTTTCCTAATATTTCAAGAAATTTCCGGAAACAGGATGAGCGGCCAGGAACTATGTCCTGAAGCACCGCTCATACCACCGGTAACGATTATCTCTGCAAATGTAAGAGATGACTTACGTGGCGACCAAAGGAAGTAGCAAAGTTGAAATACAACTTTGACTCAATGGTCAAATCATCAACTGACTAGTTGAAGGCGGACGAAAAGGCTTCACTATTTTCTCCGACAAGGCCAAGGCTGAGCTCACCTGTATGGGTCAGTGAGACAACCCAAGCCGTTGATACATAAGGGCTAAATCCCTCTTTCAACGCCTTGCGGCACTGGCGCCAGGCCCTTCCCCAGGAAGGCTGGCTGCATTTCAGGGCAAGCCCCAACAATAAGGCCAAGTTGCGCACAACTTGAGTGCATTAGTTAGTCACTCGACTTTTAGTATGCCTGCACTGGATATATCGACGTTTACTCGTCGCACTTTCCAGTGCCTGGGTGACGCTTCAAAACATGAACTCCGGCCATCTAGTGGCACGATTAACAATGAGGTAAATGCGATGCGCATCAGCATATTTGGTTTGGGTTACGTCGGCGCCGTATGTGCCGGTTGCCTGTCTGCACGGGGCCATGAGGTCGTTGGCGTAGACATCTCCAAGGAAAAGATCGACCTGATCAGCGCAGGCAAATCGCCCATCGTTGAACCGGGTCTGGGCGAACTGTTGAGCCAGGGTATTCAGACCGGCCGACTGCGCGGCACCACCAATTTCGCCGAAGCAATCCGTGATACCGATCTGTCGATGATTTGCGTCGGTACGCCGAGCAAGAAGAACGGCGACCTGGAACTCAACTACATCGAATCGGTGTGCCGCGAGATCGGTTTTGTTCTGCGTGACAAGACCACCCGCCACACCATCGTGGTGCGCAGCACCGTGCTGCCAGGCACCGTGGCCAATGTGGTGATCCCGATTCTCGAAGACTGCTCCGGCAAGAAGGCCGGCGTCGACTTCGGCGTCGCGGTGAACCCTGAGTTCCTGCGTGAAAGCACCGCCATCGCCGACTACGACCTGCCGCCGATGACCGTCATCGGTGAATTCGACAAAGCCTCCGGCGATGTCCTGCAGTCGCTGTACGAAGAGCTCGACGCCCCGATCATCCGCAAGGACATCGCCGTCGCCGAGATGATCAAGTACACCTGCAACGTCTGGCATGCGACCAAAGTCACCTTCGCCAACGAGATCGGCAACATCGCCAAGGCCGTCGGCGTCGACGGTCGCGAAGTGATGGAAGTGGTCTGCCAGGACAAGACCCTCAACCTGTCCCAGTACTACATGCGCCCAGGCTTCGCCTTCGGCGGCTCGTGCCTGCCCAAAGACGTGCGCGCCCTGACCTACCGCGCCAGCTCCCTGGACGTGGAAGCACCGCTGCTCAACTCGCTGATGCGCAGCAACGAGTCCCAGGTGCAGAACGCCTTTGACATCGTCTCCAGCCACGACAAACGCAAAGTCGCCTTGCTGGGCCTGAGCTTCAAGGCCGGCACCGATGACCTGCGCGAAAGCCCGCTGGTGGAACTGGCAGAGATGCTGATCGGCAAGGGTTTCGACCTGAGCATCTACGACAGCAACGTCGAATACGCCCGTGTGCACGGCGCCAACAAGGACTACATCGAAGGCAAGATCCCTCACGTCTCGTCCTTGCTCAACTCGGACTTCGACGAAGTGATCAACAACTCCGACGTGATCATCCTGGGCAACCGCGATGAGAAGTTCCGTGCCCTGGCGCATAACGCACCCCACGGCAAGCAAGTGGTCGACCTGGTGGGCTTCATGTCCAAGGCCACCAGCGTGACCGGTCGTACCGAAGGCATTTGCTGGTAACAGCAACGGCAAGTTTCGAGCTGCAAGCGTCCTGACCCCCAGCGCTTGCAGCTTGAAGCCTCCTTCACCTGCGGATGACGCCTATGTCCAAGTTAAAACACGTACTGCTCCAATCTGCCGGCTGGTTGTTGTTCCTCAGCCTGCTGATGGGTCTCGCCCTGCTGTTGCCGGCGAGTACGTTCGACTCCGAGTCGAAGAATTTTATTTTCCTGATTGGCGCCGTCGGTATCTGGCGCTACTCGATGGGTGCTACGCATTTCTTTCGCGGCATGCTGTTTTTGTACGTGGTCTACCCGCACCTGCGGCGCAAAGTGCGCAAGCTGGGCAAGGCGGCAGACCCGTCCCACGTATTCCTGATGGTGACAAGCTTTCGGATCGACGCGCTGACCACGGCCCAGGTCTACAGCTCGGTGATCCGCGAAGCCATCGAATGTGGCTTCCCCACCACGGTGGTGTGCTCCCTGGTGGAAATGTCCGATGAGCTGCTGGTCAAGAGCCTGTGGGCCAGGATGAACCCGCCCGACCACGTCAAGCTGGACTTCGTGCGCATCGCCGGTACCGGCAAGCGTGACGGCCTGGCCTTCGGTTTTCGCGCCATCTCGCGCCACCTGCCGGACGACCGCGCCGTGGTGGCCGTGATCGATGGCGACACCGTGCTTGCCGAAGGCGTCGTGCGCAAGACCGTGCCGTGGTTCCAGCTGTTCGGCAACGTCGGCGGCTTGACCACCAACGAGTTCTGCGAAGTGCGCGGCGGCTACATCATGAGCGAATGGCACAAGCTGCGCTTCGCCCAGCGCCACATCAACATGTGCTCCATGGCCTTGTCCAAGCGCGTGCTGACCATGACCGGCCGCATGTCGGTGTTCCGCGCCAACGTCGTCACCGACCCGGGCTTTATCGCCGACGTTGAAAGCGACTCCCTGCAACACTGGCGCCTGGGCCGCTTCAAGTTTTTGACCGGCGATGACAAGTCCAGCTGGTTCAGCCTGATGCGCCTGGGCTACGACACCTTCTACGTGCCGGATGCCGCGATCCACACCGTGGAACACCCGCCGGAAAAGAGCTTCATCAAGGCCAGCCGCAAACTGATGTTCCGCTGGTACGGCAACAACCTGCGCCAGAACTCACGGGCCCTGGGCCTGGGTATGCGACGCCTGGGCCTGTTCACCAGCATCGTGCTGTTCGACCAGCGCGTGTCGATGTGGACCTCCCTGCTGGGCCTGACCGTGGCGATCATCGCCACCTTCAAATACGGCGGCGCGTTCATCCTCGCGTACCTGCTGTGGATCGGCATCACCCGCCTGATCCTGACCCTGCTGTTGTCGTGCTCCGGTCACCGGATCGGCCCGGCTTACCCGGTGATTCTCTATTACAACCAGATCATGGGCGCGCTGGTGAAGATCTACGTGTTCTTCCGCCTTGATCAACAGTCCTGGACACGCCAGGACACCAAACTGACCCGCGATTTGGCCAGCTTTCAACGTTGGTTCAACACCTGGTCGTCTCGGACCATGACCTTCTCCGCCGGCAGCATTTTCGTCGCCGTGTTGCTGATGATGGTTTGACCCTGCCAAGCCTGAATTAACTAGGAACTACACCTGATGAACAGCCCAATGAATGCTCCAGTAAATGCCAACGTCGTCCATGAATCCGAAGCCCAGCGCCAACATGCCCGGGTAAAAATCCCGGCCAAGCTGCGCTTCTTCGGCGCCGACCATACGCCGATGGAAGTGCGGGTCATCGACCTGTCTGCCGGCGGCCTGGCGTTCAACGCCCCGCAGCAGCCGCTGAAAGTCGGTGACGTGCACAAGGGTCGCCTGCAGTTCGTGATCGATAACCTGGGCCTGGCGATGGACGTGGAGCTGCAGATTCGCTCCTACGACCGCCAGACCGGCCGCACCGGTTGCCAGTTCCAGAACCTCGACGCACAAGACATCTCGACCCTGCGCCACCTGATCACCTCGCACCTGGCCGGCGACATCGTGACCATGGGCGACGTGCTGGCGACCCTGCAACGCGACAACTTCACCAAGGCGCGCAAGGTCAAGGACGGCGGCAGCAACATGAGCTTCGGCGGCCGCCTGCGGGCCGTGACCTTCAGCCTCGGGATCTTCGTGGTGGGCCTGGTCGCATTCGGCTTCGTGGTGAAATCGGTATATGGCATGTACTTCGTCAGCCACGCCACTTCCGCCCTGGTAAGCGTGCCCGGGATGAACGTGACCATGCCGCGCGACGGCACCGTGCAGAGCCTGATCAAAGGTGACGCGGTCGCTGCCAAAGGTGCACCACTGGCGACCTTCAGCACCAGCATGCTCGATGTGCTCAAGGGCCACCTGGACGAAGACCAGCTGCAACCGGCCAAGGTGGAAGAGCTGTTCGGCAAGCAAATGACCGGCACCCTCACCTCCCCGTGCGACTGCGTCGTGGCCCAGCAATTGGTCGCCGACGGCCAGTACGCCAGCAAGGGCGACGTGATCTTCCAACTGGTGCCACGCGGCAGCCAGGCCAACGTTGACGCACGCTTCTCCTATCGCCAGTTTGCCGATGTTCGCCCGGGCACCCGTGTGAACTTCCAGGTGGCGGACGAAGAGCAGGTTCGCACCGGCACTATCGTCAGCAGCACCAGCCTCAACAGCGCTGAAATGTCCTCCGACATCCGCGTGCAGATCAAACCCGACGCCCCGCTGGACAGCACCTACGCCGGTCGCCCGGTTGAAGTAACCAGCGACCGTGGCCCATCCCTGAACTGGCTGATCGACAAAGCCATGGCTCACGGTCTGTAAGCGAGGACATGCCTGTGAACCCTATTCTAAAAACAGCGCTGGCCAATGTGGGAGCCGGGCTTGCCCGCGATGACGGTGGTGAATCCAACCTCGGCATCGCAGGCAAGCCAGCTCCCACCCAAAGCAGGTCCCACTCTGCCTTGGCGTATTGTGCCCTGGCCCTGGCCGTGAGCCTCGCCGGCTGCGCCGGCCTGCCCGACCAACGCCTGGCCAACGAAGCCTTGAAGCGCGGCGACACCGTCACCGCGCAGCAGAACTACCAGCAACTGGCAGACCTGGGCTACAGCGAGGCCCAGGTGGGCCTGGCGGATATCCAGGTCGGTACCCGCGACCCCGAGCAGATCAAGCAGGCCGAAGCCACGTACCGCGCGGCCGCCGACACCTCGCCCCGCGCCCAGGCACGCCTGGGCCGCCTGCTGGTGGCCAAGCCCGGCGCCACCGAAGCCGAGCACCATGAAGCCGAAGGCCTGTTGAAAAAAGCCTTTGCCAATGGCGAAGGCAACACCCTGATTCCGCTGGCGATGCTGTACCTGCAATACCCCCACAGTTTCCCGAACATCAACGCCCAGCAGCAGATCAGCAAATGGCGCGCCTCGGGTTACCCGGAAGCCGGCCTGGCCCAGGTGCTGCTGTATCGCACCCAGGACACCTACGACCAGCATCTGGACGAAGTGGAAAGCATCTGCAAGGCCGCGCTGAACACCACCGATATCTGCTACGTCGAACTGGCCACGGTCTATCAGAAAAAAGCCGAGCCGGAAAAACAGGCCGAACTGCTCAAGCAGATGGAAGCAGGCTACAGCCGCGGTACCGTCACCGCCCAACGGGTCGACAGCGTCGCTCGTGTACTGGGTGATGCCACCCTGGGCAAGACCGACGAAAAAACCGCCCAGGCCCTGCTGGAAAAAATCGCCCCGGGCTACCCGGCGTCCTGGGTCAGCCTGGCGCAACTGCTCTACGACTTCCCGGAACTGGGCGACGTCGACCAGATGATGAAGTACCTGGACAACGGCCGCGCCGCCGACCAGCCCCGCGCCGAACTGCTGCTGGGCAAGCTCTACTACGAAGGCAAGTGGGTCCCGGCTGACGCCAAGGCCGCCGAAGAACACTTCCAGAAAGCCGTCGGCCGCGAAGTCGCCGCCGATTACTACCTCGGCCAGATCTACCGCCGAGGCTACCTGGGCAAGGTCTATTCGCAAAAGGCCCTGGACCATTTGCTGACCGCTGCACGCAACGGCCAGAACAGCGCCGACTTTGCGATCGCCCAACTGTTTTCCCAAGGCAAGGGCACCAAGCCCGACCCGCTTAACGCCTATGTCTTCAGCCAGCTGGCCAAGGCCCAGGACACGCCGGAAGCCAACGACCTGGCGACCCAGCTCGAAGCCCCGCTGACCCCGGAGCAACGCGCCGAAGGCCAACGCCTGGTGCAACAGGAACTGGCCGTGCGCGGCACCCTGGCCCAAAGCACGCTGCAATTGCACGCCCTGCAAGAAGAAGACGGCGAGGAATCCCTATGAAGCTCAATCCATTCGTCAAGGCCGGCATCGGCCTGACCTTCGCCCTGCTGTGGTCGTGCCCGACCCTGGCCGCGCTGACCGAAGCCAAGAACTTCGGCCTGGAAGTGAAAGTCACCGGCCAGTCCGAAGATGACCGCGACCTGGGCACCCAGAAAGGCGGCGACGTCAACGGCATCGGCCTCGACCTGCGCCCGTGGATCTACGGCGAAAGCGGCAACTGGAGCGCCTACGCCATGGGCCAGGCGGTGACGTCCAGCGACATCATCGAGACCGACACCCTGCAACAGTCCTCCGATGACGCCACCCAACAGACCAGCAATGACGACCGCAAGAGCAAGAAGAACTACCTGGCGATGCGCGAGTTCTGGGTCGCCTACGGCGGCTTCACGCCCTACCCCGGCGAGATCCTCAAGCTGGGTCGCCAACGCCTGCGCAATGACGACGGCCAATGGCGCGACACCAATATCGAAGCGCTGAACTGGACCTTCGACACCACCTTGCTCAAGGCCAATGTCGGCGTCGCCGAGCGTTTCAGCGAATACCGCACCGACCTCAAGGAACTGTCGCCCAAGGACAAGGACCGTCAGCACCTGTACGCCGACGCCGCCTATCAGTGGACGCCAGGCCAGTGGATCGGCCTGCGCGCGCACCACACCCATGACGACGGCAAGCTCGACTACCCGCAACCAGGCGTGGCCACCGACTCGCTGGACAAACGCGAGAACGGCGACCTGACCTGGCTCGGCATCGAAGCCAACAGCGACGCCTACAACTGGCGCAACACCAACACCGTCAACTACTGGGCCAGCGTCACCGGCATGCAGGGCGACCGCGACACGGTCAACGCCTTGAACGCCGACGGCACCCGGCCGACCAACGCCAAGCGCAGCGATGACGTGAATGGCTGGGCCACCGACCTGGGTGTGCGCCTGCGCCTCGACCCACAGTGGCAAGTGGGCGCCGCCTACTCCCGCGCCAGCGCCGAATACGAGCAGAACGGCCTGCAAAGCAACCGTTCGAACTGGACCGGTACCCAGTCCCGCGTCCACCGTTTCGGCGAAGCGTTCCGTGGCGAAATGAACAACATGCAGTCCATGAGCCTGTTCGGTTCCTGGCAGCTGCGTGAGGACTATGACGCCAGCCTCGTGTACCACAAGTTCTGGCGCGTCGACGGCAACAAGCCGGTGGGCAGCAACGGCATCGATGCCGTGCAGAACAACACCGATGACGTGACCGGCGCGATCCTGTCCAGCACTTCCCTGCCGCTTGAAGACGGCAAGAAGGACCTGGGCCAGGAGATGGACCTGGTGGTCACCAAGTACTTCAAGAAAGGCCTGCTGCCGGCCGGGCTCAGCCAGTCGATCGACGAACCGTCGGCCCTGGTGCGCTTGCGTGCCGGTGTGTTCAAGCCGGGCGACGCCTACGGCAGCCAGGTCGACTCGTACATGCATCGCGCCTTTGTCGACGTGATCTGGAAGTTCTGATGGGAGCCTGCGCAATGAACCCTCAAGCCCTCAAAGGCTCGGTCAGCCTGCTGGTCGCAGCCATGCTGCTGGCCAGCACTTCGGCCTTCGCCGATGTCGCGCAGCAGGTCAAGGCGCCGACCATCGCCAAAGAGCTGCAACAGGCCAAGACCTACACCATCTCCAGCCCGCCGACCGCGCCGCTGGAGATGGCCAAGCCGGCGCTGCCGGACGTGTCCGGCTACACCGCAGCGAATATCGCGAAGAAAATCGTGCGTACGAAACCCGGCAAGATCAGCATCCGCCGGATGATGCAGGAAGACGCCCTGAAGGACTTCATCGGCGGCGACAACAAGATGGCCGAATGGGTAGTGCGCCAGCACGGCATTCCCCAGGCGATCTTCGTCGACGACGGCTACATGAACCTCAAGGACCTGCTGAAGAAAGTGCCCAAGCAGTACTTCAGCGAAACCTCGCCGGGGGTGTTCCTGGCCAAGTTGCCGATCGTGGTGGGCCGTAAAGGCATCCTCGAAATCGACAAGCAGACCCAGGAGTTGCGCCTGTCCCAGGAAGCCGGTTCGTTCCTGATCAACGACGGCCAGCTGTTTGTGCGCGACACCAGAATCACCGGCTGGCGCGAGAAGGCCAACGGCCCGGCGACCTTCCAGTCGCCCAAGGAATTCCGCCCGTTCCTGCTGGCCTGGGGCGGCACCGAGACCTACATCGCCAACAGCAAGATGGCCAGCTTCGGCTACGCCAACAGTAAGTCTTACGGCGTGAGTATTTCCCAGTACACGCCGAACATGGCCAAGGTGCTCAAGCGCCCCGAGCCGACGGGCTGGATCGTCGACTCCGAGTTCTCGGACATGTGGTACGGCTTCTACTGCTACGAAACCACCGGTTTTGTGCTCAAGGGCAATACCTACAAAGACAACATCGTCTACGGCATTGACCCCCACGACCGTTCCCACGGTTTGATCATCACCGACAACACCGTCTACGGCACGAAGAAGAAGCACGGCATCATCATTTCCCGGGAAGTGAACGACAGCTTCATCTTCAACAACCGCAGCTTCGACAACAAGCTCTCAGGCCTGGTGATCGACCGTAACAGCGTCAACAACCTGATCGCCGACAACGAGATCTACCGCAACCACACCGACGGCATCACCCTCTACGAGAGCGGCGATAACCTGCTGTGGGGCAACAAGGTGATCAGCAACCGTCGCCACGGCATCCGCATACGTAACAGCGTGAACATTCGCCTGTACGAAAACGTGGCCATGGCCAACGGGCTGACCGGCGTATACGGCCACATCAAGGACCTGACCGACACCGACCGCGACATCGCCCTCGACCCGTTCGACACCAAGGTCTCGCTGATCGTGGTCGGCGGTGAACTGGCCGCCAACGGCAGTGGGCCGCTGTCCATTGACTCGCCGTTGAGTGTCGAGCTGTACCGCGTGTCGATGCTTGCGCCGACCAAATCCAGTGGCATCAGCTTCTCGGGCGTCCTCGGCGATCGCCAGGAAGAGATTCTCGACTTGCTGGTACGCCAGAAAAAAGCCGTGCTGATCGACCCTGTCGAACGCCAGACCGAAATGCAGGACTGAGGATGACCTTTATGCACCCACACATGATCAAACTGCTCAGCCTTTCGGGTTTGACCCTCGGCCTGCTCGCGGCCAGCCAGGGCGTGCGCGCCGACGAAGTCCAGGCGCCGAAATTCAGCGCCGAACCGTGCTGCAGCCTGTGCCCGGCCGCCCACGACGCGAAGAACTACACCACACGCTACCAGCAGAACTTCACCACCCTGGTGCAAGCCCAGGGCGACTGGCTGTTCCGGACCCAGGAAGACCTGCGCACCGAATTCGACACCAGCCCCGCCGGCTACAAACGCATGCAGCAGTTGCACGATGCGTTCAAGAGCAAGGGCGTGGAACTGGTGGTGGTGTACCAGCCAACCCGTGGCCTGGTGAACCGCAACAAGCTCAACCCCGAAGAGAAAGCCAAGTTCGATTTCGACAAGGCCCTGGGCAATTACAAGACCATGCTCGGCCGCTTCGCCAAGATGGGCTACGTGGTGCCGGACCTGTCGCCGTTGACCAACGAGCAACTGCCCGACGAGTTGCCGGCCCACGATTTCTACTTCCGCGGCGACCAACACTGGACACCGTACGGCGCCCAGCGCACCGCAAAAATCGTCGGCGCCAAAGTACGCGCGATGCCGGAATTCGCCGGTATCCCGCAGCGTGAATTCGAGACCAAACGGTCCGGGCGCATGGGCAAGACCGGCACCCTGCACAACATGGCCGGGCAACTGTGCGGCACCAGCTACGCGATCCAGTACATGGACCAGTTCACCACCGAGCCCAAGGGTGAAGCGGGCGACGGCGACCTGTTCGGCGATTCCGGCAACCCGCAGATCACCCTCGTGGGCACCAGCCACAGCGGCAAGAACTACAACTTCGCCGGCTTCCTGGAACAGGAAATCGGTGCCGACATCCTCAACGTCGCCTTCCCCGGCGGAGGCCTGGAAGGCTCGATGATCCAGTACCTGGGCAGCGAAGAATTCCAGAAGACCCCGCCGAAGATTCTGATCTGGGAATTCTCGCCGCTGTACCGCCTGGACCAGGAAACCATCTACCGCCAGATGATGGCGCTGCTGGACAACGGCTGCGAAGGCAAGACCGCACAGATGAGTGCCAGCGCCACGTTGAAACCCGGCAAGAACGAATTGCTGGTTAACAGTTCGAACAAAGACCTGCGCAACTCCAGCCATCAGGTCGACATCCGCTTCGCCGACCCTTCGGTGAAAACCCTGCAAGCCACCCTCTGGTACATGAACGGGCGCCACGAGGACATCAAGATCGAGAAACCCGAAACATCCGATACAGACGGGCGTTTCGCCTTCGAACTGCGCACCGACGAAGACTGGGCCACGCAAAACCTGCTGGCCGTGGAAGTGCAGGGCCCTGAAGCGGGCCAGGCCGCGCAGAAGGTAGAAGCGAAAATTTGCACACGCAACGTATTCCCTGCCGGTGGTCAACAGACTGCTTCAACGGGGCAATGAGGTTACTTATGCAGAAGTTATTGATTCCAACGCTGCTGGGCCTGGCGATGTTTGCCGGTTCAGTCAACGCCGCCGCGCCACTGCGTCCACCCCAGGGTTATTTCGCCCCGGTGGAAGCGTTCAAGACCGGCGACTTCAAGAATGACTGCGACGCCATGCCGGCGCCGTACACCGGCTCGCTGCAATTTCGCAGCAAGTACGAAGGTTCGGACAAGGCCCGTTCCACCCTTAACGTGCAGTCCGAAAAAGCCTTTCGCGACAGCACCGCCGACATCACCAAGCTGGAAAAAGACACCAGCAAGCGCGTGATGCAGTTCATGCGCGACGGCCGCCCGGAGCAGCTGGAATGCACGCTGAACTGGCTCACCAGTTGGGCCAAGGCGGATGCGTTGATGTCCAAGGACTTCAACCACACCGGCAAGTCCATGCGCAAATGGGCCCTGGGCAGCATGGCTTCGGCCTATGTGCGCCTGAAGTTCTCCGACTCCCACCCGCTGGCCAACCACCAGCAGGAGTCGCAGTTGATCGAAGCCTGGTTCAGCAAGATGGCCGACCAGGTGGTAAGCGACTGGGACAACCTGCCGCTGGATAAAACCAACAACCACTCCTACTGGGCTGCCTGGTCGGTGATGGCGACGTCCATCGCCACCAACCGCCGCGACCTGTTTGACTGGGCTGTGAAGGAATACAAGGTCGGCGCCAATCAGGTGGATGCCCAAGGCTTCCTGCCCAACGAATTGAAGCGCCAGCAACGGGCCTTGTCGTACCACAACTACGCGCTGCCGCCGCTGGCGATGATCGCCAGTTTCGCCCTGGTCAACGGTGTTGACCTGCGCCAGGAAAACAACGGCGCGTTGAAACGCCTGGGTGACAACGTGCTGGCCGGGGTGAAAGACCCGGAAATCTTCGAGAAGAAGAACGGCAAGGAACAGGACATGAAGGACCTCAAGGAAGACATGAAATTTGCCTGGCTTGAGCCCTTCTGCACCCTCTACACCTGCGCGCCGGATGTGATCGAGCGCAAGCACGGGATGCAACCGTTCAAGACGTTCCGCCTCGGGGGTGACCTGACCAAGGTCTACGACCCGACGCACGAAAAAGGCAAAAAAGGCAGCTGATACAAAGCTCCCACACCTGGACTCGGTCCAAATGTGGGAGCTGGCTTTATGTGGGAGCTGGCTTGCCTGCGATGCAGACACCTCGGTAATTCAGACAAACCGAGTTGATCCCATCGCGGGCAAGCCCGGCTCCCACATGAGCCGACACACTGAACGCGTACACCCTCCCAGATTCGTGGGGGGTTTGGGGGGGCCGTTGGCCCTTGACTGTTGGTTAAACATGGAGAGATCGGGATGGTTTTCTCGTCCAATGTGTTCCTGTTTCTGTTCTTGCCGATCTTCCTCGGCTTGTACTACTTGAGCGGGCAACGCTATCGCAATCTGCTGCTGCTGATTGCCAGCTATGTGTTCTACGCCTGGTGGCGAGTGGACTTCCTGGCGCTGTTCGCCGCCGTGACGCTGTGGAACTACTGGATCGGCCTCAAGGTCGGTGCGGCAGGCGTGCGCACCAAGCCGGCCCAGCGCTGGCTGCTGTTGGGCGTGGCGGTCGACCTGTGCATTCTCGGCTACTTCAAGTACGCCAACTTCGGCGTCGACAGCATCAACCTGATGATGAAGTCGGCGGGCCTGGAGCCCTTTATCCTCACCCACGTGCTGTTGCCGATCGGGATCTCGTTCTACATCTTCGAGTCCATCAGCTACATCATCGACGTGTACCGCGGCGACACGCCGGCCACCCGCAACCTGATCGACTTTGCGGCGTTCGTGGCGATCTTCCCGCACCTGATTGCCGGCCCCGTGTTGCGCTTTCGCGACCTGGCCGACCAGTTCAACAACCGCACCCACACCCTGGATAAATTCTCCGAGGGCTGCACGCGATTCATGCAGGGTTTCATCAAGAAGGTGTTCATCGCCGACACCCTGGCGGTGGTCGCCGACCATTGCTTCGCCCTGCAAAACCCGACAACGGGAGACGCCTGGCTCGGCGCGCTGGCCTACACCGCGCAGCTGTACTTCGACTTCTCCGGCTACAGCGACATGGCGATCGGTCTGGGCTTGATGATGGGTTTCCGCTTCATGGAAAACTTCAAGCAGCCGTACATCAGCCAGTCGATCACCGAGTTCTGGCGGCGCTGGCACATCAGCCTGTCCACCTGGCTGCGTGACTACCTGTACATCACCCTGGGCGGCAACCGTAAAGGCACGTTGACCACCTACCGCAACCTGTTCCTGACCATGCTCCTGGGGGGCCTGTGGCACGGTGCGAACATCACCTACATCGTGTGGGGCGCCTGGCACGGCATGTGGCTGGCGATTGAAAAAGCCATCGGCCTCAACACCGCACCGCGCAGTTTCAACGTCGTGCGCTGGGCCTTCACCTTCCTGCTGGTGGTGATGGGCTGGGTGATCTTCCGCTCGGAAAACCTGCACGTGGCCGGTCGCATGTACGGCGCGATGTTCAGCTTCGGCGAATGGTCGCTGTCGGAACTCAACCGCGCCAGCCTCACCGGCCTGCAAGTGGCAACCCTGGTGGTGGCGTACGCAACCCTGGCGTTCTTCGGCCTGCGGGACTTCTACAGCAACCGCCCACCGGAAAAAACCAAGCCTGCAGTCAATACCCAGGCCGATGGCCCGGCCACTGCCCAACCGGGCTTGATCAAGGCGGTACCCGGCGACAACCCGGGCAGCATCCATGAGCCCGGCTACACCGTGGGCACCGAGGCCACCGTGCAACCGGCCTACTGGAGCGCCACCTGGCCACGCTACGCCATGCGCGCTGCAGTGCTGCTGCTGTTCGTGGCATCGATTCTCAAACTTTCGGCGCAGAGCTTCTCGCCGTTCCTTTACTTCCAGTTCTGAGGGAGCCGACCATGACCCGTTCATTACGCGTCCTCTACATCGCCTTGTTCCTCGCCGTGCTGCTGGCGTTGGGCGCCTGGTCGATGCGCAGTTTCCTGGGCTTCAGCACCAACGCCGACGCCACCGTGCTCAACGGTCGCTGGACCAAGGCCGTCGAGACCCATTACGACGACCAGTTCCCGATCAAGCGCCTGGGCACCAACCTCTGGGCAGCCCTGGACTACAAGCTGTTCAATGAAGGCCGCCCCGGCGTGGTGATTGGCCGCGACCACTGGTTGTACAGCGACGAGGAATTCAACCCCATCGTCAACGAAGACCAGAACCTGCAGGGCAACTACGCCCTGGTGGAAGGCGTGCGCCAGAAGCTCAAGGCCCAGGGCATCCAACTGGTGATGGCGATCGTGCCGGCCAAGGTGCGCCTGTACCCGGAACACCTGGGTGAAGTGCAACCGGCCAGCATCCACGCCGGTCTCTACCAGGACTTCCATGCCCGCATGGCCGCCGACAAGATCGTCGCCCCCGACCTGATGGGCCCGCTGCAACAGGCCAAGCTGCACGGCCAGCAGGTGTTCCTGCGCACCGACACCCACTGGACCCCGGACGGCGCTGAAGTGGCGGCCAAAGAGCTGGCCAGGACGATTGCGAATAAAACGCCCCTGAGCGGCGAGCCTCAACGCTTTGTCACCGAAGCCGAGAAGACCGAACCGCACAAGGGTGACCTGCGCCTGTTCCTGCCCCTGGACCCACTGTTCGAAAACCTGATGCCGCCCAAGGAGCCGCTGCAAAAACGCGTGACTCACCTGGCTGAGACCAAGGGCGACGACGCGCTGTTCAGCGACAGCGAAACCCCGGTGGCCCTGGTGGGCACCAGCTACAGCGCCAACCCGAACTGGAACTTTGTCGGCGCGCTGAAGCAAGCCCTGGGCAGCGACGTCATCAACTACTCCGAAGACGGCCACGGCCCGATCCTGCCGATGCTCAGCTACCTGAAAAGCGACGACTTCAAGAACAGCCCGCCACAGGTGCTGATCTGGGAGTTTCCTGAACGTTATCTGCCCGTGAACAACGAAATCGGCGACGCCGACCCGCAGTGGGTTGCGCAGCTCAAACAAGCCGGTATGCGCCAACAGAACATGGCTATCAATACACCAAAATCCGAGACGCCCGACCGGGCGCAAAACTGAAAGAGAGGTAACTCACATGACTTTCACTACTAACCTCGCAAAAACTTTTGCTCTCGTCGCCGGCATGAGCGTTGTTTCGATGTCTGCCTTCGCCGGTGGCGATGCCGCCCTCTACGGCCCCGTCGCGCCAAAAGGCTCGAGCTTTGTGCGGGTGTACAACGCCAGCAACCAGGAAGTCAGCGCCACCGTCGGCAGCACCAACTTAAGCGAAGTTGCACCGCTGGCCAGCAGTGACTTCAGCTTCATGCCAGGTGGTGACTACAGCGCCAAGGTCGGCAGCCAGACCCTGCCGGTCAAGCTCGCCGCCGACCACTACTACACCCTGGTCAGCAGTGGCAGCGGCCAGCCGCAACTGATCGAAGAACCGCCGTTCAAGAACAAGCAGAAATCCCTGGTGCGCGTGCAGAACCTCAGTGACAAGTCGCTGACCCTGAAAACCGCCGACGGCAAGACCGACGTGGTCCAGGCCGTAGCCGCCAAAGGCCGTGGCGAGCGCGAGATCAACCCGGTGAAGGTCAGCCTGGCCTTGTATGAAGGCGACAAGAAAGTCGGCGACGTAAAGCCCGTGGCCCTGGAGCGTGGTGAGGCCGCGGTGCTGTACGTCACCGGCACCGGCGCCAACCTGTCGCCAGTGTGGGTGAAACGCCCCGTGTCGACTCGCTAATGATTTATCTGAGTTGACACGCTCCTTGTGGGAGCTGGCTTGCCTGCGATGGCGGTCTTGAAGGCGCCATCGCAGGCAAGCCAGCTCCCACATTGTCAGCATTTCAACTCAGGCCCGGACAAAAACAAGAGTGAAACGACAAACCTTCGTAGCTCTGACCCATATCGATTCAAGGAGAAACACATGATCCCAGTAATCCTTTCCGGTGGTAGCGGCTCACGTCTTTGGCCGCTTTCCCGCAAACAGTTTCCCAAGCAGTTCCTGGCCCTGACCTCCGAGCACACCTTATTCCAGCAAACCCTGGAGCGCCTGGTATTCGAAGGCATGGATGCGCCCATCGTGGTCTGCAACAAAGACCACCGCTTTATCGTCAACGAGCAACTCGCCGCCCGCAAACTGGACACCCAGCGCATCCTGATGGAACCGTTCGGCCGCAACACCGCGCCAGCCGTGGCCCTGACGGCGATGATGCTGGTCAACGAAGGCCGTGACGAGCTGATGCTGGTACTGCCCGCCGACCACGTGCTGGACGACCAGAAAGCCCTGCAACGCGCCCTGGCCCTGGCCACCGTGGCCGCCGAGCGCGGCGAGATGGTGCTGTTCGGCGTACCGGCCACCCGTCCGGAAACCGGCTATGGCTATATCAAGTCGACCAACGATTCGCTGCTGCCCGAAGGCGTCAGCCGCGTGCAGCAGTTCGTGGAAAAACCGGATGAAAAACGCGCCGCCGAGTTCGTCAAAAGCGGGGGTTATTTCTGGAACAGCGGCATGTTCCTGTTCCGCGCCAGCCGCTTCCTCGAGGAGCTGAAAAAGCACGACCCGGACATCTACGACACGTGCATGCTGACCCTGGAACGCAGCAACCACACCGCCGACACCATCGACATCGACGAGTCCACCTTCGCCTGCTGCCCGGACAATTCCATCGACTATGCCGTGATGGAAAAAACCCAGCTGGCCTGCGTGGTGCCATTGACCGCCGGCTGGAGCGACGTGGGTTGCTGGGCATCGCTGTGGGACGTGAATGAAAAAGACGCCAACGGCAACGTCAGCAAGGGCGACGTGGTGATCCAGGACAGCAAGAACTGCATGATCCACGGCAACGGCAAACTGGTGTCGGTGATCGGCCTGGAAAACATCGTGGTGGTGGAAACCAAGGACGCGATGATGATTGCCCACAAGGACAAGGTCCAGGGCGTCAAGCAGATGGTCAATACCCTCAACGAACAGGGCCGCAGCGAAACTCAGAACCACTGCGAGGTCTACCGTCCGTGGGGCTCGTATGACTCGGTGGACATGGGCGGCCGCTTCCAGGTCAAGCACATCTCGGTCAAGCCGGGCGCGTGCCTGTCGTTGCAGATGCACCACCACCGCGCCGAACACTGGATCGTGGTCAGCGGCACCGCCGAAGTCACCTGTGACGAGAACGTGTTCCTGCTCACCGAAAACCAGTCCACCTACATCCCGATCGCCTCGGTGCACCGCTTGCGCAACCCGGGCAAGATTCCCTTGGAGATTATCGAGGTGCAGTCCGGCAGCTACCTGGGTGAAGACGATATCGAGCGCTTTGAAGATATCTACGGTCGGTCTACGCCGATCGAGCGTGGCGTGTCGGTGAAAACCATCGCGCAGTAACACCGCGGAAAAACAAGCGCCCGTCACTGACTGCGTCCCCTATCCGCAGTCAGTGGCGGGCTGTTTGTATACCGCCCTGACCTTAGCTGAACGGGCCCTTTTTAATGATGCGACTAACTGGGTTGCCATCGCCGTCTCGATACTTCAAGGGGATGTCGAACTTTGTATCCACGTAAAAAATGTTCTTGTTACCCGTTGGCATTACCGTAAGGCCCGACGTATTTATCTCGTAGTATTGCGTCATCTTTTGCTGGGTATTGCCGGTGGGACGCCGACCAAAGATCGTCCTGGATATCTCAGCCTGGGTCGTATCCCCAGGCCCCAGGTTCGTAAAGTAATGCCGGCGCTGGCCATGGGGTAAAGGTTGCCCTTTAAGATCTTTAGAGGACGGCTGCAAATGCCAGTCGGCATTGATGGAAGCCGATGCATCGTTCCCCGTGTAGTGGTAATACACGTTCTCGCCTTTGACGGGAGGGTCCAGTTCCGCTTTTTCGCCTGGAAAGGCTTCGGGCGTTCTAGGTCTTTTTGAGGCATTGGAAGAGGTCGGCTGTATATCGAGCGTCGCCGGGCGTTTGACCCCTTGACTGCCTTCCCCCCTCGCACCACCCAGCATCCTGTTCAGCCGCCATTGCCCCTCACCCGCCGACTGCAGGAACGCCACAGTCTTTTTGGTTTGCGGGTCAACGACTCGAACGTATCCGCTTTCGACTTTGTAAACCGGGCTGATTTCATACGGCTTGCTGACGCCGGTACCGTCGGTATAACGCACATAGAACTGCTCCCCGACTTGATAAGTACCGTCGCCCCTCATCGTACGGCCGTCGAGCACGTTCTCAGGAACGGAATAGGCACTGATGTCTGGCAACGTGCGCGTTGCGCCCCTACCTTGACCCGCTATTTCCGAGGGTGTCAGCGGCATGACCCTGGCTGCCAGCGACGGCTGCAGGACCGGGCGCAGAATCGGACTGGCCGTATCACCAGTCTTCACCCCGCCGCCGTAACGGCTATAGATCATGGCAAGTCGGTTGGGTTTGTCGAGCACCCTCACGATGGATTGGCCAGGCGCCCGGACGACCCTCAGCCCGGACTTGGTGAGCCTGACGGCAGTCGAAATACCCTTGCCAATCACCGGCAAGAGGTCCATGAACTGGGTGGCGATCTCGATACCGAACATCGTCTTGTTGTAGGCCGACTCCTTGGCCACCTCGGCGGAGCTGACAGAACCGAGATCCGCCTTATCGAGCAGTATCTCCGTCAGCTGTTTGTACAGTGCATCCTGAAAGTCACCCTGGATAGGTTTGAGGTACGCATTGCTTGTCAGCTCGTTCGCCTTGCCCACACGCTTGAGGTTTTTGATGACGTCGCCGTCTCGATAGTCCTGGATGACAGCCCCCAGGCTGTCCGGATTGAGCGGCGACGTTTTGCTTCGGGCATAGGCTTTCCATTCCGGCTGCTCGAAAAGCGCCTCCAGGGCAGCCTGGTTGGCAACTTGTCGAAAGGACATGCCGTCAGGCGCATCAGGGGTATACAACACCAGCGGCCCGGCCTCGGCCTCGCCATTGCCAATGGCGATGACACCCTGGAGCGCCTGGCCATGGTGACTGACGGTGTTGGCAACGATGTTTTTTCCATCCACCTGGGGCCGGGTGGCCGGGTCCGGAAAATCGAGCACGGTCTGGACCCACTCGGATGCCGGGGATCCCTGTGGATAAGCCTGCGGGTTCAACTCCCACAGAAACGCCTGCTTGTTCATCACATCGGACAGATTGGCTTTCCACGCGGAACGCAGTTTCCCCGGTTCTCCGGTCTGAGCGTCGGGCGCCATTCGCGTCTTGAGAAACTGGATGTAATTACCACCCACGTCCAGTTCATTGACCAATGCCTTGAGCTCTTCAGTTCCCAGGACCACGGGATTTCCGTCGGACCCCAGTACCGGCTTGCCCGAGGCGTCGGTCAAGGGTGCGGCGAATGCCACGGAAGAGTATTGGTGACTTTCTGCCGCAGGCCAGGCAGTGGGGTTTTTCAAGGCCAGCTCAGTCAGGGAACTATGGTGGCTGCTGACATTGCGTGGAACGTAGGCGCCGGGCCGGCCGGTATGCACTCTGGATTGCGTGGTGGTGGTCACCACGATCTTGTCCGGGTCAAAACTCGCCGTCGGGTATTTTTTCTGCAGCGCGGCGTTCAGTTGCTGATTGGCAAAACGCTGCAGCGAGGGAATTTCTTCCAGTAACGGCACCAGGTTCTGGAGGGATTGGTGCTCGCTCGTGTCCAGGTATTGATATTGCCCCGCGTCCATGGGGGACAGGTTTTTCAACCATGGCGGCTGTTGTTTATCTTCGAGCTTTTCACCCCGGGCAAGCATGGCATTGCTGCTGTCCATTTGAGACGACCAATTGGCGGCATTGTTCATGGCCTGGGCGATTTGGGGGCCGTCCATGTCGCTGGTGTCTGAGTGAATCAAAGCGTTCAGCTCGGCTTTTTGCCGCTCCAAAAGCTGAGGAACTGCTTCTGCTATCACATCTCCTGAAGTGGGCGCGAAACTGAGCGTCAGGTCATCCCCGCGCAAAGGCTTGCGCAGGTTTTCCACCGATAGCGGCAAACTTTCAGACAGGAGCTTTGCGGGGATACCTCCCTGGTCAATGCGCTGTGCCAGCGCCGCTTGCAGTTGGGCCGGGGTCGCAAATTCCTCAAACCCTTCGCCGGGGGTGTAAAGCACCACAGGGCCGTTACCTTCGTCAGCCTTGATGTTTTTGTCACCGTTGGGCCAGTGAGGTTGTGTCTTCCAGGAACCATCTGTGGAGGTAATCATGAAGGCTCCGGCCAGCCGCGCGCCGTTTGGCGTGTTGTCATCCAACGTGATCGGGTAAACGCCAGGCCGCGCACCGTCGGGGAAAGCGCTTTCCCGGGCGGCCAACGTGGGATAGCGGAACGCCTTGTCGATCAGGGCCTTGCTCGCCGGGCTCAGGGTACCGTCCTCCAGGCGCAGAGCCGCCTGGATGGAAAGCATTTCCCGGTGCAGGTTGATCAATTGATCTTGAGGTGGGCTCGGATCTTTTTCGTTGGGGCGGGGAGACGTCCAGAACCGAGTGACGGCGTTGGCAAACAGCTCCCCGATTTCTCCCACGGCGCCAGGCGTCCTGGCAACGTACTCTTGATACTCCTGCACAAATTGTTCGTAGCTGGGCTGCTGGCTGATCAACCGGTTTATTTTAATGTTGAGTGCATCGTGCTGGCCGAGGAAGCCCTGCTGAGCAGAAGCAGGCTTGCCAAAAACATACTCGGCGACCGTGGCCGGATGAATGCTCCGCACGACGGGTATGGCTGGCGTACCAATGGCAGGGAGGCCAGAAAATGGCGCCGGTGCTCCAGGGCCTGGCGCCTCGCTCCCAGAGGATGGCTGGTTGGATGAATCAGATGGAGGGGGAAGATCAGGATGATAGTGGGTATGACGCTTAACGATCATTGAATGGACCCTGTCATTAAGGGAGTCAGTCCGTTGCCCTTTTAAAAGTGATATCGCTCCGATGATGAATCAATCAGTGGGGTAAGAGAGTCCGCGGGTTCCTGTGGGAAAAATGCAATACGTTACGGTAGGTGAATAGGCTTGGCCCTCGAGCTCAGCTACGATGAACGCTCATGGCAAGCGAGGGTTTTATCGTGTTCATCGGTGTTCTGCTGGTCATTACCTGGCTAATCCTTCTGCTGCGCTACCCGGCCCGGGCCTTGCCGGTTTCGCTCGCGGCCGCCGTCGGCCTGGGCCTGGTGGCGATGTGGGTGGTGTGGCTGGACAACCGCGAGGCCCAGCAATTGGCACGCCTGGAGCTACGTACCGTGTACGCCCCTAAAGAGTGCCCGGCGGACCGCCCGCTCAAACTCACCTTGAACAACGGCAACAACGTGCCGCTGACCGAACTGCGCTGGCGCATCGCGGCCTATGCGCCGGGCGATACGGTCAACCTGGCGGACAACGTGTACGCTGCCCCGCGCTACCGCGGCCCCGGCGAGTTGCAGGCAGGCGCCACCTGGGAAGACTGCCTGCCGGTGCCGCCGCTGCGCCCCGGCTACCGCCCGCAAACCCTGGAATTTCGCGCCGAGCATTTGCAAGGCAGCTTTTCCGACTAACCCTGACAAAGGATTGATCCATGCCCAACGTACTCATTACCGGGTGTTCCAGTGGCATTGGCCGTGCCCTGGCGGATGCCTTCAAACACGCGGGCTTTGACGTGTGGGCCAGTGCCCGGCGCACCGAGGATGTTGCAACACTCAGCGCCGCCGGCTTTAACGCCGTGCAACTGGACGTCAACGACAGCGCTGCACTGGCGCACTTGGCCGGGCAGATCGGCGCGCTGGACGTACTGATCAACAACGCCGGCTACGGCGCCATGGGCCCGTTGCTCGACGGCGGCACCCAGGCGATGCAGCAGCAGTTCCAGACCAATGTGTTTTCAGTGGTCGGGGTGACGCAGGCGCTGTTCCCGGCCCTGCGCCAGCGCAAAGGGTTGGTGGTGAATATCGGCAGTGTCTCGGGTGTGCTGGTCACGCCGTTTGCCGGTGCGTACTGCGCTTCAAAAGCGGCGGTGCATGCCTTGAGCGATGCATTGCGCATGGAGCTGGCACCGTTTGGCGTGCGGGTGATGGAAGTGCAACCGGGGGCCATCGATACCAGCTTTGCAAAAAACGCCGGCACCCAGGCCGAGCTGTTGATCAATGAGCAATCGCCCTGGTGGCCACTGCGCGAAAGCATCCGCGCCCGGGCCAAGGCCTCTCAGGATCGGCCTACGCCCGCCAGCAAGTTCGCCGCCGATGTGCTCAAGGCCGTACAACAGAGCACACCGCCGCGCCTGTTGCGCTCGG